>JABCTC010000112.1 GCA_018238545.1 Candidatus Heimdallarchaeota archaeon
ATAAAAAGAAAGCACCCTTCATGTTATGATAAGGTTACCAACAAAATCTAACAGAAGGAGCTTTCTTTTTATGTACAATAGTATACTACATTTCAACGAATTTGGAGTAAAGAAAAGTAAGCGCTAGATAACTAACCGTAGTGAATAATCCTGTCCCGTATGCTAATCTAAGCATACGGAGGTAAATGATTTGAACAATAGATATAGTAGAAAAGAAAAAAGAGATATTTTAGAAGAAATTGGAAAGTCAGATCTATCAGTAGTTAAGTTTGCTAAAGAAAAAGGCATTCCAGCTTCAACAATTTTTACTTGGATAAAAAAAGAAAAAGAATACAAGCAAGCAACTGAGGAAAGTCTCAATCAGAAATATGATAAGACGCTTGTAGAAATTGTACTACCTAAGAAAAACAAGAAAATTTTTCAAGATAATAATACTGAAAATAAACAGGCCTTAGTTCTTGCATGCAATGGATGTGCTGTTCAAATTTCTGATAATTTTAATCAAGATACTTTAAAAAGAGTTCTTCAGGTAGTACAAAAGTTATGATGGAAAATTTCATTGAAAGTGCTGAACATATTTATCTTTGCTGCGGTGTAACTGATTTTAGAAAACAAATCGACAGCCTATGTGTTCTAGTTACTGAAAAATTAAAATTAGATCCATATTCAGGAACTTGTGTTTTCATATTTTGTAATAGAAAAAGAAATGGACTAAAAGTTTTAAGATTTGAAGATAATGGCTTCATTTTAGCTCACAAAAAACTTCTAAATGTAGACAAAATGAAATTCCAATGGCCAAAAGATGAAGATGCTGTCAAAGACATCACTTTTGATCAAATAAAGTGGTTACTTCAAGGATTAAATGTTAAGCAGAAGAAAGCCTTAAGAAAATTTCGTATAAATAAAAATGACATAGTATATTAAAACAAAACAATAGAATGCGTTATTAAACGTTGAAATTTGAACGTTTACTTAATGTATTCTATTGTTTTTGTACATGTTTTATGGTATGATTTTATCAGAAGAAATAATAGAAAAGGAAATACTTATGACTGATAAAGAGATAATTAAGGATCTGGAAACCGAATTAGGAAAATTGAAAGAATTAGAAGCTGAGGTTAAAAGACTTAAGGCAGATAACAAAATAAAAGATATTGCAATAGAAAATTTAAACCTTAGCTTGAATAAATTCAGAAAAATGCTATTTGGGCCAGGAAGAGAAAAAACTCCAGAAGAAATAAAAAATTCTAATCAGATATCATTTTTTGATGATAGTAAAGAAGAACAAAAACAAGCTATAGAAGAAATTACAGAAGCTATCAAAGAAATTGTAGTGAAATCATATAAAAGAAAAATAAATAAAACAGGTATAAGAAAAGATAAGTTAAAAGATTTCGAATTTGAAATGGAAGAATATGAAATACCAGATGATGAAAATTGTGACATCTGTGCTTCTCCTATGAAAAAAATTGGGCGTAAACTTCTAAGACAAAATATTAAGTATGTTCCAGCTAAACTTGTATTAGTCAGTATCTTTCAAAATACATATAAATGTATAAGTTGTGGTGCAAAAGATAGTAATAATCCAAATGATCATTTTCTACAAGCACCAGTTCCGAGACCTATACTAAATCACTCATTCATATCACCTTCATTAGCTGCACAAGTGATTTATCAAAAGTATTTCATGGGAATGCCCCTTAATAGGCAAGAATCTTTTTGGTATGATAAAGGACTTTTACTTCCAAGAGCTACTATGGCACATTGGTGTAATCAAATTTCTGAGTATTATCTAAAATCATTAAGGAATTTGATGCATAAAAGGATTTTAGAAAGTAATGAACTTGTTATGGCTGATGAAACTAGAATTCAATGTAATCATGAAAAAAATCGGAAAGCCAGTACGGATTCATTCATGTGGGTTTTAAGATCTGGAGAACAAGAAAAGATACAAGGAGTAATTTTCAAATATAGTATGACTCGCAATAGTTCTGAAGCGATTAGCTTACTTGAAAATTTCAAAGGAATATTTGTTACAGATGCCTACGGTGGATACAATAAAATTCCGGACGCACTCCACGCCAAATGCTGGAGTCATACAAGACGTAAATTTCTTGATGCCATCCCTACAGATAATAAGCATAAACCTATTGCTGGAACAAAGGGGGAAGAAGGTCTTAAATTTTGTAATAAGCTATTTAAAATTGAACAAGAACTAACTGAGTTGTCTAATGAAGAAAGGCTTTTAAAAAGACAGGAACTTTCAAAACCTGTTTATGAGGCTTTATTGGTATGGGTTGATGAATTATATAAACATATAATAACGAATAAAAAACTATCAGAAGCAATTACATATGTAAAAAATCAGCATGTTGAACTAGGACAATTTTTGAATGATGGAAGAATACCTCTTACATCAAATCTTGTTGAACGATCTATTAGACCATTTGCAGTCCATCGACGTGCCTGGCTTTTTGCAGATACAACTAAAGGCGCTGTAGCCAATGCAGTTATGTATTCAATTGTTGAATCTGCTAAATTGAATAATCTTAATTTATTTAAATATATTGAACATATTCTAACAGAGCTTCCTCAGTTAAATGATATAAATAACGAAGAAGAGTTGGGAAAATATCTTCCTTGGTCAGATGATTTACCAGTTGAACTTAAAAATATAGATTCAGAAGTTCTCAAAGTTAACAAATCATTATTGTCAAAATAGACCGTATTTATTATCAACATTGTTTTTATGCATTATGTTGATAGTAAATACGGTCTATTATCTAGCGCTTACGGAAAATATCTTCCTTGGTCAGATGATTTACCAGTTGAACTTAAAAATATAGATTCAGAAGTTCTCAAAGTTAACAAATCA
>JABCTC010000072.1 GCA_018238545.1 Candidatus Heimdallarchaeota archaeon
TCTCTTTAGGTTTGGTTTCAGGAGCTAGGGTTTTTTTTAACTTCTCTCTAGTAATTCTACGGAGATGGTTTTCAGCTCTTTCATAATCTAAACCTATGTCATTAGTTCCTTGAATACTTTCTCCTTTCAAAATATCCTCAATAAATTCTGTTTCTTCTTTGGTAAAGTGTCCATACTCATCTTTAGAACCAGTAATAAAAGTCCAACTACCAACTGTTCCTGTTCCCTTTTTGACAGAGAATTTAGCCTTCTTATTGTAGCGGTTTTCAAATTCAGTTTTAAGAAGATCTCTGATAGCTTTTGTTCTTTCCACAGATGTTTCAGGAACTCCTTCAGCTTTGTTTATATCTTTACGTAAATCTTCATACTCATCAATTTCAGCTATACTAAGTAGAGTTTTAAGATGTTTCTTGGCTTGGTCTATATTTTCTATTGTATTTAGATCAGTTGGTTTCTTTGTTTCTTGTTTAGGTTTAAAATCCATTTGTTCATATTTTTCTTTAGTTATTACTTCCCAGCGTTTTTCTTTATAGGTTATATTTGTAGGTTTAAATTTATTAAACCATTTCTCAGCTCCTTCTTTAGAAGTGGATTTGTGTAAGATCTGTCCTGTACCATCAATAATATAATATTGTTTTGGTTTTTCAGCTTGTTTTCTAGCGTCTAATCTAGCAAACTGTTTCTTACTAATCTGAACTTTAGCTTCAGCTATCTCTTTCTTGATGTGTTGATAAGTAGGATCAAACGTTCTTTGTTCAGGAGTTAGTTTCATACCAAGTCTAGCTAGTTCTGATTCATCCTTTCTAGCAATGTCAATTAATTCTTGAATTGAAAGATCATCAGAAATCTTTGATACGTGTTTAGGTGAGGATGGTTTTTCCATATCTTTATATCTTTGAATGTAGGTTTTTTCCATCTGTTTGTGCATGACTGGATGATCAGGATAACGCAAGTGTAATAGTTCGTGAATTATTACTTTGTCTTGAAAGTCTTTACTTTTTTCTAGAAGTTCAGGATCAAAACGAACACTATTTGTACTTGTTGCTTCACCCCATTTTTTACCTTTCATGTCTTTAAACAATATAGCTTTGGGTTCGACATTCATATCAGCAGCGATATAAGATACTCGTTTAACAAAAGCACTCATTGTATCGTGGTCATAGGTTTTCTCAAGTTTAGGAGGAGTGTCTATTCCTTCTACATCTCTTTTAGTAAAATCAAAGAACTGCTTAGCTGTTAAAATTGGAGCTGTTCTAGTATCTTGAGCTCTTATCCTTAGATCTCGTGCTGCTGCTTGAGGATTAACTCTTCTTCTAGCAGCAAATTGCAATTCCAGATTATCTTTATCTAATTCATAACCAGTAAAAATTTTACTGTATTCGTACCCAGAACGATTTCTTAGCACTAAAGCCTTATCTTTTTTAGTTTTAATCGTTCTTTCGCCTTTTCGCAAATTTTCTTTATTCACCCAGAAACCCATCTTTTTAGCTGGTACTGGGATATTCAGTTTCTTTGTAACCTTTTTAGGCATTAGTTTCTTCTCCGTTTAGTTCTGTTTCTTCAAGTTTTAGTAGTGCTTTGAGGAAAACTTCACCATGTCTTTTGATGATCCTTTTCTCTTTACGCATATAATCTTGATATAATTCAAAATTTCCAGAAACTTTTAGAATCGAATAGTTTTCTAGAAATTCTTCTAGACTTAATTTTCTAATATTATTAAGTCTAGGTTTCATTGTCATTAACTCATTCCAAATCATTTTACATCACTTTTTACTACTGTTGAAAGATAGATGATATTTCGAGCAAAAACGACTTTACAGCTAGGACAGCGTAAAGTGACCATATCTATGTCATCTTCTATATCTAGATATTTAGGTATGAATTCGCAACCACATCTAGGACATTGTACCATTTACTGTCTTACCCCCCGCTCTTTTTCAAGTAATGGCTGTGCTGATTCGGACTGTTTTTGAACTTTATCTTTTGGGTGAACTTGGGGAGTTTTTTGCGGAGAGGAAGAGAGGGTAAGACGTGAAAGCATTTTCAACCCCTCTGAGAGCGTCATAAACGGATTGTCCGTCCTATCCGAGCCTACAGGTAAATTGCGTTTTTCACTAATGTATCCTGAATCGAAAATTTGCACGAGATTCCTAGTTAAATCATAGTACAATACGAAAGTTTCGAATCCGTTTTGAGAAAAAACGTAAGTGGTTTTGTAATGATTTTCCCAAGAATAACTGTTCATTCCTTCACCAACTTTGAGATTAATAATGGTGTTTTCTCCTAAAAGTAGATCATCTTCATAGATTTTATTGTCTATTGTATGTCTAGGTTTATGAGAATGAGGAATGTCTAAGTCCACACAAGCGTTAAGAACAAATTGCTCAAAAAGTTCTTCTCCTCGTTTAGCACTAATGTAACCAAAAACAGAAGAATTTTTATCTTTGATCAGATTTCTACGCATATCGAAAACTTTCGTTCTGCCACAAGATAATTTTTTCCATGTTTCAGGGGAAGCAGGAGGTTCATCCTCTATAACTAAAATCTTCCAGAACTCAGCGTATTTGTCATATTTAGGGTGAATCAACAATTCTTCATAGATTTTTTCTTCCCAGTCAAAAACATCTATTTTTGTCCAGTTATGATCTATTGTCGGAATGCCTTCACCTTCGCCTCTTCTCAGAAATTCTACATCCCACAGATCTGTCTTATCGACAACAGGATTATACCATAACCCTATTTTCTTTGTTGATTCTACCTTATATGTTCCATAACCAAAATAGTGCCCATATTTTTTCATGGCTTCGGAAACTTGGTAGACTCTTTTTTTAGATTTAACTAGTGTTCTTTTCTCACTACATTCGTTAAGAAACTTAGCTCCTTTATAAGAGACTAGCTTGCTAATTTGATGAGTGGAGTCATAGACATTCGCTTCAGTAGGAACGCTTTTGACAATGATTAGGTCGATATCATCTCTGAAAAGTTCAGGAATGGAAAAATATCTGTGAACACCTAAAACTTGAATTAATATCCCTTCATTTAGTCCAGTTTTGTTTTTACAGATCCATCTACGCTTTTTGATATTTACTTTAATATCTTTATACTGTTTAGTGAGAGCAGAAGTAACATCTTCAGCACATAAAAGGATATATTTTTTGTTTCTAGGAATTTTCTGGTAGAGAGCTTCTAACTCGGTAGAAGTTACTTCAGTGAAACTTTCTTCTGTAGGAAAGATATCTTTAAAGAAATCGCAAATAAAATCTATGGTTTCACTTTTTCCAGATTCTTCAGCCCCTACAACTAAAATGTAGGTTATGGACCATTGATTTTTTTCTTTAACGGTTGTTTTAGCTTTCTTTTTTAGATAACGAATATAGGCAGGTTTGGGAAAAAGCTCATCTAAAACTTTGTAAGCTTGTCTTAATCCTTCGTCTTGATCTGGATCATCAAAAGGATTTTTTTGAAATACAATTGTTTTAGGTGGATCATAATCTCCCCAGCTCAGTAGTTAAACCCCCTTTTGTTCGAGTAGTTTTGCGAGTTGGCGTTTTCCTATCTTTTTGCCTAGCTCCTTCTCTTCTCGCTCAATTTCCTCTTTAACCTCAAGCAGAACAGTTAAGTCTGCTTTTGCTTCAGCTATTCTTTTATTAAGATTAAGATTAAGCATCTGGTTACAGCCTTTCTGCATCGAGGAAAGCTCGTTTTTGGATTGAATTAGATCCTCTTTGTCTTGTAGTTGTCGTAGTTTCATAATAGCATATTCTTCATTTGATTCATCGAAATACTCTTTAGTTTCTTTTCTAATTTCTGAAATATGTTCTTTTATTTCGTCTTTTGCTTCATTCAATTTTCCTATCACCTTTCGTTTTTTTTCATAATTTATTGCTCTTTGAAGAATCTGTAAGTAGATTTTCAAAGTCATTAAAGCTAATGGACTAGCATCAGCTTCTTCTGGATCTAAAAGATAACCTTCCTTATATTCTTCCTTTTCAGGATTAAGAACCATATCAACAGCTAGAGCAGCAAGTCTATTTTCCCAAGAATCCAATTTGATTTTAGAAAGCGGAATGGGAGTGATAGCAGGTTGTTTTTGTGCGCTATAACTAGCTTTCTCGATCTTAAGAGCAGAACTCATAAGGTATTCTGCATTTTCTTGCCCTTTCTGAGAAAAGTGTTTTATACCTTCTCTGTAAGTATATTTGTTATTACAGCGGAAAGCTCCTGCAACGAAGTAGATAATGTGCTTCTGATCTTTGAGGAAATTAACTTCAGCATAATAATCCCAAAATTCTAAAGCTAGTTGGATAGAAGCAAAATTATTAGGCCCCATGTGGAGAGCAGCACCGTACATGTGGTGAATAAAACTCATCCAGTTAGTAGCGTCTAAAGTTTCAGTTCTCTTCCTCGCTGACATAATACATCATCACTGCGTCTAGTTCTTCTTTTGATTTAGCTTGACTTAATTCTTTCAATAGACTCTTTTGTCCTTCAATTTCTACTACACCATCATAAGGTTCAGTCTTCTTGTCTGTAACCCTCTTAATTCGCAAAAATTCTTCGCCTTTGTGAGGTAGAGCAACGTCTAATACCATTTCTAGTCTTTCGATAACAACGTTTCTGAGTTGATATTTAGCTTGTAATAATTGCTGTTTAATATCGGCTGTACCTAGAATAGTTTCATAAATAACGTTTTTTTCCACTTCTTGTTGTGTAGGAGGTAAACCTTTAATGATCATGGTATAATAATCTCTAATAGGTTCAGTGACAAGAATAGCTTGGTTAAGAAAACATTTTTTGGTTTCTATATCTGTGATATATAAAGAATCATTTCTCCATGAAAGAGGAACGATATCCAATTCTAAGAAATCTTTGTCTTCTTTACCTTTTTCTTTGAAAACTCTTTCAGAACCATTTTCTTTAAAATATTGAACAGTTACTTTGTCTAGATAAATGGGTTTATTGCCAAAGAATCTTTTCTCATGCAAAAGATATCCATCGGAGGTTGTAGTAACTTTGAAAAAGTAAGTATGTTTAGAACCTAGTTCTCGAAAACCTACTTTATCAACATGAATAAAATATTTGATAATGAGGTAGATCAATGGAGCAAAGAGCAAAGCTAATCCAGCTCTTGAAACAACAAACCAAATGGCGAGAAAAACCCATTTAAGAACCCAATAAAGCAAAATAAAAATACCTACAAAGCCAAAGCCCCAGTGCATTTTCATAACAAATATAACAAATGGAAAACCTATAATAAAAAAGAAAATTATAGAGATAATTGTTCCCCAAAACAGTTTAGCATGTCTTACAAGTAATTCGTATTTGTATCGTTGCCAAATACTACGAGTAGGAGTGTCTTCTCGCTCTAATTTTATGTTCATCTGTTGTGGATCACTCATTTTTGGTCCTCTTTGATTTTGCTTTTAATGAAATGTTTTACGCCCGTACCTTCTCGCTGAATAACTATCACGCCAGTAAAAATTATCATAAAAGGAATGGTCACTAAGTAACTTAAATTGGTATATAGAATCTCTTGTTTGTGTTTCTCTTCACTCATAGATTCTTCGTCTTCATCACCAGGAGGTCGCCACCAAGACGATTCGTCATAAGTATACAGAAGAGATAATTGTGCATAAATTACTTCTCCAGAGAGATCTGTTACAGATGCAGTCCAAATCAAGTGCTCCTTATCCATGTGAGGACGGACAGTCCATCTCCTTTCTTTTGCTCCTATACCATTTTCGTTATCAATTTCAAGAAACATATCTTCGTCACTATCAAATATACGCAACCTGAAGTTTCGCTCTGCATCCATGCAAATTACTACGACTGTGATATACATGTAATCTGAACCAGAATTATTAACACCAGTAGTAGTTACAGTTAAAGCACCTGATAAGTCATCAAATCTTTCAACGTAAGTATACAAACCTGGGGAATCGACTCCTATTCCTTCTTCAGTGGATAAGGCACTTGCTGTTGAACTAAAACAGATAAGAAATAGTAATGGGACCACAATTAAGAATAATTTCTTTTTCTTTTTCACTTGTTTAACCTCTCTTTCTTTTTAACGTTTTTATTAACAATATATATAGCAACTAAAATAATAATGAGTGCAATAGCTGACATACCAGCTATGAATGCTGGTTTTGTCCACCATTTATCTATCACTTCTTCTTCTTCAGGTTCAAAAACCAAATCTAATGGTATTACAATCACGTAAGGAACTGTTCTAAGTTCTGGATAATCTGTTATATCATCATATAATTCAACCATAGCACCATTTTCATCATAAGTTGTTGAACCAACAGAAAGGATTCTAATCTCATAAGTGCGATTACAAACCCAATATTCTGTCTGATAACCAGGAGGGAGTATGGGTGTTGTTTGCCACTCTTCGCCACTCAAATAAGACCGTATAGAGATTTTATGACTTTCATCATCGTTATTCACTACACCTAAACGATAAACTGGAAGTTCAATAATAGCATAAGCAAAACTTGAAATATCTATTGTTAGATTATACATTATTTCTCTACCGAATAAATCTGTGATAGTTAAATTATGGATCGGCATGTTGTTTCTGATTCTTATATAATCATTTGCGATAAAAGTATAATTTGAGTAGTCTGGAACATCGTCAATTTCTCCATCAAAAATCAACTTTCCATTAAAATAAGTATTAACCCATGAAACTTCAAACGCATCTCCAATGGCTAATCCAAGATAATTAGTTGGAACATATCTTATTCGAATATCATAGAACAATTTTGTCTCATACCAAAATTCGTAAGAGATTGTTGCATTATATTCAGCAATAGGATACCCTTCGCTATCTGTAGAGATATTATAACTGTATATTAATGTGATATTATGTAATCCGACTTTAGATGCCTTAGGAATTGAATAGCGTGTCTCTGTGCTGTCATCAATGATTAATACACTATCATGCCAGACATCAACCCAGAAGAACGCTAAATTAGTGTAGAGGCTGATATTATAGAAGCCCTGACTGTCGGTTCTATAAAGGTCATTTGAAGGGTGTAATGGAGGAATAAGGTTGCTATACCAGGTCATAAAAGTGATATTTTCAGAACCGTAAGTAAAGACTATAGTAAAGTTGTATAATCCTGCTGCTCTGCTCTTTGGTGAGATAATAATTGTTCCAACAGCCATTCCCGATCCACTACCAATATCTAGGTCATTTTGATATACAATGTAGGTATAATCAAAATTAGCTGTAGCGTAAATATTCAAATAATCATCAGAAACATAGAAAGATTCAACATAGACACTAAAGGCAATAGGAGGATAAACAGAATAACTAAAGCTGTGAATAATGTCATCATATCCAGCAGCAGAAAAGATAAGTGTAACATAATGATTACCGACTGTGGTATTTTTAACCCAAGTCGTTGTACTCTCTGGATCACTATCTTCGATCAACATTCCATCTTCATAAATAGTGAGAGAATCTAAAGCTGGAAGAGTTGTATCCCAAGTAATAGTGATAGTTGAACCATCAGTAACTCTGTAATCTGTCAAGTAGAAAGGTGTTCTTGGATTGCTGTAAGTAGTGTTAAACCATATTTCTGTGGATTCATAAACAAATTTGATAGCATAAGCAATCGTTATCCCTGCGGTAATATTTTTATTTGTTTCAATGACCGTTCCAGAACCATAAAGAGTTCCAGTTTCAATTTCAACATTATCTTCATAAACATAGTAAGAACCATCATAGTTTGCTGTAGCGTAAGTATTCACATAATTATCTGAAACTTGAAAACTACCTATGTCGACTTGAAAATCTGCAACAGCATAAATATGATAATTGAAAGAATAAGCTACGGTTGTATAACCATCTGCTTCAAACAATAACGTCACAGAATGAGTTCCAACAACAGTAGATTTTGTCCAATCAGAAGGACTAGTTGTGTCTTCATTAACAGTAGTAAGTGCTCCATCCTCATAAACAGTTAGTTTGTCGCTATCAGTCAAAGAAGTAGCCCAAGTAACTGTTATTGTTGTATCGCCGATATTTACAGAATAAGAAGTAACAAAGAAAACTCCTTCAGTGTTACTATAAGTAGTGTTAAACCAGATTGTGTCTTCAGCAGCATTCCAGAATTTTATGGCATAGTTGATGAAAGCTCCTTCGGTTGTATCACGATCTGTTTGAATAGATGTGCCAACACTGAAAAAAGGTGTGGGAGAGTCTGAAGGGATAGCTGTGTTATTCTCATAAACTTGATAATTACCATTCTCACTAGCTGTGATATAGGTGTTGACATATAATTCACTCAAATGAAAAGATTCAATGTTGATCTCAAAGATAGCTGAAACAATCTCATAATTAAAAGAATAAATTATATCTTGAAAACCAGCAGCTGAAAAAATCAAAGTAACGTAATGCACTCCAACAGTAGAAGATTTAGTCCAAGATGAAGGACTGGTTGTATCTGCATTAACTGTAGTAAGTGAACCATCCTCATAAACAGTGAGAGAATCAATAGTGCTTTTAGAAGTACTCCAGATTATTTCGACATTCTCTTCTCCAATTTCAACAGTATAAGATGAAACGTAAAAAGCAGAGACAGGGTTATTGTATCTCGTGGTGAATGTAACTGTTTCAGAACCGTAAGTGAATTCTAAGGTTAAGGTTACTTCTGAACCAGGAGTGGTGATTCTTGTTACACTGATCGTTGTTCCTTCCTTATCAATATTACCACTACCAGAACCACCTGCAGTTATTTCGTAAGAACAATCATAATTACTCGTGACAAATAAATTAGCATAATCATCACTCAAATAGAAATTCTCGACAGAAACACTGAAAGCAGCAGAATCAACAGTGTAGAGATATTCATAAGTAGAACTAAGATAAGCTCTTTCTTCTCCTGCGCTGAAAAGAACATAAGTAAGATTGTGATTTCCAACAGTGTTATTCTTTAGAATTGTTTCAAGATCCTGATAAACACCTAAATAATTGGAATCAGAATAAATTTCATATTGATAGGTGTTGTTTTCGCTTGAAAGATAGAAAGTTGTATCAGTTTCGTATAACTCAGGATCTTCAACGTGAACAAGTCTGATATACTCAATATCAATTTTAGTTCCTACTACAAATGTGGTTGTGGAATTAGAAAAAAGGATTTGAAAATCTGTTTCTGTTCCAGTCCATGATGCAGAAGTTATTTCCACACAAAATTCATACCATTTGTCAGCTAGAAATCCTCCATCACCATAACCACAATCATCCCAACCATTAACATCTACGACCGTATTTCCCCAATGTCCATCATAGAGATATATTTCTCCTAGTGCTGTGTCTGTTCTACAAATAGTTACATTTGTTCTAAATCTCATCGCAAAATGGGTATAATAAGAAGTATCTACTGAAGCAGTTGAACTATAATCTGTGTAAATATATACTGTTGCAATACCTGTTTTTGCAACAAAAGAATAAATCCCATTTTCATGCGTTTCTGATCCAACATCACCACATGTTGAATCCCAATCGTCAGTGTCCCCTTCAGTCCAATCCCAAGCGTCTAATTCAAAGATTTCAGCGTAATCTGTTTCGGTGGGAACAGAGGGAGTGAAATAAAAACTACAATTATTAAATTCTCCTGAAGAATAACTGTAAGTCCAGATTTCATATTCTTTTTGTTCTAAAGTGCCTCTAAAAGTTGTTTGAATTATTCCGTTGCTATCAGTTGTTAAAGAGGTAACATCGGGATAAAGTGTCGATAAAGCTTTTGAATGTGCCAGCGCAGTTGCTTCTGTCCAAAATTTTGAAAGAAAACGGTTGCTTTTTTGTTAGGAATTTCACCTTCAATAACCAATATTTCGTACCCTTGCAGCACTCTTATTACATCCCGTTTATATTTTGGCCTCTTCTTAACGCCCCGTATACCTCTAAAACCTTCCCGGCGAACCTCTTCTTTACTCTTAGGTTCTGCGCTATCACAGATTATTTTATCATCTAATTCAACTGCATAAAATTTATCGCTAGCAATTGAAATTTCATAAACTCCATTCAAATTCTGAACTGACGAAGATGTATAAGTTCCACTATCCGATTCTCCTGTTGTTTCATTTATATAACTATAAGTATTATTATCCTCGTCTATTTGGTAAGTAATAACATCTCCATAACTACCAGAAGCTAAATAATTATTCTTATTTTCTACTGTTTGATTGTTGTTATTGTTGTCATCTTCAAGCGTTGTATCATCTTCATCTTTTCCACAAGCTCCGATTAACACTGCAATGACCATTAATAAAGTCATTAATTTTAAATAATTTGTCTGCCACAATCACATCCCCTTAAAATTTCTGAGCCCCAGGCTCTACTTTTAATAAATCACTACCAAATTTAGCATCATACACATTTTTAACTATCACTTCAAAATACATTAATATCGGCCTACCTAATGACACTGAATCATTAATATAAAGAACTAAAGACCCTAACTTATTCGTATCCTCTGAAGTAAGAGTTAAGTAATACAAACCCGCACAACCTGGAATATCAGCCCAGACATGCGTTCCAATGTTAACTATAGTTTCATCCGCCTTTACGATATACTTCCAATAATACCAACTAAGCTGGGCCCCAGATATTGGATTAAGAGGATCGGTAAGTTTTGTTTGTCTGGTAAGAAGCACTCCAACTCGAATCTTTTGTTGTGTTTCGTGCCTTATTTGATAGCTAAACATATTATGGTATCCGAATTGCCCCTTGCTCCCTCAAGTAATCTATCTTATCACATCTCTTTTGTTGCTTTACTTTATACTCTAACTTAAGAGCATCACTTCTTGACATAGCACCGCTTACCCGCACCAATCGCACAGGCAAACGTGAACGAGTATACTTGGCCCCTCGCCCCCTATTATGGATTATCAGTCTCTTATCGAGATTATTAGTTACTCCACAAT
>JABCTC010000113.1 GCA_018238545.1 Candidatus Heimdallarchaeota archaeon
GAGTTATAAGGTATTACTTCATCCGAAAGCCAACACATTCCTTGAGAACATTGAATCTGAATTCAAAAATAGAATAAGAAAAAAGCTTCATGAATTGAGCGCAAATCCCGAAAAAGGAAAAAAATTGACGCACTCGGATTTTTGGCGATTAAGGATAGGAGATTATCGCGCTGTTTATGAAATAGATTACAAGAACGATCGGGTAATCATACTATTTATAGGACATAGGAAAGATGTTTATGATGATTTCTTAAGGTTGTTTTGAACCATTCTGCGTTACCATACTTTCCTCGCCGTTTATCAAATCCAAAGAATTGCACGAATGAACTCTGCGGTTGCCTACGGCAACCTTTGCCTCATGGTGTTCTCCCCTTAGATCATATCACTTAACAGGAGGATATATGGCTCTAGGGATTGTGCCACTTACACCCAAATTGCCCCGCTCCCTGTTATCCACTTTGCATTTTCCAATACCTGCCCGTCGTTATCCAAAAAATATGTGATTTAATCACGCAAAAATAAGTTTTTGTTTGATTTAATCACACATTTCTATTTTGTCAATAACCACTGGTTTTCTCCTATTAATTGACAGGAATATCCGTGTTGTGCTAATTCAATAATCTCTTCTTTAGAAGTTACTATTTTTGCATCATGTTTTCGCTTACCAATGCTTTGCATCTTTTGTAATTTACTGACCATTTTCTCTAACTTTTCAACCCTCTCTTTAAGCCTCTTCATTTCTTCAATATCTTTCCGAGTCTGCACACCAGTCAAAGGATTAAGATACTTCTCTCTAACTCGGTAAATATCTCTTAGTTCCTCTGCCCTCCGTATCCAATATACTCTATCTACTTCTGGGATTTTATGACATAAGAAAAAGTCAACAATTCTATCTTCAATTCCATGGTTTGTCAACTGAGTAGCAAAGAATTTTCTCAAACAATGAATCCTCATCCTACCATACTTCCCATTATCATTCCCAATACCCGCTTTTATTGCTGCCGTTTTTACCGTTTGATTCATCTGCCATCTCTCAAGCCTTTTACTGCCCTTCCCCCTATATTTCTTAGAACGACTAACAAACAAATAACTATCAGAAATTATTGTTTCACCCTTCTTTTTCCTCCACTCTAAATATTGTTTGAGCAAGGTAACACCATCACTAGCTAGAAACGTTGTTCTTTCCCCAATATTTTCTCTGTCCTTGCCTGGTAGATAAGTTACGGCTAGTGGAACCTTTTCTTGTTCTAATTCCCTCTCTATATCACCTACTTTTAGATCTAACACATCAGAGACCCTCATTCCTGTTTGAGATAAGAAGATTATCCTAAATTTTTCCTCCAGATTGCAAACATCTAACATCTTTTTAAGCTCTTCAAGCGTTGGCACCAAATCCTTCTTAATTGTCACCTGTCTATTCCTGTAGTTCTTTACATTAACCATTCCTTCTCTTCCAAGAACCGCAGTAAAGAAGCTTCTCACTGCTCCGTCGAGTGAATTTATTGTCTTTGGAGCATATTTTTCCTTTTCTAAATAACAGCGGAAATCAAAAATCAGATCTCTAATTCCTGTTCTACTATTTGGATCAGGATTCCTTGTTTCTTTATCTCTCATAAGAATAAGTTCACCTGGATTTTTCCCTGAAAACTCACAGAATTTCTTCAATGCATTAAGATACAAATTAACAGAGGATTTACCAATCGTTTTCAACCAGGTTTGTACTTCTACAAATTCTTGGAGTTGATTTTTAGAAAAAACTTTATAACTACTAGATTCTTTATTCTCACTTGGAGCTGTGATACTCATTCTATCATGGTTCCCGACCCTTGGAGTATTCGTCGTACTCTGAGGGTCATTATTTTCACAATTTAGATTATATTTTACTAAATTATATTGACAAAATTATAATGTATTTCTCATTTATAAACTATATTGGGAGGTCATTAAAAGTACTCTCATTGCACAGGAGAAAAATTTAGGTTCCACATATTGTAAATCATTACGTCCGCAGAACTTAGAAATTACTCATATCTTGAATATTAGATGTTGTTATATCTCGAACATTAGACGAAATATATGCCACGGAACCTAGAAATAGATATGCCGCCAAAACCGGAAATGATTGTGCTGCAGATCTTGGGATGAATGCATGCCGCAGAAAATGGAAATGGAAAAGCCGCAAAGATTGGAAATTTTTCATGCCGCACATTCTGGACAAGATGTTAAATATGGGAAGCATTTGTGCCGCAGAAAATGGATGGGGCTAACTGGGTTTGCATACCGCCAATAATGGATGAGGGTAGGGCATAGTTTTGATTTGCGGTTTACTGGAGGTAATAGAAGAAGATGTTGCCTTGTAAGACTCGTATTTTGGACGGCGCTATGTTAGTATTCATGTCGCATAAAATGGACAGGGCTATGGAGATTTAATCTTCTATGTTTTGTAATGGTGTCGTAAGGTAGTGAAATCCTGTGCTTTGGATAGAACAGGAAAAAGCTAGGATTTCTGTTTACAATGATGATTTGTTGTCTGTAGTTTTTAGGGAATGGTTGTTATGTTGAGGGTTTGTTTATCGTTGATGGCTCTTGTTTTTCTACTGTGGACGTCGATCTGACTTTTGGAAAAAAATCGCGATAGCTTTTTGGAGTGATATTGAGGATAACTAATAGTTACATAAATTTCACATAATATATACTTTTCGTAACCGTTAAATCTACCTTTCTGATTATATCTACTGGTGGAGGCCTAAAAATGAAATAGAAAATAATCGGTATTTTTGTAGTGAAGCTGTTGATTGTAACTACTGTTTTTCCTATAATGGGAATAGAAGAT
>JABCTC010000013.1 GCA_018238545.1 Candidatus Heimdallarchaeota archaeon
AATCCACTACAAACAGACGATACATCCAGCTCTTTCATATACGGCCTAATGGCTGAATCAATTGTTGGTTGGAGTCCTGATTTGGCCCCACTCAAAACTTCTTTAGTTGTAGATTGGGAACAAATTGACGAATTCCACTATAAATTCACTATGAGAGATAGTGTATATTGGAACCCCTCATACAATGTAACTGGTAGAACAGCTAGTTCTGACCCACTTGATCCAGCTACCACCCCACTAATGGAAGGTCTAAAAGCCGGAGAAGTTAGTGATGGTACAAATCAACAAGTCACCGGCAAAGACGCAGTCTTTACCTATCTTGCATGGGCAAACGATATTGTCAGTGAAAGTCCATCTTATCACAACTGGATTTCAGACTGCTATGTTGATGCTTCTGACCCACTAGCTTTCCACATCGAAATTGATGGTAACCCTGCTACTCCAGAAATTGAACAATACGTCGACTTTTGGGCAAGACTACCTTGGGAAATTCTACCTGAGTTCTTCTTGAACTCCTCCAGCACAGAGGTTTCAGAGACTTCTGGTAATGCACAATGTACTGGTCTCTATGATGGAATCTTAGACGAAGCACCTTGGGTATACTACAGTACTTCCGCATTTGGTTGTGGAAAATACATGTTAGATTACTACATCAGAAGTTCCGTTACTGTTCTTCAAGCTAGTCCATACTGGATGGGCATAGGAGCTATTGACGGAACCGCACAAGATCTAGACATCGAAACATTCAATGTTCGTGTTATTCCTGATATTTCTGCAGAATTAGCAGAATTCAAAGCAGGTAAACTAGATATAACTGGTTTAACCGCCTTTCCATCTGATAGAAAGCAGATGCAAGCTGATCCAAGATTTGAAGTACAAAGTTTCTTATCTGCAAGCTTTACCTTCATGTTCTACAACTTGCGCCGACCTTTCGTTGGTGGTATTGATAACTTTGAATATCTTACCGAGATTGGAAAAGAGGAATACACTAAGGGTGTTGCAGTTCGTAAAGCTATGAACTATGCTATCGACCGTGATGAAATCAATCAGGTTATTCATGATGGTGAGTACTTACTCTCCCACAGTATAATCTATCCGTTCACAGCATACTACTACTACAACGACATTATCAAGTACAACCGCGATCTTGACGCAGCAGTAGAATGGCTAGCCGCAGCTGGATATGTAGTTGAAACAGATCCTTCATCTGTTCCAATATTTGGCATACTTGCAGCTATCGGTGCAGCAGCTTTTGTAGCATTATACCGAAAGAAGAAATAATCTTTTTCTTTTCTTTTTCTTTTTCTTTTCAAATACTTGAACAAAAATCATTTTTATTTGTCCGTTACTACAGTTCCCTCGGTTCAATTATAATGTAGTCATAAGACGAGGAATAGAAAAACAGTTCATAATCACCTCTTCCTCTTGAGCTAGTAGTTGTACATCTCTAGAAATACCCTTAAGTTAAAGTCGAAGAATGGACAGTGTTAAAATGCTTGGATACTATTAGTCTAAATCTATTTTAGTTTAGAATAATCTCTGATGTAAAACGAAAGGGATAATAATCATCGCAATACCAAGCAAGATTGTTATTTTAATAAGAGGAGAAATGTCTTTAATTTTTTGAAAGAGGTTCTCACTACTACTCTTCTTAAGGATAAAAATTTGATCGCTTCCTCGTGTTGTTACATAGAGAATAAAAAGAATAGTAAACATTGACATTAATACATAGAAAGCTAGGAACACACCAAAATCAAATATCCCTCCACTATAGGTAAAATGTGCGACAAAGTAATTGATCGTTAGTATCAAAGGTGTATAGATAATTGATGAGAAAGGAACTGATAGAATTCTGTCAAGAATAACCTCTCCTGTTGGAACCTCAAAAAGGTAATCACATCGTGGACATGTGTACATCTTTGTGTATGCCTTGAGCGATTCCTTTTTACGTTTAGGTTTAAGATAACCACAATATGGACATTTCATCTTATCTCATCTCTCATCTGTTATGCTATTTCCAGCAATGTAACTTATTTCTTGTATTTTCTGTAAATTACTCCAAGCATAGGAACAACTAGTACTAATCCTAAGAAGCAATATGAGGTCTTATCTGTCGGGATACTGTTTTCATCAAGAGGGTCAGAACCGTTCTCTATCTCAACCCAGTCATCGTACCCATCCCCATCTGAATCTGGGTTCGATGGATCTGTCTCATAAATATCCACTTCTTCAACATTAGTTAATCCATCCCCATCGTAATCCGCTTCCGCGTCACTAAATAATGGATTCGTGAAATAACGTTTTATTTCATCACCGTCTAATAGACCATCTCCATCTGTGTCTGGGTTCTCTGGGTCACATCCCCAGCTTCTTTCGTCTATATTGTCCAGATTGTCTTCATCATAATCTTGAAGAGCGTCATCGGGATTATTAGGATCTAGAAAGTCATAGAGAACCTCATAATCGTCAGATAAGCCGTCTTCATCCGTGTCTGAAGATAATAAATTAGTGTTGTATATATTAACCTCATCCCCATCACTTAAGCTATCAAAATCTGTATCTGGGTTTTCAACATTGGAGTGATATAAGTCTACTTCTTCTATATTTGAAATTCCATCTTCATCCGTATCTTTATCGATGTCTGAAACCAGCGGGTCAAGCAAATAATGGTTGACTTCATCCCCGTCGTTTACAGTGTCTCCATCCGTGTCGTTGTTATACATATCTGTTCCTAAAATCTCTTCTTCATAATCCCAGAGACCATCATTGTCTTGATCGAAATTTGTTGTATGAGTTGAAGAACACAATATATCTATCCACGGAGCTATCCCATAATCATTTGTTTCTTCGATGAAAATTAACCCCCTCTGACTTAAACGTACGATCTCTACTTCTCTGTCATTATCTATATCATAAATTAAAGGAGAGCTCTGGTCTTCATAGAGCAAAAAGGTGTCAATTCGTTTCTTTAACTGCCCATCATGTTCCAATATATAGATATAGACACTATTTGTAATAACAATCTCTGGAAAACTGTCTCCATCAATATCTGCTATAGCTGGTGTGCCAAATAACCAAGCCCCATAGAACGTGAAAACTTCTTCCAAATCTAAACCAACAGAGAAAACAGATAATCCATAATATGTGTGCTGAATAATCTCTTTCTTTCCATCATTATCTAAATCATATGCAATTCCTTGAACATTATAATAAACACCGGTTAAAATGGGTGCATGCCAAGTTTTGTTCGTATATGGATCAAGTGAAACTCCATAAATGAAACCAGCTGTAGAAGCTGCGAAAAGTTCCTTTTTCCCATCGTTATCAAAATCATCTACTATAGGCATCTCTCTTATCCATTCATCATTGTCTGGATAGGTTAAAGAGAGATTTCGTGGAAAATTATCAACTAGTGTTCCATTTTGATTCCAAGCATATACCATACCATTATCTGTGCAGACAATGATATCAAGTTCATTATCATAATTGATATCCTCAACTACTGGTTGAATGTAATTTATAGTATCATTAGCTTGTATAGGCCAATTGGTTACATTGTTTCCATCACTTGTAACTAAAAATACGTAACCATCTCTACGAACTAGAATAAATTCCTTATCACCATCATTATTTATATCATGAAAAATGGTTCCCTGTACAAAAGAACCTAGTAAGCTAAATCCGAATGGAATATAAATATCTCCTTCTTCAGTAACAATGAAAAATGTAGGATTATCTGCAAAAAATCCAGTTGAAGTTGAAGAGCAGAAAGCTACTCCCTCGTTAGGATTACCTGGTAGAATTACTTCACCTAGAATTTCAATATTATCTGCGTCCCAGTAAAGTTCTAATGGCCATCCTGAAACTATTTGTTCATTCCGAATAAGGAAAATAACTATTCCTAAACCGT
This sequence comes from Candidatus Heimdallarchaeota archaeon, assembly GCA_018238545.1. GTDB lineage: Archaea > Asgardarchaeota > Heimdallarchaeia > Heimdallarchaeales > Heimdallarchaeaceae > UBA460. The sequence goes on from JABCTC010000013.1 coordinate 3,911, forward strand.
CTGCCATTGTTCCAACTACAACTGTTTCCAGAACTTGGTCATCATTAAAATCAAGAATTAGTGGAGCATACGGGTAATTATAATCAATAGGTAAGAAAATCTGTCTGCTTTGATCTTCTGTGTATATTTCTTTTAGTGAATCTGAAGAAGAATGACCCTCATTCATGACTGATGAATCTACTTGTGTTTGATTAAATGTAGTAGAAGCAAACAATACAAAAAGTGTGAAAAACAATACGCTCTTCTTTTTAGTAAATAACAATTTCATCATCATAATCTCTTCACTAATACTTCAGATTCTTTTTTCAACAGATTACACCTATATTTATTACATATGAAGATAATTGTTTGTTGAAATATCACCATACATACAGTTTTTGCTTAGAAGACAATCTGTTTCTAAATATACCCACATGTTAGGCATTTATTATTGTTTTTGAAGGTTGAAAAGTAAAATTTCCAGTTGAAAACAAATAAAGTTTAAATTTGCAAGATAAATTTATTGTTGTGGCAGAAGAAAAGCTTAAACCTACGGATTTCACGAAACTACGAAATCAATTCAAGAGGCAAATTAGAAAATATTGGCAATACTCTCGTAAATGGTTCCCATTTTCTATTTTGATTGGGATTGTCAGTGGGATTATAATGGCCATATTTACCAGTCTTATTGTTAATCTTCAGGATTGGTTGACAGTAATCCCCGTTTATATTAAATATCCAATTGTTGGTGGGATAACAAGTTTGTTTATTTATTTTGGTTTCAAAGAGGTTAAAGGAGCTGGTATTTCTCACGTTTTAGCTCACAAGAATACAAGCACATCAATGAAACCTAGAACTATATTCACTAAATTTTTTACCAGCGTCTTAACATTAGGGGTAAATGCTCCTGCTGGAAGAGAAGGTCCTGCTGTTACTGTGGGAAGTACTACATCTACTGTATTAGCGGATAAATTGAAAATGTCAAAAGATGATCAGATGCACGCAATAACCATTGGTGCTGCGGCTTGTACTGCAGCAGTTTTCAGAGCACCTTTAGGTGGGACTCTTTTTGCAGCAGAAGTCCCCTATAAGCATGATTTAGATGAAACAGTTTTCTTCCCAGCTCTCGTAGCCAGTGCAATCTCTCTCCTTATTTATGATTCTCTTTTACATTTGATATCATTAATCAGTTTTTTACCTGCAAAACCTGTTTATCTTGAACTAGGAACTATTCAGTTTACATTATCTTTCTCGAGTTCTCTACATTTCATTCTCATAGGTATTTTTGCGGGTTTTCTAGGAATAGTATTCTCGCTCTTATTCAAACTATTTTCTGGATTTGTAGAACGATATCTTAAAGCATTCTTATTGCCATTTATTGGAATGATGCTGACAGCTATAATCGTTTTCCTCGTTGATACATTTTTCTTTCCTCAAGAAGTCCAACTAGCTGGTACAGGTTTTAGTTCTATAAATCATCTAGTTGAAAATTTAGGCAGTATTGGTTTTGAGATTGTTCTTGTCTTATTGCTTGGCAAAATTTTAGTGACTTCTACATGTATTGGTTTTGGGAATAGTGCAGGTGTGATGGGTCCCACACTTATAACCGGAGCAGCTTTGGGTTATCTCTATTCTAGACTTTTCAACCTTGACAATACACTTACTATTGCAATGATCGTGGTAGGGATGTCAACAATGCATACTGCTACTACAAAAACACCAATCGCCTCAATGATATTGGTTCTAGAAATGGTGGGTTTTCCTAACCTCATCATCCCTATTATCCTCTCCAATGCAATATCTTTTATTATCTCTATGGATTTCAGTTTATACAAGGGTCAGATTCAGAGCAAAGAGGTCATTTTAAGAAGAAGTCTCAAAAATACCGATGTCTTAGAAACAATTACTGTAAAAACAGCAATGAATGACAATTTTAAGCTGCTTAATGAAAACGATTTGTTAGCAGAGGTTTTTCAAAATCTAAGCAAATACAAAGTTAGTGCACTACCTATAATTAATGCTAAGAAAGAACTTTGTGGAGTGATTAGTAGTGGAGATTTTCAAAAAGGCTTTTCTACAGGAAAAGAGTTTGTTCATGAAGTTATGACGCGAGATGTAATCGTAGCTTATCCTGATGAAACTCTCGCAACAGTATTTGACAAATTAACTGATCACAGAATCGAAAACTTACCTGTATTGGCTTCAAAAGAACAGTTAGAAGTTATAGGCGTAATAAGTTTTATAGATGTTGAATCTTGCTATGAAAAGGCTATGATCGAAATGCGAAAAGATGATAAAGTTTCAGTAGAGGATATGCTAAATGATTTTTGATACGAAAGAGTCAATATTCCACAAATATGAGAAACATGATTTCACTTTACATAATTGGTTAACACACTGGTATCCTCAGATTTGTAACTATCTTAATTTAGATTCTCAAATGGATTTTATTTCACTAGAAACTATTCTGACCGAGTATTCAAGTAATTATTCTGAAAACAATTTAAAACTTAAACTCCATAATAAAGACATCTTCATTTTAGCCCCAGGTATTTATATGGAAGAAGAGTTTGGCGAATATTTACAGCATAAGACATCAAAAGACAAAATTCTTATTAGTATTGATGGGGCGACATCCTACGCAATTTCTAGAGATATAATCCCAGACCTTATTGTAACAGATTTTGATGGAAAAATTGAAGATCAAATCTCAGCACTAAACCAAGGTTCAATACTGGTAGTTCATAGCCATGGAGATAACCTGGAAACGCTAAGGAAATATCTACCTGAAATAGTGTCTGGAAGTTTTATGATAACTACTCAAATCAAACCACAGCCTGGTTCGAGCAATTTTTTGGGTTTTACAGATGGTGACCGAGCAGTATGTTTAGCTACCATGATGTCTGCAAAAAAGATTTTTCTTTTAGGGTTTGATCTCAGTTCTTCCATAAGTTCTTATTCTAAACCTTCCCCGTTAGATTCAATACAACGGGATAGAAAGTTTAGAAAATTTGAGATTGCCAAATCGGTTGTTAATTGGTGCGTGTATAATGGTCAAAAAATCTATTTTTACAAAGATCAAGTAAATTCAAAATAACTGTGGTTACATAAATATTGAGAAAAGAAAAAAACATTTGTTTGAACACAAATGTTTCTTTCTAAAGTGAATTAATGAAATGATAGCTGCGATTAATCAGTTTCACTCTCTGTTCTTAATGCTGCTAATCTTATTGCTTCAAAGACATCCTGTTTGGTAATTATACCTACAATTAGGTCCGGTTCATCGTTTTTAACAACTGGTAGTCTTCCAACTTTGTGTTCGTTCATTTTTTCAAGAACTTCTTTTATCTTATTATCTGGATTCACCGTTATTACCGTTTTTGACATGATGTCCGTCACCGTCAAATTTTTTGTGTCCGTACCTTCATTCGGTATATCATTCATCGTAACAATTCCTACTAATTTGCCATCCCTAGTTACAGGATAACCCGTATGATGGTGTTCTAAATTGTATAATTCCAAAATAGATAAGGGCATTTCGGCTCCAATTTCAACTACTTTTTTTGTCATTACTTCCTGTGCATCTACAAGATCTAGAATATATGGGCTTCCCATTTTAATGTTGATTCCTCTTCTTTGCAATTTGATTGTATATATCGAAGATCCTTTGAGGAACAACCATGTTACAAAGAAGCTTGTAAAAGATGCTAACATTATTGGTGGCATTAAAGCATAATCGTTCGACATTTCTGGAATCATGAAAATGACATTAAACGGAGCTTGAGCCGCACCAGCAAACAAAGCGGCCATCCCTGCTAATCCATAAGTATAGGTTTGCTCCACTAGTGACGGAAAAGCCAATTTAAAAAGTCCTCCAAAACCTACTCCAAACATGGCTCCAATAAACAGACTTGGCGCGAATATTCCTCCACTTCCACCAGACCCTATTGTGAAAGACGTTGCAAGAATTTTAATAGCTCCTAGTAGAAAAGCTAAACCTATCGCGAGACTTCCTGCTAAAGCTAAATCTATTCCCTCGTATCCTACACCTGCAATTCCATAAACTGGGAAAAACATAATTAAAACACCAGTTAATAATCCTCCTACGCTCATCTTCAGACTTTCTGGTATTTTCAGTTTTTCAAAGATAGTTTCGCTCCCATAGAATACTTTTACCCAAATAACTGAGATGAGTCCAAAAATAACCCCTAAGAGTAAGAAGAGCGGTAATTCTTGAGGTTTCCATAGAACAATGTCAGCTAAATGAAAAGCGGTTTCTTGTCCTAAGATTGCTGCTGAAACAGCAACCCCTACAACTGAAGCTAAAATTACCGGCATAGCATTAAAGATACCTATCCCACGTAACAATATCTCCATTCCAAATATTGCTCCCCCAAGAGGAGCATTAAAGGTACCTGCTATTCCTGCTGATAAACCACAAACAACTAGAAGTTTCTTCTGTTGTGGTTCAAGGTTGAAGATTTGACCGATGTATGAGCCAATAGTAGATCCTATTTGAGCAATTGGCCCTTCTCTTCCTGCACTTCCACCTGAGCCTATTGTTATTGCAGAAACGCCTATCTTGAAAAATGCAACTCTTTTTCTTATATTCCCTTCTCTCAGAGCGACAGCTTCTAGTACTTCAGGAACTCCATGACCTTTTGTTTCTTTTGCAAATTTTACAATTAAAGGGCCAATAATTAATGCTCCTATGACAGGTAAGAAAATATATCCAAGATTGTATCCCCCAACTTGAATTGTAATTAAAGGTAAAATAATTTCGAAAAAGAATATTTGAACATATTTGATTATATATCTAAAAAGAACTGCTCCTAATCCTCCTAAAACACCAACAACAATTCCTAGCAAATCTATCAATAACCATCGTTTAGCTACTGGAGTAAGGTTGATAAATTTCTTCATCTTTGGGGCTTTCATTCTGCATCAGAATAAGCAAAAAATCCCGCCTATATTAATTTTTCAATATTTAGGTAATGTTCTAATTTATCAAATAAACATTAACACTACTAAAAAATCTCATAATGCTTTCAAATAAACATTAGTATTACTAAAAAATCTCATAGTGTTTTCAATACCTAGGAAACAGCTCATATGTTACTCCTTGTCCTTCATACTCGAAAACAGTTACAGTAACTTGATCAATATTTTCCTTTTTAATCTCATTGTTCCACATTAATTTCTCAGCTAAGTAATGGCTTATTTCTTCTACTGTCGTATTCTTAATTGGGAGTAGCATAACATCAGATTTAGGAAACTCATACTCTTTATTATAATTAGGTATCTTTATGACTATTTGTTCTCCTGATTCCGTGATTTCAAGTAGATTACTCTCTTCTGGAATTAAAATCTTATGATCCAAATTATCAACTATGGGTTTGAGTACTTTCTTTATGTCATAGAAATTTAGAATCATATTCTCCTCGTCTTGATTTCCATAAATATTTATGAGGATTTTATAATTATGCCCATGCAATGTTTCGATAAACTTCTCTCCTACTACAAAGTGAGCACTTGAAAAAATCATGTAATCTCGACTAAGAAACAAATCATAACTCATTAATTCATCATCATTTATTAGAATTAAAAATCCTTCCTTCAAACAGCAATCTCTATTCTGAACGTTCTAATTGAAATGATTCTAGTTCTTGAATACCGAGATCAATATCAACAAGATATACCAAAAAATCAGATAACAAGGAGGCAAATTCGTTCCTTAATTCCTTTCCTAATATAGTCAATTCATCATAGTTGTTAATGTCATCTAACCCCCAAGACAGCACATCACACAACTTCCCTATCTCATCTTCGCTTAATTTGTCCTTTGATTTATTGTCCCCAATTTGTATTTGTGCAATAATTTTCTCTGCACTACTAATTTCATCCTCGAAAATCATGACTAAAGGATTAATGCAGATGTCTAATAGCTCGTGTAATGTCATTTGAGCTTTGTCAGCAAGATTTATCGCTTCGTAAGAAAGATCAGTGGCTTGACTAATTAGGTCTTTCTGATTCTGATATTCTTCTAATTCTGATAGGTTGGTTTTGTATATTTTATTGTATTCACCTTGTTTGGATAGAACAAGAGATAGATTTTGTCTGATGTTTTGCTCTGTTGTAATTTCTGGTGAGGTTCGATAATAGAGATCTTGCCAACTATTATTGACTACTTCTTTTATCCTGAATAACTCATTAGCTCTGGCCATGGTATTTATTGTCTTCTGAACAATTAGTTCCCTTTCATTCATTCCCTTCAAGTAAGCTCTTTCGATTTCCTCTTTGAACTCTCTTTCAGTTTTCCCCCCTGACCGTAGATAATCAACAATAGATGTTTGATAAAACGTTCTAGCAAGAAGCGACATAGATGATAGAAGGGCTGCTCGCATATTGTGTAAACTATCTTCATTCGAACTAAGAAAGCGGTCTATAGAACTAAGTAAATTGTTCATTATCGTATATATCTGGCGTAGTGTACGATAATTTAATCTGTCTAGAAATTTGCCTATGACAGTTTGCCTCTCCAGAACCGCTTCTGCATCTTCTTGCATTATTGAATATTTGATATAGTTACTTGAATAAAAGACTTGTCTTTGGGAATATTCGAAGTATGTAGATTACGGTTAGAATAAATAGAAAAAGAAAAAGAAAAGAAAAATATTATTTCTTCTTTCGGTATAATGCTACAAAAGCTGCTGCACCAATAGCTGCTAGAATGCCAAAGAGCGGTAATGGCAAGTCAGTAACCTCTGGGAAGTATCTCGCAGCGGCTAACCATTCTACAGCTGCACTAAGATCGCGGTTGTACTTGATAATGTCGTTATAGTAGTAGTATGCTGTGAACGGATAGATTATACTGTGGGAGAGTAAGTACTCACCATCATGAATAACCTGGTTGATTTCATCACGGTCGATAGCATAGTTCATGGCTTTACGAACAGCAACACCTTTAGTGTATTCCTCTTTTCCAACATCTGAAAGCCATTCAAAGTTATCAACACCACCAACGAAAGGTCGGCGCAAGTTGTAGAACAGGAAGGTAAAGCTTGCACTTAAGAAGCTTTGTACTTCAAATCTTGTATCAGCTTGCATCTGTTTTCTATCAGATGGGAAGGCGGTTAAACCAGTTAAGTCTAGTTTACCAGCTTTGAATTCTGCTAACTCTGCTGAAATATCAGGGATTACACGAACATTGAATGTTTCGATGTCTAGATCTTGTGCGGTTCCGTCAATGATACCTATACCCATCCAGTATGGACTTTTTTGGAGGACAGTAACAGAGCTTCTGATGTAGTAATCTAACATGTATTTTCCACAACCAAATGCGGAAGTTGAGTAGTATACCCATGGTGCTGTATCTAAAATTCCATCATAGATACCAGTACATTCTGCATTACCAGAAGTGTAAGTAACTGTAGGATCGGAGGAATTCAAGAAGAATTCAGGAATAATTTCCCAAGGTAGTCTTGCCCAAAAGTCGACGTATTGGTCAAGTTCTGGAGTAGCAGGGTTACCATCAATTTCAATGTGGAAAGATAGTGGGTCAGTAGCATCAACATAGCAATTTGAAATCCATTTATGATAAGATGGACTTTCACTGACTATGGAGTTTGCCCATGCAAGATAGGTAAAGACTGCGTCTTTGGCCATAACCTGTTGATTTGTACCATCACTAACTTCTCCGGCTTTTAGGCCTTCCATTAGTGGGGTGGTAGCAGGATCAAGTGGGTCAGAGCTAGCTGTTCTACCTGTTACATTGTATGAGGGGTTCCAAAACACATTGTCTCTCATAGTGAATTTGAAGTGGAATTCGTCAATTTGTTCCCAATCTACAACTAAAGCAGTTTTGAGTGGGGCCAAATCAGGACTCCAACCAACAATTGATTCAGCCATTAGGCCGTATATGAAAGAGCTGGATGTATCGTCTGTTTGTAGTGGATTCAAATCTCTCCAATTAGCGTCTGCTATACTGAATTCAGTTAGAGAAACTTGACCTTCATGTAAACCATCGTACTCGATGTATGGTAAGGAATCAATAATTCCCCAACGTCCATCATAACCTTCGGTGTTTGCCCATGTTGCTACATATGATCTTGGTGCGAACAATGGAAGCATAGGAACGATTTTGTCCATCATCAATTGTTGCCAATCGTAGTAGTGTTGTTGTCTTTGTTCAAGATCAACTATGGTAACACCGTCGATTTGATAGTTTTCACTGTCATTGCCGTATGGCATTACTGTATCTATTCCGAACATGTTAAGTGAGCCTGCTTCACCATAACAATCGAACATGTCTGGTGTGGATCCACCGCCGGATAAACCAACAATACCCATATCAAAGTCTCTTGTTAATAGCAGAGTTCCAATGAACACTGTCCATTCTTCGACTTTAACTTCTACTTCTATTCCAATCTCTCTAAGATATTGAGCTATGTAAAGACCATAGTCAGGTCGTACTCCACCGCCGTTAGTCTTGAAGACTAAATTTGCGAGGGGTTCAACTGCTGCCTGTGATGTTTGCGCATTAAATGCACTCATAGCTAGTAAGCTAGAAAGAATGAGAAGTGTAAAAAACACTGTTTTCTTTTTCATTTAATATCACCAATATTTTATTATTTTCTCTTACGCAGGAATGCGTAACTAACTAGCCCGAGCATTGAGACACTTATAAGTATACCGAAGCCTAGTCCGGTAGGACCTACCTCTTCACCAACGAATATTCTCATAACTGCTAAGTCATGACCAATGTTTGGTACTGCTTCTCCGTATAACTGTGCATAGTCATCAAGCTTAGAACCAAACAAACAGAAGAATACATAGTTTTGACCTTCATACAGTTGTAATTGGTCTTCACCAATTCTCCAGATTTGTTCATCTGTAACGGGGTCGATTTCTCCAGTCCATGATCCATTACCTAGGTTATGACCTCGGCCATGATTAACAAACCATACATATGTATATTCTCCCATTGTATTTAGATCAACGAAATTTGCTCTTCCATAACTTCCACTAGTTAGTTCGAGGGGGTTATCTGAAACATTGTAGTTTACTGTAGCTTCTGTTACAACAGGAGTTCCTTCTGGAGCTACTGGTATTGTTTGATAAACAGGGTTAGCTGCTTCTGCTACTGGTCTTGGATTGTCTGACCAATATGTCCAGTTGTAGTATTGTCCTAGATGTTCAGAGTTAACCTCGTTTGCTACTAATGAAACCTCGTTGTATACGGCTTTCTTAATAGGATCTGGAACAAAACCTCTGTCATCTGCAACATAAAATGTTACTTGGTCTTTAGCGTATTCCCAATGAAATTCTGTGTGATTTCCATTGGATACCATTTCTGCGGCTACAACAGTTAGATAATGCCATCCAACATCTAAGTTTAACCTGATTTCTTGATAATTTCCATTATCTTCATCAAGCCAGAAGTTGGACATTCCTAGGTCATAATCATCAAGCATCAGATTAAACATACCAGCGAATCTGGTGACGTTGTATAAATCTGAACCTGTATAACCTAGGGATGCATTGTTTTGATCTGCATAGAACCATTCATCGAATTGCCGCCCATAACCAGTGGTATATAGGTAGTTTACGAATGATGCAATAGCTACGTCATAGTAAAACGCAAAGTGAAGGATGTCATTTGATGAATACACTTGACTATCACCGATAAATCTAGTGTCAAATTCAACATAAACTCTATCACTTGGGACGTAAGCTGAGGGGATATAGTCTAATGTTATTTCGACTTTATTATCGCCCTGTTCAGCAGATGTTAATGCAATGGCACTAACAGTTGAAACTACAAAAAGGAATATAAAAATTAGTCCTTTTTTATTCATTTTTTATTCACCTTACTTACATTAAGTAAGTTAATTGCTTCTTTCAAACCATGATATAAAAACATTATGCCTAAAGCTTATCACTCTACTGTTAGAACAAATGAAGGTCTAAAATAATCCAAAACAGATTTTTTCTTCTTTGTGCGTAAATTGACCTTAAGAGTAAGTTTCTCACATGTTCTCAAGTGAGTTTTTTACGTCTTTCAACTTTTTAGTTACTTCGTTCATTTTATTTTCTAAATCTTCAACAAGAGAAGTTACATGAGAAATTTTTTCTTTGTCACTCATTTCTTGGTCATTTTGTACTTCAACTTCTTCTTCTTGCTTTCCATGTTCGTTATTAAAAGCAGCTTCATCTGTATCTTCACCTATTATCAGATTCTTACTCATGTGTTCAAAGAGTTCTATAATATTTTCTCCAGTCAGAGCAGATGTTTCATAAGTTTTCACTGGGAATTTTACGATTTCATCAAACTTCCTTACTATTTTGTTCACATCTTCTTGTGTTACCTCTACGTCATCTGTAAGATCTATTTTGTTCCCTATCAGGTAAATTTTTCTCAAGGAGTTTTTGGCAAATTTTACAGCTTCTTCTCCCCACTTCAAGCAGTTCTCCAATGAAGAAGGGTTTGTCACATCAAAAACAATTAGAGCACACTTGCACCCATGATAGAAAGAAGATCTCATTCCATGGAAAATTGATTGTCCTGCTAAATCCCATATAGTCAATAGTACTAATTCCCCTTCTACGTTTACTTTCTGTGCTGCAAAATCTGCTCCAAGAGTTTTCAGATAATCAGCCCTGAAAGATTTTCCCATGTATTTCCTTCTAATAGATGTTTTCCCTACCTCGGGGTCACCTATTAAGACTATTTTATAAGCTCGTTTAGGTTCAATTGACATTTTTATCCCTATGCTGACTCTATATTACTATGTTTTATTTCTTTTGCTTTTTCTTTAATAATAATGTTCATCCAACGATTTTATTTACTTATTTGTTAACTCCATAAACAGTTTTTGGTAAAATGTTCTTGCAATTTCTAGGCTAGATATCTCTATAAATTCATTTGATCCATGGACATTGCCTCCCAAGGGCCCGAATTCTAACGTTGGTATACCAAGGTAACTAAACCACCTACTATCAGTTGCGCCACCCATTTCAATCGGTACTGGAGATAGCTTCATTTCTTTTGCTACCTTCATGCTTTTTTGGATCAGAATAGAATCCTTTGGTGTTTCAACTGATCCTATGCTCCCCCTGATGTTTATTTTCGTTTTTATTTTTGAAGTGACAACAAAATTTCTAAAATAATTTTCTACATCTGTGTTGTTATTGCTCATAATCCGCAAATCCATATAACATACATGTGTCTCCTTCTCATTTTTGTAATAGTTGAATGTTAGATTTATGCCATAATCACTAGGTGCGGAGGGTATATCGACATTTTTAAATTTTGTAACAAAATAGATGAAATTTGTCAAGTTCTCATCGTACGTACATACTTCTAAAGACCCTTCATCAGGCATAATATACTCCATAGAAATTTCTGAAGGAAGAACATTGTTTTTGACAAAATTGCCTTCCATTTTGCTTACAAAAAAGTTGTTTTCTCTTACAAAATCAGACGCTGCATCAACACAGTGGATATCTATGTCTCTCATAAAGTATGCTGCATGCATTGTTCGATTACCAGCTATTTCGGTCTTGAAAGTTTTTGTTTCCTTTCTTCCTTTAATTCTTCTTTTTATTTCAGGCATGCTCAAGTTTATTGCATATGAATTTCTTCTTCTGTTTACAATTTGCAGACCAATAGCATCTCCATTTATTATGTAATCAGGTACAATATCATTTTCTTCAAAAATTTTCATCAAATTTCCTGCCCCATACTTCCCTCCAGATTCTTCATCTAGATTTATTGCATAAACAACAGAACAATTACTTTCTTCTTTAAAATATTCTGCTAAACTCAACATAACTGAAACGGCACCTTTCATGTCAGCTGATCCTCGTCCATACGCTTTATCTCCTGCTATTTTTAATGAAAAAGGGTCTGTCTTCCAACCTGGTCCTGCTGGAACAACGTCACAATGTCCTATGAAAAGAATAGTTGGAGCATCTCGTTTAATATAAGAAACCAAACTCCAGTAGTTATTTTTCTCAAATAAAATACTTTCATATCCTAGAGGGCGCAATAATTCATCATTTATGTAATCCAGAATATCTTTGTTTGGCAATACTTTCTCTGTTGGGTTATTAGATGTATCATAACTTACTAGTTTGTGTAAAATTTCTAAAGGTTCTAGCATTTTATCTTAGTCCGTAACATAGTTTCGTTACATTACATGAAGCGCTTTTGAATGTTTTGTATTCTTTTACTTTTTTAAAAAGAAATAAGGAAACATACTGCTAAGTGATTGTAAGTAGTCCACTTTGATAGAATGAAGTAAGTGTTTGAATTCTTGCACCTAGATCTGATATGTATGTATAGTTTACAACAATATATACTAAAGTACCATCTTCAAGTTCTCCATCATTTATACTCAAATCGCTTGCTTGAATATCAAAAGAGGCGTTAATAGACCCATAAGGGAGAGCATATCCTGAAAATTCAGCTTTCCAGTTTTGAAGTGTATCAATTATTATCCAAGGGTTAGTACTGTCGATTGTAATTCCCGTCGGTAAAATAAGATCAATATCATTGATGTATATCGTAGGTGAATCTACATCTAATGAAAGGTAGAGAGAGATTTTATCGAATAGCGTATCAAGATCAGTATCTTCATTACTTATTAGAGCTAGAGTAAGATGAACATCCTTTGCAGTTACATCATCAGTATCCCAAGGGAGATCTGCAACATCTATGTTTAAAATAACAACTCCCACAATTGCACTTGCTCCAACTACAAGAGAGATAATTATCACTACGGCCAAAACTTCCGAAACTGCTCTTTTCGATTTTCGTAGTTTTTTAAACATGGATATCACTTTTAGATACTAAAAATAATATGTTAATTAGAGTTTATAAATGATTTTCTGCCGGTTTGTCTTTATTTCAAATGAATCAATCTTTAAGTTCTAGTTTTGATCGATAGAATATTTTCTTGAAAAATTGAGTGATATTCTGGAAAATGGAAATTACGTCCTCTTTTAACATTTTATAACTTTTAGCTTCAAATAAGCTTTTGAATATCGAGGGTGGGAAAAGAACGCTTACAACAGCAAAAATAATTAGCAGATATAAAGGATGCAAGAATCGTGATTTTGTTATTATGATGAAGTTGAAGTAATAGAATAAAGCTGTTAATCCTAGAAATAGAACGTAAAATAATGATTCTTGAAGCACTGTATTCCAATTTATCTGAGTCTTTTCTTTGTTTTCCTTATCCTTCAAACCTTTGCTGACTGCAGATATGGAATCTTTTCTTAATTTCTTAATTACGAAACAGATGGATTTGTCTAAGTATAAGATTATTATTAATACGATAAATGGTGTAAAGACGGCGTCGTAATACTTGTAAACACCTCTAGAAAGAAATGTATGAGAGATAAGAATCACCCAAGTAGTATGTAATGTGAACAAGGATTCATCGTTACCAATTTCCTTCCCTCTGAAATACGTGATTAACAAAGAGATCATATAAATTAGTAGAAACGGAATCATATAATCGTTAATTACTTTGTAAAATTGTGCAAGTGATTCGCTTCCAAGATATAGGAAAGTGTGCGCTAATGTAACAGTACTTCCTCGATATGCATCATCCAAACTTAATATGGCTAAAGGTTTTCCAGGACCAAAAAGCTTTGCGAAATATCCGTACGGAGAAACAAACATCCAAGGAAGAGAGATGATAAAAGAAGTTAGCAAGAAGGTAAGAAGAAAATCAACTAGAGCTGTTCTCAGATCTTTCTTTTTCCATATTATCAAAAACCAAGGAGCTAAAAGGAACAGCGGCATTTGCTTCGATAACCAAGCAATTGTAAGCATAAAGGCTGTTATTTTGTATTTCTCTCTCATAAAGAGAAGAAAAGCAATTATTGTAAACAAGGTCATTTGAGGGATGTTGAGATAAATACTATCCACATAAAGAAGATTAATCGGCATTAGCATTAACGAAAAAGCACCCAATAATCCAACTATATGTTTTTTCACTTTTTTCTCTTTAAATGCTTTCAGAGAGATGATGATTAAATAAAGCATAACTACACATAGTGAATCAAATGCTATGTGTGTCCATTTCACTGATTCTGAGACAATGAGGGATCTACTCATATTAGGATTGAATAAACTAACAACTAAGGAAATAAGATATAATCCATAGATGAAAATCGGTCCATAAGCATATCCGTCCAAAGGACCTTCCCCTCCTGCATATGGGTTCCAGTTAAGATATCGGAAATTGTAGAGATATGGTTCATAATAATAAGGTGCGTCAACATAAGCTTCGATTTCCCAGACTTCAATTAATACATCAGTTTCATCGTAAAACATCCAGAAGAATCCAAAATCTCGACTTGAATCATGTTGTTCCCAATATGCATTTGATGCAATATTCTTGAGTATTAACGATAGGGAGAATAAGAAAAGGCAAATTGCTATAATAATCGAAACTTGTATTATGAGTTTCTTTTTCTGTTCCTTATTCGTTGTGAGTCGATTCCTTAGTTCTGCTATATTCCCAGATTCCATCATTAATCACAACAATTTTCTCTCAACAAGTATTCCAATACATTGAAAATTAATAAGTTTAATGAATAAATAGGTTATCATCACTTTATCTCATCAGAATATTCAGTTTTAATTATCTGGTACCACTGTCTAACTGTATTAGCAAAATTTTCAAACGCAGCAAGAACATTTTCACTCTCTGTACATGAAATAAACTCCGATAGTACTATTGTACCATATTCTTTCTCTAAAGATTGTCTAAAGGGTTCAACTTCTTTTGCTAAGGATGCAAGTTCATCTTCATTTTGTAAGTCAATTTTATTGCCGAGAATCATTATCGGAGGACACAAGTCATATGAATACACATCTAGAAATGTATCTAGCCAATCTTGTATTTTTTCAAAGGTTGAAGGGTTGGTTACATCATATACTAGGATTACACCAAAACAAGCTTTAGCGTACAGCCAATGTGGTGATCCTGAGGGGATATCTAGAATAACACTCTCAAAATCTATATTGAAAGCCTCTGAAGCACGAACAATCTTCCCAAAAAACACTCCAGGGGCAGGTTGATTTGGTGTTTCTCCTGACAAAGCATATACAAATGATTGTTTTCCAACTCTTTCTTCGCCTAATAGAATTATCCTTGCAGAAAATGATTGTATTATTCCTCCCTTCGGTTTTGTCTGAGGTATGACTGGTATTTTTGAAACGTCAAGCGCCCCGGCCCCTTCCTCCCAAGCAAGTTCACTATGACTTGGAACAGTATACAAATACCACTTCCAAAACGAATCATGTATCTTATCAAGACATAATCGAATCAGTTCATGGGCAAAAATTATTCTTTTTCCTTCCTTTAAGAAGCCTGTTCGATCACTCTGTTGTAAAAAATAATTCTTAACTTGGTTAGATGACAAGTTTATCTTATTGGATAGTTTCTCTTCATTCAAGTACGAATTGCCAAATAGATGCTCATCTAGAATTTTAAGTAACTCCTCTTTCTGCATATAAAAATTCAATCCTTTTGAAAGGCATTTTGAGAATAATGCTTTGTTTACAAAAGGGAAAATATAATATTAAAATCTGCTTGTATTCTTAGTGTGACTTGGGGAAGGAATTGTTTTGAAGCGAGAATATGATTTTTCAGCTGATTTAAATGAGCTTTGTAGTAAACCAATTTCTTCATTATTTAGACCTGCTTTTCTCAATTCTTCTAAGAAACTATCAGGAGCAATTATGAATCTTTTCCAATTACCTTCTCCGCGCAATAATGTTTCCATCTTCCTCCGCATATTGAAAAGATATGGACGGTTTTTGAAATGGATGAGAGCTTTTCTGATTTCTCCTCTTACAATTTCAGCATCTTCAAGAGGAACCCTTGTTTCACTGTCTTCTAAGAAATGTGTTATTTCTTTCAATATCTGGGGCTCTATCTCTTCTGTAGATGGGAATATACTATTCAATGCAATATTAATGAATTCGTCAACATCATCATATTCACTAGCTATCATCAAAGAAAGTTTCTATCCTTCAATCATAAGACCACATGAGACTGAGATATGATTGTAAACTTATACCGGGTATTACACTTTGATGAAAGTGGAGATAATTTACAAAAAGATTCACTAAACATATGCTTGATATTCATTGTAATTCTCAATTAATTCTAATCTCATTGTTTTTAGCAATTTTATAGCTTCAATAGCTCCTTTCTTATTCAGAGGTTGATTGTTATTTCCACACTGATAAGAATAGGTACATCGAGGACAACCATCTATTGTTTTGCAGGTACATCCCTCAAGAATTTTCAATGATCTTTCAAAACCATCCTCTAATCTATCATAAAGCAATTTGACTAACCCACTCCCACCTTTTGCAGCATCATAAACAAAAATAGCTCCCGAGCTACCCATCGAAATTCCACCTATTTCCGCACTACCTCCCCCAGTTAGCATAGAACTCGATTCAATCAAAACGTGTTCAAGAGCATGGAAAGTTCCACTCATTAGGATTTCTTCCGATAGATTAGGATATTCAGATAAAATCATAGTTGGTTGCGGTGCAGTAAAAACAAATCCTTTTGTTTGAAATGAATAAACAATGGGTTCATTCAGTTCTTTAATCGCCTTTAGTTTGTTGGTGTAAATTTCACTTATTTTGTAACCTATAACGTATTCAGTTATTTTCAAATCGCAATATGCAACTTCTGTTCCCAACACTCGTTTCCTTTCGTTTATCTTAATTATAGTAGGTACCGCATATCGCGTTGCTGAAGTTTTGAGATTAAGTGCTTCGATTTTTTCTAGCGTTATTTCTCCACCACCAAATCTAGAATCATATTTGAAAGATGTAGATCGATAATGCTTTCCTCCAAGCAAATAAATTGCCCCAGGAAATAGTTCTCTAGCGGCCATGGGCATAGATCTTTCACCCATTCTAATTCCCTTATCGCTCTTGATTAAAACGGTGTCTCCAATTCCTCGAATAGAATATGACCGTAGTAAATTAAGAATTTCTTTTCTATTTACTGGTCGATAAAGGTTTTCTGAGGTTCTTCGAATAAGATTGTTTTCTTCCATCATTTTAAGCATAGAAATGTGTTCAGGGAATTCTTTCTCTTGTAAAGGTTTTTCCAATATAGAAGCTAAAAGTTGATAATATGAAACAATTTCATTTCTTGGTTCAACATAACCTTTTCTTACATCATCGAAATATGTCTCAGGGTATAAACTGTAAAACGTACTAATTGGATCATCGTTTCTAAGTATAAGAGCACCAACAGATTCTTGTCCCTTCCTACCAGCTCTACCAATTCGTTGTATGAAACTAGTTATATCAACAATTGAAGACACAACACCATCTACGTCCCCAATATCGATTCCTAGTTCGAGAGTAGGTGTTGAAACTAAGGCTTGAAGGTCTCCTCCTTTGAAACGAGTTTCTACTTGATCTCGAAATTCTTTAGTTAGACCAGCACGATGAACAGATGATTTAATTCTAGCAGATTGTAAAAGTAAATTCACAATTTCAGCATTTTTATGACTGTTTTGGAAACATAATGTTTTATGACCTGAGGACACCAATTGACGAGCAATCTCTGATGTAATTGTATATTGACTTACCCCCCATGGTAGAATTATTAGTAAATGTGTTGGAGCTTTTCTTGCATCTTTAACAGCAATTTCTTTTACATCGGTGTCAAACAAGTTACTTGCGAATTCTTTTGCGTTTCCAATTGTAGCTGAAGAACCAATAAATTGTACCTTGTTTTTAATAATTCTTTGTAATCTTTTTAGAATGAAAAATAGATTAGAACCAAATGCGCCAACCGCTACATGAATTTCATCAATAATAACGAATTTTACTGATCGAATTATGTCTTTGAAACTGTGATTTTTCATGTGAATGTGAAGCATGTCTGGGTTAGTTATCAGAATATTTGGCGGATATTCCATAATTCTTGTTCTTGTCTTTTGTGGAGTATCACCATCATAAACTTCACATGTTATACCCAATTTTTTGCCATATCGTAATATCTTCCTTTGTTGATCTTTTGCCAATGCTTTGGTAGGATAAATTATAATCGCAAATAGACCTCGTCTCATAAGAGGGTGAGGAGATTCCTCTAGAATCTCTGCTAAAATTGGCAGAACAAACGCTTCTGTCTTTCCGGTTCCCGTAGGAGCTACGATTACAATGTCCTCACCTTCGCTAATAGCTTCAAATGATTCTGATTGGAAAGAATATAATTGGTTTATTCCGAGTTCCTTCAAGTAAAGCTGGAAATCTGTTGGCAAATTAACGTCAATTTTAGCTAGGGGTGGTTTGTTTTGTTTTAAGAATTTATAATAAATGAGTTCAATATTAGGGTTGTTGATTATTTTATTTACAGATGAAGGAAGTTTTTTTGGATCGTATCCGCCTCTTTCAATCATTTTCGTTATTTCTTCATCTGTTTTTCGCTTAAATGAAAATTCCAACATTTTATCTTTTCTTCTAGAAGGAGGTAGCATCTCCTTTCTTGTCGTCCTTTTCTTGATTAGTTTATTATAAGCATCGTTTATGTTTCCTGTTTGGATTTTTTCAGCAAACCCACAAAAACCGCAGTGAAAGCTTACAAGGGAAGTCTTTCCGTCTACAGTTAAAGGTTTATCACAGTCAGGACACTTCATTCTAGTTTCTATGCACCTAATTTGTTAATCATTAATAAAGTTGCAGTGTGAGCATCATATATCAGTCGAAATGCCTTCAGAAAGGATATATTTAAAATAGTTTTAACTCTATTCGAAACAAGCTAAGGTGAAAAAAATGTCTACTCCACGCGCATGTAAATGGAAACAAAGTGTTTCAGGTAAAGCACCTGATGGTTCAATACAGAAAGTCAATTTCCCCTGTAGATTTCCAGACGAAGAACTTACAACTGATTTATGTTCTCTTTGTCTTCAAGGAGATTTATTCTCAATGTTTTACGCTCAGATGATGAGTATGAAACAAGGTGCTAATATGCAAGAAGAGATTATGGCTTTTCTCAAAAATTTCACGTCTGAAGATTTTGACATGAGGTAAACATACCTGATCAATGTATTCAAAACAGTGATCTAAATGTCTCTATTTATTTCTTAACTTTGATATAATCATAGCAATCGACAAAGTGATGGTAATCACTGCTACACTAACCAGAGGATAGAATAAAGGTAATGAAGAGTAAGTAATTCTTTCATATGCACCAGATATGGGTATATTTATTGTAAAGAGGCTGGAGAAAGTCGACCATATAAAATAGTTTTGAGAATCTTCATTTATTGTTGATGGAGACAGTTTCATGGATAGTGGAATCTCTAGTGTTGTCGATGGATTTTCTTGCGTTTCTATAGATTGAAAATCTGTTGTAAGTATTTCATAAAGTGATAAGTAATTTACTATTAGTGGAGGTACAGTAAAATTATCTGGTAAGTCAGTGCCAGTAATAGTGATGACGATTTTGTCTCCGGGGT
This sequence comes from Candidatus Heimdallarchaeota archaeon, assembly GCA_018238545.1. GTDB lineage: Archaea > Asgardarchaeota > Heimdallarchaeia > Heimdallarchaeales > Heimdallarchaeaceae > UBA460. Next base: position 23,408 of record JABCTC010000013.1, read on the forward strand.
AAAGAGTCATCGTAGCATAAGTTACCTTTACAGTTCCAAATACTACTGATGTTTCAATTATTAGTTCTGATTCGACTTCGTTGTGAATATACTGCACATTAGCTTCAAATGAATCTAGTAAAGATTGATCAATAAATTGGAATAGTGAAATATTTGCAGGAGACATTCCTTTGTTCTCTATTTTATATTGCAGAAACAATGAACTATCTTCTTCAGTGACTTCAAACATTGATTCTACAGTTATTTCAGGTAGTGGAAAAGCTTGTTTTGCTTGATTCTCAAGCGAAGGTGGAGGCAATAAGATTCCAAATGTTAATGTTGAACTAACGAGATTTCTTGCCTCTCCTCCATAAATCCAAGAGATTGTATTACCAGTCCATGGATTAATTATTTCAACTATACCTTGGTCTTTGTCTGACGTGAAGCTAATAAGCGCTATATAGGTATTGAGACCTATGTAACTGTTTGCGATTATTGAAAATTCATGTGATAATTCTTCACCAATAAGTATCTCATCGATATCAAAGGATTTTACCTTCACGATACCTGTTGGTTGCCAGAGAAAATCAAGTTTTAAGTTTACAATATCCACGTGTATATCAGAGGCATCTAAAGAACCAAAATTAGTGATATTCAAATTAAAATTAATTTGCTCACCAACCCTATAGATTGATTCTTCTAGGGTAAGTAAACTTTCCAAAACAGCTTCATCATCTCCAATCTGCAAATTTAATCCATTTGTTAGACCGTAATATTCTTGCCCATTTATATCCGAATAGCTGTATCTACTACCTAAGGAGATGAAAGAGCTTGTGACCTCATCAAAGGTACTAAGGAAGCGTCCAGCACTGTTAATTACAGCAAAAAGTGTTAGCATCAAATCCTTGTAATCACTTTCTACAGTTCGAAATACAGCATATTCACAAAAACCACTATATTCAGGATAAACAGAGAAAGCCCCGAATTTATCTGAAGATGTAGGGATATTGGAAATTTGCCAAGAGAAATCCACAGTTTCATTAACCTCCAAACTTGGGATAACAAATTCAAGATAATCACCAAAAATTCCGGTTTTATTTGAAAAATCAGCTGATTCAAATTGGAATAAAGTCTTGTTTTTATAAAACTTAGAGAAAACAGTATCGTATGTATTGCTTATTGCGTTTGTAAGTTTAGTCTGAAGTGTTGATCTATAATTGGCAAGGTTTAAAAATATTATTTCAGAACCGACAGATTCTATAAATGGGAGAATTTCCTGTTCAACCTCATAGTATAAATCAGAAGATAAACCAGAGGAACAATAGATTGTAGCATATTCGTCGAGAATAATTTCCGTATCATTTCGCCATCCTTCAAACTGTGAGGTTATAGTATTTTGATACCAACCCCGAATATCAAGAATCGAGATATTGGCTGAATAAACACCATAATTAAAATATAGGTAAATAAAAGATGAAAAAGTTTCGTTTATTGTTAAATAATCTTTCATTACAGGTATCTCTGCACCATTATAGATGAATGATGCTAACTCAGGAGGGATTGGCATTTTGATAGAAGTATCTAAGGCAACATCTGTACCAATGTTTGTAGCTCTGTAAGTCATGTTGAGCACTCCTTCATCTTCAAGAATTTGATCTGAGTATGAGTTTGTAACAACAACTTGAGGATATGTAAAATCAGCCAATGAGGAGGGGTGATATGAGATTTCTGCGTTAAAATTAGGATAACGTGTGATATTGGAATACTTCAATAACCATTCAAATGAACCAGTAATACTTGCTCCAACATTATCAGGTACAGGATTAATAGAGGTAATATTGGCAATGAACGGGATCCTGAAAGAAGCTCTTGATATAAACGCTTCTGGGTTGGGAGAAATTATTTCTCCAAAAGTGTTTTCTAGATTGAAAGTGTAGATACCGTTAATCAAAGATATCTTATCTGCAAGTGAAACCATAGCTCCTCTAGTTATTTTGTTTACTGACCACAAATTCTTCTGGATAGAATACCCAAAAGCATAGATGTCAGGAGATTGATTGATAGCTTCTTCCATTAAAACTACCGAGTTACCATGTAGAATATCATCATATGGAGAGAAAATATCGCTAAAAAGAGACAATGCTATCTCAGGAGTGATTGGAGCTAACAAAGAAATCAGTGTTTCTGTATAAGAAATAGATTGTACTGAATATAAACTTAAATTTAAATTATAATTTTGTTCGACTAGAGTTATAATATTATTTGAAATTGCTTCTAAACGAGATACTGTGGTAGTTCGTGTTTTTATTCGAACAACCAGACCATCAGGGACTCGCCATAATGGATTAGACCAAACATTTGAGAATTGAGATTGGTTTGAAACAATAAAATCAATTTGAGTAACTGGTGACAAAGCTATAGATGTAAGGTCAAACGGTGTCTCAATTTGTCCTCCATTTAGCTCTAATGAGGCTATTATTGAATTATCTCTTCCGGCAATGAGATCCAGTTTTTCTTGGTAAAAGTCAAGTTCTTCTAAAACCATTGGCTGCATTAAAGAACCATTATTTCCTACAAAAGTGGAAGAAACAAGATTATTTGGAGACATAAGAATGGAAGAGAGGAAAATCAAGAGTACCAAAATTGTTTGAGGATAATTTGGGGCTATTCTATTCCTAAGACGGAGAAGTTTTTTGATACTCATGAAGCATTTCCCTCATAATTCATTATGTTTTTCACTCTTGATAAGATTTTATTTCTACAAAGTTTAAAGTATTCAGTTCTATTTTTCTCGAACATCATCATATAGTGACCTCCAGAAGGTTCATAATCAAAAATGCTAACCCGTTTAGAATAAAAACCACAAATAGTGTGGCTAATCCAGCCTTCTCAACCCTTAATTCCTTAATAACAACAATTGACTCAGTCAAAAGTCCTACGAATATTAATTGTGTAAACATTAGCAACACGATCACCCAGATATCCATCTGTAAAGGTGAAATGGGATATTCAAAATCAAAAACAAGTGCTTCAAGTATACAAAATAAAACCAACGGTATTTGAGCAAATATAGCGCTTTGAAATAGGGCTAACTTCCCCGCTTTTCTTTTGTAAATAACCGACACAAATAGCTCAGTTAACAGATATGTAACGATTGTAGATACTAAGAAGAATATTGGAGCAAAGAAATCAGGAACAATGAAAGAAGGAAATAAGAAAATGGGAGCAAATGAAAGGAAGTATGTGGCAACCCCTAACCCAACAAAAAGCAAGATAGAGAATCCTAATGACCTAACAGGATCATTTTCTATAAAACGAAAGACGGGCCTTAAGAAAACCGAATGTAGAAATGACATTTTCCCATATGTGGGTAAACTAGGTGCAGAAATATCTAATTCATCCTCAATCAGTGCATATGATCTTCTTCCCTTCTCTGTTAACAGATATTTCTTAGTAGAATCTTGAGTTATAAGCTCTCCAAGAGTATCAAGGTGATGATAAAGTGTTCCAACTTTCATATGAAAACGTTCTTGAATTTCAGTAAAAGAAACAACCATTTTTTCACCAATAAAACAAAGTAAATCCCTTCGAATTTTATTCGAAAGTGCCTTCCAAATTTCAGGTGGTTGTTTCTTCGAATTCATAGAACTAAACTATAGTTGACAAACTCAAATTTAAAACTTGGCTTTCTATTAATGGGTCTTGAGTATGTTGTAAAGAGTGTCTCTCTGAGCAGGAATTCTATTGGCATCACGAATTAAATCAATAAATTCCTCTGCTGTTTTCTCTTCACCATGTGTTCCACCCGCACTTTTGGTAATACTCTCATAAAACAATGTTCCACCCACATCATTAACCCCAGCATTAAGCGAGATTTGTGAGAATTTTGAGCCTAGTTTTACCCAAGAAGTCTGAATGTTTGAAAAAAGCTCGCCCAGATATAACCTTGCGGTACTAAAAAGAGCTAAATCATGCATTCCTGTACTACCGGGTCTCGCACCTAGATATTTATACAAAACGGTTTTGTTGTGTATAAAAGGCAAAGGTACAAATTCTGTAAAACCTTTTGAAATTTCTTGCATATGTTTTAGTAAAACTAGATGTTCAGCTTCATTTTCCAGAGTTTCTACATGTCCATACATCATCGTTGATGTAGATTTTAAACCCAAACTATGTCCAGTTAGTACGATGTTTACCCATTGATTTGTAGATATTTTTTCTGGGCAAATCACTTGTCGGATTTCATCTACTAGAATTTCTGCGGCTGTTCCTGGAAAAGAATCTAGTCCATTCCTAAAGAGCTCCTTGAACACATCCTCCACTGTTTCACCAGAAATTCGTGACATATAAGCAATCTCAGAGGGAGAGAAAGCGTGTATATGGATATTAGGTGCGGTGGTTTTTACTAATTTTAAAAGGTCTAGATAAAATTCGTAATTTATTTCTGGATCTAGACCTCCTTGAATGCATAACTCAGTACAGCCTCTTGCTACAGCTTTTTCCGTTTCTAGTCGTATATCATCAAGAGAGAGTCTTATAGATTTGATGTTATTTTTGTTATTTGTATAGTTAAACGAACAAAATCTGCAGGAACCAATGCAATGATTTGAAAAATTAATGTTCTGATTAACTACGTATGTGACTTTATCTCCAACCTGTTGATGTCTTAAATCATCAGCCAAAGCTGTTTGGACCCATAACTCCTTTCCGCGTTTTTTTAGTAGTGAAGTTACTTCTTTTATTTCACGAGTATTTGATTTGCTAAAAGCAGTAAAATCAACTATTTCATCGATTTTTGGGGGAGATAATTTCTTCATTCCTATACTTATCCTCAATTATTTTGCGAATTTTTTTGTTTAAATACTTTTCATAAGGAGGGTACACGGGCAATCTTTGTTTCAAAAAGAACCCTTCAGATTCCAAGTTCTTCCCCAAATTACTCTCTTCCTGCCAAGTCATATTTGGATTGATATAATCAATGGTTGCAGATGAAATTCCTCCCAAATCATTTGCTCCATAGTCTAAAAGAGTAATTATTCTATCTCTATTAAGATTAGGAGGTGCTTGAATATTAACATTAGAACCCATAATCATGCGCGAAAGGGCAATTGTTAACAGAACATCCTCTTCTTCAGGAGGGGGATAATCTTGCATAGGTGTTCCTTTTTGAGGGTTAAAATTCTGTATAATTATTTCTTGTATGTGTCGATATTTCTTATTGATATTTTGTAAATACAACAGAGATTCTATTCGCTCTTCTTTTGTTTCCCCAATCCCTATAAGCAAACCTGAAGTAAATGGTATTCTTAGTCTTCCTGCATTTTCAATGACCTCAAGTCTCAATTTTGGATCTTTTGTGGGAGAAAGGTAGTGAGCTTCGTCTTTGTCTAATAAACGAGTACTTGAGGATTCTAACATTAAACCTAGACTAGCATTGGAATCTTTTAGATTTTTAAGCTCCTCAAAAGTAATTACTCCTGGATTAGAATGAGGCAATAAATTTTCATCTAGGGCAAGCTCGCAGAACATTTTCACATAGTCTACAGTTGAATTGCAGCTGTATCGTCGTAAAAATTCTCTAGCAGTCTCATATTTCTCCTCAGGTTTTTCCCCCAAAGTTAGAAGAATTTCAGAACATTTTTCCGATTTTGCTTTCTTTAATAAAGATTGAAATGAATCAGGAGTGATCCAACTTTTAACATCATCTGAAACGAAACTACAATAACCACAACGATTTCTACATTGATGAGTGATTGGCACAAAAAAATTCCGTGAATAAGTTATAGTCTGACCATATAAATTTCTTGCTTTTTCATTTGCTAGACTCTGTAGTTCTTTAGGTTCGTTGTTTAACAAGGAAAGATAATAGTCGAAACTCATTTTGTGCATCACTTGCTTATTATTTATTATCTATGTTCTTAATTGGAGTAAGTGTCACCAAAATACCTTCATCTAATTTTGTAATCTCCGCTGCTTTAAACATCAAAGCACCTTGGACATCTTGAACTAATAAATCATCATACAAATTCTTACCTCCCTTATTTCCAACAAATACAAACCTGTAAAAGATATGTAAAACATCAACCAGTTGGTTTTTTAGTAATTGTGTTATCATTGTTGAACCTCCCTCTACTAATACTCGAGATACAAAATACTTCGTACGAAGTACTTTCAAAACTGTTTTCATATCCAAAAATTTTCTATCATCTTTTTCCTCAATAAGTTCGACTTTTACCCCCAAACGCTGTAGTTTACTTCTTTTTACTTCAGAGCTTTGGTGAGATGTAAAAATAATTGTTGGGATCATGTGTTGATCTTGTATAATTTTAGAATCTAAATGAATTCGACACTTTGAATCCAAAACAACTCTAAGTGGATGAGGAGATTTAGGTTCCGTATATCGAACAGTTAGAAGCGGATTATCACTAATAACTGTATTAATACCAATAAGAATTGCATCAACTGAATTTCTCAATTTATGTACTCTAATCCAATCTTCTTTTGTTGACAAAGAAAGAGCACCTTCTTCTGAGCCTATTATCCCATCAAGAGAGCTTGCAACATTTATAATTACTTCTGGTTTTTCCATTTTACTAACCTACCTTTGTACATTTGAAAATCTATATCAATGGGTGTAGCTCGCATGGTTAATGCCGCATAAACATCTTTTGAGAAACTGAGATTGGGGTTATTTAAGTCAAATCCTAGAAAATCACCGCTATATCCCACAGATAATTGCCCAATTTTTCGTTGGATTATTAAGCCAGGGTTAACAGTTAAAGCTTTGAGTATGTCTTTTGGGGAGATAAGCTGTTTAGTGGAGCGAGCATTGTAAAGCGAAAAGGCCATTAATCTGAAAGGGTCTGGGTTACAGCAAAAAACATTATCTGACCCTAATCCTAGAAGTATCCCTTCGTCAATAATGGCCTTTAAGGGAGGAAAATCTAGACCATTATAGAGATTGGAAAGAGGGCAACACACAACACTAATATTGTTTTTTTTCAAAGATTGGAGATCGTTCTCATCTGCATAAGTCGCATGGATAACGAAGTCCAAATCTAATTGATCAATTGCTACTTCGATATCCCTTTTACCAAAAGTTGCTAAAGATCGAGAAATAACTTCTAAAGATTCTGAGACATGAATCGCACACAAATGACCAACTTTATTTTCTTTCAAAATATTTGCTTCCTCGCAAAGCACGTCATCTAAAGAAAAGACATCTGGAAACCCAGTACCATCACTTTGTTGACTAATTTCTACTAATGGGTCTTTATTATCTGGACGTCCTAAAATCAAACCACGAATAGGAAAATCCACAAGAGATTCTTTCAACAAATTGATTCCCTGTAAACCTCCTTCTCTAAAATCTATGAAGCTTGTAAAACCATTGTTGACTTGCATTTCCAATGAGTTTCTTATACTGGAAATTTTTTCTTCAGTTGTACTGGAACTTAGTTTCTTGTATTTTACTCCAGTAGGACCCACAGCCTCGTCAAGAGATAATCCATAAGTGTGATCCTTAAGATATGCATCACCAACGTGAACATGAGCATTTACAAATCCTGGAATTAGCAAGTAAGATGAGGGTAAAACGTATTCAGCTGGTTTTTCTTCTTCTGAAATATCTATTATGGTACCATCACTATCAACTTGGAACCGTACATTTTCAACAAACTCCAAATCTGGACCAACCAAAGCATTGGCACGAACGGCTACCATGGCTCTCTTATGAAAATTTGTGAGCAAGTATTAAGATTTTACGGAAAAAGCGCATTCATGTTTAAAGGACAGATTGCAAGCAAAAAAAAAGAATGTTTACACTTTAATCTTTCAATTAAAAAACATTAGAATCAGTATATTTATAATTCAACCTTAAAATTTAGCGTCAAAGCAGATTTATGTGATAAAGATGGTTCGAGTAAAGAATCCAGATGAAATCCGAGAGATGATTAAAAGTCATCCTATGAACTTGCGTAGAGTATTCTCTATTGCAGCTCATATAGATCATGGAAAAACAACAACTAGTGATTATCTCCTGCGTAAAGCTGGTCTGATGTCAGATGCAGATGCAGGAAAGAAAGTAATGATGGATAGTGATGATGAAGAACAAGAAAGAGGAATCACTATTTTTACAAGTGTAGTAATGTTATCCTACGAATTCGAAGGTGAAACATATCTATGTGAAATTAATGACACTCCAGGACATATTTCCTTTACTGGAGAAGTAAGTAGAGCACTTCGAGGAAGTGATGGTGTTGTTATATTAGTAGATGCGCTTGAAGGGGTTATGACCCAGACTGAAACCAACATAAGACTAAGTTTAGCTGAAAAATGCAAACCAGTTCTTTTCATTAATAAGGTAGACAGACTTATTTCTGAACTAAGGCTTGCTCCCAAAGATGTTTTTGCAAAAATTGATACAATTGTTGAAGGTGTTAAAAAACTAATCAAAGATAACGCTCCTAAAGGTTCAGTTAAAGACTGGATGGTATCTTTCCAAGAAGGATCAGTTACAATAGGTAGTGCTAAAGATGGCTGGGCTTTTAACATGTCAACTCTTCAAAGATTAAAGATTACACCCCAAGATGTTTTTGCAAAATATGATGAAGATGACAAAGATTGGTTAAGAGAGAATTTACCACTTGAAGAACCAATATTAGAGATGGTTATCAAGCACTTACCTGACCCTGTTGAAGGACAAAAAGTTAAGATCCCAGCAATTTGGAGCGGAGATTTAGAAAGTCCTGAAGGTCAAGCTCTTTTGAATTGTGATAGAGATGGACCATTAATGGGCATGATCACAAAGATATTTATTGAACCAAAGTCTAAAAGACCTACTCTTATTGGAAGAGTATACTCAGGTACGTTAAAGAAAACAGATTCTCTATTTCTAGTTGGAAAGAAAACCAAAGCAACCATTAAACGACTAGGAGTTATGGAAATTACTGACATTCTTGATGTAGATGAAGTTCCAGCAGGGAATCTTTTCGCTATTTACGGCTTTATTACTCCAGCTGGAGAGACTTTTGTGAGAGAAGGAGATGAAAAGAGGTTAACGCCTTTTGAAGAAATTTCTTATGCTTCAGATCCAGTTGTTAGCAGAACAATTAAACCAAAAGATCCCCAAGATATTGCTAAATTGGGTGAAGTGGTATCAAAATGGATAATGGCTGACCCAACTGCTACTTTCAGACATGACCAAGAATCTAAGACATATGTTTTATCAGGTATTGATCCTTTGCAAATAGAAATTCTAGTTACAAGAATTCAAGAGCAAGTACAGATTGATGTAAGTGATCCAATTATTGTATACAGAGAAACTCCATCTAAAATAGGTATTACTGTTCATGCCAAATCTCCAAATGGACATAACAGATTAATGGTACATGTTGAGAAATTAAACGCCGAATCACAGGCATTGTTCAAATCTGGTAAGATCCATAATGATATGGATCGTAGAGAAAGAGCAAATCAACTTCAAGAAGAAGCAGGATGGATTGCTAAGCAAGCTAGAAGAATCTGGTATATTAAAGATACAAATGTACTCGTTGATGCAACCTCAGGTGTTCAAAGATTAGATAATATTAAAGCATATGTTATCCAAGTTTTCAATGATTTCTGTGAAGGAGCCACATTAGCAAAAGAACCATTAATGGGTTCAAAGTGGATGATCACAGATGCTACTGTTCATGTAGATCCAGCTCATACAGGGTTTACAGAAATATTCCAAATGTGTTTAGCAGCATATCATACATCCTTCTTGACCAGTGACCCACACTTAGTTGAACCAATGCAAATTATAGACATTAAGGTTCCTAGCAGTTATGTAGGAAATATGTCAAAAGTAATTACCCAAAATAGAGGAGTAATTCAAGATATGACCCAAGAAGGAGAGAATACCAACATAAGAGGAAGGATACCAACAGCCGAAACTATTGATCTTGCAGATGAGATACGAGGTAATAGTTCAGGTAGAGCATTCTTTGGTTATGTCTTCGATGGATTTGATCCCGTTCCTACTAATTTGGAAAAAGAAGTGATAGAAGCTATTCGTACTCGAAAAGGCCTTTCTCCACAAGTTCCTGAAGTATCCAATTGGGAACGGTTCATGTATAAGAGAACATAAAATCTCTTTTTTCTCTCTTTTTACTTTTATTTCTCAATCTAAATTTGAGTGTATATTTAAAAAATAAAGGAAAAGTGATGAAGAAAAATTTCTAATCGCCTGAGTCTTCATCAAACTCTGCAGATAACTGTTCATAAAACAGGTCTTCTTCCGAAACTGGAGCAACATCTTCTTCAGTTATTATTCTTGATCTGTCGTCCTCCAAATATTCCATATCTTCTAGAATTGGTTCCAGTTCTTCTTCTACTCTTGCAGAGAATTTCTCTTGTATAAAACCAAGAAGAGAGGTAAACAATAGGATAAATATTACCAGTGGAATTAAGAGAAGAACTACACCTTCTGGTTCTAACATCTCAAGCGAGTTATAAATGGAAGGAGGATATCGTAAGAAGAATAATAAGATGTCTGGATTTAAGATAGCGTATAGTCCCCCAAGCATTATTCCCACTCGGAATATAACTGATATTCCAACATACATGAGAGTTTTGAAAGGAGTTATAGCTATTGATGCACCTACCAGCTTATCATCTACTTTTGGATCACTATGAATCAAACCATCATGATACCTTTGCAATCTAGCGGTCAGTTTGTCTTTTTGACCACCAGGACGAGCAAACAGAGAATCTGAAGCTTTTTCCATGAAATAAGTTAATCCGGCTAAACCAAATTTTCTCCTGATAGAACTACTCGCACCCGTAATTGAGCTACCAGATTTTTTATCTCCACTGTCATCTGTTTCTGCTCCTTCTTCAGCTTCTCCTACCACAGGCATAGCTCGAGAGCTAGTAATCCCTAAACGGAATTCTTTCAATCTGTCCAAAGCTCTTAAAACTCTTTCTTGTCTACTCTGAGCAGGGTTAAGAATCTTCGTCATATATGATATCTGTAAGGCTATCTCAAGGAACAGATATGAGGCAAGCGCAATTAATACTACTTCGTTCGTGATAAGTTCTCCGAAGTTACGTGTGGGGGAAAATGAGAACCCTGGTTTGAAGAGTAACTTAACACTTCCGTAGTAGACCACTAACTGGATACAAACAAACGCAGCAGTTGCTGAGCGCATGTCTGCTCTTAATAGAAATGCAGCAACTGATACTGAAAATAGAATTACGAATAATATTAAAATAGATGCTCTATTTGCAACTTTTAAGGTGCCTAAATTGGTGAAGTAATAAGCAAATGGAGAGAACAGTGCGTTTACAGCAGAATCACCTACACCATATAGTCCTGATGTAGTCATCTCACCCGGAGGGGAAACATTATTGAATAAATCCACTGTAATAAATGCTCTCGCACCTAAAAGAATAGCATTTGCATCTGTCCCTGAGATAAGTAGAAATATCATCAAAGGAAGAGAGAAAAGTACAAGAGCTATATTCTCAAAGAAAATGAATAGCAGAGTTAAGCTATCTAATAAATGACCATCTGGAAATTTTTCTGTGTTTGTAAAATCAATTAAATCTGCAAATTGAAGCGCAACCCAAACAACAGCTCCTATAGCGAACAATCGTCCAATTAAATTAGTAATTGTAGTTTGAATCTTTGCTCCTCGGATTCTACGTTGAACTCCTCGGATTCCAAGTTCGATAGATTGTGTGTCTCCTAACGATTCCATTTTTTTATCACCCTTGACGTTGCATGCGGTTAAACTGTGCCATTATTGTAGGCAAGAAGTCATCTGGACCTACTGAGATAGATACCGCATCATATCTTCTTAGAAGCTTGAAAAGATTCTGTCGTTCGCCTAATTGTTTCTCAACCATAGCATGTCCTACCATTTGTTCTACTGGTGAAAGTTGATGTGAAACAATTTCAAACCATGGTCCAAAGGGAGAGATAACAGTGATATTATGCTTCCTTGCTCTAGCTCTTCTGATAGCTTTAATAATTCTATCAGGATGAGATTCTAAATCTGAAATTATTACGATGTAAGATGCACGTTTCACTCTTTGCAATAAATAGTCGATTGCAACTTCCAAGTCTGCCTCTCCTTGAGGTTTAGCGTGAGCAAGCGACTCTAGAAACTGAAATAGACGAGATCTCACTGAAGTGATATCAACCCAATTCCTTATTTTATCATCATAAATACATAGACCTACAAGATCCTTTTTCTCGAATGCAAGATGTATAAGAAGAACAGCACTTCGGATAGCGTACTCTAGCTTAGTATTGCGAGGTAAACCTGCACCCATGCTTACTGAAGAATCTACCAATACAATCACACGTATATTCTCTTCAGATTCATATTCTCTAACCATCATCTTTCCTGACCGCGAGAAAGCTTTCCAATCTATGAATTTGAAAGGATCGCCCACCTGGTATTTTCGTATACCCCAGAAATCTGAACCCATACCTTTGATTTTCGTTCTATGAAAACCAAACAGCACGCCTAGTTGTCTCTTCTTACCAATCATTTCCAATTTCTTGATATCTTCATAACTTGGATAAACTAAGATCTCTGTTTTTGTAATTATCTCTCCTTCTGTTGCGTAAAATCCCATTCGATCTCTTATAATCACTTTAGTAGGACCTATCTCAAAAACCCCTCTTATTGGGATTCTAACGACATATCCATAAGTTATTGTTTGTCTTGGATTCAGCTGTGTAACGATAAAGTTTTCACCTAGAATTAAATCGAAAACTTCTGGTATTGCATCATAAATCTCAACGGTTGGCAACTGATTTACAGATTTGTTCCTAGCAGTTACTTCTATGTATACATAATCTCCTGCGAAAGCCTTGGGTTTTGAAACTTTTCTTGTAATTTCAATTGACTTGGGGTTAGCTCCTAGTCGGTAAAATGGCAATCCCAAAAGAACTGAAAAGATTAACATTACTCCACCGAGTATGAAAAACCAGATTAGAGTGCCTTCTGTGTCAAGATAGAAATGTAAGAAATCCATTATCCCTATACCTTGATTATCAGCAGGAACTCCAGTCGTTGTGGAGTTTACTTGGGGGCTTACACCAAATGAATCTAACATGGTATTTAATGATAAGTAACCCATTAATGCAAAGCCTATGCTAATCATTATGATTCCACCAAAGACTAAAAAACCGCCTCGACGTGTGAACACTATATTACACCTAATTTGCTCGTTTCATTTATACTGGAACAGGTAAGTTTCGAAGTATTTCACTTACAACGATAGTTCCAGTGGTTCCTTCTAATTCTGCTTCTGGTTTCATCATTAATCTATGAGCTGTTGCTACTCTGGCAACTCTTTTCACATCATCGGGGATAACGTAATCTCTGCCTCTCATAGCTGCTACAGATTTACAGGCATTTAGAAGAGCTATACTACATCTTGGACTACCGCCCAATGTTAGTCTAGGATCTGTTCGAGTTGCCATGACCATATCCCGGATATAATTCAGAATATCTTCATGAACAAATATCTGTGTCGCAATGCATTCTTTCATTTTAGTTATAGTCATAGGTGTTGTCACTCTGCGAACTGACTGTCGAATCTGTTTATGCTTTAATAGTATGATGTCCAACTCTTCTTCACGGGAAGGCAAGCCTACTAAAAGCTTAAACATGAACCTATCGACTTGAGCCTCGGGTAGAGGATATGTTCCTTCTTGTTCGATTGGGTTTTGGGTAGCTATAACCAAAAATGGGTCATCTAGTTTGAAAGTGGTTCCTTCTACTGTAACCTGTTTTTCTGCCATTGCTTCAAGCAATGCTGCTTGAGTTTTTGGTGGGCTTCTGTTGATTTCATCAGCCAACAAGATATTTGTGAATATTGGCCCTTTTCTCATCTTGAATGTTCCAGCTTTTGGATCATAAATGGTAGTTCCTACCACATCTGATGGCAGAAGATCTGGAGTAAATTGAACTCTTTTGAATTCACATCCAAGTGTTAGAGCAAAGCTGTTAGCCATTACAGTTTTTGCAATACCTGGAACGCCCTCTAGTAGACAATGTCCTCCACCGAGTAGAGCTATAAACATGTCTTCTAGAACATCGACTTTCCCAATAATTACTCGTCGCAATTCGCTATATATTTCTTCCCAGACTCTTTTAATATCCTTTGGGGTAACAACTGCTTCTGTTGTTGTCTTTGCTTTAGCTTTTCCTTTTGCTTCACTATTTTCTTCACTCATTTTTTTCACTTTTCCTTATATTATTTTTTTTTCCTTGTAATCTTACAATCTATCAATTAATCCTTTAATAAATGTCATATATCTCATGAACACAAATTCGGGGATGAACTTTGGTCTATTAAGATATTCGTTTATTCTTACTAATTCATCATAAAGATCTTTAAATCTTAAGGAAGGAATTTTTGTGCTTAAGTATTCAGCTATTTCTTCTGGTGACGACATTGATTGTCTTGACACTTTTCTTAAGCCCCTTACCATCGATCTATATAGAAGACCAACAGCTTCACTATAGGCACCTGAATCAACGATTCGCCGTATTTCTCTGTCAAACCTTGATGTCCCTTCTTCTCCTCTAACCTTAGTCCATAACACTGGAGACAATCTTGTTTTCTTTGGTATCAATGGATAAGCTATTACTGCAAACAGGATAGGTATAAAGGGCGAATAAAGTGGGAACATTGACATTTCTGTGATAAACTTCATTATTGCCATTGAATATACGGAAGCGCTGTAAAACTTCTGATGAGCATGGCCTTCATCAAAGATTATAGGGATAGCTGTTCCTGCTGTTAGATTCATATCGCTTCCTAAATAATTAAACAAGTTCCTACTAAATATTAAATTATCATTTTCTTCTGGTTTGTCAATCCATTTGTTAATGAAAATATCAGGATCACCAATCATTACTATTTTACCGCGACCAATTGGTAAAGTCATAATTGGAGCAAACATAACATTTCCCCATTCATCAGCATCTGGAAAGGCATTACCTTCTTTTGCTGATTGGAAATCAGATTCCATCCAAGCCGATCTCGATGTGTAGAACGGAAGGAAGGGGAGAAACATATCTTCTATTTCAAAACCAAATATTTCCAATGAAATAGCTTGTAGAGGCATCCAATCGGTTCTATAAACCTCTTCGCCACTTACATTTTCAGAGTGTCTGATAGCTAAACTCAAAACTGTTCCAAACTCCATTTGCAAACCTTTGGATATACCATCAGTCAGAGGGTTTGATGTTTCCATATTTCTCAGAAGAGGTTGAGCAGGATTTGTTGTGTATGTTTCAGCATCCATTAGAACTGATCCATTAAAGGCAAAACCTTTCAGCATTCCCAACATACTAAAGATTAATGTCTCAGGACCTGCTGTTTGATTTTCTCCACCAAATCCAAACAAATCTAATAGAGAGGGTATTGATCCGTTACTTATTTCAGCTATATCATCCCAAGCATTAAGGAGAGAGAAGAATGGATCAAAAATCTGCGCTCCCGTACCAAAATCGTCAGCTATGACCAAACTACCGCCCTTTGCTAGGAATGTAACCAAAGATATTGTATCTATGGTGTCGTAATTTGCTGCTGGACCAATAATTGCAACTATTCCAGGATCAGGATAACGGTTAAGTATTGCTAGAGATGACATACCATTTGAAATGTTATATCCTTCGTTTTCTAAGTTAACCCTTAAACTTGATAATCCATCCCAACCTTCATTATAGATGCTGAATTTTGTTCCATATCCAGCTAAACCAACGACTCCTAGTAAAATAGGCACCACTATAATCATAAAAAGTATGAACATTGCAATGGAGTATTTTGAGAAATTTCTAACGAATTCAGACATCAAGTATAAAATCAGAATTACTATAGTTACCACTATCATCATAGCTCCAATTTCTCGAGAAAATATGTAAGCTACGATTGTTCCTACAATAGCCAAGACTTCGGCAACTATGAAGAGAACTAATTTTTTTGGAGATATTTGTATGTTTATTCTCTTCTTCTTAGCCTCTGGACTTGATCTTCTTTCTCTTGACTTGTTTCTTTGTTTGTTGTCTTGCTGGCTCAACTAATTCTACACCTTGTTCTCTTATTCCACGGAAACATATATCTAATCTCTGGATGGCTTCTTGATAGTCATCATATTGAATTTCCGTGTCAGTATATCTAGCAATTTCAAAGGATGTAAGATACTCGTCCATAACTTCTGTGGAGATGTTAGCTCTATTAGCAACTGAAAAACCAAATTCTCTTCCAGTTTCATATGGTGCACGGGACATATCTAGTAACCCGTGAGCAATGTTGGCTAATCCTCCAAAGGAAGCTATAACGGCACCTTTGTAATCTTGTCTTTGCTCAAATATTCTTACATCTGCCATAACAGATGTAAACATCTGGTTTAATGATTTCACTTGTTTTCTTTTCTTGAAGAACCCAAATATACCTCTATGACTCAATTTTCATTTCACCTACTTCTATTTTATCTACTATTTTTAATAATGCACGTAATCCGGAATTGAAGTCATTTTCTGTAATTTCTTCATGTCCGTATCGTGCTTTTTCGAAATACGAGAGAAGTGTGTACATTATCTCTCGTTCAATTTTACCTTTTTCTGAAAGCAATCGCGAAAACTCCCAAGGAGTTTGACTCTTATATCTTGGTAAGTCGAAGAATTCTCGACCAATACCTTCTACCACTGTCCAAGTTTTTAGTAACCCTTCTTGATATCTTCCTTCCAATCCGTCTCTTTTAATATCTTCTATTATCTCTTTTAGATAATCACGTAATCGTCTTCTGAAAGTTTGTTTCTTTGCATAAGTTTGCAGAGAGTGTCTATTAAACCACAAGAAAAGAAGTGCTACAACTGCCACAATACCTCCTATAACACCTCCAATTATTGCTCCAATACTACCTGTTATTCCCCCTGGCGGAGGAGCTGTAGGACTAGCATTGATAATAACTAAATTCACTGGAGTTGTGGATCTTGAATTTTCAACAGCATCCACTGCTTCAATATTATATTCCAAATTATAATTACCATAATCGGGTAGTTCTATATCTGAGAGATCAAATGTTGCTTCAAATACATCAGAGACTCCAACGCGGGTCATAGTGATATCATAATCTACTTCATTGTAAGTAATATGTAATATCACCTCAGATACTGAAGTAAGAATATCTGTCACTGTTGCAGAGAATTCAAGTGTCGTATCAGGGGTTATATATGAGATGTTTCCCGCTACAGCTACATTACTAATAGATGGTGCATCATTATCAACAGCTTGCACAGTCTGCATTGGACCCGTGAGAGAATTTTTTGTTGGTATTGCCGTATCATAGGCAATATAATACCACTCATAGTGGTAATTATACTGAAGCGTAAGTTGATAGAACCATTCATTGGTACTGGGAACATTTATCATCGAAGCCACTATATAATCGGTCTGATTTTCAAGTGTAACTAAATTGTGACTATTAACATGGAGTGTGACATTGTACATACCGCTCCAAACAATACTATCATTGATGAATACGGTAATGTTGATATACGGGGTTAGGGGGTTGCCAGAGGGGATAATAGTCGGCACTTGCTCCTCAAATGGTTCAACAAAATCTCCTAACTGGAATTCATTGGGAGAAGATTGTGAATATAATAAGCCTTCCCAACCAAAGTTAGCATCATAGTAAAGAGGAACAACAGTCTGTTTAGCACCGAATTCATCTAGTCCATGACCTGCGAAATCTATTATTTTAATATAATATAAGACATAATATTTTGATTCTGAAACTGTAGCATTGAGAATACCTCTGTACTGATCCCCACCAACATGCCATAGCGCAAAAGATTGCCACCCACCAATTGATGTGTTACCTACAGGTTCTAAATACTCAAAGAAAAACTCAACTGATCTAATTCCTGTTCCAACATCAGTAACATAAATATCAAATTGAATATTGAAATATGGATCGTGAATTCCCGGATCGTAAGGATCAGGTGTTACAACCTCACCTGTAACAATAGGTACGTTGTTATCTGGTCCATAAATATCTAGTGTATGAGTTATGGTAGTAGCTGGGGCATAATCACCACCAGAAGCTACTAACGACAGACCTGGATATGCATGAGTGTCCTGAAGTATTGTTAGAAAATTAAGGGCAGTAAAATCAACCCAATTCTTCGTTGAAGTGATTAGGAGATTGGATGTTTCAACATCGCCACCATTTGTAAGTGTAAGGAAAATATTAACCTTTTCTGGTAATCTTAACCATTGGTCAGTAACCGTCAGAGTATAATTGTGAGTTGCATCAAGAGCTCCCCAGAAAGTACTGTTAAATACAGTAGATGTTGTGCCATCTAAAATATTTGCTCCACTAGGATCTGTTAGAGTTAATATTAGTGCAAAATAAGTGTTGAACACAGAATTATTTAAAGCTCCAGCAGCAACAGCATAACGGTAATCTGCTCCTGAAACAGCTAGAGCTGTAACAGTTATTGTTTTTGTTTGTGTCTCATTAGTAGAATAATCTGGAATGACAGTTTCAATGTGTCTGGATCCTGTTGCAACAGAATAAGGTTGAACGATTGAATCAGGGAAGTTCAGTTGGAAACTAGAAGATTGAGCAACATTGCTATATTCGTCATATAATGCAACGGTATAACCTATAGTATTCCCAGTTGTATAATATCTCACATTATCATCCAAATCCAGATCAATTCTAGTTATATTAACTGCCAAATGTCCTTCTAAACTATCATGAGTTAAAGTTGATCCAACAAATTCATCTCCGTTAGGATCTATTAAGAAACTAAACAGTAACGCATCTGTTATGTCAGATATGTTGTTACCATCAAAGTAAAATGTGTCTTGAATCTCAGCAGTAGGATTAGATGTTACATAATCATTTGTATAAATGGTCCCCTCACCTGCTCCAGAGATTGTTAATCTGATAGTTGAATCAGGTTCTAAGCCCGATTGTGAAGTTAGATTTGCATAAACTGTAACATATGTACCTCCAATGATTTCAGTTGGTATGTTTATTTTACTTGGTCCCACTATGAAGTAAGCATCAACAACTACTTGATTCTCTGTAGCATCTACAATAATTTCATGGATCAACCTATCATTTTGAATGTCACTAGTTCCTTCGTCTGCAAAGAAATTAAATCCTAGTTGACTAATATCATAATACGCTTCATATGTGACACCATCAACTAAAACAGGGGCAGTATTTGTATACAGGTCTTGATTAGAGGCAAATGTTCTGTTAGTATCAATATGCGTGCCATCAGCGTCCCAGTTGACCTTAAGAGTGTATTCTGTTCCAGTTGGATCTATAACTGTATCATTATCAAATAAAATGCGAGTGTTAAATGAATAAGAGGCGCTTGGATTTGTAACATCAACAGTTACATCTAATTTAATTTGACCGAAATAAAATACATTTACGTCTCCTGGGCTTCCGGCTCCTCTTCCCATACCTGGGTTACCATAAAACCAAGCAAGAAGGGTAATTTCTCCAATTTTAGAGAAGGGGTCTATAGAAAGAGCAGAAGTAGTTAATGCAATGGAAAATTGACCTAATGCATTAGTTGAAGCGCTTCCAACCTGATATTGAGGTGTTTCATAGGTTGCAGGACTAGCAATAAATTGACTTTCAGTAACATTGTAGAAAAGCCAAACAGTTTCACCGTTCCAGTAATCTCCTACAACAATACCTTGCAAAACACCCTCTACATTAATGAGAGTATCTCTAAAAATATACGCAGATGGTGTTGGAGATGTTATACTTTTCATTATAGTTGGCATGGTTTGAATTTCTGTGTCAACACCTTGAACAGTTAAATCACTGTTTTTAGGGGAATAAATTATTTTGTTTTCAGATTCAATTTCTGGTTGAACAGAATCTTCAGCAATGTCTGGAAAATACTCATACCTAGTTGGTGCATAAGTATTGTCAACAATAGTTTGTGACCCTTGCCCAAATATATAATTTGGAGAGTTAATCTCACAATTTTGGTTGTCCAAAGTATTTTGTGTTTGAACTATAACCGCAGTAGACATCTGCATGATGAGTATTAGAAAGAAAATCATCCCTGTTAGTTTTGTTTTAATACTCTTCATAGATAATATCGCTCCTTAATTGTAGCAAAATTGTGATTACACGTTTGAATAGTAATGTAAACTATTGACTGTAAGATTATTGATAATGATAACATGTTCTCAATATTAGTTATACTAATTACCGAGAAACTAATGCTCATATGTATAGGATCACTGCGAATCTGATTCATAGCTACAGCAAAACTTGCTGGAGGAGTTGAAATGAAAACAGATGCAGATGCATTCCATCTATCTAAATAGAAAGTTAAGAAGACAAATGATCCCGCCCCATGGTTTCTAGCATCAATTACTATTGTAGTATTAACAAAACCACTTGCATCTGTCACTCCATTATACATTATTTTGTTATATGGGATAGAAGCGTTCAAAGTAGATGCAAGCTCAGATTTATAGGTTGCTACATCCTTAACACCTGTATATGCCTCATAATCTGATTCTTGTATGAACCATACTTCTATTGCTTCTCCATCTATTGCTGTTGGAGCACCCAATGGAGGTTGCATGTAAAGAAAGAAATCAAAACCTTCCCACAAGAAATATCCATCGACACCCACATCAAGAAATGTATCATTTAACGTTGTATCAGATCTTAGATAATCGATTAGTAACATAACTGAAAATGTATAATTCTGACCATAATTTGCAACTAAGTAGTACGTTGTATCTTCGGGTAAGGCAAAATAATCTGTTATTCCATCATTTGAATATACTGTTGATGTCCCACCACCATTGGTTAAGCCATCACCAATTTTAGTAACATCTTCAGGACCAATTATACCTAATTGCAACTGTTGAAGCTCATCAGCCGTTAAAATATAATAAGACACATATCTTCCAGATAAGGGCGTTATTAACCCGGGTTCTGCGTAAAGAGTTGTGCTTAAAGAATACGTGAACCCTCTTTGAGCAATATAATAATTATAAAATGTTCCAGGGTCTTCTGGACTCGGTAAGTATTGTGTTGTTGCATTCATCGAAACAGATGTCAAATACCCCTCAGGGAGAATTATGAACCCTGTACCATTCAAAGAAGTAAAACTAACATATGCAAAAACTATATACGTTGTACTATCCGGATCAGAAGGATTAAACACTGGATATGCCGTGCTATTAAATGTTGGATATACTTCTGCTCTTCCAATCACATTTGTTGCTTCTTCTCCCAAATTATCAGCGATATCAAGAAGTTGGGCTGGATTGGATTGATAAGTTTGATAATCTGCAGAGGTCACCGCTTTGAAATTAACTATAGCTCCATCTACAGGAGAACCTTCACTTGAAATATCTGCTCTTACTACATATTGTAGATTATCTATAACATACACTTCATCGCTCCCCACAACTTGCGTTGGAAGATTATTGTATGTTGGATACTCATACATCGATACATCTACATCATAAGAAGTATAGAGAGTATTTTCACAATAAACCAGATCACTTCCACTAGGATAGGGACCTACTTGAAATTGTCCCCAACG
This sequence comes from Candidatus Heimdallarchaeota archaeon, assembly GCA_018238545.1. Taxonomy (GTDB): domain Archaea; phylum Asgardarchaeota; class Heimdallarchaeia; order Heimdallarchaeales; family Heimdallarchaeaceae; genus UBA460. Next base: position 45,010 of record JABCTC010000013.1, read on the forward strand.
GTATACAGGGTCAATACCACCTTCATCTATAGGAAGGAGAGCTTCTATCCAACCATAAAGATTAGCAAATGTCAATGTTCTATTATTTGGGTCTCCACCATTTGGGCTACCTATAGCAAATCCAAAAACAGGTCTTGCAGGGATTCCATTCAAACGCATAGCCATAACAGCTAAAGAAAGAAAAGCAGAGATTGAGAAATCTGTTCTTTCAGTAAGAAGTTGTGCTCTATCCCTACCCCCATTGTCAGTTTGGTCAGCTGTGGGTGTTCCATAATCAAGTAACATCTTGTCAATTATGTAAGCAGCACGTTCATAATATGTATGGCCTGCAGGAGTTGATACATCGTCGACATCATTTGCGAACTTTATAACACCAGAAGAAGTTGTGTCATAATTTGTAGGAATTTGGAGAAATCTTTGAACCGCTGTATCAGTAGCGTAACCGGGAACATAAGCATCTGTACAATCATTAATTATTGTTTGAGTATCATCTTGAACAAAATAAGTTGAATAGTGATATGTACCAACATAACCTAATATTTCAGCTGCAGATTGTAGTAATAATTGATCTCTTAGTGTATAAACAATATCTGTTGAACCATCCACTGCTACATTTGTACCGTTTTCATCAAATAGGTAATCATCCCAATCTGTGCTGGAACTTCCTGTATCAAGAGAATATTCACTAAGATGAGGATAATTATATGAACTCCAAGTTGTAAGTAATGGAGTGGTAACTGTTGTAGTAGCGGAATAGGCTAATTGCTTGATATCCATACCAATCGCCGTGGGACCTGGTGGTCCATAATCCGAACCATCTTGGAGGGCATTAGTTACAGCGTCGTTTGAGATGAATTCCCACGTTGTAGAATCGTAATAATCGTGAACCTCCCACCTATAAAGGAAATCACCTAAATCACCATTCGAACCATCCGTAAAAACTTCCGCCATCTCTTGATTAGCGAAACTATCATTGAAATCTAGAGCATCTAAAAGATCCAGTAAACCATCAATGTAAAAGGGAGCAGAACCTTGGAAATTCGCATTGAACCAATCAGGATCAATAAGTTGTTCATCAATAACTCCTGGAGGTAAGTCACGATATTTATCTAACATGCTCAGATAAGGACCCATGAATGACATCAAGAGAATATAAATTGTAAAACCTGTAAAGAGAATCCTCCAGACATTATGTCTAGAATGCCATTTAAAAAGTACAAATGGCCAAGATATTATGGGGAGGAGTATATACAAAAAGAGTGCAGCAATAATTCGCAAAGCTGTAGGTTTGAATTCAACCCTATAAGTTTCAAACGCTGTTAGCAATAAAAATATGTTTACTCCAATCGCTATATAAAACAGAGTTGATGTTACAAAGGTAGGTAATCCTGCAATCTGTAAATCACTAAAAATAAATGTCATTACGATTGTAGCTACTAATGATGCACCAAAAATAATTGTAAAAACAATATTTACTGGTTTGATCTTTTTTTCTGCCATCATTTCTGTAGCAAACTTACCTTGCTTTTTCTTTAGTTTTCTCTGCTTGGGGACAACGGCAGCTCGTGTCTTCAGTTTACTACCACTCTTTAGTTGCTTAACTTTTGTTGATTTTTTCTCAGACATGGTTTTTCCTCATGCTAATAGAAGGTTTACTGCACACCAGATGGTTACCCTATTAACGTTATACAACCACTTTATTCAAAAACTTTTTGTGATATGTAATGACATTATTTCTGCAAGACATAAAAAGAAAGATAGTTTTTCTGATCATCGATTTCTTTAACTTAATATAATTTGATTTTAAATTATTACTATTATAATATCACAATAGTATAATAACAGCTAGAGTTAACTTCAAAAACGGATGTCATACATTCATTAAAAAACAAGTTGAAAATAGTTTCATTTAGTACTATAATAATTATAATATTAGTAAAGTAAAACTAAGGTGATCATCATCCAAGTTAAATTAATTTCTTACCCTGAAGAAGCAGAGTTAATAGCAAAAATGGCCGGGTTAATATGCTATTCCGGCGAGAAGGTTTTCGAAGAGATAAAGGATAAAGCTGCCCTTAAAACTGATGAGTATCTTGAAGCAATAATAAAATCTGGTCACTTATCAATATTAGAACACAATGTTTTTGTTTTCTATGTTACAGGAATAAGTAGAGCTTGCTACGATAAGAAAACGGAAGTATATACTAAGGATGGGTGGAAGTTCTTTGAGAATCTAAAGAAAGAAGATTTGTTTCTGACACGTGATATAAATGGATCTGTCGAGTTTCAAAGTGCAGAAAGATTCATTAAATACAAGTATCATGGAAAAATGCATCATTACACATCACAAAATTTCGATTTGGTTGTTACACCAGATCACAATCTACTCTTAAGGAGATACGAACTCAAAAAAGGTGAGAATAGAGAGTTTAAGCTACAAAAATCAAATGATTTTCCACAGCAGAGAATGACTATGGACAAAAGGATTCGTCATACTGTAGAAATGGATGATTATTTTATAGTTAAGGGATACAACTATGTCAGAAAAAACAAAATAGGTAAGGATTATACAGTATCGACCCCAGATTTAATGCTAAAACGAAAGTACTTCATGCAGTTTTTAGCTTGGTATTTATCCGAAGGTAGCTTATATTACAATCCTAAAGAGAACAGTTACCGTATCGTAATATCCCAATCATCCGCAAAAAAGTCGAATCGTAAAGAAATTGAGGATGTAATTAGGAAATTAGGTTGTACTCCAACTATTTTACAAAATCAAATTGCTTTTAAAAATCAGACACTTGGAAAATTTCTGAAGGTTCTAGGAAAAAGTTTTGAGAAATATATTCCTTTGAATTTGTTCGAAGAATTCAATGATAAATATGCAAAACTATTTTTGGAAACTTATGTTAAAGGGGATGGTACAAAAGAAAAAAATGGACATATGCGTATATATACAACTTCAACGAAGCTTGCGAATCAGATTCAAATCTTATGTTTCATAGCAGGGTATACGGGTAGCATCTGGATTGACGATAGAATAGGATTAAAAAGGACTATTGGGAAAATTCACTTTGAAAATAAGAGAATATGTTATATCGTTTCTATATCCAAAGGAAAAAGAAATCGAACGCCTGTACTAAAGATGAACAAGCATTTCTCTGAAGTTTCCTATAATGATTATGTGTACTGTGTAGAAGTTCCTAAATTTAACACATTATTTGTAAGAAGGAATGGATTAGCTATTTGGTGTGGTAATTGTTCTCATCAATTGGTAAGAAAGAGAATAGCTAGTTTTTCACAGCAATCACAGAGATATGTTAATGCGGAAAATTTTGAATATATCATTCCAGACGAAATCAATAAGTCAACTTTTGGAGAAAGATATAAGGAAATTGTAAATCAAACTCATGAACTTTATCAAGAGATGGTTAACAATGGCGTTCCAAAAGAGGACGCGAGATACATTTTACCTAATGCAACTTCCACCCAGCTAATAGTTTCTATGAATGGTCATTCACTAATTGATTTACTAGTAAGAAGGATTTGTGAAAGAAGCCAGTGGGAGATTCGTGAGTTAGCGGAGAGGATGTTAGAGGAAGTAAAAAAGGTTGCTCCAGCAATCTTCAAAAATCTTGGTGCATTTTGTGATTTCTATGGGTATTGCCCAGAAAATAGTCATTCGTGCGGAAGAATGCCTACAATAGATGAATTAAAAGAAAAAGCTTCTCTTAAATAGTGTTATCAACTGATGTTTTCGATGCCATCTTCAGTTGCTTCTGTATCAGAGTTTTTCTCTTGTTGTCGATTATCTTGTGTATCCACATCCACAATCTTAGGTAGAATTGCGTTGGTTCTAATTAATAAAACAGAATATATTATGGCTACTAAGATCAAAGAAGGACGAATTATATATTCAGCTAAGGAATCTTCAGGGATGAGATAAAAGATCATTAAAGCATAAAGGGCAGCAAGGGCAGCGAAAATAATCAATAGCATAAAGGGCCACAACATCCTTCTAAATAATACAATCCATTTTTGCAATGTTTTTATTCCTTCAGGAGATATGTATTCAAAATCAGTTTTTATCAAATTGTCCTTATATTGCTGCACTTGTTCTCTTGTATACTTACTCCTTGTTTTTACAAATGGATGGTCTTGTTCTAAGTATTCCATATAATAAAATGTAGACAGAAAACGTAGACCTATACATAATCCTGCTAAGGATTGATATATTATGATATCAACTCTACCCAGAGTAGCGGGGAAAAACATTGAGTTTGGGTTAGCTAAAAGAAGAGATAATATTGTACCAAATATGAAGAAAAGTCCAAAAGTAACTTCAGAGGACAATTTCATTTGAGTTCCTTTGAAAAAATCTGTCATTAATATTACTACACCAAGAACCAACCAAATTGCGAAGATGTAGATATTCAAACTAAAAGCTGATTGGATAATAATTAAACTGACAGCTAAAGCTCCGAAGAGATGATGGGCACCTGCGATGAAAGTGGAGCCTAGAGCTGTCAAAGAAGTTAGTTCCCAATCTTCTTCAAATACTTTATCTCTTATTCTCATGATGCTCGCCTCATTGCTTCTTGAACCAGTCTCTGTGTTGGAGAATATTTTTTCATTAATCTGAATAATGATAGGATGATATTATCGTCATATCCAAATACATCCACATAATCTCCACGAATTGAATACAGGAGTTGACGTAATTCAATTTCCCTCTTTCTATATTCATCACTCACAATACTTGGAAAAACATCTTGTAATATTTCTCCATAATTCATATCTTCTGTCCTATCCAACATCCAATCTTGTGAGGATAAGATATTGAAATGCATGGTAGCAAAATTAACAAAAATCACCCTACTCCCCATGGTTTGGAGAAGATGTATGCCTTGCAGTTTTTTTACTAAATCTCCTTCTAAATCCGAAAATATTATAGCGATAGAATGCAAAACATTATTGTTTTTGGTAAATTTAACAGCGTTAAGGAAACTACTATGAACACCAGTAGCTTCAATATCATATAGGTTGAGCATAAGTCTTAGCTCATGTTTTCCTACTTGTGGTATTATGTATTTTTGCACATTTTCGGAATAAGCAACCACGGCCAAATCATGATTGGTGCCTTTAATCAGCGAACATAATTCTACTACTGAAGATAACGCGTACTCGAACTTGGGTCCAAACATTGTACTGCTAAGATCCAGATAAATCAAGAAGTGCAAGTTTCTTTGGTCTTCAAATTCTCTTGAAATCAATTTATCATGTCTCGCAGTTGCATACCAATCAATATGTTTTAGTTGATCTCCGGGTAAATAATCTCGAAGCGCAAAAAATTCATCACCTCGTCCCTTTACTCTTTGAGCAAATTCATGAACCATTTTCAACAATAGTTCTTTCTTTGTCTTCCATGGAATATTAATACGCGGCCTCTGTGGCAGTATCTTGATTTGTTGTGTATCTTTCAGTATTCGCTTATGTTTGAAGAGATACTGGAATGAACCAACGGAAATTTCAATAGGACCAATTTCTCCATTTCCTCTTCTAGAGGCAAGCAATAACCAAACAATTTTCGTCTTCTTTTGTGGAAGTAATTTGATTAGTATTGTCTCTGGTTTGTCTATACTCTTAAAATGGAATGAAAAACGAAGACTAATTTTCGTGAGAATTGTTCTTCTAGATGGGTTTGTCAATTCAACTGCTACAGCTAATAAACCTCTACTTCTCATAAAATCCTTTGAACAACTCATTTTTGTATTGAAAGAATAAGTATGTGAAAATATGAAAGAAATAAAAGTGGAAGTAATAACTACTAAGAATAAAACACCAGGAACTATAAGAAGTAAAGTATCTATTGCTAAGCCTATTATCACAAATAGACTACCGAATAGAATGAAAATTTTACCATTCTTTGTAAGTTCAAAGTGTCTTTCTTCTTCCATTTGAAATCTCTGCCTTTTGTTTCATATCACAACTTCTACATCTGAAAGAATATTTTCAATAATCTCAGAAATTCGGATTTGTTCGATTTCTGCCTCTGGAGAGAGCATCAATCTATGGTTCATAACAGGATAGAATATAGATTTGATATCATCAGGTTCAACAAAATCTCTCCCCCTAATTGCAGCAATAGACCGACTCAAAGTAAGTAAAGCTATTGAACCCCTTGGACTTGCTCCAAGTGCTAAGGAAGGAATCGAACGTGTTGCAATTACTAGTTTTGCAATATACTCAAGAATCTGGTTACTTACAGTTACGTTTTTCTCAATTTCTGTTATTAATTTGAGAATGGTTTTTTGATCAGTAACTATCTCAATATCTGCAAACATCTTTTCTCTCTTTTTAACAAGCATCTCAACTTCTCCATTAAGAGAAGGAGGATAAACAGGAATCTTAACTAAAAATCTATCAATCTGAGCTTCTGGAAGAGGATAGACTCCTGTACTTTCGATTGGGTTCTGAGTTGCTATAACCATAAATGGTTCCGGAAGCTTGAACGTTTGATTACCTGAAGAAACTTGTTTCTCCTGCATTGCTTCTAACAAAGCTGATTGTGTTTTGGGTGGCGCTCTGTTTATTTCATCTGTAAGTAGTATACTGGTGAAAACTGGTCCTTCAATGAATCTAAAGGAACTTGTTTCTCTTTCGTATATGTTACCTCCTGTGATATCAGCTGGCATCAAATCGCTTGTAAACTGAATTCTTTTGAAACCCATTTTGATAACTTCAGCTAAAGTACTAGCCATCAATGTTTTTGCTATTCCCGGGACACCTTCTAGCAGAACGTGTCCTTCACTTAGAAGAGAAGCAAACATCAGTTCGATAACATTTTCATTACCCACTATTCGTTTTTTCATTTGTTCCATTATTTTTTCAAAAATATCTTTTGCTTCTTGCACTTTTGTCATTTAAATCGTCCTCTTTTTTGTATCTCTTCAAGCATTTTGAAGAGTGAAAGGAAAGTTTTTTGATCTAATTTCCTTTTAAACGCTATTTCGAATAACTCTTTTTCCTCCTCTGTGAATTTCTCCAATTGAATATAACTTGCCTTTTTTGTAAGATAATACTGATACGCTTTCTTAGGATAAAGCTCATACTGGAAATACAAGTTTGATAGAAACTGTTCTTCAATCGTTGGTTTTATTGGAGATCCATAAGTATCGTACAACTCCCTCTCCCTTGACCAGATCCTATCTGATAAAAATTTCTTATAAGTTTCCTTTGGTTTGAATGTTTCTCTAAATCTTGGAGTGAAATAATATAATGTTAAAACAACCAAAACAAGTAAGAAAATAAAGACTTGTGTTTTTGATAACAGAATTATTGTTCCATAAGATTGGTTAATCATCCCCTCAGTTGTTGAAAAGGGCCATCTTTTATGACTTTCCTCAAAACAGACAAGTCTTTCTTCTCCTGAAGAATAATACCCAATAAGATAGAGTGCGAGATTAATATTCCCAAAACCTTGACTATAAAGATCGTTAGTTAGAAAACTTGGAGAAGAAATAACAATAACGAATCCAAGCCCTCTTTTGAGAACTGTACCTACTTGCAAACTTGCTGTAGGTTCAGAATCAATATTCCAAATACCATCTTGGCTCTCGTCTAGAAATGCGGTGCTATAGGTACTTATCCCAAGGAGTTCTGTCTGTGTTGAACTCTCTGCTATAAAAGACAGTTCTCTAGCTTCTATCATGCATAGGCTAGTGTTTGTTTCAATTGGTGAATTTAACATTATTATTTCTGGTGTTTTATAATAATAGGTTGTTTCTAATATGGTTGAACTAGAAAGAAAAACTCCGAAGTGTTTTGCTAGAATATTGGTAGGACCAGAGCCAGCCAATATTACTGCTAAACCCCCCTGTAAAATAAAACCATCTATTGCTAATATTTCTGAATCCCGATAGTTCTTTGAGCCCCCAGCTATAATAAGAGTTGATGATTTTGGAAGTTTAATAATAGGGTCTGTTGATAATATCGTTCTTGTAGTATTGTAACCAGATTCAAGAAGTAAACTATTGAAATATGACATTCCACCAGGTCCTGTATTGTTTATAGAATATGGAGGTTGTCCGCTTGTGATGTTGATACTAAGGGGGAGAATGATTACTAAGAATATTAGTAAGGTTTGGATAAGCATTTTGAACAATGGAGAATATTTCTTTGAAAATATAACAGGTGTAAGCTTCATTGTTCATCTTCCTCGCTAATTCGTTGAATAATTTCGATATCTGTTTGAGCCGCACTCAAACCTTTTACTGCTTCAAGATCTCTGATGAAATCCAACAAATCTTTCCTTTTCATCTGTTGTTTTTTATATCTTGCAACATAGAAAGTTTGTATCATTGAATTTAAGTAGGGAAGAATATTTGGCAAATCAAGTGACTTTGCAAATTCCTTGGGTGTAAGGTAAGTTTCTCTGCTTATCCCTAGAATTTTCTTCATGTTCTCATCAAGTTGATGATAACCGAAAATTATACCTTCCGTATATTTTCCTTCTCTCAAATATTCTCTAAGTACTTCCGTAAGTGTTCTTATTTGTGTTCTGAATTTTTCTCTTCGAGATTGAAGTGTACTTCCTGTAACAATGGATCTAGGCGCAGACCTAGTTTCCTCAGTCTTTCTTCTAAGAAATAGAAAAACGATTATGAGTACTATAATTACTGCAACAGTTATGGGAATAACTTGAGCGGGGACAAGTCCCTCACTTCCACCTTGTGGATTATTGGGTGGAACAGTAGGAGTATTAGTTGGATATGGGGGAGTAGAGGGGTCAGTTGTAAGAGGGTCTGTTGTGGGGGCAGGAGGAGAGAAAGAAGTGGTAGAAAGCGTACTTATAGAATAATCATCGATACCGTAGTATGTTTCTTGAGTACTGTTTACTAAGATAAATATTAGTATACAAGCGAGAATTATAAACAACCTAATATTAATAAATTTCTTGAAATCAATCTTCACTTGTATCACCTTTTTGAACTTCATCTATTACTAGTTTGCTTTGACGAAGGAAAGCGTAAATTTTGCACAAAGGCCAATATCTGCTTATGCACACTTGATACTTATGAGCTGCTGTAAGATATCCCAAATAAGCGCATCTTCCATCTTCATAATATATACAAGTATCAGTTTTTACTCTCCTTAGGATTAAATTAACTGTTCTATTCAGATAGACCATCGATAAAGCACTAAATTGTCTTTCGCTTCTTTTTGGAGGTTCGTCCAGATCGAAGATTGTTTTAACAGACAATGGCATATCTGGCAAAAGAAGATGTGAGTAAGACACCTTTGAACCTTTCTTGGTCGTTGATATACCAGATAGAAGTTTACCTAACTGAATACCAATTGCACCTCCAAGTCCACTTACTATTGTTAGCGAAAATGCAAAGATGATCAGAAAGCCTAAGAAGTAATTACTTGCGAAGAATGCGGAGACATTTGTAGAGCCTAATGAAGTAAATAGAACTATTTGAGAGAGGTAAAGAAGAATAAAAAAGAGAAGAGAAAAAACAACAGTTGGAATGATGAGATCGTGAGCTTCTTCTCTCCACATAATTCCTACAATTATACCAGAAAGGAGAAAGGGGATGAAAGCTGTAATCATATAATTTGTGATTAATTCGAAAGCGTCTGTTCCTTCAAACGCAAATGTAAAGGGTAGAATCAAAATGGTATCAGGAGACCAAATAACAGTAGTTATAGTGAAAAGCTTCTGGAGTATATGATAAAGGACACCAAAAAATATCGAAAAACCATATCCAATTGCCATGTAAGTTGAGATTCTTAGAATAAGTTTTGTGATATACTCACGTTTTCCGCTATTTTTTAGATGAGGAAAAACCAATTTGAACATTACTCCCCTTAAAGTCATCTTGAGGGGAGGGGTACCTCCTTCAACCTTTGGACCACGATCAACAGGAAGGGGAGGGCGTCGGCTAATTACCATATTATTCACCTATAAAATTACCAATCTTACTCCTTTTGATGTTTTTAATAGGAAGTAAACACTTGCAGAAACTAATACAAGTGTGCATAACATACCTATGATTCCATAGACCATATGTAAGATAGTGATTATCAAAAGTAATGAAAAAACTATCATATACAAAGAGGTCACGATTATTGATATAGCGACAATTGAAAGAAGGTTTATTGAACTTATAATAGCTTTCACTCTATTCTTTTTGTATCTGTGCCATACCACGGTTACGAATATTGCAATTATAATAGAAAGTAAGAATAGAGTATAACCAAGGAAAGATACTGTATCTTCAATAGTTGCAAATGTAAAAATAAAACTTATTAACATCCCAACAGCCAGAATACGAGTAAACCCAACTGCGATTGATGAGTAAAATGGTGGAGAGGAGGAACTCATCTTTTCATATAATGCATCAACTTCTGTTCCACAGGACCAGCAAATACGTGTAAATGACGGCAGTACTTGATTGCAATTTCGACACTGTATTTTAGGGAAGGACCAACAATTCAGACAAAATTGACCATTATATACTGGTGTTCGGCATTGTGAACACACCATTAAATTAGTTTTTTCATCATAAAGAGGTTCTATTTCTTTCATTTTCTCAAGATTTTCCTTTGAATGATGTAACTGAGATGAAGTATCTGAACATTCTTTCCCAATGTGTTGAGTAAAACATTTAGGACAAAAGCTAGGGACATAAAAAATTACCACCAAAATAAATATCCCAAACAAAGCATAAGATAAAATCCCTAGGATGGAATAGATTAGCGACACGGTTTCCACATTTGTGTTAAATTTTGTATTGTAATTCCACAAACTATGGATAAAAATGCTTAGAGCTAGAAACAGTATAACTACTATAGCTCTCGTGAATTTTGGAAGCTTATTGCGATATAAGAATGCCAACCCTAAACCTGTAGCAGCCAACATAGTTGTTACAGTGTGTAAAGGGTAGATGCATCGTTTAAGAACTAATAAATCAATAACTGTTTCAGGTGAAGAAGATCGAGAATAGGAAAGAAATTGTTCAAATAAATCAAACCAAGCTCCAAAAAAACCACCTACAATAACAAAAATTCTGAATGAGGGGGTAAGCCTAGTGTGAATCGATCGTTTAGAGTTGAGATTCAATCTTACATAGTTTCCTAGCAAGATAATTATGGGGAAAATCTTAGCTATTTCTTCAACTATAGGGATAATAAATACGTAGAAGATATAATGTATGATATGATACACTTCAGGAAATGAATCTATCGATGAGAAAAACCCAGAAATAATGGAAACTAGAGTAAAAGACTTGTTCTCTATGACTACAGCAAAATAAGCTGAAAGAACCCCCATCACCAAGAGAAGAGAAAAGAGTTTCTTAATTAATTTGGTTTCAAGTTGAGTGCTTGTTATACTAAATAGTAAATAAAGGCAGGCTACCCAAAGAATGAAGAATACAATAATTAGGAGAATTATAAGAATTGGAAAATAGATAGAAGTTTCATATTTAATAACAAAAGTTACTAGGAAATAAGCCAGAATTGCTATTACAGCTAAAATTGAGATTTTAGCTAGTGTTGAGAAACTCAAGATGCGTTTGTGTATTGGTTCAACAATTAACAAATCTTCAACTGAAGGAACTGATTTTTTTTTCTTAGCTGAAATATGAATCATTGTTTCCAACTCTTTTTCTTTTATAGGTTCATAGCTTATTTAGAGAAATGTCATCTTCGCGTCTAAGGTCAGTAATATTAAACACTTAAAACCTTTTATGCAAATCATAGCTATCACTAAGAAAATAAAAATAGGTAGAAGAACTAGTTCGTCTTCTTATCATTTTGTTTATTCTATTAATGCTGCTTCTGTTATATCACCTATTCCTTTGAAAAGGAAGAATATGAATATAATTGCTGCAGCTACGAAGATGCCTAACAGTGCAAACACTGGTAGTGGGCCATCGGCGTAGGCTATGCCCCCTGGCACTTGTCGTAAATCTGCTAATGATAACGAAAGAAGCATTGCTCCCATTGATATTGTCAATGGAACAAAATAGAATAAAGTTATTTTTAGAGCTTGTAGTATTTTTACCAATTTAACGGCCTCTGGATAATCGTTATTATTTTTTCTCTTTTTATCTTTTAAACCTTTTTTTAATTCCCTAAAGGAAACAATTCATCATATCATTTGAATTGGCTAATGATAAAAGCTAAAGACGAATGAAAAGGAACAATCAACTGTGTTTCTCTGTAAGAATTCTCATTTTTTCCTTAACTTCTTCAATTCTTCCTTGAGATCCTGCTAATTGATAATTTTGAAGGGCTTCAGAATAATGTTTCAAAGCTAGTTGAGGTTTCTCATCTTCAACAAAAAGAGCATTATAATAAGCTAGATGGGCTTTAATGACTGGTTTGTCAGAACCTCTTTCTCCCATGAGTTCAACCGCTTTTTTAAGAAAAACTTTTCTTCCGGAAATATTTTTCTCTGCTGCTGCACGAGAGATATATGATTTTGCTTTGCAATCAAGTTCTTCAGCCTTATTATCGATTCGTTGATAAGCAATTGCAGCTTGTTCAAAATGAGATGCAGCTTCAACAAAACGTTTTTCCTTCATAAGTTGTCCAGCAATTACTCGCAAGATTTTTGCTTGTTGATGGAAAATTCTCTGATATTCCGCAATCAGACCTAAGCGATGGTAAAATCCACCTGATCTTCCTAAGTAATTCGCTGCTTCTAGCGCCTTGTTAAACTTAATAGCATCCATACCAAGATATTCATAGTGTAAAGCTTTTGCTAAATCTATCTGCTTTCTGTTCTCGTTTTGTTTGAAAATTTCTATAGCTTTTTCGGCATGTTCAGATGCTTCGCCATATTTTTTCTGTTGAGCCGCTAAACGTGCTTTTCCTAAACATTCGTTGGCTTTTTCGGCAGTAGATTTCTTTAACCCTTTAAACAAAGAATTGCACCTCTCTGGTCTTAGTTGAGCAGCTGAAATATATCGCGGACAACTAATCTAGTTAAAAAACAGAAGAATATAAACGTTTGTTTAGTTTAAACCTAACCTAGTTAATCTTTGATTTCTGGTTCTTAAACAGCATTATTAAGACATTAACTATTGAAATAATCTACGCACGTTATGAAACTTGGTTAGACTTGCCAAAGGCTTTCTAGCCGTCGTTTAAGTGTGTCCCCTCACATGCGTTGAGGGGAAGGAATCGTAGGAAAGGAGTGTACCAGTAAGGGAAGCGATATTCTTAGCTGCATTTGCATGAGAATCAACTCGCCGTCCACACTTCTTGCAGGGCGCAACATCATACTGACCAGATTGACGAGTAAGAACACCTTCACAACCATAATGGAGTTTGCTGGTGTAATAGGGAAGAACAGACTCTAACTGTACATCATAACCTAACTCCAAGGAAGCCAACCATACAGCTTTCTTGTAGATGAACAAACTATCGGGCATGGTGTAGATGGCCTTAGCTGAAGCACCTTTAGTACCAGTAGAGGATCAACTGTGAGATGTTCAATCTTCAATTTTTTACACTTTTTTTTCACCATCACAGCTGCAAGAAAGTGAGGGAGAAGACGAGTAAGCTCGCGAAGAATCCTGTGACGGCGAGTATAGACGCGATTGAGTTCTCCTTTCAGTTTGCAACATCCGTGAACATCATACTCTTTACGTTTACGAAGTAATCCCCTGGTAAGTTCGGGAAGGACTTTATCACTAAGGTGAGTATACTGTTCAGCCAATTGTAGTAAATCCTGAGGGAGAGGAATGGGTGTGTTAAACGCAACCATATACTGTCCTAAACAATTAATGTCTACTCCAAGAATAGATAATGTTTTTCTAGGAACTTGTGCAACATAACGGTGAAGAAACATAGAAGAATGGAAACAAATATGTGTTCCTTCTAGTACCACATCTATCCTAGGTTTTAAACTAGGTTTTTGTCCACTACTTACTTGGAACACTTTGATGTGAGCACCATTCCTGATGTATTCATTAACCTTAGATGGATAGTGAACCTGAGCATAAAGCTTCTTTTTTCCTTTTTGTGGAAAACCTAATTCTGTCCACCCTTGCTTTTTTATTTGTTTAGTTAACTCTTCTGCATTCCCTTGTCGGGTGATAACATAATCTTTTTTCATTAACAATTTTATTGGTATTCTTCCTTTCCTTTTTCGTTTAAATGGGAGGGGAACAACCTTAACTACAAGAAGACCTTTGAGTAACTGAGGGACACTCTGCATATAATGATCAAAGAGTGTGAAAACTATAATCAACCTAACTGCTGAAAAGAGTTTTCGGGAAGGCTTTCCTATTAGTTTAGCTAGTTGTTCGGAGAGAGACTTGAGACTTTTCCATCGAGACTTATGTGAACTGTTAATCCATGAGGTGAGAAATGGGACAACTGTCTTTTGTTCTTTCTTTAAGAGTTGAAGTTTGGCTAGAAATGCTTTCTGATTCTCTGTAAGCTGAGCTAAGAGGGGAAATTCATGGTTGTAGTAAGACAGTGCATCGTCAATTGCTTGGAGAACTTCAAGCTGAGTACATGTGGGGAGGAGAGCATTAAATTGTAAGAAGTCAGCGAAATAACTTATCTTGTGCTTCTTTCTCCAATAAGCGCCTGCTTGTAATCTAGTACTGGTAAGCAAGTTGATGATATACCTTCTTTTTAGTTGCCAATATTTCTCTAAACTACTTTCTGTATAAGGGGAACGACCAAAAGTCACCCATTCTATCAATTGTTGAGGGTTCTTTACAAGAAAATTGAGTAAACCTTGAACTTTCTGTTCCTTATCTATCTTACCCTTAATAGCTATGTATAGCCAATGGAAGGCACTTTCGGCTATATTTGGGCTTTTTCCCACTTCTTTACAGAGTTGGCGAGTGAAGAATCCTTCTTTAGGATTTGTTCTATATAGTTCCACTGCTTTCTTTAAAACTTTGGGAGTAAGGAGAATATGTTGCCTTTCTTCAAGAGTTCTTATCCTCTGATTAATCTCTTCTCGTTGGGATTGATCAACACATTTAAGCACTACTTGATAACTTCTCATCACTCTCTTTGAAGTGGAAGGAGAAAATTGTTTGTGGTTTGATGGTTGTTTGTGTGACCAATATCTCTCAGTTAGTATATCTGTAGAATGGTATTTAAACACGAAGAAAATTTTCATGCAAGTGAGGTATTTCCATTCTCTGCTGTCTATGGGTGCTTCCTGTAAAGAAGGTGACGAGAGCGATTGTTTTTCTCAGTATTGCAATAAACCAATTTTTTTGTAAATTAGGAAAGCAAAAGAATTCCTACTTCAAACAGCAAAGAAGAAAATTGTAGGCTTCTGATTAGAAGCCCCGTTTTCAATAATTGAAACATTCAAATTACAGGAGCTAATTTAATAAACTGCAATATTAACACTTTGTAGAAGTTCTATTCCCTTAAAACCGTTTTTTATCTCATTATTTGCAATAATTATTGTCCCTACATTAACTTCTTCAATTTGTATACCTATACCATTGTGGGTGTTTTTACAATTTCTTATTATGTAGAAGCTCGTTGTATAAGCTATTCTTATTCCAGATTTTTCACCATTAATGTTCTTGTTTTCAATAATAAAGGTTGACTGCTGTTCCATTTCTGATTCATTTTGTATACAATTTTGTAAACTTAAATTCCAAGAGTAATAATCTATTGTAATGGGAATGGATGCTGATTATATTGTGAGTAGTGTCACTAGGAATTTCAATGGTATTTTTCTTCGTTTTCCCATCTCTTCAAGAACTTGAAGAGATTCTTATTAGTTCTTCTGCCCTTCCTATTCTTACTAGTATTTTACCTTTTCATTTCTTTTTTGTTGAAGAAGATTGTTCTCAATTCCCTTTCTCTCTTTGCTAAGATTGGATAAGATTTCACGCTTCAGTAGAATACGGTCATCTTCAAACTGAAGTTCCTCAATATCCGAAACAATTGATCGTTGTTTTAATCCCTTTATTATTGCAACAGGTATCATCTCTCCAGCTTGACCCATCACTAGTTCAGCTGCCGAACACACTTCATCAGCCAAAGCCACAATTGTTGATTTAAGCTTGTACCCAAAAATATCATCTCTTCCTTTCGCATCATCTATAACTGAAAAATTGTAGGAGCCAATTGCTACGTTGATTGCTCCACGCCTTAAGGCTCTACCATGAGTATCGGCTATTAATAAAGATAGATTTTTTTGAAAAGTTTCAGATAATTTCTTACCAATGAAAGTTGCTGATTTACTAGAATCAATTGGAAGAATCACAGCACAGTTAGGTTGGGCATTTGATTGATCTACTGCAGAGTTAGCACAAATCCATCCTTGTTTGGTTTTTGTTATGATGACATTATTTCTTACTTTTAGAATCTTTGAAGCTTCTGATAATATAAGCTCAACAAGAGAGGGATCTTTGCCTGTTTTTCTTGCAATCAATTCAGCAATGGGTGAAGGGTTAAGGGAGGGCAGATAAAATTCCATGCCTTCAGCTCTAGAGATTATTGTATGGGCAATTACTATTATGTCACCATCTGATATTTGAATGGTTGTTTTCTGAATGGAATCAACAATAAGATCCGCTATATCATCGTCTTTCTTAATTATTGGTAATTCCAATGGAATGATCTCAATATGGTGCATTTAATTCACCGATGATGGAAGTTATGCCGATTCTATGGGAGCTAAGGATTTAGCTATTTTTCTTTTTAATGATGATAATTTGACAGCAGGAGCTAATGTTTCTTCCCATTTACTTTTATCAATTTTCTTTACATCTAACAGATTTTCTTTAAGAGCGAATTCGAATAACTCTTTTCCCGCTTTGGTTCTTAATAGAATGATGTTGCTATCATCATCAACACCAATATTACCAATTGAGATATCTGCAAATTCTGCAGCAAAATCTTGGCAATATTTACATCCCTCTGCTTTAGCAGCACCACATTCTTTGATTTTTATGTCTGTTCTGCCATCAGGATGTTCAAAAAAGAATTTCCCACGAGCACAATCGGTTTTTGTAAGATCGGGTGCAGAGAGACCCAAACTGCTAGAAATAATATCTCTAAAACCAACTGGATCATAGCTGCTCATACAGAACAAGCCTATTTTGTATTTTACTCTAAAATCTGCTCCAAGATTTTTCATTTCCATTATATTAGTTAAAGTTTCATTATGACAAGGTAAACCAACTGCTGCAACTTTTTTCTTGTTACTTAGTTTAATAGATGGAAGTTTTATCAGAACCGGATTAAGAGTATATTTAGATTTTGATGATTTTCGGATATCGAACTCAGAAAGTGCTAACATTGGCACGGGGCTTAATAGATCACTTCCATGAGCGGTCACTAGCGAGCTATCAATTTTTCCCTTCTTCATAGCTGTTAAGAGCAAAGTAGTTACAATACCACCATTTTGTGATCTAGAATGAATTTCTTCATCTTTAGTTTTTCCTGTATAAACCTCCAAAATAGGTCCAATCTCCTCTGCAGGGTAGGTTGGTTGTTCAACTTTTTGTTTAAATCGTAAACATATATCTACACAAGCTCCACAAGAAATACAAGCTCCAACAAGCTTTGGTTTTAGTTGCTCAATTGCAATAACATAAACAGGACAAACTGCCTCACACCCTCCACATGAAACACAATAACCTGGCTTAATTACTTCACGGTTTAGCATTGCAAAATTTCTCTTTCTTTTTCTTGGCTCTTTATCGCTCATTTCAAATCATCTCTAGTAAAGATTAAACTGAATTGGATTAATCCATTTTTAAACTATGCGAGAGGGATATGTACAAAAAATAGAAGAAAATAGATGAAAAATTAAGAAAATAGGAAATTAAACTTCTTCCAATTCATCAAGAAGATATCTTTCGCTACCAGATTGTCTGGATTGTATCGCTAATTCCCTTTCAGAGATAATTTCTCTTTCAAGTCTATCTAGGGCTACGGCATGTGCACTAAAGACTCCATAGCCTTCTGCTTTAGCTACATAAGTGTAGCCTTTGTCTGTGGATATTCTCAATCTTATCTGATAGAGAACAAAACCTCTAAACTTCTTCTTTGGTATAGATTTAGCGTGGATAAATAATTGCCCAGAATTACCAATCACTGAAGCAAATTTCTTTACAAGATCTACTCCCATCTCAACGATTGGTTCCATATCTTCGTCATCAACATCTCCAATTACTCTCACATAGTATCCTTCAGTCTTAGGCGGGATACTTACTGTTTCGAGAAGGTCTGTAGTTGTTAAAACTCCAACGGGGTGATTTTCTTCATTTATTATTATTAGTGTTTTATGATTAGTTTTGAAAAGCTTACTTATAGCTTCAAGAACCAGCTCGTTCTCTTTACAACTAACCACTTCTTCAGTCATAATATCTTTAATTGGAGCAATAAGTGGCGTATGTTGTAAAGCTGACCTATCACCCCTAGTTTGTTTAGTGGGAAAAGTAGGAATTAGAAGCTCAGCCATATCATGAGGACTAACAATGCCTAATAAGTAATTATTTTCATCTACAACAGGTGCCCTAGAAATATTATTTGTCCTAGATATTGCGATTAATCTTGCTGCCGTAGTATCAGGACTTACACATATGGGATTTGGTGTCATTACATCTTTCACAGTGTTATCTTTAAATAAAACAGCAGAGACCCTAATGACATCGATATCCCTATAGACACCAATGATTTTTCCCTCGTCTTCGATAGGAACGGTATTTATCTTTGCGGATAAAAGAGCTCTTGCTATATCATCAACAGAGGAGTTTTTCTTAACGGTGGGGACTTTTTGGAGTAAGTTGGATACTTTAGTATCAGGTTGTATTCTAGATTGTCTAGTTATATTTTTCTTTGTAAGATAGCCAAAGAAAGTGCCCTTTTCATCAAAAACTAGAAGTTCACGTATATTTTCCTTAAAATATTCAAACACTTTTGATATTGGTTCATCAAGATTGATTGAAGTATACTCAGAAACAATTGATAACTCAGTACTCATAAGCTAATATAAGTTTTTATGATTATAAAAGATTCTTATTAGTTGAAGGAAAGCAGAAAAAATGGAGGAAGTCTTTCTAAAGTATGTATTCCATTCTAAATTTAAGGTGTTCTTCGCTAAATTGCTTTCCCAACCTCCCAGCATGGTAAAATAGTTTATCCACGTTATGTGCTGAAAGTGCAGATGTTTCTACATAGTCGAATCTGTGTAGTTTTGCAAAAGCTATAGCATCATCGCGGGATACTGCTCTCGCATCTTTCAGGTCATATTTGTTTCCACATAGAATAATAGGGATGTCAGGCACTCTTGAAAGAACTTCATTTGTCCAGATATCAACATCATCAAAGGAATTTTGATTTGTTATATCAAAAACAATGATTGCACAGGTAGCACCTACATAATATTTAGGACGAAGATAAGTGAACATTTCTTGACCACCTGTATCCCAACAACTAAGTCTAATAGTTTCAGGATCAGTATATATTTTCTTTTGCATATTCTCATTCAACAATTCTGGTGTAAAAGTTAATGTTTTTGTTAACCAACTTACACCTAGCGTTGGTATGTAACTGTGAATAAATGTATTTAGCGTAAATCTTCTTGCTAATGAAGTCTTTCCAACAAATGCTGAACCCACACATATTATTTTTTGTAACTGCTTCATTTTTTTATCTCCACACTACATCTAATAAATCTTGAATCAAACCTAATCCATCCAATCTCTGCCATTCTACTTTCATTGCCACAGGCACTCTCTGAGCAATTATGTACCTTAATCCTTCTTCTCCCATCTCTTTTTGTAAACAATCTAGCATATTCCTAAGAAAATATATGAATTCTCTCTTAATCTCACTTGTTGTAATTTTCTTTATATCAGCTTCATGGATATCAAATCCCTCTTCAAGTGTCAGAGAATAAACTTCCTTTAGATAAGAATGGTTTTCATCTAAATATGCTTGTAAATTTTTACTGAACTTCTTATAAAAATCTTCTATTTTTATTGAGTCTCTTTCATCAATATATCTTTTTATCCCAATCCAGATAGAATTTAAGATGTTTTCAAACACCTCTACAAGATTCCTTTTATCAATATCCTCAATATGAAGATCTAAAACATTCCACAACAAAAATGAGTGAGAAAGTGACTCTGATACTTCACGTCTCCTAATCCCTTCTAATTCTTGTAAAAACTCATTTGAACTATTTTCATCTTTAACTTCAAATGCATTCAAAAAAAGTTTCATAAAGAAAAACAATTGGGAAGAAACCATTTCCAATGAATAATTTGGAGGGCTAAGCAAGATAAACAAGAATGAGTATTTACACATAAACAGAATTTGTGTATTACCAAATTTCAAAACTTGAAGTTCTTCTAAATTAGGGTTATTTTCAGCTTCAGAATAAAATTGAAGTAAAAATTTAACTATGTCGTCTACGTCTTGATCCTCTTTTTGAATCGCGTGGGGACGACAAAAAAGCACTTCCATTTCATCTTTGTTTATTACGTAGAAGCCAATCATATAGCATTACAACCCTACAATATTATAATTAGCTCAATACGCTTAAAAATCTATTTTAAGTATCATATCAAGATGATTAAGGAAATTGTTATAACACAAAAGAAAGGAAAAAGAGAGGGATTACTTAAGTGTAACCAATCTTTGGACTTGTAATTTGACTTGGTCGCTTGAACTTTTCACTGATTTTTTCGTAGTACTTAATAACATCAGCTGTAACAGTGGGGTGTATTCTTTCAAGAGCACTATTGAAATGATCCATAGTTACAGTTTCAATTTCAAAACTTTCTCGAAGAGCAAGCATGCCAGATTCCCTGCATAATGCTTCAATATCACTACCAACAAAACCTTCGGTTACTGATGCTAATTCTTTCAGTGAAACGGAAGATGCGAGTGGCATATCTCGAGTATAAACCTTGAAAATTTGCAATCTACCTTTTTGATTAGGAGGATTTACAAAAATCAATCTGTCAAATCTACCAGGTCTCAAAACTGCTGGATCGACTATGTCGGGTCTATTTGTAGCTGCAAGAACTACTATATCCTTCAACTCTTCCAATCCATCTAATTCTGTTAATAATTGACTGATAACTCTCTCTGTTACATTACTGTCAGAAGATGTTCCTCTCACAGGAATTAAAGAATCAATTTCATCGAAGAAAATTATTGAGGGTGCTGCAAGTCGGGCTTTACGAAAAACTTCACGAATAGCTTTCTCGCTCTCACCTACCCATTTTGAAAGTACTTCAGGACCTTTAATAGAGATGAAATTAGCTTCAGATTCTGTAGCAACGGCTTTTGCGAGAAGAGTCTTTCCGCAACCAGGAGGTCCATAAAGCAATATTCCTCTTGGAGGTTTGATACCAATTCTTTTGAAAGCATCTTTTTGTGTAAGGGGCCATTCTATAGCTTCTCGGATATCAATTACTACTTGTTTAAGACCACCAACATCAGACCATGGAACGTTAGGTGATTCTACATAAACTTCTCTTATTGCTGTTGGAGTAATTTCCTTATAACCGGATAAAAAGTCATCATGTGTAACTTCAAGTTGGTCTAGAACCTCGGAGGGTATACTTCCTTCACTAAGATTAACAGAAGGCAAAACCCTTCTTAGAGTTTTCATTGCAGCTTCACGAGCTAGAGCTTCTAAATCTGCACCAACATAACCGTGAGTAATATTTGCTAGTATTTTTAAATCAACGTCTTGAGTTAAAGGCATTCCACGAGTATGGATAAGAAGAATCTCTTCTCTACTATCTCTATCTGGAACATGTATTTCGATTTCTCGATCAAAACGTCCTGGACGACGAAGAGCAGGATCAACTGCATTGGGACGATTAGTTGCGCCTATAACAATTACTTGTCCACGGGCTACTAAACCATCCATTAATGCTAATAGTTGTGCAACTACTCTTCTTTCAACCTCACCTGTAACGTCTTCTCGTTTTGGTGCTATAGCATCTAATTCATCTATGAATACAATGCTTGGAGAATTGTCTTCAGCATCTTTGAAAATACTTCGTAAGCGTTGTTCTGATTCCCCATAAAACTTTGACATGATTTCAGGACCATTAATAACAATGAAGTGAGCCTCTGATTCATTTGCGACAGCTCGAGCTACTAAGGTTTTTCCACAGCCAGGAGGTCCATGAAGTAATACACCTTTAGGAGGATCAATTCCTAGTTTCTCGAAAAGTTGTGGGAATTTAAGTGGGAGTTCTACCATCTCTCGTATCTTCAGAATTTCTTGGTGTAAACCTCCAATATCTTCATAAGAAATACTAGGAGCAGTTTTTTCTCCCTCAAGCAATGGCTTTTCAGCTACTTTGAGCTGTGTACTTTCAGTAACAACTACAATCCCCGAAGGAACCGTAGTAACAACATTGAAAGGAATTGCTCTACCAAGAATTGGTATTAAGACCGTATCTTTTCTTGAAAGCGGTTGACCAAGGAGCTTTCTTTTAACAAAATTTTCAAAACTAAAATCAATATTTACTGACATTTGTTCAGGAGCTAAAGTAACTTGTCTAGCAACACTCACCTTTGCTTTTTTGACATCTACTTTATCTCCTAAAGATACACCAGCATTTCTCCTAATCACGCCATCACAACGGACTATTTCTTTTTTCAAATCTTCAGGATAGGAAGGCCATGCTACTGCAGTAGTAGAACGTTTACCAACAATTTCAACAATGTCTCCTGTTGAAACACCAATTTTTGACATTGCCATACTATCTAAACGTACTTTGCCTCTTCCAACATCTCGTTGCTTTGCTTCAGCAACTCTTAATGTAATTTCTTTATCGGCCATTTTAACTCCTCAGACAATCTTGACCATATTTTACGCTTATTTTTTCTAAAACTTCTGACTTTATAATGGTTTGTTTTATACCCTATTTTACATAGATAATTGGGAGATTTGGGTATTTAATACCTATGAAATGATTTTGACATAATTCAAAATAGAAGAGATTATTGTTATACTCAATCTTCTCCAACAGCTAAGAAGTCCATGTCTTTTGTCATTTTGTGTATTCTTCTACGCTTTTTTGAAATCCAACTAACGTGAATCAAACCCTGATTTTCAAGAGTCATTAGTGCTTTATTTAGCTCAGAGTCACTGAAATCGCCGTACATATCTCTAAGGGGATTTTCCAAATCACCTTCTAGAAGCACTCCACCCCTTTTGTCTAATATTGTCAATATGCAAGATTTCAAAGGTGTAACTTTCCACATTTTGTCAGAATTCATAGTGGACATAGAAGAGTTGAACTTTAAATGAGTTTTGATTGATAAAATTATCACACTCATTTCATCAATTAGATAATTTAATTAATCGAGGCAGATATTTCTAATTTAAAGATATATTCAAAGCAAAGTTTTTAATACGTATTTTTTTTGATGTCTTCAGTTATCATGAACACTCGAAGTAGGATATACGTGATATTCTTTTTGTCTATTGGATTAATTTTCTTATTAATCGCTATCGTACAAAACCAGATTGACCATTATGCCGCTATTCAAACATTTACTCAAGCTAACATTATAGACTTTCTGGATACTTATACTACAGGTTTTCCAAGACCACCACCATTTACATAATCTAATGGAGTTATGACTATGGCAACAAAGCAAAAAAAGAATAAGATTTCAGTGGCTCTTCGTCCAATAAGCGAACACAGGATACGAATAATGAGGGTTTTAGTTCAAGTCATAAGCTTTGGGCTGATAAATGGTGCTGTTTTTGGTTTAGGAAGAATGGCAGTAATATTACCCATAGAATATCCTACTGGGGGGCCATTTTCAACAGTATGGAATGCGTTTGAAGCTCTACAATATGCAATAACATTTGGAATGTTCCCATATCTTGCAATTTCAATTTTCATTCTTGTAGGTACCATTTTCGGAAAAACAACTTGTGGATGGATATGTCCCTTTGGTGCAGTTCAAGATATGTTCAGTTATATCCCGATTAAAAACAAAAAGGTTTCAAGACCTACAAACAAAAGTTTAGGTAAAGTAGGATTAGTATTAGTTATCTTCATAGTGTTAATGTCAATTGTTATTGGTGCCTCATGGGCCAACTCTGATCCTCACACAAAAACTGCTTGGGGAGCAGGAAGAGATATGCCATTTAGTACTATTGACCCTGTATCAACTATTTTCGCAACACTCTATTATTATCTTAAATGGGGAATTCAAGCTGAAACTGTTGGCGCAGAGATAGGTCAATGGGGGTTCTTGTTTTTCCTGAGATTAGCTATACTACTTTTTGTTGTGGTTATGATCACTTTGTACCCAAGAGCCTACTGTAGATGGTTCTGTCCAACAGGAGTTATTCTAGGGTTCTTTAGCAAATTCAGCCTTTTGGGATTAAAAATAAACAAAAATAGATGTACAAGTGGTTGTAATGATTGTGAAAAAGCCTGTCCAGTGCAAGTGCCAATACTGTCATATGACAATAATATAACGGATAAGTCTTGTACAAATTGTGGAGAATGTATAGACGCTTGTAAGGAAGGAGCGCTAAAAATAACACTAAGGTTTTAATTCAATCTCTCTACACTTTCTTTTATTTTATTTATTTTCAAAAATAAATAATTTTCTTGCGATAACATTATGTTTTCGCCCTATTTCAACAGGGAATTTTATATTGAAAAATTTGCTTTCTTCTAAAACTGTTAAACCAGTTTTTTCACATATTGATTTAACATTAGGATATACAGATCTCTTTAGAGGGTAATTATATTCAGGCATGATAAATAATATTTTAGCTCCATTTTTAAGCAAAGTTTTACATTCAGCTAAAACTCTAGTATAGAGCCGTTCTAAGTTTCTCATTATGAATTGTGCTTCTTCAATTTGAGGTAGGTGTTTGAAAAAGGGGCCCAAAAATGGTTCAGTAACAACACCATCAACCTTTTTCCTGACGGCATCTGTTAGTTTCCGCGAATCGCTTAAGTGAATTCTCCACTTCTCTTTCATTTTCTCACGACTTGGGTACTTCTCAGAAAAATGATGTAGATTTGTTTTTGAAGAACGAACACATTTTTGATCTTTATCAACACCAATAACTTTCAATCCTTGCTTTAAACCTTCAATAAGTATAGTTCCTGTACCACAGAAAGGATCTAACATTACACCATCAAACGGGATATTAGCTAATGTTACTAATGTACGAGATAATTTGATTGAAGTTCCATGGGTGAAGAAACGCACAGGTCGTTCCTCATCCTGTTTAATGTCCTTAAACGGATTAGTTACCCATCTTGTAGGACCGAAATAGATTTGTGATTTTATGACAAATAAATTGAGTTCAACACCTCTTGAGGGAAGATTCTCTTTATTGTAATCAAATGGTGTAAGCTCATAAGCTACTTTTTTCGTTGGTAGAATTTTTACAGGAAAACTGTTTTTTTGAGAGATAGTACGTATGATTTTCCTAGTTTCTTCACTTAATTCTGATTTTTGAGTTTCATCACTAGTTCGAATGTTTAAAGATAATTTCAATTGTCTTTGCCGTTTAGGGAAATATTTTACAAAAATTTCATCAATAAATTTTATTAGGTTATCTTTCAATTCTTTTTTCTCAGAAGCTCCAACTTTAAACACAAGATTACCAAACTTGATTACACTACCCGTTTGTTCTAGCTTTTTTACAAGTTTCTTCTGAGCATTTTTCCCTAAATTCAAAAGAAGATAATCTTTCCAATCTTGATATTTGACTTGTTCAATTTTTAAAGAGTCTAAAATCTGAGAAAGTTCTGCTTTTGACAGATTTCTATTTGAACCTAGTTTAATGAAAGAATTGAATGAAATAGACATTAAAAACCTTAACCGAAGAAAGCATCTAAACTTTTCTGCTTAAGAGCAGAATCTTGTCCTTTTCTAGCTTCGTTCAAAGTTTTTACTACACGATCCTTATTGAAACCACGCTCTTCGCATAAAAATTCAGTAACACCCTCTACATCAATTGGTTTGAAATTAATCGTGTAATCTTCATTAATTTCAGGGTTTAAGAAAATATTTCGGATAGCATCAATATCTACATCAAGTACAGCCGATTCCTCATTAGAAATAACATCCTCCAACGTTCCGTGTTTGGTGATAAATTTGTAAGCAGTTTTGGGTCCTATCCCTTTCACACCATCTGGATTGAAATCGGTTCCTATTAGTATGGACATGTCGACTAGCTGTTCTTTGGTTAACTTCAAGGCTTGAAGCAATTCATGTTGGTGAAAAACTTCTACATTTACTGTAATATATCGATTTGATCTTGGCAACTTCCTTCTTCCTGAAAGAGTTAGATTTCTTACAAGTATAGGAGATCCAAATAATAAACTATCATAATCTTGAGAAGCTACTGCCCAAACTTTCTTCTTCTGAACTAAATATGCAGCTTGAGCCTCTCCTTCTGTTGGAGCTTCAATAACAGGAATACCCATAAGTCTCAACAGTTTCTTGCTATCGTCTATCATTGATGAAGTAAGAACGCTAGTTCGTTGTGCTACAACTTTAGCCCGAGCCATATCTCCTCTTTCCAATGCCTCCTCCAGTTCTTCTCTGGCTTTGCGCTTAACTTCAGCTCTTCTCTTTATTTCTTCTCTTTTTAGCTTGGAAGGTTTGCCGTCGAATACATATGAAAGTTGAATGCCCTTTTCTAAGAGCCTAGCATTTCTATATAGAAGCCCTGATAAATGACTTGTTACAAAACCTTCTGAATCAGAAAGAAGGCTGCCATCATATCCTCTAATTGAAGCCAAAAACTGATAAATAATATTTAATGCATCAACAGCTAGTTTCTTTTGTCTTAATTGTTCTAGCTCAATTGGAGTTCCTTTAAACAAATCACTTATTTTCTTTACACCCATATGTTAAACAACCTAGCAATAGTAATTATATTTTGAGATTTAAAAACTTGTTTTCGATAAATGAATTAACCATATTTCCCTGTGAGAGGGACAAAAGCAACTCCCCCGAGATTCTTTTCAGAGAAACTTCCATCTTTTTCCTTTGTCATCAAAATAAGCTCTTGATAGAAATGCCTACCAACTGGTAACACCATTTTTCCGCCAATAGCAACTTGTTCAAGAAGAGGAGGAGGAATCTTCTTACTTGCAGCTGCAATAGAAATAACTTCATATGGAGCATGTTCATGAAGACCAATCCCCCCATCACCTCCAATTATAGTAACTCTATCAGTATATCCTGTTCTTGTGATATTTTCTTTTGCAAATTCAACAAGTTCAGGTACAATCTCGATAGCATAAACATGTCCTAGGTTTTCACAACCTTCTGGAGCAACCATTTCAGCAAACATAGCTGCATTATACCCACTCCCAGCACCTATTTCAAGTATTTTATCTCCAATTTGGGGATCAGTGCAGTGAGGTGAGATATAAATCATAACCATATGAATCGCGCTAATAGTTTGTCCTGCAAGAATAGGAAGAGGAGTATCAACATAAGCACTCTCTCTATGTTTTTGAAGAACAAATTCTTCACGAGGAACCTTTAGAAATGCTTGTTTCATCCTCTCAGTTAAACCAACTTTGTGATATCTCAATCTCGAAAGAACATTGATTTTTTCTAGTGAAGCCTTATCGTCTTGCATTGTCAACAACACAATTTTTTGTTCTATATATGTACAATATAAGGACATCTTTAATTAAATCTTATTGAAAAATAATATTGGATAATTTCTTGATGTCATGTCTACAATTATAGTTGTAAACAAATCAGAATATTATCTAGATACTGCGGAAACTATCATAAGTTTTTAAAAACACAATGTTCTAAATATATAACAGCCTTAATAAGTTATAAAAAGGAGTTACCATAAAGATAGCTGTATTAAAGGAGATTATTGAATGATATCACAAAAACAATTTGAAGAGACACTTAAATCTCTCGAATCACATCCCGGAGTTAGAGGCGTGATTATTACCAGTAATGATGGTTTACCAATATCAAGCACACAAAACCTTAGTATGGAAATGAGAGAAAATGTTTCAGCTCTTGTTGCTTCACTTGTAGGTCGTGCTAAAGCAGTAGTAACAGAACTAGAAGAAGGTCACTTAAACTTCTTCACACTAGATACAAGTCATGGGGAGATTTTGGTTGCACCCGAAAATGAGTATGTATTGATAGTGTTAAGAGAAAAAAGGAAATAAGGAAGAAAATAACGCAGATACAATATAGCACATAATACATCATGCGAAGAAGGCAAAACAAGATGAGAAAAGACGCTTCTGGAAAAATGCATTTTAAAATGGTCTTTGTGGGACCAAGCCTTGCTGGAAAGACTACGCTACTTAGAAGACTACATACTGATGTAACAGGAATTAAGAAGGGGGGTTTAAATAGCATTGAAGATCCTTCAGGAAGAACAATCTATTTTGATTTTAGTCCTTTTATGGCAACATCTTCTGTCATTCTAGATATATACACCGTTGCAGGACAAAGAAGACACAGACATCAAAGATCTCTAGTTTTGAAAGGTGTAGATGGGTTGTTATTTGTTGCAGATTCATCGAGAGCTATGTTAGCTGATAATATAGAATCTGCAGAGGAATTAAAACAGGAGTTGGGAGACAAGATTGGAGGAGAAATCCCAATCGTTATAGCTTTAAATAAAAGAGACGCTCCAGATGCGATGGACAAAAGGGAATTAGTAGATGCCTTAGATTTAGGTATGAATATCCCAATATATGAAACAATTGCAGTTGAGGGTATTGGAGTAAAAAGATGTTTCCAATCTTTAGCCAGAGAAGTGCTGCTAAAGAAAGTATATGCAGTATGAAGTAATGGATCAAATCAGTTATTTTTAAAGAATAACGAAGAATTTATTCAAAAGCTTTTCTCAGTTTTTCTACTTCAAATTCATAATACTTCAGAGGACTTTTTACTCTGAAATTCATACGAGTATTAATAGATAACATTGCTTCGTTTGTAATAGCATTTGATGTTTCGATGAATTTTGCCTTAGGGTATTTATCTTTCATGAAGTATAGAAGTTCTGCTTTCAATGCTTTTCCCAATCCTCGTTTTCTATATTCTTGCTTAACTCCAGTTAACATCTGATGAACTATATCAGGTTGTTCTGGGTTGTACAAAAATTCACTTAAGCCACTAATTTTTCCATTTTTTTCTTTTGAAATTAATGTGTGCCATTTCATTCCCCCACCTATCCAGATATTTGCTCTGTTTCGCAAGGTATCTGGAGTTATTACATTTCGTAACTGCAAGGATCCTAGATCCTGGTGGTTGATTGTTTCTGTATAAAGATTAGCATATTCTTCAATAATCTCCTCGGGAACAGCTTCAAAAAATACAAAGTCTACATTTTCTGTTGCTTCTAGAATTTCTTTTTGTTTTCTCCAGTTAGCCATCAGTTCCCAGTCTACATTACTAAAATCTAAAACTGATATTGTTTGTTCTAAAGCAAGCTTTGCTTCTTTACTTTCACAAAACCGACAACCTATTTCATTATTTGAACTCGCCATGAGTAACTTTACATAAGGTATTTCACTCGTTTTCTTTACTATTTCATCTAATAAAATAGAACCGATGTTCATTCTTCTGTGCTCAGGTAAAACAAAAAGGATTAATCTAGCAATGTGCCCATTTTGTTTGTAAGAAGGTGATTGAGAATTCTTAACATGCAGGATTGCCTTACCAATGATGGGTCCTGAAATAGCATCTTTGTTTATAATCAGCCAAGTATAAACATCGACATGAGGGTTGGTAATCTGTAAACTTTTTCTTCGAAATTCTCTAGACGTTAATCCCTCATATGGTATCAATTCCAAACCGATAATATCATCGAAATCATGGTATCTCTCGATTAATTCATCTGAAGCTGACGAGATTTCAAATTGCACTATTTCACAATCTTGATACATGAAACTTGCTCATATTAAATATTTAAAAAGATGAAGGTCACTCGAGATTTGTTTCGAGCAACTTATTTTCTTCCTGGTGTCAGAAGGATATGATCAATATCACTTGTTTCATTTTGATCAATAATCAAACGGATAGTAGTAGCAATATCAGCTGAAGAAAGCATCTTAGATCTATCAACATCTTTTCCATCAAACCATGGAGTATCAACAGAACCAGGGTTAATTGTTGCAGCTTTGACACCTGTTCCTTTTAACTCTTCACGAAGACACCACACCATTGCTTGGACAGCATGTTTAGTTGCAGCATAAAGAGAGCAACGAGCGGCAGTTTGTAATCCTAGATTGGAAGAAGTAACAATTATCTGCCCACTATTTTGACCTTTCAGAAGAGGTAAAATCATCTTCATCCATAGAAAAACTCCCCTAACATTAGTGTTAAATTGCGCATCATACTGGTCAAGAGTTAGATCTTCAAGATTACCAAAATATCCTACACCAGCATTGGCTAATAAAACATCTACACCTCCAAGTTTTTGCTTGATTTCGTCAAACATTAAGCTAGCACTTTTTTCATCAGAAACATCTCCAACACCATAGAAAGCTTCACAACCTAAGGAATGAAGTTCAGCAACTATCTTCCGAAGCTTAACTTCATTTCGTCCAGTCAGATAGAAACGATGACCACTTTTAGCCATTTCAAAAGCAGTAGCCTCACCGATACCACTTGAACCACCAGTAATTACAATTCGAAAGGAATCCACGCTATTATTCATGATATCAAGAAAAATATAATATTAATATGTTTTATCCCCGTAATATCCATGAAGAATAAAGAAAAAAAATTATCAGAAATCATCTGTGATGTGTATCCAGATATATAGGAAAAAAAAGAAAATCTACAATTTCCTTCATCCAATTTATTTTACAGGTTCAATTTTTCTAGCAAACCAGAGTAGTACTGTTGTTACTATTCCACCTAAGAGACCAGTATAGAAGGTTGTTCCAAAGTCCCAATCAGTTGCTTCACTTGCCATAATAGCAAAAATAATTGCAACTACAACTGTTAGACCCACAACGGCAATAGCAGCGATTATAGCAAAAATTTCTAGAGTATTCTCAAAATCTTTTGGGAGTTTAAAGAATGGGTAAAGTTTATACAAAGAAACAAAGGCCACAAAGAGATAAACAAGTCCAAGTAAGACAAGAATAACTTTACCAAACCAAGGAACAAATTCTCCATAAAGTGCAAAATCATAACCCCAAGAATAAGCCCCTTGCCACCAACCAAATTCAGCAAAAAAGAAAAGTATACCACCAACAAGACTGATTAGAAACGCTCCTAGATAGAGAGCGGGTTTAGTATTAGCAGAAGTTTTTTCTGTAGAATTCATAAAAGAAATCGCTCAAGCTTATTTAAAAAAGGTTCTTAAGGACAAAAAGAAATGCAGTGTAAACGAAAGTTTTATTAAAAAAACAAAAGAAAACGATGAAAATTTACATGGTATATATATCAAATTGATGATGAGTACTATAAGAGCATGTGTGCCATCAAAAATCGTATTAGTTATTTCACAATTTTCATATTGCTTACAGCTTATCTGCTTTGTTCTGTTAGTTTGACACCCTCAGTATTAGATACATCTGCTAATACGCAAACACCTATTATTAACGATGAAATCATTTACATTTATAACATATCAGATACTAGGCAAGAGTTCAAATTAACAAACAAAAATCTAGACTTGGGAAGGTTCAACAATTTATCACTAGTATTTGAAATTTCAGGCGAAAAAACTGACGTAAATGGAATTGAAGTATCATTCACAATCAATTCAACGAAGATTGATTTCATTCTTACGAAATACTATCAAAATAGCGGAGTACAGGTCTTATCTCAAGCTTTTGAATATCCAAATGAGATTACTGGATCAATGAACTTAACCATTACATGCAAGGCTAAAGTGTTTTCAGGAGGTACTGGTACACTACGAATAATAAATTCAACATTAATCGAGAAATTAACAATACCTGAAATCCAAAGCAATAAGAAAATAATACCCACATATCCCAATTGGTTGATTTTTGAAGGCTATGCTTTTGGTGAAAAAAATAGAACTGTAAAAACCGCGTTTCTAAATTCGAAGGAAAACCAGAGTCTTAATCTTTCTGTTTTTTTTGTATTCAATGATATCCAAGCAATCTCAAAAAAGTTAATTTTTGAAATAAACAGCGAAATAGTGGATATTAGGGAATTTGAGGTTGGGGCTAATTTACTAATCTTTCACAATATCAAAATAGAACAAGGATTTAACCTTATACGGTGTTACTTTAGTTTTCAATACTGCAATGGTTTAATTGAAATTAATGATATAAGTTTCATAGGAAATTCATACACGCTGTTGGATTTTCTTCCTTCTAATTCTTACGATTGGGTTTATTGGAGGGGAGATGGATTAAATCATTCAATTGATTTATCGACACTAAAACCGCAAAGCGATAATAGAGATCAGAAAATATGGTTCTATTTAGATTTTGGCTGTTTGGGAACAATAATCTCACCTTCAATTCATTACGAAATCCATGATGGATATAGAAAACTCTGTGAAGGCTACATTTCAGAACAGTCCCAAAAACAATCATCTAGCTATATTATCGAACATACATGGACTTCATTCTATGATACCCAATTGAAGATATGGCTTTATGGTCTTGCGGAAGGAGAAGGAGTCTTTTATTTATTGAATACAAGTAGAATTGAGATAGAATCTATTCCTGAAATAACAACAGAGACCTATGAGGATATTCTGATTGAAGAAGAGGAAATCAAGACTCCACTGTTAAGTTATTACGAAATTTGTATATTAGAGCGCTTTTTTTTTAATAATTCTGAAAAAATACAATATAGTTTTTTCTTAATATTTGATTTCATTAGGAGAGACCATGAAAGTATCAGTTATATTAAAGTTGAAGTTTATGAAGGAAACTTCCTGTTAATTGAAGATACTGTTGATAGACAAGGAAAAACTAATCTCACCGCCTCATTTTCTGCAAAAAAAGTTAACACTTTTGTGAATATTACACTATTAATATTTGGAGCTGGAAATACAATAATAATTCGAGATATGTATATTCAAATTAAACTCTTTGAGGAAGAACAAAAGACAAATAATGAAGATAATTCAAGTGTTAATTTTCTCAGAGATAAATGGATTCTGCAAGGCATTTTGTTGTTTTATCAAATTTCAATGTTATCGTTTTTAGTTCTTCAAGAACTAAGAAGAAGAAGCAAATATATTTATGAACTGGGAGTTAAGGAGTTACTAATAAACATACTTCATTCGATAAAATATAAGAAGAAACAACCTCTCATTCTTACTTTGAAATTCATTAGTTTCATAATCCCGTTTACAACCACTTACTTCTTATTAAAAGAATTCAATTATTTGACTTCTTCATTAAGTCGAATATTTTGCTCAATGTTTTGTGGATATAGTTTCTTTACTTTAATGGATTTGTTTACATATAGAATAGGTAAAAAAAGCCGAAATTTTTTATTGAAAGGTACAACAATTAAAAAGAAAAAAAATGCACTAAAAGTATATGAAAAAATAAGAAACTGGTTGGCTATATCGAAAAAAAGAAGGCAAAGAACAATTTTGATTGTTGGGGTGCTTACACATCTTATATCTATAAATTTCGTTATGAATTTTTTATTGAATCACTCCATATTAGGGGATTATTATTTTCATGTAAAGTGCATTGATTGTATTGCTTGGGGGATGAATCTGTCTATGTTTGGGATATTTCTTTCGATTTTTCCTTGTTTTTTTATCATTAAACTTGGTTTTAATATGATTTTCTTCGAAGACAATATTATAAAATCCCTGCTATTAGGATTGTTAGTGTTATCAACACTGTTCTTTTCTTGGGGTGTATTTCTTTATTTTATCATAATAAACAAGTCTTACTTAGACTCAAACATTCATTCAATTCTTTGGACACTCGCAATGCCAGTGGGTTTCGCTTTCTTGTTAGGAATTGTGTACAGGTTAGGAAAGAGCAAAGCAAAAGAGCTTAACATTACATTCCTTTCTCTACTAAAATGTGGTAAATTTACTGTAAATCAAGAAGAAATAACCCAAGCTTTTCAGAATGGTAATTCATCGAGAATGGATTATCAGAAAGTTCAGGATGATGTTCATAGAGAAGTGTTATATCATTCAATTCAGAAGAATCTTGTATTAAATTCATCAATATCTTTTAAGGGTCTTTCAAGAATTGCAAATGTACCTGAGAGTAAGATTGAAGGATTGCTCGCAGATATTCTAGATGAAATTCCGAATATTGGAATCATTGATTTATCAAATAACGCCTTTACATTAAAGAAAATTGGATCAGATAATATTTTCAGCTTAAATAGAGGTTTGGCTAAGAGGGATGTAGCTAATAGCAACAAAGGTCAAATGAGCATTGATTTAGGACCCATCAAATTTGAGGAAATTGGAGTAAAACAAAACCTAGTAGCGCTTTTTAAAAATATAGATATAAAATTCAACGATGAGAAAGTAGCACTTAGAGCATATTCAATTCTGGGGCATTTTCTTGACGGTTATGTACATCAGTATAAAGAAGGAAACCAATTATTATCTCTCTTAAACTCTTTTTCCTCTGAAATTGGAAATAAGATAAAAAAACAATCAATAAATGAAGCAAATTTATGTTTCCTATCGGAAGGGGAATACAATCGAATACTTTCTGATTTTGGAAGAAAAATAAATCTTAGATATGCAAAAGGAAGGAGATTCAAATCGTGGATACATGGTTTAGTTGGATCGATGATGACAAGATTTTTTGAAAGAATGACACTCAGCATGGGCGAAAAGAAAGAAACACTCATTGAACCATTTAATGAGATTACTAACCAAGATACAGTAATTCATCTCGATTTAGATATAGGACCAGATCATAGATCCCTAGATATTTTAGGAAAAACAGAAAGTGGGAGGTATATTTTTGGAGAAAATAAGTACACACAAGGTTCTTTAATTTCTGCCTTGAGTAATGCAACTAAAGTACACAAAGGTTCAGATTTACTAGTAAATCCCAATCAAAGGGCTGATTACGTAACAACAACTGAAAATCAAGGATTTGATTTATATGTCAGATGGGGAGATTTTATCCTTGATTTAAAGGAAGAATTGTATGTTTTAAACAATCGATATAAAACATGGCCAAAGAATAATAAGAACAATAAAATTATACAAAATCAGCTAAGAATATTGAGAGAATGTATGAGTATTGAAGGAATGACAGAAATTGTAAAACTCATGCAAATAGAGATGGTTGAGCAATTTGGGAAATGTGTCAATTTTGAGCTGTTCGACATAACAAAACTAGCTTGTTATAAATTGGAAAAAATACAAATCCCAGAAAACATCAAACAATTCTTCATACCTGAAACAACATCAATATTATTACCTTACATAAAAGTTGAGAATCTTAAAATTCCTTTTATTCCAATAAAAGAGTCACTAGATTATAAAAGAGAAGGCGGAAGAGGAAGTTATTATACTTACTTGATATTTGGATTCTTGGATAATGAGAAGAAAGAAAAAGAAAGGTATACTAAATTCGGATATCAACTACTTACTCCTGATAAGTTTGAGAAATACAATTTTAGTTTGGAATTAATAGAAGGACTACCTTTAGATCAAGGAGCAGTAAATTATAAATTATTCACGGTCAAAAGGGGGAAAACTAAAAGTGTATCAATAAGAAAACTGAGAAATGAGAAGATTGCAATAACACTACCTATAAATGGAAAAATGGTAACAATAGAGGATTTTAGATTTAAAAATATAATATCAGTAAAGAGAAGAAGAAGAATATCTAATAGAAAGCTTTTAAGAAAACTCAGATCGTCGAATGACAATTTCAAAAAAACTGAAATAGAAGAAGAAATTAAACAGTATTTTGAGAAAGGTATTATACGTAAATTCAATGTAACAATGATTGATTCTTTAACTTGGGAAGCTTTAGGCTACATACTACCAAAAACAATTGATAAGATAAATTCAAAGGTTCCAGCAGGAGATATAGCTTTTTATCTCAGATTAAAGGGGAATTTTGAAGATTGTAAGCAAGATATCATTGTATCATTTAAAAGCAGAAATTTAAATTTAACACACGTTTCAGATCCATCAAAGCCCTTACCTAAACTCGACAAATTGGGAGTGGCAGATGTCATAAGAGCAGATGTGGAGCGACAGATAATCAGCCAAAAGGATTATACAGTAGATGACGTACTTAAGAATATAGAGAAAAGTTGCAAAGATTACAATTACGAAAGTGAATTGTTAAGAAAATTTATTTCACCATATATGCTAATAGAGTTGATTAAAAGTGAATGTTTTGAACAGCATTCTAATGAACTTTATTACAATTTTCGGAAATATTATGATGCTCATAAAGAGATAAAATTAGTTAAAGACCCTTTAGATGAAGATAAGATTATTGATCCCAGAATAAGTATTGCATCAGCACGAAATCTGCTATTCGATTTCTTTAAGTTTCAAGAATTTAGGAGCGTTAATCAGAATTGTGCAGATAATGAGAAGATTGATAGCATTACTTATAACAAAATTATTAACAACAAAATAAAGAACTTTGAAATTCAGAGACTTAGAAGTCTTCTAGTTTTTATGGAAGATAACAATAAAAAACCAATTTGCAAAATTACTCCTTTTTGGGCTGTTATTTCTGAAGAAGTTATACCAAAGACCCTCAAATGGTACATACTTTGCAATGGAAAAATAATTCCTGTAAAGTATAGAACAAATTTCGGTGGAAATAGCATTTATCCAATGATTTCAAGTAGATTTACAAGTATCAGAACTATCAGTTCAGGAAAAAAGGAAAATAGATATTTGTTTATGCAGTCAGTGCTAGGAGTATCAGCAGGACTTTCTTTTCAGCCAAAAACAAAAAAGAGAAACTTAAGCGCAAAAACATCTTTTGAAATAGGAAACATCATGAAAGATTCTTACAAAAACCTTCTATTCCCAACAAACAATAAGAATAACAATTTAAGAGCAAGTCGAATCGCAGTTAATGAATTAAGGACCTTTAGAAAACAATTACAGGAAGGTGTTCAAGAAAATCAAGTTTCTAGTTACAAGAGATATGGAGAGAAGGTTGTAGGAGCTTTTATATCTAGGGCAAAGGATTTCGAAACGAACAAAGGAATACTCAAAAAAGATATTCTTGTAATAAGATTATATCTAAATGGATATTCAAGAATGC
>JABCTC010000114.1 GCA_018238545.1 Candidatus Heimdallarchaeota archaeon
TTTATTTTCCATTTTATCTTCCATTTTATTGATTTTTAATTTAATTTTGCTCTAATTTTGCTTTTTATCTTTTAATAACCAAACCCAAAACCCTTGTATTTTCGATTCATTCACAATTTAATTAATTGAACTCTTCTACTGAAGTTTTTCTTACAATATATTCTTTTATACTATATTCTCTATTATATTGTAATGACTAGTATTACTTTACATGGCGCTGCAGGAGAAATTGGTGGGAACAAAATCCTCCTTGAAGATAAAGACACGAATGTCTTCTTAGATTTTGGACTAAGTTTCGGTAGATTTGGAAGCTATTTTACTCCATATCTTCAACCTAGAAAATGGAGTTACATTAGCGATTTTATCAAACTTGGGCTATTGCCGGATTTAGAAGGGCTCTATCGTGCTGATTATGAGAATAGATTCAGAAAGAGTAAACCTGAACCAGAATATGATGGGATAATTTTGTCTCATCCCCATCTTGATCATGCTGGACACATTTCGTTTGTACGAGCAGATATACCTCTCTACTGTTCTATGGGAGGAAAAGCAATATTGCAAGCTCTTGAAGAAACTAGTGCAGGTTTTCATGAGTTTACACGTCTCAAAGAGGCTTTCAAACTTCGTCCCTTTAAGAGAGATTCAACCAAGATGACACGAGATAAGGAAACAAAAACCGAACGTAAAATAAATATTTTTACGAACCAAACTAAAATAGATAATCTTACTGTGCATTCTTTTCCCGTTGACCATTCTATATGTGGTGCCAATGCCTTTGTTATCGAGACTTCTGCTGGGAATATAGTTTATACTGGTGATATCCGTTTTCATGGACGCAGGTCTAATTACAGTCACTTTTTCGTTGAAAAAGCTGCTGAGTTCGATCCTGTTCTCCTGTTAAGTGAGGGTACTAGAGTAAGTGAAAGAACCTCGTTTGGGGAATTGGACTTGGAAAGAGAACTCAAAAAAGAAATGTCTGATATCAAAGGATTGGTTATAGTAAACTTCCCAGCGAGAGATACAGATAGAATGAGATCCTTCATCGAAGCTGCTAAGTCGGTTGGTCGAAAATTAGTGATAAATATGAAACAAGCTTACACCCTCTCTGTTCTTGAAAGAAATGGCGTTTCTGAAGTTCCTAGGTTAGATGAAGTAGGATTTTACATACCTAAGAAAAGCTGGGGCGTGTTAAATAATGATGATTATCCTCACAACATCCAGTTAGCAGATTACTCTAAATGGGAACAAGAAATGTTGAATAAATCTAATGCTGTAACAGATGAAGAAATACGTGAAAATCCACAAGAATACGTTTTCAGATGTGATTTTTATGAATTAAAATATCTATTTGATGTTCAGCCTCCCGAAGGTTCAATTTACATAAAATCTGTTACTGAACCTTTTGATGAAGAAATGGAAATAGAGAAAGCTAAAGCTAACAATTGGCTTGAACTTTTCAATCTCCTCCCCTATATACCACTTCACTGCTCTGGACATGCTTCTGGAGCTGAAATACAAGATATGATACAAAAAATAGCTCCCAAAAAGGTTATTCCTATTCATACCGAGGAACCTGAAGGTTTTAGAGCTTTTGATGCGGAAATAGTAATCAAACAATTAGGGGAAAAATATCAGCTAAATTAAACGAAATATTTCTAAGATTTCTCCAAATTTCTTACTTTTTTGGAATAATGCATTAGTTTCTAGGGGAAAATATAAAAAGAGTAAAAATTCTAGCAATTTGATAACTATGTCAGTTAAAGAATATGTTTCAGATGATTGGACTATAAAAATTAACCACGACCTATGTGTGGGCTCTGGGGATTGTGTTGATGTTTGTCCTTCTGATGTCTTTGAACTAATAGATGGAAAATCTACTGCTCCAAATGTCGACGATTGCATTGAATGCTGCGCTTGTATTGGAGCATGCCCAGTGGCCGCGATTGAACACACCAGTTGCTAAACTAAATCCATTATACGTTCAAATCTTTCTCTCACAATCTTTTTTTTCCTTATTTTATAGAAGAAAGTAATAAATGATTTACTTTGAATTTGTTTCTTGTCGGATTTGTAACCTAATCATTGCATTTATTAGGCAAATTTTCCAGAATCATAGTGAGAGAACATGGCAACCGAATATTACAAAAATCATGAATTTCAAGATGGATTTGTATATTTGCGTCCATATAACGTTGAAACTGATCCCGAAAAGCTCGTCATATATCTATATGATAAAATGAATACAAAAGAAGGGGTTCAGCAATTGCGTGATTCTGACACCCGTTTTCTGAAACGAAAAAATCTTGAAGTTCGATTTGTAGCAGAATTTAAAGGAGAATTAATTGCATCCCTCGAGTTAAATAACGAATATTGGAATAAGGAAGGTTTTCACATGTATTCTGTTGTAACCGCCCCGCTCTTTCGAGGAACGGGAATCAGCCAAATGTTG
This sequence comes from Candidatus Heimdallarchaeota archaeon, assembly GCA_018238545.1. Lineage (GTDB taxonomy): Archaea > Asgardarchaeota > Heimdallarchaeia > Heimdallarchaeales > Heimdallarchaeaceae > UBA460. The sequence goes on from JABCTC010000114.1 coordinate 2,450, forward strand.
TTTAAACATGTGTGTCAGTGGGTTAAAGGTCAAGGCAAAAAGCTAATTACGATTGACACGTATGGTGATAATCTTCATGCTATATCGTTTTTTAATAAAATCGGTTTCATTCAATTTGGTACTATCCCTAAAATAATCGAAACAGCTGAGGGTAACAAAGTAGATCAAATCTTCTTTTACTACATTATAATAAATTTTTGTCTTGTAGTCATATTAACTAACAATTGTATCAGTTTAAATGGATGGGTTAAAGTGAATATTACGGGAGTTTTTATAAGAATCTCTAGGTCAACGAAGGATGGCAAAGGTACTGCGTGCAGAACGC
>JABCTC010000037.1 GCA_018238545.1 Candidatus Heimdallarchaeota archaeon
AGGTTTTTGTTGGATGTAGCCCCGAGGATCACTATGGGACTAGTGCATAGCTACAATCCTTCAACATATGAGCTACACTGGTCTATTTAAACACCAAAAAAATGTACAAAAAAAATGTTATAATTACTCACGCATATATTAACCCAAAATGTTTAATTTGTACTGTGTAATCTTCTATTTATGGTATCATTATTTGCTAGAATTATCAACAGTTATGCTAGAATTATTGGTCGAATTTTAATGTTCATTCTACCAGTTACTGTTTTTGCAGGAATTATTTATCTTAACATTGTTCAAAGTCTTGCTCCTTCAGAGATTCAACTAACTGTTGACATTTTGTGGTACGCCTTTCTCTTCAATAGTTTAGTACTTGCACTTAATGGAGTGTTAGTTTCATTTTCTTTTGATGGGGAAGTGAAAAAGCTCACTAAGAAAGGAACACCGATTAACTCTTCAGCAGGATTTAGAAACTTAGAGAGAAAATATAAAGCCAGTAATCTTTATTTGCTAATAATCTTGTTATTTGTTGTTCTATCCTATGGATTGTATGTGTTATCAACATATGGTTCCGCTGAAGTTGCACAATGGTTTAATGTTTCTGCTGAAGGATTTTCAACTCTTACTTTCTATTTAGCTATTAGTAGCATAATTTTTGCTTTTTCAGCTACAATCATCATTAAAGTGCCAACATTGACTGGTTTAGCAGTTGGTAGTTTGTTGCAATACTACGAGACAACTAGACATCCGTTCATACTCAAAGCTTTGATCTCTGAAGGTATTTCCACTTTAATTGACCCAATTACTAGAGTTTATTTCTTGCAGTGGTCTGAGATTATAGCTAATGATATCAGCGATGATTTTGCCCCCGGCTTAAGCCACAAAACAGAAAGGTCGTCTTTGGCTGTACAAAATGTTCTAGTTTTATTATATCTACATTATCGTTTTCCAGAAATAATCGATAAAGATAATTTGGAAAGAGAATTATTCAGAATAGTATCATTTGATTCTGTAGAAAAAGTAATTTATGGAGATCAGCTTAATCTTAAAGATTGGAAGACCATATTTGAGTATTTAACAAAACAAACACCTGAAATATTCTTGATTATCGACCGAATTATTCTGACTCTAACTGAAACTCCAGAACAGTTTGATGCAAAAAATTTCTGGATCAGTTCTGCTGTCCCACCCATTCAGAAAAAAGAAGAATCTCAAAACATACTATTCTTCATACTTAATCGTAAAGCTAGTGACCCCCATCCTCAAAAACTTGAAATGAACTTTAGTGGAGCTGATGAACTATCACCTCGTGATCTAGATGTAGAATTTACCATTCGCGCATATGATGATTTTGTAACAATACCAAAAAATACATCCAACTTCTTGACATCTGAAAGAAGGCAGTTAATTAAATTAACAACTGGAATCCTATATCAAGGAACAGGAATCTGGTTTTCAGTCCATTCCGAGAATATTGGATCTAATTTGGTAGCCTTATCTTTCTCATCTAATACCGAGCCTGTTGCGACTCAAATTTTTAACTTAAGAGTTGTAAGAGACGTCAAGTTTTATATTCAATCATGGGGACCTAAACTTCTTGCGTCACTAGGTATCTTTCTACCAATTATTCGAGCCCTACTTGGGCTTGGTTAATTTTTTTACAAATTATTCCAAAAGATATTTATTAAGCCGTTGAAGAAATTAATTGAACACATTGAACAAAACAGATCCTCGCATCAGAGAAGCTTATTTGTATAAAAAAATAGGTAATGGTAGTGTTCAATGCACTATTTGTCATGTAAATTGTGTTCTGAAAGAGGGAGAGATTGGGTTTTGCAAAACAAGAAAAAATATCGAAGGAAAATTACATACAATAGTGTATGGAGACATATCAAGTTACAGTCTTCACCCGATTGAAAAGATACCTGCTTATCACTACTTCCCTGGTTCAATTGCTTTAACTTTCGGGAGTTGGGGGTGTAACATGGCGTGTGATTGGTGTAATAATTGGGATATTACGATGAATAAACCTCCTGAGAAATTTACTCATGCAAGTTTAATGACACCTGAGAAAGTTATAGAAAATGCCAATTTCAATCCTTCCATAAATGGTGTCTGTTTTTCTTTTAATGAGCCTACTCTTTCTTTTGAATTTGCATTAGATGTATTTCATTTACTTTCTAACAACTTCTATAAATATTTTGCAACAAATGGATATATGACAGTAGAAGTACTTGATTTACTCATTAGTTCTGGATTGAATGGTTTGACTGTTGGTTTTAAAGGAACAGAGAACATCACCAATACTCTGTTAAACATTAAACAGAGAAAAATCTGGGATAATTTGCAAATTGCTGCTCAAAGAGGAGTGCATCTAGAACTTTCATACCTATTGATTCCATCAATAAATGATGATGAAGAATTCATCAGAGATTTTTCTCAAAAAGTTATTAAAAAACTATCTACAAATATTCCTGTCCATTTTTTGCGATATTTTCCATCGCACTTAACTAAAGGTGAAAAAACTTCAGTTTCCAACCTTCAAAAAGCACATACAATTGCAAAGAATGAAGGTTTAAACTATGTATATATAGGTAATATACCAGGGCACCCATTTCAGAGTACTTACTGTCCTGATTGTTCGGAACTTCTAATAAAACGAGATCAATTTTCTGTAATTTTTAGTAAGCTTACACCTGACAACAGATGTCCTAGCTGCAATTATCCTCTTCATGTCTTTCCTTACAGACCTCAATACATAAACAGTTAAAAACCGCTCAAATCAAGAAAACTTACATTAACTTTAAATGAATGCAACATTATTTTCTATTGATGATTATTCATTCACTTGTTTATGCAGCTATTTCATTAACAATTATAATCGCTATGATAATTGTAGTAATTTGGAAACAATTTGAGCTCGCATCGTCATCAGTCTATTTCATGTTGGGCATTTTAGTAGGTATTGCAGGTTGGATAATTGGAGATATGATGCAAATTATTTTAAGTCAACCAGGCTATGAACCTTGGGTGTTAGTTTTTTCCCAGTTTGCTACTATTTGCAACATGGTAGCAATGATTTCTACTGTTCTATTTGCTAGAGTATTAAGTGCTCGAGAAACACTTAATTCCAAAGCTGTAGCATTCGCATTTGCTTTATTCGGTGCAGTAGTGTTGATGACATTAGCTGGAGGATATCCCCATGACGATAATCAATTATGGACATATACTGTTCTAGAATTTAATCCCGCACTCGATTTTACTGTAACCACAGCTAGTATTCTTTGGATGGTAACAGATGGAGTTATGGTTCTTTTTGCTGGAGGAACGCTGATGTGGTATCTTTATCGTCAGAGAAGATTTATTGAAGATAGACACAAGAAAATTATCACTTTTATGATGGTTGGTACCTTCTTAGCATTTATTGTAAGTATAATTATCTACGCATTCTATGCAATAGCACCTGATGTTTTCAGTGTTATTCTTCATTTAGAGCTTATTACCGCGGCAATTGGAGCTTCCATGATCGGTATAGGAATGATTTGGGGCGGAAAACAGGTACTCTATGGGTCTTCAAGAGTTTATTCTGTTCACATCTTTGATGAAGGTGGTCTCAGTCTTTATGCAGGGTTGTTAGGTGCTGCTGAATACGATGTTAATGAACACTTAATCTCTGGAGTTGCAACAGCAATTTCTAACTTCACAAGTCAGCTAGTTGGTAAAGATATTGTGCCATATGAAATTGAACTTGGTGACTACGCAATGATGCTAGAACCAAAAGGAGAGTACATAGGTTTCATAATCTGTGAATTTCCATCAGCTCAAGTCAGAGCAGGTTTAAAAAACATAATGAACGATTTTGACCCTAAAATGGGCAATGATGAAATTTCAGGTATAATTGATAGTTATATGCCCTATGGAAAGCCAAGAGTTATGGATATATTTGAGGATTTTCCTGAGTAAAGTAAACTCTATTTGAAAAATCTAATATACTCCTTTTTTCTTTTTATCTCATGGACTTAGCTGTTAGAGGGAAAGTTGCACTTTATTTTGATTATCAACAGAAATTACAAATTGTGAAGAACCCACTAATTGTTGTTGAAGATAATTCAATTGTGGATATCGGTACTTTTAATGACAAAAAAGATCTCATCTCTGGTCATGATATTGTTGGAGATGAAAACCAGTTACTAATCCCAGGTCTTGTAAATTGTCACACTCATTTAACTATGACACTATTCCGAGGATTAGCTGACGACCTCCCTTTAGATATATGGCTCAGGGAACACATCTGGCCATTAGAAGAAAAACTTCAAGCAACTGATGTACATTCTGGAGCTAAACTTGGTGCTTTGGAATCTATAGCTTCAGGAGCAACAACAGTTAATTCCATGTATTGGTTTCCCTCCGAGGAAGCAAGAGCTTTTGCAGAAAGTGGTTTAAGAGGTTTCATTGCTGCCCCTGTTATAACAGGAATTGCAACTTTACCTGAGGCCATAAAGGATATAGAAAATCATCATGACACAGTAGATGGAAGGATAAGAGTGTGTTTGGCATTGCATTCTCCTTATACAGTAACCATACAGGATTTCAAAGATTCCGCGAAATATATCAAAGATTATAATGAAAATACCTCTAAACCAGAATTACTCTTGCATACTCATTTAGCTGAATCTAAAACTGAAATGCAAGATAGTAGAGAATTGAACAGAAAACATAATCTAGCTTTTCCAGATGTTTCAACACCAACAGAATTCTTGAATGAAATAGGTATTTTGAATGAGAATCTTATTGCAGCTCATTGCATACATCTTACTGAGACAGACATTCAACTTTTCAAAAATACAAGAGCGAGAATCTCTTTGAACCCTCTTTCGAATGCTAAACTTGGCAACCATATGCCTCCAGTTTTAGGAATCATAGATCAAGTTGAAAATGTTGGCATAGGAACTGATGGACCTGCTAGCAACAATACTTTGGACCTTTTTGATACCGTCAGGTTTTTAGCTCTATATTACAAAGGTTTCTACCATGATCCAACACTAGTTACAGCTGAACAAGTCTTTCGTTTAGCCACTATCGGTGGAGAAAAAGCTGTTAATTGGAAAGGTATAGGTTCGCTAGAACCCAACACTCTAGCAGATATTGTAACTATCAACTTGAAAAAACCCCATCTAACACCCAATGATCCAGATGATGCAATTTTGAATCATTTTGCTTATTCAATGAAGGGAAGTGATGTGGAAAATGTAATTATTGATGGAAAGCTAATTTTCGAAAATAGAAACTTCATTGATCAGAATGTAGATGAAGCCATTACGAAGGTGGAAAAAATTGCTCAACGATTATTATCCAAAGATTGATGCTTATGTTCTAGACTAAGGATTAGTATTCCTATCAGTGCGACTGTGATTGCAATGCCTAAAATAGCTTGGTTGAGCACGCTTAAAACCCGCCATTCAAATAATACTAGACCACCAAACAAGATAGGAATTATGGTTATAAACCCATTATACAATGCCATGATGTTAGTTACTTTCCCTTTTCTAAAAGCAAGCTGGAGTCCACCTGTTGAACCTAGAGCGGTTAACAAGAAACCTATGATGTACAGAATTAGCACATAAATAGCAGGACTGCTTTCTGTAGAAGAGAACCAGATAATTATTCCTTTTACTAAAATCGCTTGTATTCCAGCTGCTACTCCAGCTACAAATGCAAACGAGTATGTAGTATGTTTTTTTAATTTGAAGAAAAATATTAATGGCAAAACAACACATAATGCAATTGAGCTCAGGATCAGTATTAACCCACCATAGGAATGAGCTAGTAAGTTCCAATCAGTCCAATTTAGTGGTTCTGTGCTTAAACTTGTGAAATATGAAGAAACACTTACACCAGCAATAACCAAAATAATCCCAATAATTTCTTTGTAATTGAATGATTCTTGGAGATCGATGTGAGCATATGTTATCAAAATAACTAATCCGAATCCTGAAAGGGGAGCAATAGCACTTAATGGAGCCCAGATTAAAGCAATGAAATATAGAATAATACTCAGTAGTGTAAGTAAGAAACCTAATAGCCAAGTCTTACTACGTATTAACAGTTTCAGCATCACAATTATGCTTTTCTGATCCTCAGGGCTGAGTTTCTTAACAGCTTTTTTCTCCAAAGCAAATCCGATATTAAATGCAGTGTAAGAAAGTAAACCAGAAAGAATAGACACTATAAACAACCAAGAGCTCATTGTGTTCAACTTGGTGAAAATGCTTTTATATGTTTTTACATCGATTATTTTGTGAACTCAGAGTGGTATGATTCTGCAATTATGAATCTAAAAGCAGATAATATAAGTGGATCAGAGGAAATTGTAAGAAAAGCAATACATGTTGTTAAGCAACAAATTTCTAACAATCCAGAAAAATATACAACAATAAATGACCTTATCACAATGTTGAGAGAGATAATAAAAATCAAAAAAGAGATGGTTGCTTTACGTAATGTCCTCATCTACTTCATCGACTTTTTCCAATTAGGTGTAAGAGTGGAAGATATAGCTGATAGAGTTTTAGAAAAATTGGATAATCAAAGAGAATCTCTGTCAGAGAAACTTGTTCCTTTGTTGACTAAGAGCAAAACAATAATGACCCATTCTCGTTCAAGCACATTTGTTTATTCTTTATTCAAACTCTTAGATTTTAAGAAGAGAGAAGAATTACCTGAATTAGTAATCTTCGAATCTAGACCAGCACTTGAAGGCAAGAAATTGGCGCTAGAAGCTTCCAAAGCGGGATTTAAGGTAAGCTATCTTGTGGATGCAGCAATGGGTTTAGCATTGAAAATTTTCAAACCAGACATAGTTTTAATCGGAGCTGATGTTATTTTTCCAAATGGTAATGTAGCAAACAAAATCGGATGTCATGCATTAGCAATGTTTGCTTATCAATATCAAGTACCAATGTATGTTGCAAGTACCACCTTAAAATTGCTTTTGAAAGCAATCCCATTCACCATCCAGAGCTATAAATCTACCGAAATCTGGCCAAAGGATAAACCAGATGATGTTAAGATTTTCAACCCATACTTTGAAATGATTCCAGCAAATTTAATCCACGGTTTTATAACAGAATTTGGTATCAGTGACAATATTCCTGATGTGAAATTGGAAATAGAAAAAGAATACATCCATAAATTGTACGAATGATTTTCTAAGTTTCTAGCATTCTATCTTTGTTTTCTGGAACAACAGGTTCGATATAATAAGCAATTTTTCCTGCCCATCTTACTTCTCCTGTTCGATAAACAGGATTAGATCGTATATTACGTAGAGTTGACACTGGGATATTATACTTAAGACTGAGGGTTTTAAGAGATGCAAAAGGATTATCAAACTCTCCAAAGAGTCTTCTGATTAAACCTCTTTTACTTTCATCTATTACTAATCCTCCTTTATCGTTTACAGAATAACCGAAAGGTGGTCGTGACATGACTTTTTCTTCCTTTATCCGTCTTAACATACCCTTATATCGTTTTTCTCTATATTTCTCTAATTCCATTTCACCGAACAGATCTTTTATTCTGGAGAAAGCCTTGTTATCTTCATCATCTAAGCAAACTATGGGTATTTCTCTTTTCTTGAGTAAAATACGGATATAACCTAGAACGTCAACATCTCTAGATAATCTATCTCGACTTTGACTCCAAAGTTCATCAAACTCTCCCTCTTCAGCCATTTTTAGAACTTTCTTGAAACCTTCTCTATACTCAGGTTCACTATCTCCAGGAATATCTTCATCTTTAATAACAGCTACAATTTCTCTATCCCCGACTTGATAAATTTTCGCTGATACATCATCAATTTGCGTTTCAAGACCTGATTCTTGATCTGCTGTTGATGTTCTCGAGTATACTACACACCTAATCATTTTAACCTTATTAAGAAGGTCAGTAACCTTCAGTAAAAGGTAAGTAATACAGAGAAAATATGTTTAATCTCATTACTCTTCGAAGACGATTTGCTCAACTAGTCTATCGTCTTGTTTCTTAGTAATGTATCTATAGATGAAGTATTCAACAGTTTCAATTGCTTTTTCTAGATCAAGTGGAACAGCTCTACCAGCTTCTTTGTATTGCAATAATTTCTGTCTTAATATCCCCAATGTCAGAGCAACAACTCTGTTTCTTTCATATAGTTCATTTGCTTTTAATCTTATCAGCGCATATTCTTGAAAAAGAGTGGAATAATTCTTACTAATTTCTGTAAATTCCTTTTCATCTTTGTTTTTCTTCTCTTTGATATCTTCTATTTCCCATTCAGCTAGCTCATTAGGAATAACATCTAAGTAATAAAGATAGTAAGCAAGATCACTTGCAAAAATCATTTCATTCTCACAGGGTATTTTATTTTTGAATTTTACTGTATACATTGTTGTACCTATTTTCATCTAGAGACCCTCCTCAAACTGCTTGACAATCTTTTCTATTCTAATTATGCTGTCATAGTCTTTTTCATATTCTACAAGAGCTTCTCTTAAAATAACTACATGTCTATTTATAGTATCTAATTCTGTATATCGAGCATTTAACCTAAATGCAAATTCAGCATACTTCATTACAGTAAGAAAGAAACTGCGAAAGCTTACTTCTTCAGTTTTACTATAACTCTTTTCCCATGCGTGAAAAATTATGTTCATTGTATGTGGAAATTTTTTCAATAAAACCTCTTCTTTGATCTTTAATTTCTGAGCATAATTCTTAATCCTTCTACTTTGAGTTATATCAAAAGTAAGCTGCTTTATTTTCTTCATTGTCTTATTTCTGTTACCTTTACAAAATTGATAAACATTTAGTTAGTTTTTACTGCTACTTTTTGTGTGAGAAAAGTTCTTGAAAAACTAATAGTGTTTCATGAATACACTTGATTTGCTAGATAGTTAAAGATAATCGTAAGAGGTATTTCATAACACTGGGCGTTTACATTAGAAGTTTCATAAAAAACAATCTCTCTGTCCACCAGAGATGAATAAACTATTCTTTCTGCAATTTCCTTCCCAAGATATACTCCTTTCTCTCTTAGATCAGACTTGTTAATAAAAACAATAACAGGTATTTTCCTTTGTTTTCTTTGTTCTTCTATATTTAACATATCTAAGTAATGTACAATTTTCTCCATAGAAGATATATTTGTTCCATCTGCCATAATAATAACTAAATGAGCACCTTGAATTGCAATTTCTTGCATGAAATCAAATCTTTCTTGGCCTGCAGGATCATTGAATAGTACTTGAAAAGCTTCGTCTATTGACTCATAATCAATAGTATTCAATTCATTAAATTTTTTCACAAGTATCTTGTTAAAACGGGTTAGAACAATCACAGAGTTTACAACATTAAGAGAGATTGTTGTTGTGCTTTGACTAAAATTATTATATTTTAATGGAGTAAAATCTAAATTGTCTCCTACTTCTTTGAAAACACGTCTAGCAACATCATTCTTCTCAAAATCGCCAAATAATGCTTCCAGAAAAGAAGTTTTCCCAGAACCTGTTGTACCTAACACTGTTATCTTCTTCATGATTAAAGGTTCAACTAGTGTCATAGCCAGTACTCCATTTTAAAATTATCGAATCATAATTGATAAGTCTTTTTTTTGTCCTAGTAGGAAAGTTTTGAAAAACAGTTGTTACGAAACAAAATATATTGATTGTCTTGCATCCCTTAGATGAGCCCTCTGACTTATCACACCTTTCTCTTTTAGGATGTTTAAAGCATTCCTAACAGTTCGATTAGGTAGACCAGTACTCTCAATCAACTCTTTTTGTGTCATTTCACCTTCTGTTACCAGTAATTTGAAAACATATTTAGCTGCAGGAGGAACTCCTTCCAGATGTCTTAAATCTAATTCTACTAATCGATTTCTTAACTTGGCAAGAATGTTTTTTCTTGCTTGAAGTCTAATTATTTTCACATCAGCTGTAGTTTGTTTAATACTTATGTTTTCTTCGAGTCTCACCCTTATTTGCCCATCAATGATAGCTTCAATGGCCGACCGAGATTTTAAGTTAGTTAATTTTACATCGGCATTTAATGGAACAACTACGGGGATGTGATCTTTATTCAACGGGTTTACTGGGACTAGCAATAGTATCTCTGGGTCACTAACAGCTATCGGTCCTCCCGAAGAAAGAGCATATCCTGTGCTTCCTAAAGCAGTTGAAATAATCAAACCATCAGCCCTTCCTCTGTAAAGTACATTATTATCAACAACTAAAGTATAATTCATTAACAGAGCAGAATCTTTTGGAAAAATAGCAATTTCATTTAAAGCAGGTAAAGGGTTTTTATTTCTGTTATCTTTGATTTCAACTCTATGGTAAGTATCTACTAAGAAATTCTGTGAAAGTATCAAAGCTAGACTATCTCTAATGTTTGAAGGAGTAATTTCTGTAAAAAAACTGATTCTTTCAGATGAAGCTGAGACAACAGGGATAGAATCCCGACTAAGGAAAATAGCTCTAAGAAATGTTCCAGTATCACCAATCGCAATTACCGTATCAATGTCGTTTTGTGGAAAAATTCGTAGTTGTCCTTCCCAATTATCTTCTTCTAGTTCTTGATCTTCAATTTCCAAAATCTCTGTTTCAGGTTCTAGCTCTAGTATCATCTCCTTGATAGTATTCGTATATTCAGTAGAACTCTTACCTCTCAACGAATATAAAGCTATTTTCATCTGGACTAACTCTGATATTTATGCATTTCTAATAACTCATAAGATTATTTATATTTATGCACCAAATACGATTAGTATCAGCTTTTTTTTCACAATACATAATTGTTCTGACATGTATGTATTGCATCCACATTGACAGTATTACAACCTATATCTAAGTGAATTTTGCATGAATTTAGAAAAATTAATAGGTAAATATTGCTTCAATTTTCTTTGTTTATTTTAAAATTATTATTTTAACGTGCCAAAACTCAAGTTTAATAACCACAGATGTAAGTTTGGCCACTAACAAATGTTCTTTAAATAGCTTCATACAAAATTGTCTTCGATTGTGATGGTTACCGTGGAAGAGGTCATAATTATACCAAGCCAGGATCAAGAAAAATTAAAAGAAGAAGTTGATCGTCTTTACGCCAAACTAGCTAAATTAGGATGGACAAAAGAAGCCTGTGAAAGTATTGCACCATTTACACTTAGAATTAATACAATTAAAAAAGAAAAAGGCATAAAGATTTTTGCTCATTCTTACCAAACAGCTGACATAATTTTTGGTGTAGCTGATATTGTAGGTGACTCATTAGGTCTCGCAAAGAAAGCTACTGAGGTTGAAGAAGACACAATTCTGCTCTGTGGAGTAGACTTCATGGCGGAAACCATGAAAATACTTAATCCTGAGAAAACTGTTTTTGTTCCAGAACCGGGTAGAGATTGTACTTTAGCTGATTCAATCACAGGGGAAGATGTTAAAAGACTTAAAAAAGAACATCCAGGCGTACCAGTTATCTGTTATGTTAATACCAATGCAGGTGTAAAGGCTGAATCAGATATCTGTTGTACTTCTGCAAACGCCAGAAGAATTGTTGAGCAACTTGAAGCTGAAACCATTATCTTTGTTCCAGATGAGAATATGGGAAAGAACCTTGCAGAGCTTACAGGAAAAAATATTATCACTTTTCCTGGATATTGTAGAACTCATCATGCACTTTCTGAAAAAAGATTCAACACATTACAGGACGATGCAGCTATCAAAACATTTGCTCACTTAGAATGCAAACCAGAAATCATTCAAAAGGTGGATTTTGCTGGTGGAACTGGTGACATGCACAGATTCGTTAAAAAGGCTAAACCTGGAGAAAAAGTCCTATTTCTAACCGAACAAGGTTTTGTCGACCGAATGAAGATTGAATTCCCAGATATCGAATTCGTAGATAGTAACATGATCTGTATAAGCATGAAAAGAAATGATCTTCCAACCATATTGAAAGCAATAGAAAACCCTACATCGGAAAATATCATTGAACTCGATGAAAAGGTTAGGAAGAAGGCATTCAAAGCTGTAAACAATATGCTAAAATACTAATTCCTCGAGTTGGTTTCAAATGATACCTCAAGTTTTAGTTGACGAAGATATCAAGAAATGGTTAGAAATTGATGTACCTTATTGGGACGTAACATCCAACCTCATCCCCAATAGTAAAGCTAAAGGGAAAATTTATGCAAAGCAAGATGGTATTATAGCCGGATTGCCATTTGTTAAGAGAGTTTTTGAAATTGTTGGAACAGAATTTGAAGCTCGTGTTGAAGAGGGAGCAAGAGTTTCTAAGAAAACAATTATAGCTTTAGTAAAAGGAGATATTCACAATCTGCTTCAAGCTGAAAGGTTAGTTTTGAATATACTTGGTCGAATGTCAGGTATTGCAACTCAAACAGATATTATGAGACAAATAGCACGCAAGAATAATGAAAATATCAGAATTTGTGCAACAAGAAAAACTGTTCCTGGATTAAGCAAATATGATAAATATGCAGTTACAATCGGAGGAGGAGATACGCACAGATTCAACCTGTCAGATATGATTCTGCTCAAAGAAAATCATTTGAGGATGTTCAATACCATATCTGAAGCAGTAGCCAAAGCTAAAGAAACTATTAGTTTCAGTAAAAAAATAGAGGTTGAAGTTCAGAACGAAGAACAAGCAATTGAAGCTACAAAAGCTGGAGCAGATATTGTCATGTTAGATAACTTCTCTCCTCAACAAGCAAAACACGTAATAGCAAAAATAAAAGCAATTAACAATTTAATGTTGATAGAGTTAAGCGGAAATATATCGCTGGATAACTTGGAAATTTACTCATTTGAAGGTATAGATCTAATCTCTTCAGGAGCTCTAACCCATTCAGTTAAGAATTTTGATTTGACCATGCTCATAGAGTAGAAAAAAAAAAGAGATTAAGTCTCACTTTTGCTTATCCTTACAGCAATTTTCTTACGTTCTATCACATTATCATAAAAGTCTTCGTTTTTCTTAATGAAAATCTTAGTTGCTTTGTCATATGAGGATATAGCGTGGTTAATATTTTCTTTTTTATTTTCCTCAATAGAGAGAACAGTATAGATATCACCTAGGATAGTGGTAGAGATAGCATACTCAAAAGGAAACTGCGCTTGGTTTCTGACAGTTAATGCATCATGTAAAACTAGAAGTGCTTGTTTACAGTTAAGAGATTTTTCTTGAGTTTCTGCTAAAAGGCGATATGCTACACCAATATTGCTATAGATCATTGCTCTTTCTGTTGGCATTTTATCTAAAGTGCCTGTTCTAAGTGCTGCATTGTAGGAATCAATAGCAAATGTTGAATAATACTCGTTTGCTTCAATTCCAGAAAGAGTTTGATAAGCAGCACCTTGATTAACTAAAGTCACACCATGATCAAACGGAAAGTTTGCTAAATCTCTACCAAGTATTGCTTCTTTGTAAGAAAATATTGCATATTTGCTATTAACCTCTTTTTCTTCTAGTTCTGCTAAGGTTTGATAAGCTAATCCAAGATTATGATTAACTTGACTGTACTTATGCACAAATAAATCAACAGAGAACACTTGTAAAGCCTCCTTGTAGGAACTAATTGCAAAATTATAATTCTCCACCTTATTTTCGATTTCTGCAAGACTAGAATAGAAGTTTCCCAAATCATTATGAGTTGTAGCAAAAAGAAGTGGTGAGTTTTTCAAAGTATACTTCTTCAAAGCAGCTAAATACGCCTTTATTGCTAATTTTATGAAGATAATCCTCCATTTCTTTACTGATAATTCTCCAATGAAATTTTTAATATTCCAAAATTGAGAGGAATACAAACTATCAATATTTGCTATAAAATATGCCGCTTCCCCTATTTTTAACATTTCTTCTGGAACGTTTTTGAACAAGCTAATAAGTTTCTTGAAGTTTGAAGGTATATCTGGAGATAGATTTCCACCAAATCCAAGTGCTTCTCTCATGTATTGCTCTTCTACTGGTAACTCATAATTATCCATCATTAATAGTTTATCATCATTCAGATCCCCTAGCCATTCCTTCCATAAATAACGACCACCTAAGAAAGATTCAGTTTTATAAGCTGCTTTTATTGTCCATACTCTGGGAACTTGCTCTTCCTCGCTATCAGATTTTGTGTCTGATATTTCTTTAAGAAGAGCTTCCTCAGCTGAATAATTATCATAGCTTGTTTCAATTACTGTATCGCCTATCTTCTGAATTAACACTCCTCTTTTCTTCATTGCATGAGCAGCAACTAATTGATAATGACCTCCGTAAACGGCAAAATCAAGAATTTGATGAATATGATCATCAGAAGTCTGAAAAACACTTCTAACCTCTCTCACAGAAGTATTTCTCGCATAAGCTATATCTATAAAAGTTAAATTAATCTCTTCTTTTAGATGCCAAATATACCACTGATTATCCTCGAGTAATAGTGGATAAGGATTTTCTATACGCATGTAACCATATCTAAGCAAAAACCTGTAAGCTTGCCCAAACTGAACAAGATCTCCTCCCATAATCAAATTATTGATTGACAAAGGTTCTTTTTCGTCCAATAATTCTATTTTATTAAATTGTGTTCTTGGATTAATAGTAATTTTTAGCAATGGTTTTCTCTCTTTCTCTTGCCAATAACTAATCTGGTTTTTATATTCAGTTTTATCTGCTAGAAATTCTTTTATGTGAGATAAATTCTTTATTTCGAAAAGCTGTACATCACCGGGTATAGGCAATAATTCTCTCTTAATTTTATCTCCTTCTTCTTTTATAGTTTCACCCAATGTAGCTGTAGCTAGATTACGAGCGCTATCTGGGACTGCTTGTAGAGGTGATTGAGAATCTTTGATAGCGGTTCTAAGTTGTTTCACAGACATCTGAGGACGCTGTACCTTTCCGAATACTGGTGTTAAATTAGCTCTAGCATCTTTTATTGTGGTTGCAAGATCTTTCTTAGTTAGCGCATGCCTTCTCTCACTAGCTGACAATTTTTTTAACCCTCCTTTAGCATCACGAATCTCAGATTGTAAATCTTGTTTAGTTAAGACATGCTTCTTTTCAGAATCTGATACTTTCTTTAAACCTTTTTTAACATCACGAATCTCAGATTGTAAATCTTGTTTAGCTAAAGCATGGTTAATTTTTTCCTCCGCTACGGGTCTTAAGCTTGAAATAACATCTTTTATAGCTATCTCAAAATCCTGTTTAGAAAGGGCACGTTTCTTATCACTCTTAGAAACGGGTTGTAAACTTTCTAAAGCGTCTTGAATTGCAGTTTCTAAGTCTTTCTTTAGAACCCTTTTCTTATCTGATGCTTCAGGAAATTTCTTCAGATTAGCTTTTGCGTCTTTAATCTCAGTTTGTAAATCTTGCTTAGAAAGAGCATGTTTTATCTCATCATCAGACACAGGAATCAAGCTATCTATCACTTCCCCAATTGCTGTTTCTAGATCTTCTTTTGACACACGTTTGTTATCATGTACTTGATCTGAGATTGGTTTTAACTTTCCTATAGCATCCTGAATTGCACTTTGCAGATCTCTCTTAGTTACACCTTCAGTTTCAGTTTTATCCACCTTTTTTAGTGTTTTCTTTAATTCATCTTTTGAATCTTCCAATAAAGCAGCTGTTGGAGATACTCCTTTCTTCACTTTTGCTTTTTTTGAACGCTTACCTTTTTTGTTTGACACTTTACTTCCATCCTTTTAACTCAATTTTCATTCAAATCTTCAAAATTTATATTCAGATATTTCTCTGCAATTTTCTCGTGGAATTTTCAGAGTTGAAGTAATGAATTCAATTAATTCTTCTTTTGTTTCAGCAACTTTTTTCTCAAGGTGATCATAAATTAATTCAATAAGTCTTTGCGCATCTACTTGAGAATCATCTGGTTCAGTTATTAGTGATAATACTATTTCTCCCCTTTCTTGAAACACAATTTGACCATAATTTGAAACGACACTTGCAATCTTCTCTTCACTAAGAGCATGTTCTTCATCTTTTAATACCTCTGAAAGCAAATCCAGAACAGAAATTAGATTTTTGTTTACATCAGAAAAATCTAAGAACAGTTTAATATTACCAAAAATTGAGGAAATTATCAAACCCTTGGGTGAAACTGTTCGATCGCTGGAAAGGTCCTGTACTTTTCTGGTAAACCACTCCATAGCGTTATTAATATTCACAGAGGTTTTTACACTTACTTCGAAAATTTGGAAACTGATTTTTGGAAACTTGCTAAGTTCTTGTAGATTTAGAGTGTCAATGATTTCATCAAGTCGCATTGATTCTAAATCAGCTTTGTTAGCTAGAAAAGCTAAAGCAATTCTTCTTTCTACCTTTAAATTATTTATCAGATACCAAAACCATTCTTTACCCTCTTCAGTTCTCTTCTTGTCAGAAGCGTCAAAAAGAAATAAAACACCATAACTATTTGCGGCGTAATTTATCCAAAATTGACGTCTTAAGACCTCGTGTCCTCCAACATCAAATATTTTTAGGAGGCTATCTCCAGCTCTATAGGTCTCAAAGTTAACTCCGATTGTTTGAGCAGTATTGTCTACCCACTCCCCAGTTGCAAGTCTTAACGCTAAACTTGTTTTTCCAGCATTATTTAAACCCAATAAAGTTACAGGGACACCTTTTTTTTCAAAATTTAAATTTACCATAATTATCACTTTTCTCCAATTTTTATCATTCAAATTTCTTTACTCGACAAACACAACTTCCCTAAATTGTGAAAGTTCCTCTTTTGTCATTCTATTCGGATATTCAAACTTGTCTATCAATTCGCAGAATCTTTTTTCTATGCTTATATTTGAAATCAAAAATTCTGTTTTTCTATTTGGTAAAATCACAGCAATAAGGTAATATTGTTTTCCTCTCATACGATGATCGAGAGGAATATCATCTTTTCCATGGAAAGCATATATTATTGTTCTATAATTTTCCAATTTGGGTGCTGGAATAGGTCCAAAAACCCCAATCGGTTGAGTATTTCCTTGAGCAATACTAGTGTAACACATAGTTGAGAAATATTCAGGAGCTATTGCTATACTTCTAAGGTCCTCTTTGACTAGTTCACCTCCAAAAGAAGCGAATCTGAAAAGTGCGACACCTATATTATCTTCGTTTGCCATGGACCTTCTCAGATTCTTAATCTCTTCCTCTTGTTTGAGATGATAACTAGCATCATTTAAAGTCAGAATGAGTGTTGTTTCTTCACCTTTTGTAACTTGGGTGAGTTTTACATGACTTGGAAACTCAGAACCGTCTTTTCTTCTTATGTTGTAGATCAACCCTTCCACAGTATCCCCTTCTAGGAGTATAAAGGTGAGATCAGGAAAGATATTGTTAATGAGGGTTGATGAGGTTTTCAGTTCTTCTGACGTGTAACCAGTCATCATTTCGAACATTTGATTAGCAAAAAGAAACATTCCTTTTGAATCGATGGATGCAATACCTGAGGAGATACTCTGAATTATTTTTGTTGTCTCAGTTGATTCGTTATCCTTTTGTTTCTGTTTATCCACTTTTTGTAAACCTATATAGACAATAGGTAGAATTTCTCTAAGTTCACCAATAATCTTTTGAGTATCAGAAGATAAATCATTTAGTGGTATTTCTAGCAGAAACTCCAAATCTCCGTGAAAAATAAAAGGATAATAAATAGTGGGAGTGTTTTTCCTTTTTGAAATTGATCTTTTCCTAAGAACAGGTTTTGTAAGTGATTTTATTCTAGTAATGAGTTTTTCATCTAGAATTGCAAACCGTTCAAGTTTTTCATCCTTTCTTTTTGAAGCTATTACACTATTGTCACTTTTGTATTGACGATAGAAAATACAATCGTCATTATTGTATAATTCATGAAGCAAAATAAGCAATTTATCTAAGATTTCTGAAACTGACGATGCATCTATTAAGGAATGTAAGAACTGAATGAATGAATTATTTTCTATTATTTGTATTTGAGAATTTTCTCTCTCTCGTTTTGTATCATAGGTTGAAGTGGTCAAATCAATCACTCATCAGCTCATTTGATAATCCATTTAGAATTCCCATTTTATTGATTCAGCAAGGTTCTTGATTACTTCCTTATCTATTTTCAATTCTCTTTTAATTCTTGATAATACTTCAAAGAACATAGTTAGACCTGTTTCTCTTGCAAGGCTCTGTTCATCGTCTTTATCAACATAGAGAATTGCGTAGTAATCACCTTTCTTGAGCATGTGAACAACAAAATTATCAATATTAATCGAAGGCAATGAATCAATCATTTTCAACGAGTGAGCACGGAATACTTGTTGAACATCCAGCAGATCGTTTTTTTTCTCATTTTCTATTAGTATTTCTTCTACTATTGGTTCAAGTCTTTCATCCAACATTTCAAAAGCATAGATGTTTATTGTTGGTTTAGCCTCCATTCTTCTTCTTATCGACTGAGACAACCAAGTCCAACACTCTTGAATGTTCTCACCTGAAAGACTTGAAGTTTCAAAAACTCTAAAGCTTTTCAATGGTGACTCACTGAATTTTGTTAAATCTAACTGTTTAACAATATTCTCTAAACTGAGTATATCTTCTAAATCTGATTTATTGGCAAAGAAAGCAAAATTCGCATCTTTAGGAATCCATTCTTCTACTTTCCATAACCATTCCTTTACAAGTTCCATTCTGTTTTTGTCTGATCTATCAAAAACAAAAATGCAACCTTGACAAGAAGAAACAAAGTTTTCCCAGAAGTTGGATCTAAATGATTGATGCCCACCAAGGTCTACAACATCAAAGCGGAAATCCTTTTCCTTAATAATTGAAAGATCATATCCTACTGTTGGATGGAAATCTGCTCTAAACTCACCTGTTTTTAACCTATGAACAAATGTTGTTTTTCCAGCTTTTTCAAGCCCTGTAATAGCAATTAATGGATGAATTTTCTTTTTAATAC
This sequence comes from Candidatus Heimdallarchaeota archaeon, assembly GCA_018238545.1. GTDB lineage: Archaea > Asgardarchaeota > Heimdallarchaeia > Heimdallarchaeales > Heimdallarchaeaceae > UBA460. The sequence goes on from JABCTC010000037.1 coordinate 18,992, forward strand.
TCATACTTATCCCAATTAATTCTCTGCAAGATATATTAACTCTATATCGAAAAGAATGTGAAAAAATAGGGAAAAATAGGGAAAAGGTTTTTGTATTATGAAAAGATATCGTCTAGTTAATACTTAATAGATTGAGGTCAATTAATAACTTATCTTGATGTATTAGAAGAGGGGATATCACTTGGGTATTGGAACAATCAGCATACAATTGCTGTTGGACATAGCAGATTTTATCTATATTGCAGTTGATGTTAATCAAAAAGTCACTTTAGTTAATAAAAAAGGATGCGAGATTCTTGGTTATTCAGAGGATGAGATTATTGGTAAGGACTGGTTCGATAATTTTCTCCCAAAAGGAGTTGCTAAGGAAATTAAATCTAGTTTTATTAAACGAATTGATGAAAAAGAAGAGTTCAAACTTACTAAGAGCTATTCTATATTAACAAAGGAAGGAGAGGAAAGATTAATTTCTTGGCAAAGCACTTTTTACATTGATAAGGAGGGAAATTTAAGTGGTGTTTTATGTTCAGGAGAGGATATTACAGAAAAACGTAAAATGGAAGTAGAATTAGAGAAAGAAAGAAAAACAACGAAACAATGTTTAGAAATTGCAAATGTCGTTTTAATTGCAATTGATGCGAATGAAAATGTTACATTAGTCAACAAAAAGGGTTGTGAACTATTAGGCTATGAACACGAAGAGATAATTGGAAAAAATTGGTTTGATAATTTTCTACCCAAAAGAATATGTAACAAAACAAAGGAAGTTTTTAAAAAGATAATGAATGATGAAATTGCTCAATCTGAGTACTATGAGAATCTCCTTCTTACTAAAGATGGCGAAGAGAAACTAATAGCATGGGATAATACCGATATTAGAGATGAAGAAGGAAGAATCATAGGAACTTTAAGTTCAGGAAGAGACATTACTGAAAAGAGACAAGCAGAAGAAAAACTGAACGAAAGAGAAAGATTATCAAATATCATCCTCAACCATGCTTTTCAATTAACTGGAATTTTAGATCTTGAAGGCAGATTACTTCAAATCAATCAAACAGCTCTAGATTTTGCAGGATTGAAGGATGAAGATGCAATCGGAAAGTTGATCTGGGATACATATTGGTGGTCTCATTCAGAGGAAGAAAGAATTAGATTACGAAAGAATATAAGAAGAGCTTCCAAAGGGAAAATTATTCAAGATGAAATTACAAATATAGATAAGAACGGCTATATTCGGACTATGGATTTTTCTGTGAAACCAATAACAGATAATAGAAGTAATGTTACTTCATTTATAATTGAAGGACAGGACATTACTGAGAAGAAACTGGTATATTCGAACCTTCTTAAAAGTGAACATAAGTTCAGAAGTATTTTCAATCATTCCAATGATGGATATATTTTAAGAACAGTCGAAGGTATTATTTTGGAAGCAAATCCTAGATTTCTTGAGATGTTTGGATACGAATCTTCTGAGGTTATTTCTAATAATACAATGTTTATCAACACATTTGAAACTGAAGAAGAACATAAAAGAAGAGGGAAAGAAATCGAAAAGAAAGGATATGCTATGTTCGAAACTTTAGCCAAAAGAAAAGATTGTTCTATTTTTCCAATGGAAGCAAATGCAGTTAAACTATTACTTGGTAGCGAAGAAGTAATCTTTGTAATTTTTAGAGACATCACTGAAAGGAAAGAAATTGAAGAAAAAATCAAATCTTCAGAAGCGTTGTACAGAGCACTTTTCGCATATACAGGTACAGGAATGATGCTATTAGAAGAAGACTTTACCATAACACTAGTCAATGATCTATTGATAGAAAAATCAGGTATCTCACAAGAAGAATTTATTGGTAAAAAATGGACAGATTTTGTTCAGAAAGAAGAAAGAGAAAATATAACAAAAGCAGTCAAAAGGATGAATATAGATTTCATTCCACCATTGACTTTTGAAACCTCGGAGTTTAACATATTTGGGGAAAACAAAACTCTACTAGTAACAATAGGAATTATTCCTGAAACAAAACAACAAATAGCTTCACTAATTAATATAACTGAACAGAAAAAACTTGAAAAAGAACTTAGAGAAAGTGAAGAAAAATACAGAGATCATTTTGATAAATCACCTATTGGTTTAATTCAAAATAAACCTAATGGAGAAATTATTGCTTGTAATCCTGCTTTCTTGAAATTTTTTGGCTATGAAAGTGTGGAAGAAATAAAGAAACTTCACGTTGAAGAGTTCTATTTTGATTTAGAAGACAGCAAGGAAATTCTTGGAAAATTTGATACAGAAGGTTCTTATTATAATCGTCTTATGAAGGCGAAAAAGAAAGATGGTTCTCTTTTTTGGATTGAGTTGTACTCTCGAGTTATCTATGATGAGAATAATGATGCTACTTATCACAATTCATCTTTGATAGATGTAACGGAGAAGAAAATAAATGAAGAAATGTTAGTAGAAAGTGAAGAAAGACTTAGAAATCTGTTTGAAAACATCCCCCTTGCTATTTCTATTGATTCCTTGGATGGAGGATTAATCGATATAAATCCGGCTTTTTGGAAGCTTTTTGGATATAGCAATAAAGAAGAATGTCTCTCAACCCCTTTTGCTAATCATTGGTTCAATATCAGAGATCGTGAAAGACTTTATGATTTATTACGTCAAAGGAATTTTGTTTATAACTTTGAAACAAAACGTTCTAGAAAAGATGGAAGCGAATTCTGGGGTTCAATCACTGCCATAGCTCAGATGGATACTTCAGGAGAAAGAATATACTTCACAGCACTTAGAGACATCACAACTAAAAAGCAAAGAGAGGATGAGCTGAGAAGACAAACCTTGAGACATCATTTGGAAGAATCTCATTTGTATCTATCAGAAGAAGAGCGCCCATATATTTCAAAAGAAGTTTTTTATGATTTGCTAAGAGTTGGATATAATGGTCTCGTTCTATCAAGATTACCTGAAACTGAATGGAAGAAAGATACAAATTATGAATTTGATTTCTTTAGAATAGCTGAAAAAGGGCACCTAAAAACCATCTCTTCCGAGTTAAGCAAGATAGAACAACTAATAGAAGAACTTCCAAACAAGCACGTTATAGTTATTGATAGGCTCGATTATCTCATTGCTAAGAATGGTTTTGAGACCACTTTGTTCCTCATCTTTAGATTAATGGACATTGCCTACCTCTCTAATCACATAATCATTGTAACACTTGATCCTGCAACTATCAATGAAAAAGAGAGTAGATTATTGAGAAAAGAGATGCGAATGATTAAATCCTTAGCTGAAGCTACTCTGCCTGAAGAACTAATCGAGATATTGGAATTTGTTCATAAAAGGAATATTAAAGGAAACAAACCTTCCTATACAGATATTGTTGAAGCTTTCAATATAAGTAGACCTACAGCGAGGAAACGAATAAAGGATTTAATCAGCGACGATTACACATATGAATTAACTAAAGGAAGAAGTAAAGTTCTTGGGATAACAGCAAAAGGAAAAGCTATTTTTGATTGACTTTTTTCCCTATTTTTCCACGTTTTTTCATTAATATTTCTAAATTTAGTTATAGAGATAAAAGAATGTTAAACTAAAAGAATATCTGAAAAGATGTAGATCTCTTTCAAAAAACTGTGATTAAATTGCGTGTACAACCAGAAACTAATAGCAAAATTGAGAAGAATTCCAATGATTTAGCTTATTTCTCTGGAAGATTTGATGATTTAGGTGAAAACCTATTGAAACTATCTCCTAACGAGCATATCTGTACTATTTATCGAAAGGATGAGGATAAGATAGATTCTATAATGGAATTCCTTAAAACAGGCATAGTAAAAAAAGAGAGATGTGTAATCATAGTTGATAATAAAACTATAGAAGATATTCAAACAAAGATAAAGGCTTCAAAAGAAATTAAGAATCTTCTCAATACTTCTGCATTAGAGATCGTAGATTCAGAAGATATTTATGGTAATAAATCTGAGTTCAATCTAGCTAGAACTATTGAATCAATTGAAGCTCATTTAGAAATTCCACAAGAAGACAAGTTCAATGGATTAAGGTTAAGCATTGAGATTTTACCTTTAAACAATAAGGACTCAACTATGAATATAAGTATGGAACTTCATTCATTTTTCGATAAACTCATTTCAAATAAAGATATTAGTTTTTTCTGTTTATATAACGAATACAAATTCGATTCTAGAACGCTATTAGAGGCTATTATTACACACTCTAAGTTAATTTTTAATGGTTATTTATGTAGAAATGTTTTATTTATGGACCCTCATCAACTTCAATTAATACTAGAAGATAGGCTAGATGAAACACTCTACAAAAAAACAGTCTACGAAATCGTTCAAAGGGAGATAGCTGAACAAAAAAGAGAGAAAGAAGTTTCTCACATTCAAACAGAAACTCTCAAAGGCATAAATGATTCTGCCTTTATTATAGATTTTAAAGGCAATATACTTGAAGTAAACGAAGCTGCATACAAAACAAGAGGATATACAGAAGAAGAGATGCTAAGTCTGAATATTTTAGACATTATGACCTCAGTAAATAGAGACTTATTTGATTCGAGAATTGAAGAACTAAAGAAAAAGGGAGAGATAACATTTGAAACAACTCATAATTGTAAATATGGGTCAGTATTAGATGTTGAGTTTAAGGCAAAAATTATCAGTTATGATAATCAACAATCTATTTTAAGTGTTGGAAGAGATATAACTGAAAGAAGAATCGCTAAAGAAGAAGCAAAAACTAGCGAAGAAAAGTTTCGTACTCTTTTTAATGAAATGAAACAAGCTTACGCCTTATATGAAGTAATATATGATAGAAAAGGTGACCCTGAAGATGCAATATTAGTAGAAGTTAATTCAGAATACGAAAAATTAACAAATAAGAAGAGAGAGGAAATAATTGGTAAGAAAATAACAGAAATCTATCCTAACATGAAGAAACAAGAGGTTAATCCAATAGTAATTCTAGGAAGAACCATGATAACAGGACAGACTGTAATATCAGAGTACTATAACAAAGATATTGGTAAATGGCTTTTAGCAAAATCTTTTTCTCCAATGAGAGATCATGTTGCAGTATTATATGAGGATATCACAGAAAAACGTAAAATAGAAGGAGAATTAGAGAAAGAAAGAAAAACAATGAAACAATATTTAGACATTGCAAATATCATCCTAACTGTAATTGATACAAATGAAAATGTTATATTAGTCAACAAGAAGGGTTGTGAACTTTTAGGCTATGATAAAGAAGATATAATTGGAAAAAATTGGTTTGACAATTTTCTACCTGAGAGAGTTCGAGAAGAAACAAAAGAAATTTTTCAAGAACTATTAGCAGGTAAAATAACACAATCTGAGTCTCATGAGAACCTGATTCTTACTAAAGATGGTGAAGAGAGATTAATTGCATGGGATAATACCTTCATTAGGGATGAAGAAGGAAAAATTATAAGAACTTTAAGTTCGGGAAAAGATGTTACTGAAATAAGAAAAACTCAAAGAGAACTTAAAGACAGCGAAGAAAAATACAGGATGATTTTTGATAACACTAATGATGCAATATATCTTTATAGTATTGATGAACAGATTCTATCAAATTTTATTGAAGTTAATGATGTAGCCTGTAATATGTTAGGTTATACTAAAGATGAGTTCAGAAAAATGTCTCCAGTTGATATAGCCTCAAAGGAAATTAAAAAGCAAATTCCAGAGATAATTAGCAAACTTACAACATTAAAAAACCTAACCTTTGAAGGGACTCATTGTACAAAAGAAGGGAAAATAATTCCAGTTGAAGTTAGTGCTCATACTTTTTATTATCACAACAAACAAATGGTATTAACAATTGCTAGAGATATTTCTGAAAGGAAAAAATCTGAAGAGAAATTAAGTAAGTTGAATGAAGAACTAGAAGAGAAGGTTATTCAGAGAACTTACCAAATGGAAACATTGTACAATATTATTAAAGATATATCTGAAACTTTTGATTTAAAAGAAGCCATGGAAATTATTGCTAAGTATATTTCACAGTTAATTGATTATGATATCATTGTCCAGCTAATAACTCAAGAGGGATTAAACCTCATTCAAATTGGAGCACCAAAGGGTAATAAAGAAGTAATCGATGATTTTCTAAAAACAGTTAAGGATGAATTAGTAGAAATAAATCCTGATGCTTCAACCAATCGCGATTCTACAACTATTATTACGTCAAATGAGAAGAAACTTCAAAAAATTTCATCTCGCTTATCCATACCGCTTATTGCAGAGGATAAGGTTGTTGGACTTATTGTTGTAGGTTCAGAGCAAGAGGATGCTTATATTGAAGAAGAGATCTGGTTCTTGTATAAAATAGCGGACAATATTTCTCATACTCTTCAAAGATTAAAGGTAATTATAACAGCAAAGGATGAATTAGAAACAGTTCTCAATCATACATCTGACGGCGTCATTCTCTTGAATAGTCAAGAATCTGTAGTAATGGTGAATAAAGCTGCAAATAGATTTTTAGAGATAATCAAAGATTCTAAGACTAATGGAATAAACAATGAAATATTAGACCTTGGAGAGCTAAAACAAATTGGCAAAAAGGAATTATCTCTGAATGGTTATACCTATTATGTCTCTATGAGTCCAATAAAAAGTGATTTTGTTCATGGTTGGCTACTAACTATTCATGACATAACTGAAGAAAAAGTGATGCAAAAGAAGATACTGCATCAAGAGAGATTAGCTACATTAGGAAAGATGGCTGGTGGTATCGCTCATGATTTTAACAATATTCTTGCCTCTATAATTGGTGCAGCAGATTTCTCTTTAATGAATGCTGATAATATAGAGTCAAAAGAGTTTCTGAATTTAATAATCAAGCAAAGTGAGAGAGGGGCATCTTTGATAAGACAGATGTTAGACTTTACAAGACAAACAGTGATTCAACCACAACCTGTTTCAATACTTGATTTTATTACAGAATTTTCTAGAGTTATCAGATCGTCCTTACCGGAAAATATTATTTTATCTGCCAATACACAGGATTGGACAGTTTTAATGGATCAAGTTCAATTGCAACAGCTTTTTATGAATCTCATATTTAATTCTAGAGATGCTCTTGTTCGTGGAGGTAAAATCAATATCACTGTAGAAGAAATTGATCATTCAAAGATAGTGGACTTTGAAGAAATAGAAATAGACAAAAATCGAGAATACATTCAGCTTACTATTGAAGACAATGGAGAAGGGATGAATGAACAAACAAGAAAGATGATTTTTGAACCCTTTTTTACTACAAAAGACCCAGGAAAAGGAAGTGGGCTAGGTTTAGCACAGGTTTATGGTATAGTTAGGCAGTCTAATGGTTATATTAATGTGGAAAGTGAATTGAAAGAAGGAACAAAAATTCATATCTACATTCCAAAGCATGAGGGATTGGTAGAAGAAGAGATTGTGGAATCAGCAAGCAATGGAGAAGGAAGAATTTTACTAGTTGAAGACGATGAAAATGTAAGAGAGATTACCAAAATGATGCTAGAGAACTATGGATTTAGAGTAGTTACTGCAGAAAACGGGAAAATTGCTCTAGATTTATTTAACGATACCTTTGATTTAGTCTTAACAGACATTATTATGCCTGTTATGGGAGGAGAGAAACTGATCAAGAAGGTATTAGAAATCAATCCACAAGTAAAATGCTTAGCTATGACAGGATATTCAGATGTGGATGTACCAGAAGGTATCAAAGTTCTAAATAAACCTATAACAACTTCAAAACTAGTCAACTATATTCAAAACGAACTTGATCAAGTAGATCGTCAAGAAAAGAAAGTTCAGAATGAAAAAAGAGAGGATGGTGGTTAAAATTTATGTTTACAAAAGGAAGGAAAACCTTGTTAGTAAATACAGTGAAAAGAAAAGAATTTTACTAGTAGAGGATGACGATATGCTACGTGAGATAACTACATTAATTCTTAGGAAATGCCAATTTGATGTTGTCGAAGCGATTAATGGTTTCGAAGCATTGCAATTGTTTGATAATACTATTGATCTGGTCTTAACAGATATTATCATGCCGAAAATGGATGGAATTGAACTAATTCAAGAGCTGCAGAAAAAGGATCCAAATCTGAAATGTATTGCTATAACAGGTTTTTCTAATATAACTGTTCCTCAAGATATCGAGGTTCTTCAAAAACCAATTGGAGGTAAGAAACTCGTTGCGATCTTAAACGAAAGACTCACAACGGCATAAGAAATATCAAAGGAACAGTGAGGTAGAAAAAATGGTAATCAAAGTAACTCTAAACAGTGATGATTTCAGAAAATATAAACACAATAATAAAACAGTTAGAATCCTTCTAGTTGAAGATAATGAAGAAGTTAATTTAGTTATTAAAAGATTGCTGGAAAGATTAGGATATGAAGTCATCTCTACTTCAAATGGTAGAACAGCACTGAATTTATATAACAAATCATACGATCTTGTAATTACAGACCTTATAATGCCAGAAATGGGAGGAGTAGAATTAATCCGAAGGTTAAGGGAACAAAATCCCGGAGTGAGATGTGTAGCAATTACTGGATACACAAATCAAGAACTTCCTGAAGGGATACCCGTTTTGAATAAACCATTTTCAACTACATTACTGCTAGAATATGTAACTGGAGTACTAAATGATCAGATAACTCTAGAAAAACGAAATAGGGAGAGTATTTCACAATAAGGTGTTTCAATCAACAGTGTAGAAAATATGAAAGTTATAATTAGAGGCTGAAGTATGAAAGTTCAAGAGAATAAAAATCAAGAAAATCAAATATTTTCCATAAGTGAAGATATTTTCAGAGAAATAAGCGACAATATTCAAGTTGGTATTTCAATAGTAGAAAATGGACATTATATCTTCATGAACAAAGAATCAAAAGAGATTTTCGGTATAACCATTGGGGAAGAAACCAAGAATTTTTCTATGCTAGATTATGTTGTTCCTGAAGATGCCGACAGGGTTAACAAAATAATTAATTCATCACTTAAAACAGACCAAATACCCGCAGAACTTCAATTTTGGATCATTAGAGAAGATGGAGAAAGAAGATACTTAAACAATAAATATACTGTCCTTAAGGGAAGAGAAAAAACAAATACTCACTTAATATCAACAATTGATTACACTGAACAACAAATAGCACTTGATTCATCAAAAATGTTTGAAAAGAAATTCAGAGAAATGTTTAATTATGCGAATGATGCGATGTTTCTTTCAAGAATAAGTGGAGACGAATTTCTAAGTGATTTTATTGAAGTAAATGATTTAGCGTGTAGTATGCTTGAATATACAAGAGAGGAATTACTTGAAATGAGTTCGCTAGATATTACTGCTCTTGAAGCAAAAACAACTAATAAAGAGATAATTCGTCAAATTATAAAAGAAGAACAAGGAAATTTTGAAACAATACTAATCAGCAAAATGGGGAAACAAATACCTGTTGAAATCCAATCTCACTTTTTCAATCTAGAAGGGGAAAGAGTCATTCTGACAATAGCTAGAGATTTAACTGAGCATCTAGAAGCTGAGGAAGAAATCAAGAATCTTAATGAATCATTAAAGATAATTAATAGCATTTTACGTCATGATTTAAATAATAACCTTTCTGTCATAATGGGAGCTATCACCGCTTACGAGGATGTAAAAGAACATATATTGTTGGAGATGACAGTGAAATCAGCTCAAAAGAGTTTCGATCTCATTCAAAAGATGGAAGAATTAGAGAGAGCATTAATTCAAAAAGAAAATCTAATAAAAATGGATTCTGAAGAGCTATTTAACAAAGTTATTTCAAGTTATTCACCCTTTAATATCACTTTTGAGATTGAAGGTAGCTGTAGTTTGTATGTTGATGCAGCCTTTACTTCAGTAATTGACAATATTATAAGTAATGCTATTAAACATGGTCAAGCCGATATAATAAAAATTTCAATCAAATCTAGTGATGGCTTTTGCACGATAAGGATAGCTGATAATGGTTCTGGTATCTTGAATAAACATAAGATCCATGTATTTGAAAGTAGTTTTAAGCATGGTACTACAGCTGGAACTGGTCTTGGGTTATATATTACCAAAAAAACCATAGAGAGATATGGGGGAGAGATTACTCTTAAGGATAATTTTCCTAAAGGCACAATTTTCGAGATTAAGTTGAAGTGTAGAGAGGAAAAGGGATTCTAAGTTCTTTCCATATTTTTCCCTGTTTTTTCACATCTCTTTCAATATAGTGTTATTACTAAATATGATATTATCAATTGAAAAAAAAACTTATAGAACAAGAGGAGTAAATAAATTGAACTCTAAAAACAAAAATGTCAAAGAAGAAAGTGAAACTTCTGATGATTCTACAAGAGGCATTTTAGACCTAGTTTCAGAGAAATCTGACAAAAAATTAATCAAGCAATTAAATGATTTTCTAAAATCTAAACTTAAGTTACCAAGATTTCGAAATAGAGATATAAACAGAGATGTTTTAGTTGTTGCTAGAAACTTTCAAACAAGATATCTTTTCGAGATAATATTAAGAAAACAAGGTTTTTCAGTTACAACTATATCTAACGTAGATGAAATTTTAGATATAATCAATGGTAATTACAAAGTAATTCTTTTTGATGAAACAGACCACAATACAGAAGACTTAGATATTATTGAATTGATAAAAATGTCCAATCCTGAAGTAAAACTACTGACAATTTCAAAGAATCTTAAATCTAATCATCAAACAAGTGTTCCCAGTTCTAATAAAATGGTTTCAAATTACAGAGTTAAAGCTGTAGGTGAATCATCATCTAAAATATCAAATTCATTTACTGTTAAGGAAATTACAATTAGCAAGAGTGTTTAAAAATGGGAACTAGAAAACAACCAGTCAATATCGTGATACTGGGTATAGAGAATGCAGGAAAAACCACTCTCTTAAGAAACATCTCAGGAATGAAATTTGCTGAGACTTTGACTACCATTGGTTTGAATGTTGAGATGTTAAAACACAAAGGATTTGATTTCCAAGCAATAGATATCGGAGGACAGCTTCATTTTCGTGAAACAATGTGGCAATATTACACGACTTTAGCAAAAGGGGCTATTTTCGTATTTGATATTTTTGACAGGAGCAAATTCACAGAAGCTAAAAAATGGTTTGAATATATTTCACATAGACTTTCAAAAAAAGCAGTTCTAATGTTTCTAGCTAATAAAATAGATCTTAAAGATGAAGACGATACATTTCTAACAACTGAAGAAATAATAAATATGTTTAAACTTGATGATGTTTTCAGATACCCTGAAAGATCCTTTAGAATATGGGAAACATCAGCTAAAACAGGTGAAAATGTAGATAACGCAATTTCATGGATGTTCAATAAACTAGTGGAGTATATCAAAGAGGAAACAAGAATCTCTTTTGTATCGATTTTAAATCAGAACAATGAAATCATATATCGGACATCAGTAACCAAGAAAAATGATGAATATGAGACAATCATTAAGAAATGCATTGGTCAGATGAATGATCTTGGTGCAAATGAAAACATGATCTCAATACAAGATTGTTCCGCAAGTATAAGAAAAGAAAAGGATTTCAGCGTAGTTGTAGGGGCTGAAAGTAACGTGTCTAAAGACGATCTATCTATTGTAACACTATCTATAGCTCAAATAATAAAAGATGACTTTTACCCTCCTGAAAATTTCAAAGAACAATTAGATGAAGTTGTAAACATTGCTCTTCTTCAACAGTTAAACAAAAAATAGAGAGATGATTAAAATTAAGAGAACTACCATAGCAATTACCGGATTACCCAAAGCAGGAAAAACATGTTTCACACAGAGACTCATAACAGGGAATCATGTTGAATCTCAACCTACTTATGGGGTGGATGTAGAATTTGCCTCATATAGGGATCTTCCTTTACAGATCTGGGATATGGGGGGACATATGGCATTTAGAACACATATTTGGGAAAATTACATCAAAATGTCTTCTGGATTAATATATATCTTTGATGCTTCAGATTTATCACAGATTGAGGAAAGCGCTGAATGGTTTTGGAAATGCTTCTCTTGGATAGAAGATAAGAAAGCCCCCATATTGTTTTTAGCTAACAAATGGGATTTAGTTGAAGATGAAGAAGCTGTAATTAATACTATTGTTTCAGGTTTCAGATTAAATGAAATTGCTCTTAAATCTATAGATTCTCCTTTCAGATTCTTCTTCGTATCTGTGAAATCTGGGGCTTACATCTCCGAAGCTATGAATTGGTTGGTTGTAAAACAGTTTATTGAGAAGAGAAAATTTCAGAATAAAATACTTTCATTAGATATTTTTGTAAAAATCGATAACAGCATAGCGCATATTCATGATAATTCACGGGAAAGAAATGAAGTTATTGGCACAATTAATACATATAAAAAGAAGTTTGAAGAATCTGATGATAATTCATTAAATTTGCTCGAAGAAATAAGTTATGACGGTCATAAGGTGCTTTACATTTCATATTCCCAATTATCCCTATTAGTTATTTCTAGAGATGATTTTATTGATAGATCAGGATTTTCAAATATCTTGGATAAAATCAAAACAGATCAATGTTTTGAGGATGTTAATGAATTCTATACTTTATACGAAAATATCAAGGATTCAGTTTCGAATAATTTTCATGTAGATATTACTTCCACACTTAGTTGTGATTTACTAATAACTAATTGAATCAATGTCTTTTGAAAAAGGAAAAAGAGATTAAAGAGGTAGAAATGAATCCTCTTCTTTTATGTCTTTGATGAATTCCACCATTAGTTTTATGATGTTTTTTACGTCTTCTAAGTGAATAATTTCTGAAGCTGTATGCATGTATCTATTGGGGATAGCAACCAATCCTGTTGCAGCACCTGCAAGTTGTATAGCATTTGCATCAGTTCCAGTTCCTCTATTAGCAGCATGTCTTTGACTTGGTATTCCATGTTTTTCTGCTGTCTCAAAGAGTCGTTTAACTACGACTGGATTGAGATTTGGACCGATTGATATAATTGGACCTCCTCCCATTTTTGTATCACCTATTGCTTTCTTCTCCATATCGGGTGCATCTGCTGCAAATCCTACGTCAAATGCTATTCCAACATCAGGTTTTAGGTTTCTAGCTGATACTGTAGCACCCCTTAAGCCTATCTCTTCTTGAACTGTTGAAACTCCATATACTCCTGCATAGAAACTCTTGTCTTTTGCCAATTCCTTCATAATTTCTGCTACAATAAAAGCACCAATAGCATCATCAAATCCAGCAGCAACTGCTAAACCATCATCACCTAAGCGTGCGTAGCCATAATCAAAAACGGCAAAATCGCCAACATCAACCTTAGTCAATGCTTCTTTCTTATCTTTGCATCCTATATCAATAAAGAGTTTTTCCATTTCTGGAGCTTTCTTGCGTTCTTCAGGTTTCATTAAATGGATTGCTTTCTTTCCTATTACACCTAAAAATTCGCCTTTTTCACTGTAAACCTTCACACGTTTTCCAGGTAGTGTTGTAGTATCAAAACCACCCAGAGGAAGGAACCAAAGATAACCATTGTCATCAATATAAGAGATCTGAAAACCGATTTGGTCTATATGTCCAGCAAGCATAATCTTGAAAGGACTATCTGGATTAATTATTGCACAAAGATTACCTAAATTATCAGTTGTAATCTTATCAACGACATTTTCGAGATATGATTTCATCTCTAACTGAGCAGGGAATTCATATCCTGTTGCTCTTGGTACTGAAACTAGTTTTGCTAAAAATTCTTCGTTTACTTCATAACTCAATTAGGTCACCGCCTAACAATTTCTTCTTTACAAATTTATTTTTAAAGTATTTGCTTTCAGCATGAGTAACCTTTCCGAACGTTAACGAACATTTAAGGTCTTCAACTGTTATCATCTCTATAGCGATTGCTCTAAACAGTCCAACAGTGAGGATGACTCACGGCATCCACTGTCCCGTAGGTGAAAACCAGCGGGAATACTTTTCGACCGATATTGCCAGCTGAGTTGCAATCAGCGTTAAGCAGGATACCGGTTT
>JABCTC010000014.1 GCA_018238545.1 Candidatus Heimdallarchaeota archaeon
ACTCCTGCTAGCTTTAGATGCCCTCAACATTAATAAAGATAAAGCAGCAATAGTTGGAGATTTTATAACAGATATAATAGCTGGTAAAAGTGCAGGAATAAAAACAATAGCTATTTTAGGTGAGTATCCAGAAGTGAACCGGTTTCCTTTGGAAAGTGTAGAACCGCATATTATTGTCAATGATATAACTGAAATACCAAATATACTTCTCCAAATTTTTCATCCAAGCTTTCTATCTGTTTGAATTTTTGAAAAAAACATAAATAAGGAAAACTTCAAAAATACTATTGAAAGGGATTGTTAGACTGAAATGAAACGCAGCTTTAGATTTCCAGAACATTACCAATATCAATCTACGTCAGTTTGGTTAGAGGATACGGGTAGAGGTATATTCAAACTTGGAATAACAGACTATGCTCAGTATGTTCTTGACGATATTATCTCAATTTCTTTTCCTGAAACAGGATATCTTATAGAGAAAGATGAGGAACTAGTCTCAATTGATTCAATCGAAGATACTTTAGTTATAATTTCCCCAATTGGAGGTACTATCTTAGAAATCAATGAAGAGTTAAGACAATCTCCAGAACTCCTAAATGAAAGCCCACATGAGGATGGTTGGATTTTAGTAATTGAACTTAGCTCAGAAGATGATTTGGATCAATTGTATGATATAAATGAAATCTTAGATCAACATCAAGAAGAACTTGCAGAAAATGGCTTTACCGACAATGAAGATGATTTTGATGAAGGATCATATGAGGACTTAGAAGATTCTAATTCTGACTTCTAAATTTGTACATTAACTTTCTCAATTATCTTGAACTAGAAACTTTTATATAATTTTATGATAAAAAACATTAAACTAAACTTGATGGGGCGTATCGTGACTTGGAATTTCTATAACATCTTCTGAAAACCCCAAACTAAACAAGTTAACAGTAATTATTTTTTTAAACTATGTAATTAGGAGAGGTAAACAATGAGTGATTTAGAAGATAAAGTAGCTTTACCACCTGAAGCTATCAAATTGTATAAAAGAATTAGTTCTTTGAAAGAAATTTCTATGAAAGAACTTGAGAAAGAAATGCAACTTGATCGCGGAAAAATGGAGTATCTTCTTTCTTTCTTAATTTCAAATGCACTTGTAGAACGAACAACAACAGTTAATCAGAAGTATATATTGACAGATGCTGGAAAACAAGCTGCAGAGAAAGGATTGATTGAAAGACTGATTGTAACTGCACTTTTGAATAAACAATCGCTAAATTTCAGCGAACTAGCGAAAATCTTAGAATGCAATAAACAGGAAATGAATGCTGGCATAGGATATTTGAAGAAACTAGGATTACTTCAAATCATCCAAGGAAAACTGTCCTTGCTTGATGAAAAAATTGAAATCAACGAAGCTATGCAAGAAGTGTTAAAAGAGCTATCAAAAGGTAATGAAGTTGATATTACTCAACATCAAAAAGAATTGATTCAAAGAAATCTTGCGTTTGTTGAGGAAATTAAGGATTCAATTTTAAAAATAATAATACCTTATTCCAAGAGCAAATCAATGATTACAGAATCTATTGATAAAAGTCGCTTAACACCCGCAATGATAAGAAACGGGTCCTGGAAGACAACAAAACTAAGATCTTACAATCTTGATGGTGATCCACCCAAATATTATCCTGGTAGAAAACAACCATATGCACAGTTTCTTGATGAAGTAAAACAAAAACTCGCTGCTCTTGGATTTCAAGAAATGCGTGGTCCAATAGTTGAGCTGGAGTACTGGAATTTTGATGCTCTCTTTCAAGCACAAGATCATCCTGCTCGAGAATGGTCTGATGTATATAGAGTTGCTAATCCAAAGCTAGGGAAACTTCCCAAAGAAAAACATGTCAAACTCGTTCAAAAATCTCATGAGGATGGATATGATACTGGAAGCAAAGGGTGGAGATACAAATGGTCTCCCGAGAAAAGTGCAAGATTAGTTTTAAGAGCACACGGTACATCAGTGAGTGCAAGAACTTTAGTCGGTCTTACTGTACCTTCAAAATACTTCAGTATCTCTCGATGTTTTAGACCTGATACTGTCGATGCAACTCATCTTTCAGAATTTAATCAAGCTGAAGGTATTGTTGCAGACCCATCTATAACATTCAGAGATTTGCTGGGAATATTGGAAACTTTTGCTCTAGATGTAGCAGAAACTGATAAATTTTTGTTCAAACCAGATTACTATCCTTTCACAGAGCCTTCTGTCGAGCTTAGTGTCCGTGATCCCAAATTGGGTAACATTGAATTTGGTGGCGCTGGAATCTTTCGACCAGAAGTTGTTAGACCATTCGATATTGAAGTTCCCGTTATTGCATGGGGATTAGGCATTGACAGACTCTTCATGGTGAAAAATGGAATAACTGACATAAGAGAATTATTCAGTCATAAAATGGAGTGGTTACGCTCAGCAAAGATGTCTTAAGGTGATACTATGGTTTCAATAAAAACAAGTTATACGAAGATGAAAGAATTACTCGGGAAAGATGTTACTATCGAAGAATTAGATGATCTTCTAGCATTTGCAAAGTCAGAAATCGATGACTATGTTGAAGAGGAAGACATGCTAGTGATTGACATAAAAACTAGTATTAGACCAGATCTATGGTGTCCAGAAGGAATGGTAAGGGAAATCAAAGGAATCCTTGAACAAGAAGCAGGAATTCCTGAATATGAGGTGAAGAAAAGCAATTACAAGGTAATTGTAGATCCAAAACTTGCAACTTCTCGTCCATATATTGCATGTGCTATAGCAAAGAATCTTAACCTAACTGATTATTCCATTAAACAGCTGATGCAACATTCAGAGAAAATTGATAACTCATATGGAAGAAAGAGAAAACGATCATCAATTGGAATGTATAACCTTTCAATGATCGAATCACCAATTGAATACAAGGTGATTGATAAATCACATAAATTCGTACCTTTGGAACATGAAGAAGAAATGGATTTACCAACAATATTGGAAAAACATGAGAAAGGACATGAATTTGGTGATATTGTAAAAGGATACGGGCATTATCCGCTCCTTCTTTCAGCTAATGGAACGACTCTTTCCCTTCCTCCTGTGATAAATAGTGATGATGTAGGGAGAATAACAGAAGATACCAAAGAATTTCTTATTGAAGTAACTGGAACAAATTACGAAACAGTTAATGTTGTTCTTAATATACTATGTCAAAACATGGTGGATTATGGTTCAGATATTTATAGCGTTGAGATAATCTACCCTCCAGAAATTAGAAAAGAAAATGAAGTAACTCCTCTTCTGAAGAAAGAAACAATAATTGTTGATTTAGACAAGATTAACAGAGATCTAGGTGTTAATCTAACTCCTGATGAAGTGATAGCTGCATTAAGGAAAAGAAGATTTGAATGTAAAGCAACAGGCAAGTCCGAACTTGAAGTAGAAATACCACCTTACCGAAAAGACATTTTACACTGGGTTGATATAGTAGAGGAAGTTGCAATAGCATTAGATTACAATAAAATTGGCGCAACAAAATGGGAGGTTATAACAACTGGGGGACTTCTACCAGAAACTGAAAGCGAAAACAAGGTACGAAGTATTCTAGTTGGTTCTGGAGGGATTGAGATATTTTCCAATATTCTAACTGAACCAGAGATTTTGACTACGAATGTTAATTTGACAAAAGTAGATTTAGTCAAATTGCAAAACCCTGTTAGTTCAACGTACAGCGTGCTTAGAGACAGACTCTTTCCTCTCTTAATTAATGTTCTATCAAAGAATACTCATGAAACCTATCCTCAATTAATTTTTGAGGTAGGTGAAGTAGTTAAGATTCTAGGTAAAAGAGTTCTAACACAGACTCATGCATCTTTTGGTTTTGCAGGAGCAGAGGCTAGCTTCGAAGATGTTCATAAGCGATTACACATGATGCTAGATTTGCTAGATACAGAGTACAAAATCGAACCGATATCACACCCAACTTTCACAGAAGGAAGAAGTGGTAAAATAATAATTGCTGAAAAAACATGTGGAATTATTGGAGAAATTCATCCTAGTGTGTTGGAGCTGAACCAAATTTGGGTTCCGGTCGTTGTCTTCGAAATCCAATTGCCCTCTATACCTACATTGAACTGTAAAAAGAAATTCACTGATTAATCGGAAGTTTTGTCTTCTTTTTTTTCTTTTCTGCTTTTTTCTCTTGTTTATCAAGCATTACTATTCTTTCCCAAATCTTATCCATGATTTTTTTCAATGCCTCACTACTCTCGGATGTTTCAATTATTGGGATTTTTACTTTTGTTGCTTCTTCAACAAGATAAGTCTGAATATTCCTGATTTCAGAGAAGGCGTTAATATACCGATCAGGTTTCCTAAGTTCTACTTCTGTACCTCTTTCTTGGATTCTTCTTTTGTGCTCCTCTTCCTCTTCTAGATATAAGAGAATCAATATAACATGAGCTTCATCCAATACTGAAGGATTCAGTATATTTGGTGCTAAGTGAACACCTTCAATGATTGAATTTTCCCTAGAATAAAGAGCAGTTTGAATTGCTGATTCGACTCCAACAATAACATGACGGCATTGTTCCTCGTATCCTACTATCGACTGTCTAAGAATAGGGTTAAGTTTAGGTTTCAATTTTTTATAAGCTTCATAGCTGCTTGAATGAAGCTCTGGGATTAGTTTTGAGGAAATTGTTTGTCGAAGAACCTGTCTTATCATATCAGTACCTATAATGTGAGAAATTTCCAATCTTTGGGACAGTTGTGAAGCTATTGTGCTCTTTCCAATACCTGGGACTCCTGCAAGCAAAATGATAATCGGTTTGTAATTTTGCCCCCCCTCGAATACGATATATCTTTCCGCAATTTTAGGGTCAATGCTTTTAATTTCAGAAGTTATAATTTGAACTAGTTCTTCCTTACTTATAGGCTCTGAAGATACGCTAACAATTTGTTCTACTCTGCTCGCTATTTCAAATACTAGGTTGGGATCCATTCCAATAGAATTTAAAGAAGTTGACAATATACCTTTTGAGAAATATTCGTACCTATCCTTTCTAAGTTGGATTTTGAGGAAATTTTCATGTTGATCCGAATTCATGTTAACCCAAATTATTAATCACCTCTAATAATATAACTGTTTCTTCGA
This sequence comes from Candidatus Heimdallarchaeota archaeon, assembly GCA_018238545.1. Lineage (GTDB taxonomy): Archaea > Asgardarchaeota > Heimdallarchaeia > Heimdallarchaeales > Heimdallarchaeaceae > UBA460. Next base: position 5,175 of record JABCTC010000014.1, read on the forward strand.
GGAAAAAGTTTTTTGAATATCTGTCTAATTTTCTTTCTTTTTTCTGAATCCGGTGCTTTTAAATAGGAATTTAGGTAGTGATTTAATTAGAGCTGAATTAAGAAAATAGAAGGAACAAGCTTATGGAAACAGAAACTCAAATATTCATTCAAGATAGAGATAAGAGGCTATTTTCCCGAGGAATATTAGCTAAAAAACTTAGATTATTAGGAATTCCTTCTTCAGCTGGATATGAAATATCTATTCAAGTGTATAATGAGATTGCTAGACTTAAAGAAACAAACATTGAAAAAAATATACTTGATGATGTTGTTTTTGACATACTAAAATCCAGTAATTATAAGGAATGTGCAGATAAATATATGCTTGTTGAAAAGTGGAAAGCATCATCCATGCCTTTGTGGATTCTTATTGCAGGTGCAATAGGTGTTGGAAAAAGCACACTATCGCAGAAGATAGCTGGTGATCTGGGTATTCAACATGTTATAGGGACTGATGTTGTTAGAGATATTTTGCGGAAAATATTGTCAGTCGATGTCATGCCGGAATTGCATTCTCCCTCTTATAGTGCATATAAAACTCTGAGACCAATTTATAGCAGTAGATTTGAGGAGGTGCTACTAGGGTTTGAAAATCATTCCAAATATGTTAATCTAGGTGTAGAGGCCGTTCTTTCTAGAGCTGCCACTGAATCCGTGTCAATAATAATTGAAGGAGAACACCTTTTACCTGCTCTGTTTGATGAAACTATCCTCTCACAACCAAACGTACTATATATGACAATTGCAATTCCAGATCCTCTGTTGCACAAGGAGAATCTAAGTTCACAGTACACCAAAGAAAGAGATGATTTAATAAACCACTTTAATGATATAAGGAAAATACACGATCACATTGTTAATGAAACACGAATTCGAAAGTTGCCCGTTGTTGAAACAAGTAGGGATTTGAACCCACTAGATACTGTAAGAAAAATTGTTGTGGACAAAATCGTTTCTATGGTTACAACTAAATCATAATTCTTTAAAACTCATTTGAATAAATAACATAGCCAATGATGTAGTTGCAACGATCTGAAGAATGATGATCGACTTTTGTCTGAGGCGCTAAATGTGATTTAAATGACAAAATACTGCTATTTACACAAATCCAAGGAATCTTTCAAAGAATGTGATAGTTGTGGTAATGACATTTGTCATGATTGTTCAGAAACATACTGGAATACTAATGCGATTTCTTCAATGTTCATGCCAAAAAAAACACCAGAGGAGAAACTAACTTTGTGTCCAAAATGCTTGAGAAAAGCAAAAATGAAAAATGCATCCGTGGCTTCCTTCTTGTTACTAATGGTTATTGGTTTTGTTGTTCTTACTATTTTACTAGCTCGATCAGGCTAGAAAGGTACTAGCTTGATTATGAATCATCTTTTTTCTGATCTTCATCATTGAATTCAGTTGAGTCTTCTTCAATGTCTTCTGCAACATATTCTACGTCTATCTCTTCAATTTCCTTTAATAGATCAGCATTACATATGGGGCATTCTGAGAAATTACTGGAAATAATAGATCCACAGGAAAAACATGTAATAGGAACATATTCATCACTTTCCCAATTGTAACTATAAGGCTTCTTCCCCCATGTTTTTTCCTTCCATTTTTCTATGTCTACTTCTCCATCTCCTTTTAAGAATTTTTTAATATCTGTTTCTAATGTTAACTTTAATCTTCTTTTTGATTGAAATTTATACAAAAAGACTAGGAGCGGAAATACAATAATATGAACAACCAAGAATATGAGATAAACTAATCCAAAAGATTGGGTATCATAATTAGTAATAAGACTAGAAATAAATAAGGACAGAATCATAGTAGTAATTGCCATCGTAATCAATTCAATTATGACAAAAATAAGAACTGCAAAAAGAGCAATAACTCCTATATCTAAAGTGATGATTTGAATTTTGTCTAGGGCACCTAAAGTTTTCGTATCTGCCTTTAGATACTCACTATACGCTCTTAATTTATTGAATCTAGTACGAGTTAATAGGAATGTCAATAGGATTGTAGCGCATAAAAACACAAAGAAAAGTACAAAGATTAACCACCATCTGTTTGCAATGTAACCTAAAGCATTAACGCCACCACTGATCTTACCCAAGAGCTGAAGGTCCGCCGATCTGAGATAAGGATACACTCCTCCAGACATGCCAAACATGTAAAGAAGGTAGTAAAAGAATACAAACAAAATAGAAATAAATTCTCCTAATTCGTGATTCCTTTTTTTGTTTATTTCTTCTTCTTTATCCCATGGGAAAATAATCTGTAAAATTTCAGGCATTAACAAAAACTCTACTAGTTAAGAGTATTAAATGTATCTAAAAAGTTTTAAAAAATAGGTTTTTAAAAGATAGATACTAGCGTTTTTTATCAGATGATCTCTATTGGAATTGAAAGCTCTGCAGATAAGTTGGGGATAGGTATAATATCTGCTACAGGTGATATATTAGCTAATATTAGAAGAACCTACAAACCACCACACGGCAGTGGAATCCATCCAAGAGAAGCAGCTGAATTCCATTCTTCTTATATTGCAGAAGCAATAAGAGATGCATACGTGGAAGCAAACCTTAAACCTAAAGATGTTGATTTGATTTCTTTTACTAAAGGACCTGGTCTAGGACCATGCTTAAGAGTAGGCGCAGTTGCTTCAAGAACACTTGCTTTGACAACGGGGAAGCCAATAATTGCAGTAAATCATCCTATAGCTCATGTAGAAATAGGTCGATTGATAGGTAATATGGATGATCCTGTTGTGCTTTATGTATCTGGAGGAAACACTCAAGTTATTGCATACTCTCATGGAAGATATCGTGTTTTTGGAGAAACACTAGATATTCCAGTAGGTAATTGTTTGGATGTTTTCGGGAGAAATGCAGGTTTAAGTGATAAAGAGATGCCAATGGGCAGAGTGATAGAATTAGAGGCAGAAAAAGGAACAGAATATATCCCTATTCCTTATGTAATCAAAGGTATGGATGTTTCATTCTCAGGTATTTTAACTCACGTTACAAAGCTTTTACAGAGTAATGAGTATAAACTTACAGATTTAGCTTATAGTCTGCAAGAGACAGTATTTGCCATGTTAGTTGAAGTAACAGAGAGAGCCTTAGCTCACACTAAGAAATCTGAGGTTCTTGCTTGTGGTGGAGTAGCTTCTAACAAAAGATTAAAGGAAATGTTAGCAGATATGTCATCTTCCCATGGGAGCGGTGCTAAGTTTACAGGTTTAGATGCAAATCTAGCAATAGATAACGGTGTTATGATAGCTTGGTTAGGTCTTATTATGTATAATTCTGGTAACAGAACAAATTTGAGCGATACTCTTGTAGATCAACATTTTAGACCAGATGATGTAGTAGTAAATTGGAGATAGTTATGCCCACTAATTCAGTTGCAATTGTGTTTGATATTCGAAAAAAGAACTTCTACAGTTTAGCTTCTCTTATAGCTACCATTGATGAAGATGCAAATTTAAAGAACCTTGACCAGATAATTACTGAAGATTTGTCATGTAATGACATTAAATCTCTCTTAAAGACGTATGATAAATTAATAGTCGCTTACTCTTTTAGAACTAGTCAATTAGAAGAAATTTATGCAAAAATGAAAATGTTCTATTCTTCTCTTTCAACTGATGAAATACATAGAGTGATTTTTATCGCTGGAGGAAGTCATCCCACAGGCGATCCACTTACAACATTGAAATTTGGTTTTGACTTCTCTTTTATAGGTGAAGCAGAATATTCCCTTCCCTTCTTCCTGAAAAGTATTTTAGAGAAAGAAGACATTTACAAAACACCTGGAATCGCTTTCTTGGAAAATGATAATTCTTTATCTCTTACATCTATGCCATCTCCTATAAATTTGGATGAATATCCCTTTCTATCAAAAAAACGAAAACTATATCCACCACTCGAAATCACAAGAGGTTGCGCATTTGGTTGCACTTTTTGTCAAGTTCCAATGTTGTTCAAACATAGAGTCCGTCATAGATCCCCTGAAATAATTATTGATATGGTAAAATGGATGGTAACAGAACTATTGAATGATATTCGTTTTATCACACCTAATTCCTTTGGTTATATGGCAAAAAGCGCAAGATCAGTAAATCAAGAAGAAATCCTGTATCTGCTAAAAAGCCTACGGTCTATAAAGGGCGTAAGAAATATCTTCTATGGAACATTTCCTGGAGAAGTAAGACCTGAAACTGTTTCTGAAGAACTTGTAGGTAAGATTAAACCTCTTATCGCAAACAGGCGAATTTCTATTGGTCTCCAATCAGGTAGTAACAAGGTATTAAGGGAAATTAAAAGAGGACATACAGTTGAAGAGGCTGTTTCTGCCATAGATATTTTACTCGCATCAGGATATACTCCAATAGTAGATATAATAATTGGATTACCGGGTGCAACAGAAGATGACGAAGAACAAACAATTCATGTCATCGAGGATTTAGTTAAGAAACACGCAACAATTCGGGCTCATGTTTTTATGCCATTGCCTGGAACAGCATTAGAAGATTCTATTTATCAGCCAATTTTTCCAAAGATTAGGAAGAAGCTGGGTCGTTTAAGTACAATCGGTAAAATTGAAGGGAATTGGAATCAACAAGAGTTATATGCTAAAAAGGCTTGGAAGATGATACAAGATTTGCAATCTGTTTCTCCATTAACTAGAGAAGATAGTCACTGAAAAGCTGTTCTTCATTTAGATGCCTACCTCTTGCCTCAACTTTTACAGCTCTCCTAAAAATGGTTTTAAAATTGCTCACTGTCTCTTTATATCCTTCTTGAAAAACTAAGAAAAATTCTCTGTTGTATTCAGTATGAGTACTTATGAAACACTTCTTAATCAGCAAAATGTCCACTGCTTTGTCTTCTATTGCAACTGAAAACTTGCCAAGCCCAAAATCGATGAAAACTAATTTACTATCATGTTCTAAAATGTTACTAGTTGTTAAATCACCGTGAATAATGTCATTATTATGCAGTTTCCCCACTTGTATGCCGATTTTTTTCACAATGTTTAGTTTTTTCTGTAATCCCACTTCACTATCTAGAATGCTTTTTACTAAGTTCCCTTCAATATTCTCCATAACGATAGTCGTATTTATTATATCAATCTCAAATATATAGGGTGTAAGGACTCCATTTTTCTTTGCGGATACTAACAATTTTGATTCTGTAACGGTTCTGCTCTTTCGTAATTCTAAATCAAGAGGAGCTATCCGATATTTCTTTGGAATCCTGATTTTTTTTATTGCCTTATAATCTAACCAATCGCTTCTACTGAGAATTGCCTCTGCTCCCCATTTATCTTTGCTAAGGTTGCTACTAGATTTATTTGCTATATTTTCAACCATCTTCAATTTTCTCCAATTCTTCTAAAGCTTTGACGATATCGTCTCCATCTGGTTTATCAATGGTTATATTATCAAGGATAACTTCACCCTTACTTTTAGTAACTGTTCCTATAATTTTACAAGGAATGTCATTCAATTTGCAATATTCAACCACATCTAGGGCTTTCTCTCTATTGGTGGATAGGATTATCGCGCCTGATGATATTAGACGGTATGGGTTAAAATTCAATCTCTCTGCTAGTTTTTTTGTTACACATGATATTGGTGCATTGTCTTCTAATATAATTCCAACATCTGTATATGCTACAATTTCTGATAAAGCCCCATATACTCCACCTTCAGTTGCATCATGTATTAAGGAAGGGCTGAACCTCTTGTTTAGCTCCAGTGCTAATTCAGTAATGTTTATGTTGGAACCTATTCTTCTACCCTCCTTGATTTCGTCCTTATCCAGTATTCTGTTTATCCTTTTGCCTCCCTCTTTAATTATGATTCCAGTTCCCTCTGCACCCGTATATCCAATTACCATTATCTTCTCATCTAGTGATAATTTATTTTGGATGAGATATGCTTTTGGTACAAATCCAAACATATGACCAGATAATATGATAGAATTAACTGATGATGAAATCTCGGTGTGTCCCCCAAGAATTGCTATATTCTGTTTTGTACATTGTTCATGCATCTGCTCCTGGATTTCATGAATTTCTTCGTAGTCCATTGATTTGGGAGCAATTATTGTAGATAGAAAACCATAAGGTAATGCACCAGAACAAGCAATATCATTTGAATTAACAATTACAACATGTTTTCCTGGTTCTGAAGTAGGAAAAGTTATTGGATCAGATTTTTCTATAAGATAAACATCAGAGTTTTCATTATAGAATTCATTTGCTTTATCTTTAGCTAATTCAATATCAATAATTGCTACATCAGATCCAATTTTTCCAGATAAAACTATACCTTTGTTTTTACTCCCACTTAGTTTAAGAAGTTCTTTTAAGAGTGGAAGTTTTAGCTTTCCTTCATCCATTAATTGATAATTCTTTCTGAATCTCTAAAACTTTTCTGATTTGGTATGAATTTGAAAGAGTGAAGTAGAAAATAGTTAAAAACCCATTGTATCGAGAATGTGTTTAATTATTTTGAATTTATATGCAACATTCATAACATCATTTACGTTTGTAGTCATTCCAACTAAGATTTTGTCTTCTAAACAGCTTTCAACTATAATTTGCACAACTCCTGCATTGAGGAATTTAATCTCTTCTTCTGACTGTAACATTTCAAATATTACTCTGGGATATTTGGTTAAAGTTTCTAGAACATAGATGATTTTCTTTTCCTCAAGATTTCCTGCATAAAGCTGTCCCATTGAACCATGTTCTTTTGGAAAAATATATGCTGAAGCGGAAGGTGAATCGCAGCTTCTTATAGAGGAAAATAATAGCGATGTTGTTGCTCTTTTATTTGCTTCATCCAAAATTTTTTGTGTCATTTCAGATACTGGGATCATAGGTACAGTTTCAAATGGTTTTATTTTTTCAAATGTTTCAACTCTTGCTTCAACGCTATCCATAACAGGATATCTTACTGCAGGAGCAATTACAAATTTCGGTTTTTCAATTCCAAATCTATCAAAAATGCTTTCTATTTTATTGCGTAAAGATGAAGTGCCTTCTGCCATTATGCTTTTACAGGTGAGTTCTATCAAATCTGTTGAATCGTTTGCATTAAGAGAGTTAAGAAGGGTATTCCCTAACACCTCAATATAATTTTTGATTAGGGGACGAAGTTCTAAGGAAAAATTTTCTACACGAGAAACAAATAAAATAGTTAAATCAATGAATGTAACATAGGTGGCCCTGAATTTTCCTCTGAAAATAGTAATTTCGCTATATCTTCTAACCCATTGATAAAATTCTATTGGATGAACAAAGTATCTATTGACCTCAATTCTCTCTATTTCACTGTTCGTTTTATCAATAGAAAAGATGTTAGCACCTTCAGTGTCATATATTATTATTGCTACTAAGGGGCTAATATCAATCTCTGGGAATAGCATAAGACCTCTGTCTTAAATTATGCAATTCTTTGCTAATAAGCTTATTGGACAATTTTATTGTGCTAATAATTGCAAAAATTAATCAACGGAACCAAAGAAATATTTTTAGATTTTATCGTTAAAAGGAATATGAGGTTATGTAATGAGCAAGAATTCTAGTAGTTCAGAATCACCATCAACAAAAATATCCTCCAGAAAGAGAAAAACTACAAAAAAAGATATATTTGTAGAAATGGAAGATGTCGCTTACGAGGCTTTAAACATCTCAAAACGCAAACTAAAAAGTGGACAATATCTTAAAGCTTTTCTGGATCAAACTTCGTCTAAAGAATCTGTTCTTGAAGCAATAAAAGTTACTGTCGATGCTTTATTAGATAGCATTGCTTCTGATTTGGACTCACTTTCAGCAGCTGCTTTGGTTCCACACCCTGAAAGCGAAGATTCAAAAGCAATTGTTAGAGGGCCTTTAAATCGAGATGTTGTAAAACAAATTTTATCTATATTTAGAAAATACCCCCCTGTTATTAATGACCTTCTTGGGTCTGACGACGAATTGAAGGTTCTTGATACTGGAATTGGTTATGTAGTATTAGAAAATTGTCAGAAGGATAATTACTTGGTTGGGATAGTTAAGAAGCAAAAAGATGTTGATGAATTATCTAGAAAGCTAAGACATGTACAAAATGTAGTAGTAGACAATACATTGCTTCTTGATGGATTGTAGAATATTTAATGTCTATCAACCAAACTTTTTTTACATTTTTCACATATATCTTGTTTTAAATGTACTTCCTTGAAGCAGTTCCAACATTTCTTTGAAACTGTTTCTTGATTTGGATAATCAAAAATTATCTTATCTATTTTATCTGCGATTTCAAGTATTGCTTTGTTCCTTCTAGACAATGCAAATGAGAATATTTTAACTAATGGATTGTAAAATATCACAGCTAGAACAGCTAAAATAACTGAAGAAATTCCGATAATTAGTAATGCTTGTGCATTTTGCCAAAATACTGTGATTAACACACTTAATACGCATAACAACACTGCTAAAATGATTGTCGAACTTATTTTAACTCCAAACAGTTGCTTGTTTGTTAATGAGTTAAAAAACTGTTTAAATCTTGATCTCTTTGAAGTAAAATCAAGATTAAGGAAATTACCCTTAACAGAACATTGAATCTCTACTAAAACTAACCATTGTTGTATTCTTGTTGTGAACGATAATATATTATTTTCTTGTAATCCAATGTTTGGGTATTCATCTTTCAGTTGTTGAATAATATATTTGAAAAGATTTGATGTATTCTTAATGTCTGTATTGATATCTTTGGAAAATATAATGCATTTATCTTTGTTTGTAAAATCGATTATACTCACCATCAGTTTTTTAGAATGTGGATATTAGAAACTCAGATATCATGACATTAACCAATTTCATTCTTTTAGCAATGATTGGTATTTCATCTCTGTTTTTTGTTATACTTACAAGAATTCCTTTATCAGATCCCTCTAGAATAACTACTCCATCTCCTGCATCTATAGTTTTTTCATCAGATTCTGTTTCCAAAGTTTGTTTTACAATTTCAGGATATTTTGAAAGAATTCCTAAGACAAATTCTCCATGTTTTTCTGACATACCGAATGTGATAGTTTCTAAAGATCCTTCCTCTCCTGTATAAACAAAACATACACCAGTTTTCGTTGATAATCCTTTTACGATAGAGGATAATACCCTCTCAACTGATAGTCTCTTTGTTTCTTCTAATAGCTGTTGTGTTAGTTCTACCTTACTGGAATCCTTAACTGTTTCTGTTATTTTGTCTGACTTATGACCAATGAATTCAAGAAGCCCCCCTACATCTGTAGATGCTGTTGAGTGTGCAGTTTGGGCTGAACTAGAAGTTGCTGTAGGCTGTGAGTATTTTTGTTCTACTTCTGAGGTTTGCTCAACTGATGTTGAAACTGGCTTTTCCGCCTGAACTGGTTCATCTATATCTGATTCATATTGCTGAGGTTTTTTGGTTGGATAATAATCGTATTTAATCTGACTTGCTGCTCTTTCGGAGATTAGGCTGCCTAACCGTTTAATCAAAGCTGTTTGTGATTTAGGTTCCATTTTATCGATAGCTCCGTAATCTTGCAGTTGATCTAGAAGCTTACTCTTAACAATCTCAATAATTTTCTCTGCTTCATGATCTTCAATATCTGGTAGAAACATATTGCTTAGTATTATGTTAAAGAAAAGATGGTAGTCGACTCTAAATATCTCGTTTTTTAGTGTTATGGTTTGTGATCTTCTTAATTCTTCTCTTGTTTTTGCACTTGTATCAATTACTTGAAAAATTGTTGAAAAAGAAGTTTTTTGGTTAATTACTTTATCGAAAATCATGTCTTCATCTAGTGTAAAGAGGCTAAAACCTACAAACTTTTTCCAAGGTAAATCGAACTCACTCATGTTTCATACCTCACATACTTATGTGAGTAATTATTTTCTGCTTTTTGAGACTTATACAACAATCAATATTCTCTTCTATTAATAGCTTATGGCAAATACTATTTCTTCTTTTTCTTTTTCTTCTTTTTATCCTCTTTTTGTTGTTGTTTTGCTATTCTCTTCCATTTTTTGAGATTTCTATTTGATTCTTGTCCAAAAACCACAGCTGAATACTTTCTTCCTTCAGTTTCACCTAAACCTCTAACAGTCAGATCTTCTTCTTCCTTTTTCTTTGCTTCTTTGAGCATCTGTTGAATAATCTCCTCCCTTCTTTTCATCTTTTCTTGAAGATCTGTATCAACTTCTTGCTCTGGTTCAGAAACTACCTCTGGTTCTAGAACTTTCTTTGTAGCAATATCTTTTTCAATCTTAGTGATTTCTTTGACTAACGAGATATCCTGGGTTCTTAAGGCCTCTTCATCTACTTCTACATGTAGAATTTCTTCTTCTGTAATAGGAACACTTGATGCTTCTCCAACGAATACAAATTTGTGAATATCTTCTGGAATATTTTCTGGTTTGATTAGAACATCTTCATCAATTATAGGTTCTGTGACTATTGGAGTTGAAGAATCTAATGTTTCAATTTCAGTTTGATGTTCTTCTATGATTTCTAATTGTTCAATGAACTCTTTAGTTTCTAATACCTCAGTTTCTTTAATCTCTCCCTCTGTTTTTAATTTTTCAATTTTTGATTCCAGTTCAGGTTCCGTCACAGAAGGATCTACTGTAGATTCGGTGGTTTTGGTTAATAGTTTTTCAGGAGTTGTTTCTTTTTCTTCGGAAGGTAATGGGATTTTTTCTTGTTCAATTATTTCTTTAATCTCTTCCAAATTTTTATCAGAAACAATCTCTTCTACATCTTCTCCTGATACTGCTTTTGCTAAACCGATAGTAACCTCTTCAAGCTCTCTAGATCTTTTAACCTGTTCATGAACAATTTCTTCTTCTTCAACAACGCTTTCTTCAACAATTTCATGAACAATTTCTTCTTCTTCAACAACGCTTTCTTCAACGGTTACCTCTTGTTCTTTCAGTTCATTTGCTTGAGCTGCTTCTTCTTTAGCTTTGGTCTTTGCTAAATCATACAGATATTGGGCAAATCTAGATATATTCTTCTTGTCCCATTCAAGCATTTCATTCTCGTTTTCGTCGGAATTCATAAGATAACCACTTATCTAGAAATTCTAAATCCTTACTCTTACTTCTTTTCTTGTCTTATTAAATTTTCTTAAGCTTCTAAGATACAATTTTACAAAAATAAAAAACTTAATCTATCTTAAATCTCTTTGCACATAGGAAAATAGACGCAAGAAGAAATAAACTAAACTTTAATAAGATATTTTAAGAATCATAGTCTGATGAGTGATTCCCTTAAACCATTATTAATTCGATTGGTAGATTCTTTCTCCTATTATCTGATAAATGAAGCAAGAATTAGCACTGGTAAAGAGGTTGTAAAGTCAAAAATCAATGATATTGCATATAGAAAAGCAAGTGGGAGATTTGGAGAAGTATATGTCATTGACGTGTTTTACAGTTCTGAGCATGGGGATCATAAGAGCAAATTAGCTATTAAATTCATTGATAATGTTGAAGATATAATTACAGAAATAAAAAATACTGCACTTCTAGAAAAGAAGTTTTCAACTCGGTCTATAGTTAGAATCCCACGTTATATTTATGTAAATTTAAAAAAACCTACTTATATTGCCTATGAAGGAATGACAGGAATCAACTATGAGGACGCACATTCAGTTTCTGATAAGAGCTTCTGGGCAGGCTATATTCTATCAATTATACATGAAGGTAAGCCAAAGCCGGTGATTAAAGATATCTATGAAGAATTATACAGACGATTGATTTTATCCGTATTTGGTGGTTCTGAAGAAGAACAAAGAATAATGGAAAAATCCAAAGTCTTGATTGAGATGGTTAAAGCTTCTCAAGGAGGTAGCGATTCTTTTGGTGATTATCATCAAAGCAACCTTATGATTCGCGTTGCTCCAGAGGGTGAGACTGTGAGTATAGCATTAATTGATCCAACTTTCTGGATGCAAGGATCTTTTGATAGATTTGAAGATATAGGGACATTCTTTGGAAGACAAGCATTTCTTGAATTTCGAGTTACAAAATTGCTAACGTCTGCGATAAGTGATATTCAACAATTTATTCAAGGTTATTCTGTTCACTTGAAAGAAATAAATGGTGTTCCTTTGGAGGAAATGTATACAAAAGGGTATCCCATAGATTTGTTTTTAGCAACATGGGCTATGATGGATGTATTAGATAAAACTAATAGCTTCAACATAGCTGCTGATCATCCAGACATTATCTTGTTAAAAGAACTAGCACATTATCTGTTAACAGAACAACCCATAGGAAATGAAGTAAACAATTTTTGATTCAATGAAGGGGAAAAAATTTATAGAACTAATACAATATAATTTTGAACAATGACGGATTCTAATTCAGAAATAATGATATCAGCATATGCAATTGCTAAGATACTAGAGGTAGATGCTCTAGATACTTCAAAAGAATCTGCTGGTGTTCTCTTAGGTTATTTTGATGAAGAAACACAGAAGCTAATAATAACTGATTTTGATACTGGAAAACAAAGACAAACATCAACCTTTGTCGTTTTAGATGATGAAGCTCTTGTTCAGATTGTTACAGATTTGCAGAAAAGAGATAAGAAAGAAACAATTGTTGGCTGGGCACATACGCATCCTTCATATGGTTGTTTCCTCTCTGGTACAGACAAGGGAACTCAAAGAATCTATCAAAATCTCTTCTCAAAAGCAGTAGCTTTAGTGATTGATCCTTCAAAATATTATCAGTCTCAAAAGAGTTCTGATTTAGAAATTCAGTTCTTTAGGTTAATAGATGATATAGATTACAAAGCAATACCTTATCATCTATATTTTGATGAACACACCATACACATTTCTAACTTAGCCAAGGTTGACCTCAAATGGGAATTGCCAAAACTAAGAAAAGAAGAGGTTCTACTTCTACATAAGAAGTTGGAAACGATTGTGACTCCGTCTTTAATTGAACAAGATAAGAAATTACTTCATGGACTTGTTGATATACTCAGCGAATCTCATGAAATTCTTTCAGAAGTTGGCGAAGAGAAAGAAATTCTTGAAACTATTGATAAAAAACTACACTCAATAAACGAGAATGTTACCCGAATTTACAATGAGGAAACAAATAACATCTATTCAATAATGAATGTAGTAGCTGTAATTGTATTAACTATATCTTGGTTTTTAATTGCTTACTTTGTGTAATTTATTGAATATATTTCTAATCTTTCTTCAATTGATAGAAGGATTTTTCTAATCGAAATTTTAACTTGTTTCATGCCTAACATTGAAATTATTGCAATTCCATCCCACAAAATAATTGAGGAGACTGATGATTTGTTTGATATATTAGTGGAATCAATGCAATCAAAATCAATAGTTTTTCAAGAAAATGATGTTTTAATTGTTGCTAGTAAAGTTGTTTCTGTAACTGAGGGAAGAGTGGTGAGTTTTGCTACAGTTTCTCCATCTCAGCTTGCAAAAAATCTTGCTGAACAAATGCATACTGCTGATGAATTCACTCAAATTATACTTAATGAGTGTGAAAATAATTATATTGGTGTTGTCCCAGGAGCTTTAACTACCATTAACAAGTATGGCTTATTAGCAAATGCTGGTGCAGACCAATCCAATGTCAAAAAAAATGAAGTCATAGTTCTTCCTGTAAATAGCAAGAAATCGGCACGTAGTCTTAACTCAAAAATATTTGAGGCAACTCAACAAAAGGTTGGTGTAATAATTGCTGACTCCAGAACAATGCCAATGAGATTAGGCACTGTTGGCACTGCTTTGGCAACATATGGATTCAGATCAATAATTGATGAAAGAGGAAAGAGTGATCTATTTGGGCGACCAATGCACATTACTTCAAGGGCAATTGCAGACCAACTTGCTACAGCAGCTGAAATAGTAATGGGTGAAACAGATGAAAAAACACCTTTCGTAATTATCCGAAATTACCCCCTGATTCTTATATCTGAAGAAGATGAAAAGGACATAAATGAGTTGATCCCAGCTGATCTATGCATGTTTCTCGGACCACTCATGTCGTGCATTAAAGAGAAAATAGAAGGAGAAAAGTATAATGATTAATGGATTTCTCGGAAATCTCCAAATTGGTGATAACTATCCAACTAGAATAATAGGGATTGTAAATTTATCAGAAACTTCATTTTTTAAAGGTTCAATAGCTTCTTCTCAAAATGAATTGCAAATCTCGATTGAGAAAATGATTGAAGATGGAGCAAGTGGAATCGATATAGGCGCTCAATCTACACGACCAATTCAAATCTATGGCGGCAAAGGTCGACTCAATGAGAATCAAGAGCTAGAAATTATTAAAGAAGCAGTTAAAGCATCTCTAGATGTTCTGAGTAGTTACGATAAAATAGTGCTATCAGTTGATACAACAAGAATATCTGTAGCAGAACATTCTCTTAAAGCAGGTGTTAAGGTAATAAACGATATTTCAGGTTTTAAGAAAGAGAAAGAAATAGCGAAATGCATTGCTGAATTTGATGCTAGTGTTGTTTTGATGGCAGCTAAATCTGAACCTGGTGACGTGTATGAAATTAACGATATTTTACACGAGCTACGGACGAGTCTCTCCATTGGTGTTAGAGCTGGAATTGAAAAGCAAAATATGTTAGTGGATCCTGGAATTGGAAGCTGGGAAGCTCGAGATTTTAAGCATGATTATTCAATAATTAAGAATCTAAAAGAATTTCGGAAATTAGAATCGCCTATTTATGTTGGTATAAGTAGAAAAACGTCTATAGGGAAAATTCTTAATGATGCTCCACCTGAAGAACGGTTGTTTGGATCGTTAGGAGCTACTATTATAGCTATTGTAAATGGAGCTCATGTCATTAGAACTCATGATGTCAGACCAACATTCGAAGCTGTTAAAGTTGCTGAGACAATCTTAAATTACTAAGTTATCGTTAGATTGATGAATCATTGAAACTGTCTTTAAAGTAAACACCCTCATCAAATTCAGCTAACCATGTTGGTAATTTTAATCTCGTTTTTATCCTTTGAAGAATATCTGCTCCATTTTCTTCTACCAGGAAAACGACACATCCTCCTAACCCGGCACCAGTTAATTTTCCTCCTAATGCTCCCTCTTCTATACCCGTTTTTACGATTCTATCCAGTATTGGTAGAGATACTTTAATACCATCTCGGAGTGCATCTTGTTGTGAAGATAATAACTCTCCTAAATAATGGAGATCAGGTTTTATGCTCTGAAGTTCTCTTTCAGCAAGATCAGTATTTTCTCTAATTGATACTACTGCTCGAATGATACTAAATTCTTCATTCGAGAAATTTTTCTCATATTTTCCAATATCCTCTCTCTGGATGTTTTCTAGCTCTAAATTTGTCATTTTTTTAATTTTTTGAACAACATTTTTTATTTTGGTAACTTTGGAACCATGCACATCACTTGTTAGTTTGGGTGTGTTGCTATTTACTATAATGAGACCAGAATTAGGCTTATTTAAGTACTTAAGTTTAGGGGGATCTGTGCACGATAAACTGATAATTGATCCGTATGCGCTGGAATATTGATCCATTTTTCCACAAGGTATTTTCATTACATTATGTTCCGCATTATATGCTAATTCTGCTATTTCATCATTTTTCAAGTTTAACTCAAGAATTCCTGCAAGATGTGAGATCCAACCAACCTGTAGTGCAGCAGAGCTAGAAAGACCACTTGCCACTGGTATGAGACTTTCAATTGTTGCACTAATCAAAGGTGTCTGTATGTCTTTGAAGTTTTGTTTAAGAGAAATAATCCCTGACTCCATGAATGATTTGAATGAATCGTTAGGGTTAGATAGTTTCTCAACTCTAGGAGAAACTCTAATAGATTTATTCAAATTCTTGCTTGATATTGTTATATACTCTTTATTGATTTTCGCAGAAATTATGTTCAATCGGAGGTTAATTGCTGCAGGAATTACTTTTTGAAGCAAATAATCTTGATGTTCTCCGTATAAACATACTCTCGCTGGTGCGGATGATAGGTACACTATTATCATCTTCCAATAATCCTCTGTCCTAATAATTCTTTCTTGAAAAATTAATTTGTGTGTAGGTCACCACTTGGATTTCTCGTTTCCGTTGTAACAAAGTATTTAAGGAAAAATTACTGTATAAAGCGTGGGAATAAATTTCAAACAGCAGAGGTCATTTCCTTCAATTTGGTGTTAGAATATGAATTTATTAGAAAGAATATTCAAAATTTCACAATACCTTAAAGACGGAAACTATAATGTTCAAGACCAAGAGTTTCAAAAAGACCCTTGGACAATGGAGTATTTACCTGAGTTATTTATTTCTTCTGAACAAGTTAACAGTCAGATTGCGCATTTAATTCAACATTTAACTGGTGGGAATGCCATGTGCTCAATTGTCGGTGGGCAAAAATCTGGTAAATCATATCTGATGAACATATTATATGATGGTCTGAGAGAAGATTTATGGAAATATACGAAGTATAGCAAAGTACATGTTTTGTTATTTAATCCTGATAATTTGAAGGAATGTTCTCGTACAAATTACTATATGGCAATTGCGGATCAAGTGTTATCAAGGCATTTCACTTCATATGAAGAAGTGATTGTGGAGTTAAAGAGATATTTAGAAGGCAATAATGTTCTTCTAGTAGTTATGCTAGACAACTTCCAAACTGACAATCTTTCTTCTATCATAAAAAATACCGCATTACTTCTAAAACCTCTGAAGAATCATTTCTCTTGTGTTTTATCAAATCAAATCTACGAAGTTAAACTTTGTATTGAAAGTTTAGATAAAGGAGGAATGAAGCATTTCTCATATACAATTAGGATTCCTGAAGTTCTTTCACTAGAAGAAACTAAGTTATTGATTCAGAAACGCATATCATATGCTTTGAATCAAATTATTGTGAACGCAACTGACTTTTTCTCTGAAAGGGCAATAGAAGCTGCATGGATAGAATCTCAAGGAAAACCTTGGCAGTTAATCTCATTATTAGAAGATTCATATACTTATTCCAGGAATCAAGAATCAACAATTGTTTCCCATGATGATGTGCTTACTGTAGCTAAACTATTTGATAGGTCAACAAATCAAGCGGGTGTTGAAGATCACGATACTTTTGCTATTCAACAAGCTTTGAACAATTTCCCCTATCGAGAAAGACAAGTTTGCCAGTATCTTATGCAAAAGGATGCTAGCGCTAAAGAAATAACAATTTATCTATATGGCGAGCTTCCTTCTAATGAGTACAGGAGCAAATATATGGGAACTAAGAGTTTCTTAAAACGACTTAAAGATAAAAATGTAGTAGTGGTCAAAAAACAAACTGGGAGATCGTTGATATTTGGTTTAAACCCAAAGATGAAGGCTATGTTCTCTCAAGGAACTGATAAAAGAGATTCATCTTTAACAATAGAAAGTAAAATGGAAACTTAAAAAAGGAAAAAAGGGAGAAAAACTATTTTTTGGCTATTAATTTGATTATTGTTATGATCTTGAAAATCACATATGCTAATAATAGATTTATTAACAGAAGGTTGGTGAATTCAGTAAATATTGGGAACCAAGTTGCTGATTCTAGATAGAAATAACCACCTTCAAAGAGATTCTGCAGAGGATAACTATAAGCGCATATTATTAGAAATGGAACAAGATTCAGTATAAAGAATGGTCCTTCAAAGTTATATCGTATTTTACCTGATGTTCCTTCAGCTCTTTGATAAGTGATAAAGGCCAAACCTATTCCAATTCCAAATCCTACTATTGGTAATATGTATAACCCATTCAGACCTGTAATAGCCATAAAACTACCATTTGGGACTTTCGAAAACATTTCGTTGAGAAATTGAGTGTTTGTTTCTCCAAAGATAGAAACTGCTGTAGCATAATCAAATATAGTATTTGATAAAACTATAAATGCAAGAGCTCCTATAATGCTTAATAATATTATAATTTGACCAATGATCTCGAATTTCTTACCATTCAATTGTTTTGTAACGATTTTTCTTGAAATAATAATGAATATAATCATGAATATCAATGAAAAAACAGCTACAATAGTATCCCAAACTGGAACATTATTTATAAATTCTCCAAATGATATTCTTACTGAATTATTATGAAAATCAGTTTGAGCTTCTTGAAGAGATAAGAATATACTTACTCCCGATCCAATAAATCCTTGAAGACCGAAAACTATTCCTATTAATAGTAACCCAGTTCTTCCAGTCATCTCAATTGATGCAAAGAATCCTGCGAAGAAGGCTGTTACAATAAATATGATAAGAAGTGCAGCCAATCCTAATTCAACTGTTTCATATGGGTTGTAGAATGACAATACTGCCGCAGCACCTATAAGAATAGAAGCAACAACATTTTTTGCCATAGCACATGAAACAAAAATAATTGCCAAAGTGAAAGTTATTGTAATTGGAGTGATCCAGTTCCACAAAGTTTCTGCTTGTAGAATTCCCAACCATGGAAGAAGGAATTCAGTTACTGCAACCAAACCTGCTCCGAAAAACGTTGATAGTAAGGCTCTAAGCGAGAAAAATTGTCCTAGATGAAAGTATTTTACGTTTGTCATATACATCGTACTCTCTGATATAATTTAACTAATATTATGGATATTAAGTCTTATGGGAAAAAAAAGCTTTTGGCTGTACCCAATCGAATACAGCTATTGAGGTTTCATTGAAATCATCGTACATCCAATGAACGTAATTAAACCAGATCCTGCTGCAATCATTATTGTCGCAATACTACTGATTGCGGGTTGAAGGGCTGCAAGATCATTTTGCCAAACAGCTAAGTATACTGTAAAAATTATCAGAGCTGCTATCATTAATCCTGTGAAAACAAGATATGCATTCTTTTCTTCAGATTTGAAGACTCTTGAAACTGATCCTAGCGAGAAACCACCTAATATTCCTATACCTAGATAAAACAAAAGCCACCAGAACTGTGTAGTTAATTCAACGATGGTAATCGTAACACCTGCGATTCCTATGGCAACTAATATTCCACCAATGAATGATATGGGTCTAGCACTCATTAAATCATCTCCAGTATTTTATCTCCAAGTTTATTATATTAATATTTCTAAATCATTTGTGAATACAAATTTACTTTATTAGTTTCAAACCTTTCTTAATAATAGAAAGAACAGCTATTCTTTAGACAAATCCTCGATAATTGTTCCATCATTCATTACAAGCTGTCTTTGAGCTAAAATTGCTTGGTCATTAGAGTGAGTAACATAAATTAGCGTTTTTTTATGTTCTTTGCTTAAGTCTATTAGAAGATCAAGGATTCTCTTACCTGTACTTGAATCAAGATTCCCTGTCGGTTCATCCGCAAGTATTATCTCTGGATCATTTGCCAGAGCCCGTGCAATTGCAACTCGTTGTTGCTCTCCTCCGCTCAATTGGTCGGGTTTGTGATTTCTCCGTTCCAACAACCCTACAGCGCCAAGCAACTCTTCTACTCTTATTTTTCGCTCTTCTTTAGGTTTTTTTGATAGAATCAATGGAATTTCTATATTCTTTTCTGCGTTTAATTCTTCTAACAAATTGAAATTTTGAAAAACATATCCAATTGTTTCTCTTCGTACAAAGCTTAATTCCCTATCACTTAATTTGTTAAGCTCTTGACCATCAACTGTAATGGTTCCTGAATCTAAGTAATCTAAAGCCCCAATTAGGTTTAGTAATGTTGTTTTGCCTGATCCCGAAGGACCAACTATGGATACTATCTCACCTCTATGTATTGACACTGTAACGCTATCTAGCGCTTTGACCATCACTTCACCTAGAGAATACTTCTTCGAAACATCTATGATATTTATGAAGTTCTTTTTTGTTTTTCTCTTAGTTTTCCTTGCAGTGCTCGTAGATTCTTGAGACATTATTTTCTACTCTCTCAAAATATTATTTGTAGTTGTCGATTGTAGAAAACCTCTCTCTCATGGTTTCCATTTCTTTTATCCAAGCTTCTTCTAGGTTAATATCGTGAAGTATGCATAATTGCAAAAAGAGAGTGAAAACCTGCGCAAATTCTCTAGATAATCCTTGATTATCTGGTTTTTGGTGACCTTGTTCCTCAGTTTTATATCCTGAAGCAAAAATCAGATGTTTTCCTATCTCTCCTAGTTCTTCTACTAAATGAATGAAAACGTCGTTGGGGGAAAATTTTAACCAATTACGTTCTTCTAAAAAATTTTTCAAAGTGTTAATTATCTCATCTAATTCCATTAAACATCACGTTCT
This sequence comes from Candidatus Heimdallarchaeota archaeon, assembly GCA_018238545.1. Lineage (GTDB taxonomy): Archaea > Asgardarchaeota > Heimdallarchaeia > Heimdallarchaeales > Heimdallarchaeaceae > UBA460. Next base: position 25,548 of record JABCTC010000014.1, read on the forward strand.
TAAGTAGAATACGTTTTTAGTGTCCTTTTTGTAACGCGGGTTTTGCAAATTGGGCACTCTTCTTTTATTTTAAGCCACTGTTCCATGTGCTCTTTGTGGGCTAAATTGGTACATGTAGGGCATTCCATAACAGTCTCACCGTGCTTAATTAGTCCTTGACATATTGAGCACTTGGTAGGAAGCTCCTTACAGTTCTTACATGGTTCATTTACAGATTCAATAACATGCCCACATTTCAAACAGTGTGTCTTTTTAGATGGGAGTCTAATTCTTGTTAGTCTTTCAAAAGTTGATTGAGTTAGAGAACCTTGATAATAACCATGAGCAATAAGTTGACTAGTCATTTTGAAAATGTCAATTTCTGGCAGATTCAACTTCTCAGCAATCGTTACTAGTCGGATTTTCCTTCTTCTGGATTTTTCTATCTCATTTACAACCCTAATATAGATTTCTCCAAGATCTTTTAGCTCTCTACTAGGTAAGATTTTCTGGAAAGATTCAACGTATACAGCGCTTCCTCTGAGCTCAATATTTAGCAATCCAGAACCCACTAGTTCAAAAATTATGTTGGTTACAGCTACAGCTGATTTTTCCCAAATTTTCTGTATAGATTTCAAAGATGTTTTTGGATTAGAAATGATGTAGCCAAATATTTCCTGATAGTGAATAGGCAAGTCATCTAATTGAACAAGAGGTGGAAATAGAGGAATCTCTTCTGGAATGAGTTTATTTCCTTCTATTGATCCTTTAATTAACCCCTTACCATAGAAACCATATAGTCTTTCTTTTGCATGGTGCTTGTCAATACCTAATGCAAGCGATATATCTTTGGTTGTAATATAAGCTTTAGAAACAATCATTCCTAGAACTATTTTTTCCCATCTTTCTAATGTTCCTTCTTGAGCCCTACTATATCTCTTGATTCCTTCTATAATCAGAACGTTTCCACTTAATGAGCATTTTACAAATCCTTCCAAAAGTAAGTTAATGACTCCTTCTAAAATCTCTCCATCGGTTCTATTCATTAAGGCACCAAGTCTTCGTAACGAAATTTTCTTTTGTGTCGAAAGAAGGCCAAATAGTGCTTCATAACTAAAGAATGATAAAGTCGCCATCTCCTCTATTGTTCTTGTTGGACTAAATTCAGGTATAGTAACTGGTACAATATCGTTTGTTCCTAAAAATACAACTTGGAAGGTTCCTCTTGCAGTTAGAGTTGCTAAAGTTCTTAGAATTTCGTTTCTTTCCTTTCCTATGAATTTGCTAATCTCTTGATGAGAAGCTTTTTTGGTTAATAAGAGGTAACCTATAACTTCTTTTTCAATTCCTTGTAAAGTTGATAAAGGAATAATCTTAGGTTCGATAATATATTTTGTAATATTGATGAATACTGAAGTGGTTCCAAGTTTTTTCTTCTTGAATTCCAATTCTGCTTCTAATTTCTTTAACAGCAAAAGCTTTGATATTTTTTCTATGATTACTTCTTTAGGAAATTCAGTAATTTTTGAAATTGTGATTATGTTTGCTTTTCTCAGCATCATAGCAATTCCAACAATAAATGTATCGTCTTCCGTAAGTTTAATTTTCTCGTCTGGTGCCCAGTTCCATTGTACAAAAACATTCTCTTGCTTTATTGATCCTATAAATAAACCCCGACTTGTCAGGAAAAATAAGTGATTAATAAGTTCTTTCTTTGATATGCCTACTATTTCTGAAAGATTCGACATACTCACTTTTTCTGATTGAGATAAAAATCCAAGAATTATCTTTCTTAATGGTGTCACTCGTGAAGAATTTATTTTGGGATACTTGTATATTGTTGCTATAGAAAATATGCTTCTTCTGTATGAACCTCTCACAATGAGAGCTTGTACCATTAACTGAATATAATCTTTAATTGCTTCAACTGGAATTTTATAGTTAGTTGAAAACTCTGTTAAATTAATCTCTCTCAGCAAGTATAATTGAGTTAAAATTTGTGCTCTCATACGTTTTGAAATGTCAACTTCTGGAAGATCTAAATCACTAAACTTAATTTCATAGACATCATCTCTCTCAAAAGCCAGTTGTACCATCTCTAAAAGGTTAGATTAAATTAGTTAAACATGACTTATTAAAGTTCCCTTATTAAAAATGATTGAATAGTTAATACAGTGAAGAATAGAAGAGTAGTTTAAGCTCTCTCTAAATATTTTAGATATTCCCATTCCCATTCTGCTTCTTTGCTTGTAGATTTAGCTTCCGAATGCTCTTTACATTCTTTTCTTTTCACTTCTAAGAAAATGTCTGTGATTTCTTTCCCTATTACTTCAGAAACTAAAGTGCTACTTTCTAAATGATCCAAGGCATCACTTAAGCTGGAAGGGAGTTGGGTGATTCCCATTTCTTTTCTTTCTTGGATAGTTAGTTTTTCTATGTTTTTTACAGTAGATTGAATGGGTTCAATTTTCTTCTTCATACCATCTAATCCAGCAGCTAAAAGTAAAGCAGAAGCAAGGTAGATGTTTGTAGCACCATCCGTTGCACGAAATTCAAGTCTTGCTTTCTTTTCATATCCTGGAACTCGGATCAACGCTGTACGATTAGCGATTCCCCACGATTTGAATGCTGGTGCTTCATGACCAGGTACTAATCTTTTGTACGAGTTTGTAGTTGGATTGAATATTGCAGTCATTGCATCGACATTTTCTAATATACCACCAACAAAATATCTTAAATTGTCACTTATTCCTTTTTCTTTATCTGAAAAAATATTAACTCCGTTCTGAGTAAGAACCTGATGTATATGTAATCCATTTCCAGCCAGATTCTCAAAAGGTTTAGGCATGAAAGTAGCAATTACTTCATCAAAAAGCGAGTTTGCTTTGATGATTAACTTTGCAGTTTGGGTATTATCAGCTTGTTTTAAAGCGTCTAAAACACCAAATTCTATCTCTTGTTGAGCATGTCCACATTCATGATGAATTGTCTTAACGGGTATTCCCATCTCTAACATATCCCTTGCCATATTTCGTCTTAAGATACCTAAAATATCAAATGGCAAAGTATCCATGTATTCGCCGTCTTCAACTGGATCTAATTCATCATCAAGAAAATACCACTCTAGTTCAGGTCTGGTTTTGTATTCAAATCCAAGATTATTGGTCTGACCCATCACTTTTTTTAGCACGTTCCTTGGGTCTGTAGGATGAGGAGTACCATCATTTTTTTGAATGTCACAGATGAACCTAGCAATTCTTGGTTCCCACGGGATTATGGTCACTGTTTCCAAATCTGGGACAACAATCATGTCGCTTTGCTCAGTTTGTAAGAAGCCTAATGAAGACCCGTCTACTCCACTTCCTTCCTGCATCTCTTCCCAGATACTTGCTGGAAATTCTACTGACTTTAGTTCTCCAAAAATTGTTGTAAACTGAAATTGTATAAACTCGATTTTGTTTTCTGTAAAGAACTTATTCAAATCACTCATTTCAATCATCACGCTTTCTAACTCTGTGTCAACCATCATTTGAATTCTATTTATATAGTTTTGTCAAGGATGGAACAATTTGATGAATTATTTATTTCAATTCGACAATTATTTAAGGCTGTAACAATTGAATAACAAGACACGAATGACAACACCAAGTAGATTCTGGATTACCAGCGGGATAGGTGAATCTAATGTATCAGAGCTTTCTGCATTCGATGAATCTTTAATGAAAGCAGGAATAGGTTATCAAAACCATGTGTTAGTTTCGTCCATACCCCCATCTATTGAAATCCAACCAAAAATTGTTGCTCAACATGGTTTAACACATGTTCCTGTAGGCGATGAATGGAAACTTATACCTTCGAGCTCGATACTCTATGTTGTTCGGGCTATGAAAACTGGTAAAAGAGGAGATAATATCGCAACCTGTATTTCTTTAGCTAAGATTGCTGTAGATACAACCGATCCAAGTCTTGAATGTATTTTAGCATATGAGGCTAAAGGGTCAAGTCTAGAATTAGTAGAAGCGATGGCATTATCTGGTTTAAAGGAGATGGTAAAAAGAAGACAAGCAATTCTCGATGAAAGTTGGGGAAAATTTGGATTTAAAACTATTTCATCTTCTTTAGAAATAACGAAGGAATACGGATGTTCAGTATCTTTTGTTGTCATGGATCCTTTTACTTTCAAACATGAAATTTAAACTTCACAAAAGAAGGTACGAGACAAAAAGCATAAAAACACTATAATTTACACCTACCAAGCAGAGTTAAAGTGGAAGATATGAATATTAGAAAAGTTAACACATTAATAATCTTAACAATATTATTTGCCTCAATGACATTAGGTTTTAGTGCGAATTATAATGTCCTTGCTGCTAACACAGCAGAACCTACAATAGAGCGTATTATGGTTGATGAAGAAGAAATAGATTATTACAGTTTTGAAAATAATACAATTGTCACAGTGGAATACTCAGTAAACCGAGACGTTGGAGTAGATGGAGTTATTCTAATTGGTTTTGGTTCTGAATTGGATATGGATCCATTCAATAGTATTAACCTAACCTGTTCCTACTCTCTACAAGATAGAACATACTATGTTGGTGATATTGAGCTTACTGGTAACAGTTATTTCAAAGGTTATGGGTGGGTTGGAGATATAACAAATGGAACATATGAAGAAGTTGAAGAATTCAATCATCTTGGTCAATGGCACTATTTGTTTGTAAATGAGGATGGTGTCCCTCCACAATTTCATGGAATTGAAAATGCAACATCCACAGGATTTCATACCTACTATGCTCCAGCAAACCAAACTAATCATACCATAGTAATTTCTTATAGAGTTTATGGAGGAACAGAAAATGATTCTGTGACTCTTGTCTATTCTGTTTATCGAGATAAACTTTACAATGCATCACTCAATATTTTTGATAGCACTGTCATTTTTAAGAATATGACTTATGCTGATGACTCAACAGAAACCTATGTTGTTTTTAACACGACCATAGAACTCACAGAGAGAACACTTTACTTTGCGGCCAATAATTCTTATGGTTGGGACACATGGGATGATGGTCTTCTTAAGAATAACTTGAATATTTATAAAATTAACAATGGATTCGATTTTAATTCAGATACTGTGCTTCATGAATCAATAACAGATGTTGATGAGGTTGATATTATCATAACAACATTAAACAGTACAGAATATGACTCATTTGGTATAGGGTATTATGTTATTGAAAGTTTAGAAAATGATACTGAAATTGTTTCATGGACTGAGATTGATGGGACATTACAAAGCAATTATACAGAGGTAAACGACCTTGGTTTCAATGATACAATGCGGGAATATAATGTGTCCCTTGGGATATTTGACGTTGATAATATCATCTACTTTGAAGCTTACAATATCTATTATGGCGAACTTTACAACGAAACAGTTGGACACTATCACACTATTAGAATTTATGATTCCAAGCCTTATCTAGAACTGTTCCCTGTAAGTGGATCTTATGTGAACCACGAAGATGTCTCTTTCAGTTTTGATATCTTGTTAAATAGAGGGAATATAACCGAAATCTTAATGGATTATGGTGATGGTTCCCCCGTTGCTAACCTTACAGCTTTAGAAGCAGATGAAGACACTGGAATATATTATGTAATCCATTCTTATCCTGTAGCAACTGATGGTTACAATGTTACACTCACAGTTAATACTTCTTTAGGAACATTCAACACTACGACAAACTATCTTTATCTCGATTTCGATGCTCCGACTCTTGAAATCACTGATTTCACGAATAATATCACTGAGATAACAGATGGTTATGTTGAGTTATACTTTACTTACGTTGATGACTATTCTGGTGTTTGGAAAGTAACCATAGATTGGGGAGATGGTATTGTTCAAAATGTAACAGATGATAATTTTGCTTTCCATTACTATGTTAAAAATGGTACTTATAATGTCGTAGTAGAGGTTCAAGATAAAGGAGGCAACACTTTCAGCATGAATATTGTTTATACAATTGAACTGCCAGAGACTACTCCAACTGATCAGGCACCATTCGCAGCTCTATCTGTATTTATCTCACTACTTTCCTTGGGCTGTATTGTATTCCTAATAAGGAAGAGAAAATAAATTTTCTCTCTTCTACAATCATTTTTTACTTTTTCAAAGATACTTACAGTTTTCTTAGAATTTTTCTTAGAATTTTAATCTTAAAAGAGAAACTTTTTTCTTCCATTCTTTGAAGTTGTGGTATTATCATTCTAAGACTGAGTTCATAATTTCCGAAATCTTTCTCAATTTTCACGTCAATGTTTTCTGGGATATTAACTTCTAAACCTGAGTTAAGTTCTTTATTGAAAATTTTAACGTTACTACTTTTGTCGATTTGTTTTTCTTCAAACACTTCAATCACCTCTTGTGAAAGGAAATGTGTATGGTGTTCTCCTAAGTTTATTTTTGATAAACTTATAATGCTGAATTCATCTGATTTATTACCAAAATTCTTTAGATTATAATGAACATTGAAACTAGATGAGTTTTTTTCAAATTCGAAATGTTTTGATAACAAAATATCTTCCGTAGCATAGATTGAAAGCATTATTACTTTACTGTCTTCTTTATCTAACCAATTGTATGTGTATCTTTCATTAAAAAGATTAAATTGACCACTATGTCGTTTGGAGATGACATCGTACATAAGCCCGTATCTTGGTTCATGAGTTACTTTGTCTATAGCCAAATCTTTGGAAGGACATGAAGTAAGAACTATCCCTTTTTTTAAATCTATAAGATTAGTAATTATTCCTCCTTTATCCGTTAAACTACAAAACAAGTCATTGTCAATGAATGTGAATTCTGTACATTCTTGTCCATGACTTGTGAGTGTATCTATTTGATTAGTTTCTTTTTCCAAAAACATTTTCGCTATACTTTCTATCAAATCTAGATGCTTAATGCTTTCCCAGTTATTTGCATTTGCTAATGTGTTTGTCCCTTTAATTGGTGTAGAAAATATATCAAAACAGAAATTGTGTTGTTTTGTTATTAAGTAATTGTGAGCATACCTTAGAAGATTTGCAACTTTCAGATTTATTTCATTCGAGGAAGCATTACTATGTTTTTCTATACTCTCTAAAATTGTTAAGTGTTTTTGAAATGCTTTACTACATCTTAAGCAATATGGAGTTAACTTCAATCCTCGTTGATACCCCATTGTCAAAGTAACTTCGTAAGGATATGCTGATTTTATATCAATCTCCTGAATATCTTCAAACTTTTCTATAATTTCAGAAGGTTTCAGAAAAATTGCCGGTTGTTCCATTAACTTGCTTGCTTCACGAAGATAGTTTTCGAAATCGAAATGAGGTTGAAAAACAGGAAATTTCATGTCGTTTAAATCGATTGAAAGAAGACCGCAATAATCTTGGTTAGTATCTTTTGAGATTTCAATTCCGTCTTTAATTACTTTCATTAAGTTCTCTAATTCTCCTGAACGTATTGCTTCATCATATGTTTCAGGATAATTCCTGTAAACGCTACGCAGGTTAAATGATGGAAGAACGAAAATATTTTTGTCCTTTAGCTTAAAAGGTTTAAAATACTCAACTTCAAAAACTCCAGATGGTTTTGGATTGAGAGTTTTCGCTATAATATGCCAATCTATTATTACATATCTGTATTCTTGATTTACTAATGTGTCAGAAGATCTTTTATCCCACACTCCAAAAGGTGGATAATATCCTTTGATATATTTTGCTGGAAAAATATTGTTAAGAATTGTTGTTGCTTGGTTGATTTGGAGATTAATAAGACGCTCTTCATACGGTAGGTTCATCGGAATGAAGTTGGAATACATCGAAGATGATAACTCAATTTGACCCGCTAAGCACAATTTTGACAAATTTTTAAGAATAGTTTTATTTCCCCACATGTTTGATAATAAGAAAAGAGAGTTTGTTGATATAACTCCTCTTGCGGATTGGTTAACTAAGAACCAATTGACGATTTTGGTATACTTGTCATACTCATCTCGTGTAACTGGAACTAAAAATCTAGCTAAATTGAAATGAGTTGAAATGTATACTACCATAGTAACATCTTATACTTGACTTTAAAATCTCTTTCGCTTAATTTTGACAATTTTTTAATCTATTGTCATTATTTCTAAGTAAACTGTAAGAATTACTTTTTAATTAATCCTTCTCTATACATATCAAATTTATGTATTATGGCGCTTCTAACGTCTTTTGATTGGTTAGATTTATATACGTGAGTGCGCATCGTATCATAGTGATGATGATGAGTGAAGAACGTTGCTCCAACTGCAATTCAAATGAGATAGTTAGTGACTACTCTCGTGGTGAATCTATTTGTAGTAACTGTGGCGTTGTCCTCTCTAAACTAATAGATACCACTCCAGAGTGGAGAAGTTTTACAGCTGAGGAGAAATCTAACAGAAGTAGAACAGGTGCCCCAATCTCTTCTTTGAAATCTGATTTTGGGATTTCATCCCAGATTAGTTTTAGCAATATAGATATTTATGGTAGGAAGCTAGAGCCTGCTGTTGTTGCAAAGATGCGAAGATTGCGATGGTTAAACAGACGAGATTCAAGATCTCATATTAGAAACCTTCGTATAGCTTTACGAGAGTTGCGAAGAATTGTAAGCCAACTTGAATTAAGTGACGAAATCGCTGAATCTGCAGCGACAAATTACAGGAAAGCATTGAAAGCAGATCTAATCAGAGGAAGAAGCATTGAATCCATGGTAGCAGCTGCAATATATATTGCTTCTCGACAATATAATAATCCTACAACTTTAAAGGACATTGAAAAACACATCCACGCTGATAGAAAAGTTATAGCAAGATGTTTTCGAATATATGTTCAAGAGCTGAATATGAAGCCTACACCACTTGATCCTGCAGTATTATTGGCTAAATTATGTAATGAATTAGACCTAACTGTTGCAACTCAAAACGAGGCTTTGAAAATTTTGGAGGAGAGTAGATCACGACGTTTAGATATGGGTAAAAACCCCCTAAGTGTCGCAGCAGCTGCAATTTACATTGCAAGTATTAGAACAGGAGAGAGAAGAACCCAACAACAAGTTGCCAAAGTTGCAAAAACAACACCAGTTACATTACGAAATCGTTTCAGAGAAATAGTTGATTCTCTAGATTTGGCAAATGTGATTGTTAAACGAGGAGCCGCAAGTGCCCCTGTTTATGTAAGAGATCCCTGGAAGTTTTAGAAACTCCTATCTCCTTTATTTCTTTGTTATATTTGCTCTTTTTTCTTGATATTCTTTCTTTAACTAGTAGTACCACCATATTATTACTGTATTAATGTTGTTTTAAGAATGAAAATAGCTTCTTTTGCATGGTGAAAACCATATGGGAATAAAACGATTAGTTTCTCGTAAGTCCACAGAAAAGAAAGAGGACACTAAGATTGTTAATCAAACACCAGGTGTAAAATTCTATTCACTATTGGATGTTGTAAAAACTGAAAGAATTATCGATGATGTTGAAAAAGGCAATCTCGTTTTTCTAAATATTAGTAGGATATCAGCATTTCCTGAAAGAAAGAGAGATTTTCTTAAAACACTCAAAGCTAAATCTGCGGAATTACACGCAACCCTAAAAATGGTTTCAGAAGAAACAGTGATGGTTGCCCCTCCATCTGTACCAATTGAAATTAGATCTTTGTCGCCACTAAACGTTGACAAATACAATAAAAAAGAGTAGATTGGTTTTAGAGGAGATACTTAATCTAAACCATCTTTTTGATAATCTCTTTCGCTTGAATTAGGATATGGGGTATTTTGTCTACTGCTAATCCTCCACCTATGGCTACTTCTCCTTTTCCTCCACCAGATCCCCCAGCAATTGTTGATAATTCTTTTATTACAGCTACAATATCAAAATCCAGCTCTTTGTTTCTCGCACCAACTAAAACTACCCTATTGCTATCTGAGGAAACTAGAATGCATATTCCATTTGGATATTGTTTAACAGCTTCTGTAGCTTGAAGAATTAACTCTTTTTGACCACCACTTGCTTCTTGAACAATAACGTCAATCTGTTCTATTTTCTCTGGTTTTGTTGAATTATTGGAGTATTGCAACTCAGCAATTTTCTTTGTTAGAACTTCAATTGTCTTTTTCTGTTCCTTCCACTCATTGAAAAACCTCTTTGCTGTTTTTGGTAGCATTTTAGGTTCAACACTTAAGATAGCAGAAGATTCCTTGAGTATGTTTTCTTGCTCTTGAATGTATCTTAGAGCAGGTTCTCCTGCCAAAATGTCCAATCTTACAATACCATCTTGTATCCTCTCGCTACTTGTAAGTTTGATTATCCCGATATCACCTGTATTATCTAAATGTGTTCCACCACAAGCTTCAGTATCCCATTTATCAATTGAAACAATATGAAGCGTTTTTCCAGGAACAACTCCACCTTGATAAATTTGAAAACCATAATCTTTCTCTGCTTCATCTCGATCTACATCTACTTTTGAAATCTTTCTCTTCTCGAAGATAATTCTATTTGCAATATTTTCCATCTCTTGTAGTTCTTCAGTGCTAACGGATTGATAATGTGTGATGTCCAACCTTGCTTTTTTCTCTGTTTTGTCCGCTCCTGCTTGCCAAATATGTTTTCCTAGTACCTCTCGCGCAGCATTATTAATAACATGAACTGCAGTATGGTGGCGCATTATTGCCATTCTCCTCTTTGAATCAATTTCTCCAGTAATTGTCATTCCTTTCTTTAAGTCACACCGCTCTTTTAATTTATGCAAAATAGAAGAACCTCTTTTTACAACTTCAACAACATAATATTTCTTTGCTTCAAATACAATGGTTCCTGTATCATGAATTTGACCCCCACCTGTAGGATAAAACATAGTTTTGTCAAGAATCAAATATTGATCACTAATGATTTCTAAAATTTTTGCTGTAAATTTACTTTTGTAAACATTCTCATAGTAGAGTAGATCAGTTTGAAACTCCTTTTCTAGTTGTATCTCTGTTTCATCTTTTCTAATCTTTTGCTGTTTCTTTTGTTCAGCAAAATATTCTTCAATCCTGATATAGAAATCTTCAGGCACATCTATTTCTAAATTCTTCTCTTTTGCAAGTTCTTTAACCATCAATGGATTAATGCCATTATTCTGATAAAGATCTACAAGTGTTTTGAAACTGAATTCAGTTTTCTCTTGTAGTAATTTGCTGATTATTCTTCTACCAGATTTTTTAGTTTCACTATAACGCTTAACTTCTAAATCTACTATCTTATGAATCTCCTCCTTATGTTCCTTTACTCTTGGGAAGGAAACGCTTAGATTATTAATTTGAAAATCAAATAATTTTTCGATAGAAAATTGCAATTTGTACAGTTCCTTCAAAGCAATGATTCTACGAAGTAAAATTCTTAGATTATACCCTCCTCCAACGTTAGATGGAATTGCTCCATCTGCGATGGTCATGGATAAAGTTCTAGCATGATCTCCAATTGCATAAATTGCTTCTTGTGGTCCTAGAATATCAAGCATTTCTTCATAAGACATCCCTAGCTTGCCAGCTAATTCCACCCGCTCTTCTTTAAGATCCTTGACGTCTTCTACTGCTAATAGACCAGATAACTTACTGTAATCCATTAGTAATTTTTGATCTACTTTGTATCCATTTTCTTTTTGTAAATATTCTATAACATTTGGAAAAATCGCTTCGTAAATAGTTGGAGTACCTTGAGTGAACCATGATGTTCTGTCAAGTCCCCAACCAACATCTATAACTTGCATATCAAGCTTCTTTACAGCTCCGTTTTCAAAACCATAGGCAATAAAAACGTTGTTTACAAGTTCTGTTCCATATGCAAAAGCTTCAAGGTTTGGACCAAAATTTCCTCCACCAGACCAAATTCCTTCTGCATAAGTAATTTCTTCAGGTTTGAGACCAATTTCTTCAGTTAGGTATTGGAAGTTTAGATCAATACACCTATCCATCCAATAACCACCAGTCAGTTTCTCTGAATTAAACGCGTGCTGACCAAACATAACAAAGCTTGTTAGATGTCTAGCTGTTTTTCCTATATTGTCTATATCGGAGAACTCTCCACCTGTTCGTATACACATCTGAGGGACTACTAATGGGTTAGCAGGTGGGTCAATAATGCCCTCTAATACCCAAGGTTGAAAATCTGCAATGGAAGCAATTGTAAATTCCATATCGGCTCTCCATCTAGCAACAACAGGATAGTCCTTAATGGCAGTATGGCCATTTTTTACAAAGAAGTTTGTTAAACTTTTAATAGTTTCATCAAAATTAAGGTTCGTGCCCTTTTTTCCTAAGAACTGGTATCCACCGGAACAACGGGTGTCACCACAAGTTTCTTGATCAGAAACTAAAGTCCAAAATTTATGATTACAAATTGAACAAGATTTTCTAATGAAACCTTTTTCTTTGAAGAGTTTCACCTCATAATCTTCTCTTTTGAACTTTTCTTTTAGTTGTTTTTTAGACATAGACATAAGTAATCTATATTTAGGAAAGAGCTGAAATATAATAAAATTTTGCTTCAATATTAATTTTATTGAGTGACAATATCTTTTTAAGAGTTTTTTACCGCATTTTTGTATGAAAAAGATTAGAATTGAAGAATTGCAAGGAGATAACATTGATCCAATACTCGAAATGGCCTTCTATGCTTTTTTCAGCTCTCCTGGTAATCTCGAGCAAATGGTTAAAAAAAAACCATTCTTCAAAGAAGATCTGTGTTTAGCTCTTTATGAAAATGATGAAGTTGTAGCAGGTTTAATGTGTAAACCTATAATGCAAAATGTTCGAGGAGCCATTAAACCCATGTGTGGTGTTGCAGAAGTTGTAACTAAACCTGAAGCTCGAAGGCAAGGTTACTCTAAAAAATTGATGAATTTGGCTCTAAAGAAAATGAAAGTGCAAGGACAGATATTCTCAACATTGTATCCTTTCAAGGAGTCGTTTTACGAAAAATTAGGTTATATTACTTTCCCTCAATATAGAAATGCTATTTTCTCACCAACCTCTTTAGTTAGTCTATTGAAGGAAAATTATGAAGGAAAAATTGAAAGGGTTAACATAAAAGACGGGTTAGATATTTATCTGAATTTCTTAGAAAAAATTCAGAAAAAGGTTCATGGAATGGGGATAAAACATAGAACTGAGCAAGAACGTTTAAAGGAATCACCAAATTTCTGGTTAGCAATTGCTAGAAATAACGAAGACGAAGTAATTGGTATAATGACTTATCGAATAACTGGTTTCTGGAAGGAATTAAAGGTAAGAAGTTTTTTCTATATTAATTCTCTAGCTAAGTATTTGCTCTTACAATGGTTAGCTCATCATTCAGATCAAGTTAGAGAAGTTCATTTGCCTGTTCCTCATCATACTTATCCTGAAACTTGGTACAATGATACATTCTGGGGAGAGAAAGGGAAAATTGTAAATAGAGAATGGGTGCCTTCTGTGATGGGTAGAGTGGTTTCTGTAAATGAATTATCTGGAATAAATGTTGGAGAAGGGAAAGTGTCAATTAAAATCACAGATGAGCAATGTGAATGGAATAATAATTCATATGTTTTTACAGGTAGTAATGGTGTTCTAGAAGTTTCAGAGACCTCAGATTATGACTGCGAACTTACTATACAAGGATTTTCAGCAATTGTTTATGGATGTTATAACTTGGATGATTTTCCATTCAAGAAATGGGGTAATATATCAGAAGAAACTAAAATCAAAATTGAAAATCTGTTTCCACCAGCTTATCCATATCTACATGCTGACTTTTGATTTACAGAAGTTTCTCACTTTTTTACATTAAAGCTTCCCAGACTGTTGGAGCCGAATCTGGGTAGAAATTTTTTATGTCCTTTATTACAATAGCAATTTGACCAGTCTTTCCATGAACAGAGTAAGGCATTCTACTAACTCTATTGGTGTCCATCGTTACTTTTCTATCAATTCTTGGGTAACGGCGCAAAACTATCTCACTAGAGAGTTTCTTTCTAACAGCTGAATCATTGGGGATGAGAATATTGTACTTTGTGTGATCAAAATCATCACTATTTTGAACCTGTTTTATGATGTCTTTCGCTTTATTTACAGATATGCCAAATTCATGTAATTTCTTAGATGTTACTTTTTCAAGATAAGATTTGGCAGTAAGAGCATAAATTCTATTTCTCAAAGGTTTGGCTTCATTAGGAATTTCATCTATAGATTGAGATCGTTTTTCATCATGGATAAATGTTAAATAGTCTAGAATTGCAACTCTTTCATTTTTATCAAATTTTTGAATAATAGGATCCCTTACCCATCCATGCACTCCTCTTCTTCCGGAAAAAATCCAGATTATATCGTTAAAACCAAAATCTTCTCGCATTGTTTGATCGATAAAGACTGCTGCATCTTGAATGAGAGACCAACATTCTTTACAGTATTGAGCACCTTGACAACCACAGGTTCTCACTAAATCATATTCATCAATATCAATATCATAGATAAATTCCCTATAGTTCCACTTTAGTTTCTGTATTGGATGTTCTTTTGATGGAGGAGTATCGAAAACTGCCCCAACATAGGCATCTTTTACGGAATTTTTTACCATAAACTCTAGCAGTTTTTCTGTGTTCTTAAAAGAAATATTTCTCACAAATCTGTTTTTACCAACCACAAAACCAAATTCTCTATTCTTAAAATTGGAGAGACCTATAAATGACATGAATTTGTCAATTGGAAATTTTGTTTCATAATAAGTAGAGATTATTTCTGGTGTCAATTTCTTTTTCATATCTAGACCTTCTTTTGCTTGTCATTTGTTTTTGAATTGTTTGTTTTAGTTTCCTTCTTCTTATAGAAGCGCTTGTATGCATCTTGGGCATATTTTAACATGTGATTTATTTGAAATCCTCTAACTTTCCAACCAGTTAATAATGTAAAATACCTTGCGCACGCTGATTGATATCTCTGGTTTATGATTAATCTGGAAATTTCCTCTATCGCTTTATCTACAACTTCACTATTTCTTTTAGACATCTTTACTTTGATATCTTCAATTATGTCTTCGAGTTTTTTGTGAGCCCAATAACAGTAATATCCATTAATACACGTTTTGCAGCTTGGAGGATCATAGTCAACACCACCACCAGTTTTGCCATAAATATGATTGATTTGGTATCCTACACGTTGAACAAATTCTTCATAAGACATCCCAACATTATCAATTGAATTGCTATACCAAAATCGTAATTGATCATCTACACTCATACCTATCCTTTTCAAAAATGTTCCAAGTTGCCAGTTTTCAACATGGGAAAGATGCCCTTTAGCTTTCAGTGTGGTAACTAATTCTTGGATACAAGGTGGGAATATATCCGGTTTGGTGTGTATGGCGTCTCCTTCAGCAAACCCTAGATTCTTGAAATCTCCAGAATATCTTGTTGATCTCGCAATTTTTGATATTCTATCTTTGATTGGTTTAACTGTTACTTCTAATTCCTCGTCCTTTTCGATTAAAACTTTAGATTTTTCTATAACATCTTTTAGTTGTTTCTCAAACTCTCTTTTTACTGAAAGTCGGATATCAGCTAATCTAACTATCCCCCAACCTTTATAGAGCAAAGCTTTCTTTGCTCCTATGACCTTAGGAATTTTATGAAAACGAACAGCTAATCTTGTATCTAGAACCTTCACCTTTGATCCATATTTTTGTTTTGATTTTGCATACTTACCAGATCTGTAAACTGAGTCTGCTAAGTTGAATTCTCGGTTCAGATTTATTTTGAAAAGTTCATTAATTTCTTCTGTAGTTTTTACATTATTTTTTCCATATAAATCTTTTAAAACTTGGATTCTTTCCTCAAATTTATTACTGCTAATAAAACGGAATTCGAAAAGATCTCCTTCAACTTCTACTAACCAAGAACTTAATCTTGGATCTGTTGCTACAGCAAGTCTAAGAAGAAGATGCCCCCCTATATCTTCTGATATCGTTGAAAACCAATCCTCATCGGACATCCAGTTAGGTCTATTTATAATCCACTCATCTTCAGCTAAAAAACGTTCTAATCTTGTTTCTGCAAATTTGTACCAACTAGCTACGTCTATACTAATGTCTCCTGGATCTTTTAATACATACCAATCTGGAAGCTTGATAGACATGAGATACTCCTTTCTCTATGTCCTTATTTAGTCTGACTTATTAAAAAATTGTGCTAAAGTTTTTTGATGAGCATCTATTTTTTTTAGATTTGATATTTTTACACCAACTAATCTTATACTAAAAGGGTTTTTTGAAGAATATTCTTCTAATAAACCCCTTACTACCTCTCTAACTTGCTTTTCAGATGTTTCATGACATTGAAGAGAACGAGCTCTTGTAGCTGTTTCAAAATCATTGAACCTTATTTTTAGAGTTATCGTTCTAAAATGCATTTTCTTTTCTTTAGCTTTTGAAACTATAGTTTTTATAGCAGAATCAATATGAATCCAAATGTCCAACCACGAGCTATAATTGTTGAAGAATGTACGTTCTTCACTTATCGATTTCCTTTCGTGATTACTGAATTTGTCATCAGTTTTTTCTGTATTATAACCATTAACTAACTTCCATGTCTTCAATCCGTATTTTCCGAATCTTTGGAATACTATCTGATATGGTAAATTAGCTAAATCACCGCAAGTTTCTATCGATTTGCTTTGAAATACTTGGTAGCTTTTTTTACCTATTCCGGGAATAACCGTTATTTTTAAAGGTGCAAGAAATTCACTTATCTCCAAGGGTTTTAACACAGTTAATCCATTAGGTTTATCTACTTCACTTGCAATTTTCGCTAATATTTTTGTTGGTGCAACACCTATAGAGCAAGTTAAATGCTCACTTGCATAGACATCGTCCTTCAACTCCATTGCTAATCTTTTAGCTTCTTCATAATCACTAACTACATTAGTGATATCTAGATATGCTTCATCATTTCCTGCTATCTTCATAATAGGAGAATAATTGGATAAAACCTTCATAATATTTTCTGATACTTTAGAGTAGAGATTGTAAGTTCCTCTGACCATTGTAACGTGAGGGCATAATTTCACTGCTTGAGAAATGGGCATGCCTGAATGAATGCCATACTCTCTAGCTTCGTAAGAGCAAGTACTTACTACTCCTCTCTTTGTCTGAGGATTACCTCCTACAATTAAGGGAATACCAGAAAGTTTTGGATTTTCTCGAATTTCAACACTAGCAAAAAAAGCATCTAAATCCATGTATAAGATGATTTTATCAAATGATTGTTCCTTTTCAGAGAAATATGTCATTTGATTAGCTAATGTCATACTAGCTTAAGGTGATTTTAATATAAAAATACAAAAAAGAAAAAAATGAAGTAAAGGGTTATTTTCTTCTCTTAACAAAGAAGATAGATGTTATACCAATCAATCCAATTATTATAATGAAGAACCCTAATTCAGTGAATTCAGTTGCAGCTGTAATCTCTACATCTCCGGGAGATGGAGTGTCAATTATGAAATCAGTATCGCAGTTGTTAGTATCTTCATTAGCTGGATATCTTTGTAAGGTTTCATCCTCACCTGTGGTAGAACCGCTCCAAGAAGTTGTACCTGATGCGCTTCCTGATCCCCAAGCAACTGCATCTTTGGTGTTTCCTGCTGAATCCTTTAGTATCACTTCATCACCAGTATTTCCAAGAGCTAAATTTCCAAGACCATAATCTGCTGCAGCTACTGTTATGCCTAAAGCACTCATTTCACTAACATAAGTTGCACTATCTTGAGCAAATACTAAAACCTCAGAACTACTAATTTCTGCTCCTTCAGGTATTGTGATTACGCCTTCATTGTCTGTTATCGTCCATCCTTCAATAGATACAGCAAAACTAAAACCATTATAGATTTCAGCATACTCGCCATTTGGTTCTGAATCGCCATCATACCTAACTTCTGATATTAGGAGTAACCAATCTCCAGTGTTGATAATATTAACATCTTTTATGATTTCTATCGGACTTCCCACTGTTGGTGTTCCTATTATTTTGATTGTGTGAATACCATCAGTATATGATGATGTATCAACACTTTTGCTTACAATTCCAATTGGATTTGTCCAAGTATGAATTGAAACAGAATCTATCAGCAGTTCACCGGAAGTATATGTGTTTACTGCAAATGAGGCTTGAAAGTTGTAATTTCCAGAAGCAATTCCACCTGGAGTTGGTGATACAAGAGCAACTGGTTGAGCATAACCAACTGGAGTTTCTCCAGCAGCCCAATCATAGTCAAATACTGTTTTGAAATAAGCTGCTACATTTGCATTCTTTACTATAGCTCCAGCTTCCCGATTATTTACAAACGAGTTATTAGACCAGTTTATACTAGAAACTTGAACTGTTTCATCATCAACTGAAATATATTTATTGTGATCATACATTCCTTTGAAGAACTTAACTTGAATACCATTATTAATTAATAATTCAGTTACATTTCCAGTAGCTGAATCAGGTTCAGGAATTAGAACTCTTACAGCTACTCCTCTTAAAGCTGCATCTATAACATCATACAAAGCATCACAATCAAATTTGATGTATTGTAATTCTAAATCTATAGAAGTTGTAGCGTTTTTTATCATACTAGAAATAAGCTCGTAACTGTTATCTGGAGCGAATATTGGTGTTACTTCAGCGTATTCAACAAAGGTAGTTGGAGAAAATGGGTGTTCGTATGTACCGCTTGTTTCAGGTGATTGTAAATCGTCTCCATGGACCATTACTGAATATGGTGTGGAAATTAAACCATCATCATTAAACACATCTTCGTAATATGCTGCTATACTAGCATCATTAAACACAAATCCCATCTCTCTATTCGTTCTAGCTTCAGGTGATTCAGGCATGCTTGATGGTGCCCAGTTACCTGAATAAACGTATGCGATTTGACTATCTACAATCCAGAACTTTGCGTGAGTGAAAACAAATGTAGAACTTGTCCAGTATACATCAATTCCAGCATCATTTAACCTCCATGCTGCTTCTTCTGTGTAGGCATCTTCATAACTATTAACTCTATCATCAGACAGTTGAACAATGACTTCAACACCTCTGCCATGTGCTGCGATCAATTCATCAACTAAAGATTCACTCGAAAGCGTGTAGACTTCTAAATAAAAAGAAGTTACGGCATTCTTTATAGATCCTATCACTATAGCATGAGCATTATCTGGTCCTACGAAAGCTGTGATATTTGTAGTTCCTTTAAAAGTCGTCGTCGTAAGTGCGTCAAGTTTTGTATCAGTTGGTGTTTGTATGTTGGATTCTTCCCCTGAGACAGTATGTGAAAAATCAAGAACTACAAACGAACTGAATAGTAAAACTAACAAGACAAAATTAGTAATCTTTATTCTTTTCATAATTATATGATATTTTTTCACTTAATAAATATTTATCGACAAAACAAAAATTTGAAATGCTGTTTACAGTATTTTCTCTAAAATTTCATAAGCATTTACTATATCTGCAGAAGCTGAAGATCTTCTTGCTGCTGACCTTAACATTCGTGAATATTGTCTTAAATCTCTATCTGTTACATCTAACAGAGTCATTATGTCTTCTTTTGTTAGTTTATCTGCGTTAGGGATTTCATTCAATTCAGAAGCAAATGCGAGAGGTGTCATTTTTTCAACTATTTTTTGAATTGGTTCTCCAAAAAACTGTTTTAGGTAAATTATATCTTCATCCTTAGCTCCCCATACATATATCAACGTTTTTTGATCTCTAAATTTTTCTACGATTTTAATTTTAGATTTAACAAAAACAAATTTTCCTTTACCAATATCCTGTTCTAACACAGATGTTTGATAATATTCTGCAATTTTCTCTAATTGGTTTGAGATATTTTGCTTATTTTCAGGTTCAAAAATGACTTTCATATTACTACTTTTCATACTTAAAATAAAATTGTTTCTAACGAATCATTGTATTCTCTTAACCATGGAATTCGAAGAACTTCTTTAACCTCTCTGAAATTTTTTCTTTTACTGGTTGAACGACATGAAAGTTCTCTTTTAACCAGTTGGGGAGGTGTTTTTTATAATAGTGACGAGCAAATCGGTAATCTAGGAGTACGATAACGGCATAATCCTCTAAGCTACGAATAGGTCTTCCAGCTGCTTGAGAAGCTCTAGTTAATGCAGGAATATTATACCCAAATTCTCTTCCTTTGGTTGGAAATTGGCTTTCCAAATATTCTATAGATGCATTGACAGTAGGCGTTGGTCGAGCATAAGGTATCCCCACTACAATCACACTTTGCATTTGGCTACCAGGATAGTCGCTCCCCTCTGATGACCTTCCTCCAAGTACGGATAATAAGACTCCACCCTCTCTCTTAGATTCTTTCTTGAAGGCATTGATTAAATCATCTGTTTCTAAAGAAGACATACCTTTGTGAGTTGTGAATAACGGTTTTGACAACTTCTTTTCAAGATCCGAATCGAGTAGACTCTCCATTACAACATAACTTGCACAAAAAATACCCGTGTTTTTCGGAGTTGAATCTACAACTGCTTCAATGATACTTACCATGCTTGCATAAGTTGTAGGTGTTCTATCTTCCAATTTTGATGATAATTTGTCGATTACTAAAGTTACATGATTTTCATTTTTATATGGTGATGGTAATAGTAAAGGTACAACCTTATTTGAATTTAAACCAATTAAAGACATATATGATTCAATTGGGTCAAGTGTTCCAGATGCAGAAACTGTCGAATATGCTTTTGAGAATATTTCTTCTGTCATTGTTCGTGGATCTAACGACAGTGTTACTAATCTTGGAATTGGGTTACCAGTTTTTGATTCACTTTTTGTCAGAAAATGGGCGAATTCAACCTTTTCTTTAGTTTCTACTAAAACACTAAGATGATTTGCAACAGCTGAAGCATAGGATAGAGGTGCTTTGTTTTGCTTGATTTGCTGATTTTTTACTAAATCACCTAGATGGTTGAGAGACTGAATTAATTCTTTATCTATTGTCATATTAGCTCTTCTTTCTACAGTAAGAAGAAAATCCGATGAATCAATTCTTATTTCCTGATTTTTGTCCATGTTTTTTATTTCATTCATCAAAGTAGCTGAAAAAGATTCAAGAAAATCATAAACTTCTCCTTCTCTGTGTTTCATAGCTTCTGACAAAGCAGTATCAATAGAATAGTTTGACAAACTTGAACTACTTATATCAACAGCAGTTGAAGGAAGATTGTGTGCTTCATCAATAATAACTATAAGATTTGAAAGCTCTTTCTCAAGCTTGGTTAAGAGAATTTTTCTAATGAATGGATTGAAAACATATTGATAACTTGTTGCAACCACATCTACTTTAGGAAGTGACCTGACTGAAATTTCAAAAGGGCACACTTCGAGATTCTGACCAATTTCTATTAATTCTTTACTGTCTAGAACCTTATTTTGAATTATTTTATCTGCACTATCTGACTTTGATTTATTTGCAAGGTTTGTGAAATATTTGCATTTTCCTTCCTTCTTTAGAAACCTGCAGATGTCAGCTGCATTAGCTGCATCCACTGAGAATTTTTTGATAATATGATGTAAACATAATTCTCTTCTCCCCCTTAGTGCTAAACCTGATATTTGATTGAGTTGTTTTATTAGTTTTAATTCTTCAACAACTCTACTCATTTGTTGATGAGTTCTACAACAATATACAATTGTTTTCTTTTTTTCTTTTGCTATTGGCAAAGTAGCTGATAATAAAGAGATGGTTTTTCCAACACCATTTGCAGCTTGAATAATAATTTGAGAGCCTTCAGACATATTTTCAGAAATCGTTTCTATCATCTGTTTTTGTAGGGGTCTTATCTCTAGATAAGGAAAGTACTTCTCCCATTCTACAGTTGCTGAACTTATGTCCTTTTTAATGCCTACTGTGCTCTCTTTCAATTCTTCTTGTAAATGATCTGAATCAATGTCTCCGTTTCCTAAGCTGTCATTTACAGCGATATATGATCCACATTTTGTGCATCTAGATTTTCCGTCTATCACCAGAATTTTTCCACAGGTGGGACAAAAAGTGTAGTGATCTTCAATCTTGGATACTTTGCCCGAGCGATTATTGTTCATAAGTTCGTTTCTTCTTTCAATGTGCCTTATTAAAATCTTTGTCAAGACTAAGGTGCATAATTAAGAAACTATAAATTTAGTATATTTTCACTAGAATTTTTTGTTCGATTGCTTAACTTTATATGAATTCGTGTACAATATATGTATAGTTGCTACTTAAACCAGATTTGAATAGAAATTCAAGTAAATGTTTATATACAACAGATTCACAAAAGTAATTTCGTGAGAATTAAGCTCACAAAATATGGTTCAGAACTAATTCAGCAAGTTTTACTTGCTTTAGAGGTCACAGTAGAAAGTCTGGTTTCAGGTAAAGCTTAATGACTCAAGAACAGAATAGAAATTTAGAAGAATTGTTGGAAAATACCGCCGTCCTATTGGATACTATAGCTTCTGAAATCATACATTCGACAAATAAAATCTATGCCTGCTACCACCCTGGTGACATTAATTCTAGTCTGTTCGATTTTAAAAACAGAAATATAATTGATGATTTTAATCAAAACTTTGGTGTAATTAAGGAAACACTGAAGAAAAACATTGCTTCTCTTCCATACAAAGAGAAAAACGATGAAATTCTAATTTTAGCAAACCTTCTCTCCGAATTGAAGGAATTTGATTTAGCTTTAGATTTGTACAAAAATCTCGCGAAACTAGACAATAACCACTTTGCTTGGACAAATCTTATGACAATTTATATCCATAAGGGGATGCATTCAGATGCAATGGAATGTTATCTTTATTTGCCTCCTGATTTCATTGAGCATTCAACCAATGAAAAAACTGATTCAAGTGCAGATTCTTACAGGATTTTGAATATTTCAACTACTTACCCCATGTATCATTCACTTCGTTCTTTAGGGAGTCAAGTGAAAGAATCTAAAGAATTAAAACAACAATATGAACAAGAACTGAGAGACTTGTACTCCATAAAAGAATTTGTGAAAGGTCAAGAAGAATTAGCAAATGGGAACTTCGATGAAGCTTTCATTCAGCTTACAAGTATCTCACAGAAATTCTCTGATAGTCATGTTCTGCAATTTTTCATTGGTAGTGCTGCTTTGGAAGGCAAACATTATATCATAGCAGAAGAATACTTTAAGAAAGCAATTCAGATCAAAAGTGAGATTCCCGAGTATTGGGGTGAGCTCGCTGAATGTTTCTTTGCACAACATAAGAATGATCAAGCTATAAAGTCTTTGAAAACAGCTTTAACAATTGATCCTGCCAGCCAAAGATGTTGGGAATTGGCAGGGAGAATGATTTTTACTATTGAATCACAAGGAGAATATGATTATTTTATCAAACAGATACAGTTGATGCCTTCAGCTGCTGCGATTCTAAATTTTGTTGATGGACTTATACAAAAGAAGAGATATGATAATACATTAGAAATTCTTCAAATTGGTGTTTCTAAGTTTCCTGAAAATACTAACATAATGGAAAACCTAGCTCTAGTTTATGAACGAATGGGTAAATTTGATGAAGCAATTGGGATATACGAAGAGCTTCTTATGTCTGGTAAATCAGTTCAGAAATACTTAAGAAAAATCACTTCAATCCTTACAGTTTTACACGATGACAAGAGACTTGTAAAAATCCTCAAGATGGTATCCTCCTATCTTCCATGGGATGAAACTACTCTATGGAATAAAATAGGTGATTTGCTTATGAGAGCTAAAGATTATCTTGGAGCAAGTGAAGCGTTCAGAAAAGTAATCTCTTTTGATGCTGCTGATCCTCGTATTCTATTCAATTTAGGTCTTGCCTATCAAGAATTAAACCTTTACAAGAAAGCTGAAGAAACATATAGAAAAGTACTTTCCTTAAATCCTAATGATCATGCTGCATTAAATAATCTTGGAAATGTATTGAAAGAGTTAAAGCGATATGATGAAGCTATTGACACATATCAAACAACTATTGATATTGAACCAAAGAAAGCTATTTCTTGGGCTAACTTAGGTATTCTTTACGAAGAACTAAAATTAAAAAATGAAGCAAGAGAGTGCTATCAGAAAGCTAAGGACATTGCTTTAAAAAACAAGGATTACAAATCAGCTGCCCAATTCGAAGAATGGGAAAACTCCTTATGAACTCTGAAGAAAAAGTAAATCTTCCAGATTGGAAGATAGCTCAAAAGTCCATAGCTAAGTTTCTATCAGACAAAAGTTTTAACGTGTGGGAAGAAAGATCTATAGGGAAAAAACGAGTAGATGTATTAGCTAAACGTGAATATAAGGGAAAAACATTCTATCTTATTTTTGAGGTAAAGCATTATCAAAATGTTACTCCCAGTGTAGAAGAAAAATTTGTTCTACAACTAGAAGAATACGTACAAGCTCTTATTTTAAGAGAAACAAAAAGGAAATCAAGCAACCAAATTTTTGAACATTATGTATTCATAGGATATCTGATACTATCAAAGGATTATGGTATTTTTTTGAATAGAAAAAAGAATTGGCGGAAAAAACCATTTTTTATAGAAAATGTTGAGTTAAGTAAAATATGGAAGAGAAATGTTCACTTTTATTGTTCATCACCCAAATTCATTAGAAAAAACTTGGAGTCACAGGGAATTTCTTTCTATACACAATCTAAGATATCAGATTTTCTGACGCACAGTAGCAATAATCATAAAAATCCTAAATTGTAATTATCTAATAGATGAGTATTAATCTTTCATCACTAAAGGATCAAATGTTTGCAATCCATATAATCGATCAAGGTATAAGTTTACATAGTGAGAAATTCTCTGATTTTCTTAACATAGACAATGTTTTGGTTTTGGGGTTTATCTCTGCTCTTCAAAGTTATACATATTCAATTGGTGATGAAGAAGTTCTCTCGATGGACTTTGGAAAAGCGAAGTTTTTGTTTAGATCTCTTTATGATAAAAAATTACTTATTGTTATAATGAAGAAAGCTTTATCTCAAGAACAAGAACAAGCTATACTCGATGAATTAGCAACAAAATATGAGTTCATAGTATCTGATAAAGATATATCTGAAATTCAATCTCTTATTGATATTAAAGAGAGATTAATACCACTTGAATTAGTTGTTGAAATGAGGAGAAAAGGTGAAAAGCTCCCATCGTCAGTTTCAATTGACGACGCAATACTTATTCCTCCTCCACCTTCTATCTTAGCAATACCGGAGGTGAAAGTGGAACAATTTTATCTAGAGGTTTTGGTAAACGAAATTGTTCTTACAGAGGAAATCATGAATCAAATAAAGAAAACTCTTAGTAACTTCTTTCTAGGTTACAAAAAACTTTTAGTGGGTCTATTTGTAATTGCAAAAAATAACGCTCTTATTCCATTCGCTTTTAGCAGAAAACCAATAGACGAAGTATACCCCCTAATACAGAATGTTCTAGCCAATCCTGTTATTCGAGATAAAACATTAGATACGGATCATAACTACCCTCAGAAGATTGAGATAGAAAACCAAGAACTCTGGGTTCTTACAAATACAGCGAGCAAACATGCTGCTCGTACTGTTTTGTTCAGTCTTTCAGAAGACGAACTTAACTCAATGATTCCACATTTGAGCAGAATTATGCATTTTTTCAAGAAGATAGTGTGATTTATTGCCACTTTTTATATTAATCTCCCATTTTACTATAAATGAACATTAGTCAGAATAATTTTTAAACACGCGAAATATTTAAATCACAAACAAAGATAAGATTGATAAAGGGTAAACTGTTAAACATTCTTTAGAGAATTGGTGGATAAAATGAGCTTATCAGGACAACAGATAGAAAAAATGCTACATGAGTTTGAATCAAATACTGAAGGAGTACTTGGTTGTTCAATAATAACTGCTAAGGATGCACTATTATTAGCTGAATCCTCACAAAAATTTGAACGATTGGTTATTCAATGGTTAAGTGAAAAAATGTTATCTTTAGCAAAAGAATCGCTTAAACAACTCATGAATGAATTTACTTTGATGAGTGTAACCATTGAGGAAAAAGATAATTTAATATATCTGAGACCAATCGGTGAATATTACTATGCTGTGATAATTACAACGAAAGAAGAAAATAGAGGTCTTTTAGAGCACAATATCAAGAGATTATTGCAACAGCTTGCCCCAATGATGATTAAATAATCTAAGTACTAAAGGTTGAAAATTATGGATGTTACAACGTTAAAAATATTAGCAAAAATGGCTAATGGTGAGGAAGGGAAAAATATCAGATTCCAATTTGTTTCTTCTGATAGTGATGAAGTTATTTGTTCATCCAGCACTTTAGAGGAACTTTATGAATGTGTTACTAAGATTGATCCTGATGTTTTGCATAAGCACGTTTGTGCATGCGAAGATTCAGAAGAGACTACTAATGCAAAAGATCTTGCTTTTTATGTTCATTATGTTTTTGGTGACATAGAATTATCCATGAAATTGTATAGTGCAGCAGAACGATTTCAAGATGATCCTAAAAAGTTGAAACTTGAAATTGGGAACCTATTTTTTACTAGACTTCTAAATTTCAGTGAAATAGCACTAATTCCAGATTAAGGTGATAATCACAATTCTTTTTTATAATTTCTTTTTGTTAGTTATTATTCTAAATTAACAGGTGTTATATGTTGAAAGCTAAATGTCCGAATTGCAAAGGTAAAGGCACTGTAATTACTGAAAAGATGAACTGTCCAACATGTTTAGGGATTGGAAAAACATCCTTTTCGTTAGGAAGTGGAGATGAAGGTCAACCTTGTGAGAAATGCAAAGGTACAGGAAAAGTTATTTTTCAGTCCAAATGCAAGACATGTGATGGCTCAAAATTCGTTTTCTTCTGCAAACAATGTAATAAAATGATGAAAACCCAAACTTCTTCAGGTTTGTGTTTGACTTGCCAAAACAAAAAAGATCCTGTAGTATACTCGCTTAAACCTCCAATGGATTCCCAATTAGTGAGAAAGGAGATGCATCTTCTGTCAAGAGTTGAAAGTGTGAAAAAGATGGGTGTTTTTGTTAAGGTTGCACCAGATACCAATGTACTAATACGCTCAAATGATGTAACACAAGATTATGCATGGGATATAGGGGAAGAAGTAATTGTAAAGATATCTTATATCAATGATAAAGGAAAATTCTTCGGTGTTCCTGTCCATTTCAAAAAATTTGTTGTTGAACCGTTAAGAGGAAGAGTTAGGAAGCTTCGGGTTGAGGATTTAAAACCTAATATGATGGGCTCATTTATAGGACTAACTGCTAAGATTGTATCAGTTATGCAGACACCTGGTCCAACAAGATTCAATTTAGTTGATCCTACAGGCTCAATAAGTGGAGCGGCTTTCACTAAACCCGGTGAAAGAGCCTTCCCTGAATTTGAAGAAGATATGGTAGTTTCTGTATTTGGTGAAATTAATACTCATCGTGATGTTATTCAGATTGAGATTCGTGATATGGACCAATTAGATTCTGATGAAAGTAATATCCTAATCGATGAAATTGAAAAAGCGATAGATAAAAAAGCAACTCCTAAGAAAATTGATTTTTCAATAAAAAGTCCGATACTCGATAAGCTGCGACCTGGTTTAACAGATGCTGCTAAACGAATAAAACGGGCAATTTTAACTGGGCAACCAATTCACGTTCGAAATCATGCTGATGCGGATGGAACTGTTGCTGGTTTTGCAGTACAATTAGCTATTAAGAAACTTATGGAGACGGAAGGATACGATCCTGATACTATACGAACTAGACTGAAAAGACTTCCAAACAAGCCTCCTTTTTATGATGCTATTGATGTTACAAAGGATTTGGATTTTGCTTTAGCTGATCAAGTTAGATTTGGAGATAAACTACCTCTGTTTGTGTGTCTGGATTTTGGATCTAGTACAGAGTCCTTATTCCCATATCTACAGATAAAAGCTTTAGATTTAGAAATAATTGTAATAGACCACCATTTACCAGACAAGGAAATACAAGATCTGGTTGACATTCATGTTAATCCTTATTTTGTTGGTGGAGGTTATGAGCTTTCAGCTGGAATGTTAGGTGTTGAACTAGCTAGAATTATCTATCCTGATGTTCACGAAGAAATCATTCATTTACCCGCAATAGCGGGGTTAATGGACAGGGTCGAAGGGAAAGAAATTATAGCGTATATAAAACTTGCAGAGAAAAAAGGTTACTCTGTTGATGATCTAAGAACTATAGGTTTAGCTATTGATTTTGAGGTTTATCAGCTAAGATTTTCTGAAGGTTATAATACTATGAAAATACTTTTTGGAATTGAAACTAATCAAGAATGGCATTCTAAAATGTATAATCTAATTGGGAATGAAGCAAAAAAATTACTTGAAACTTCCTTAAAAGACTCATTACCTCATTGTAAAAAGAAAGTATTAGCAAATGGAACACTTCTAGTTACAATTGATGTTGAATTGTATACCCATCGTTTCACATTTCCAAATCCTGGAAAAATAACCGGACTGATATTTGACCATTTTTGCTCTAAAAATAAGGACAAAGCAGTTGTAACACTGGGGGAAGGACCAGATTTTCTTATACTTCGCTCCAAAGGATTAAACATCAATTTCCCTGAAGTAGTAAAATTAATGCGAAAGGAGATATCTGAAGCTGGAGTCGAGGGAGGAGGACATGAAGTTGTAGGTTCTCTGAAGTTTTATGAAGGGGAACGAGATAAAGTTAAAACATTTTTTGTAGAACACCTGACAAAATTAAAAACTAATATAGAAAAAGCAGAATGAAGAGGAAATTATCTCTTCTTTTTCTTATCTTTTCTTCTGAAAACTTTGTTGAAACCTTTCGTTACGCCTTTTTTGCTTGCGGTATATGCTCCAGTTATGGTTCCAGCTACTTTTTTAGATGGATCAACAAATACTTTCTTTGCAGTTGATTTAGCTCCGGCCTTTACACCTTGTTTAATAAGCGTATTTGCATATTGTTTCCAAGAATCTTCTCCTTTTCGAACTCTGTCTATTCTCTCTACTAGTTCTTCGTAAGGTGGTAGAAACTCAAATCGATATAAAGTTGGTGAGCCATATCTCCTAAAATCTTCAGACCATAAATAGTTAAGCAAGAAGAATATCAATAAACAAGTAAGTAATATTACTGCAAATTTATCTTTTATTCCAACTAGTTCATTCTTTGTCAAGAAGAACTCACTAAAAATATCGTCACCCGATAGAAATTGCAGATAAGTCACATGATAGCTTAGAATCAAACCCATAACAGTCATAAGTATCCCTAATGGTCCGATTGATCTAGGGATATTAAGAAGAGCCCATCTTTCCTCCCCTTCCTCATCTATCTTTTCTATTTCTATGTCTCCTATCTCTATTGATTTCTTTTCTTTTTCTTCTTGTTCAACAGTTTCATCTTTAGTTGAATCTGCTTCTATTTTCTTGATTTTCTTTGCATAATTAGAAACAGTATAGAAAATGAAAAACAATGCAACTAGTACGCTTCCAACATTATCGCTAGGTAATGAATCCGTTACAGTGTAATATGTTAGTTTCCAAAGAGTAAAGGAAGCTATAACGTAGAAGAAAGATAAAATTGTGTAAAATACATCATCTTTTTTGCCAAGCTTAAAAATAATTATGTTAACTAAAATAATAGCTATTAGCGAGAATCCAGCTGTTATTAGCAAAGAAAGATTGAATTGATTAAATGACCTGAAGATGAGATATCCCGTCATGCCCAAGTTAACTAATGACAAAATGAAAACAACACTTCCAAACAGTACCGAGCCTTCATCAGCTCTCTTTCCAATAAACATTACACTCCCAAACATTCTATTTCCCCAAAAATTTCGTGATAAAGAGAATGTTAGAAATACAGAAATTAAAATCCAACCAAGATACCCAATTGCTGCAATATAGGGTGATATTGCGGGGAGGAAATATATTGTCGCAGATCCACCCGCAGCTGCTATGAAAGCAGGAATTCCCCAATACTTTAAGGGATATCTAGCAAATAGTAAACCAAAAAACACATATGTAACAGCGAAGGATAATTCCACCACGATTAAGATAGAACTTATCTCTCTTAGAAGTTCAGCGGAAACCGATTGTATATTTGCTCCAATTAAGTAGAAAACCGTTGAAGTAACTGATATTAGAAAGAATGCTATTGTATAAAATAAGTATTTCTTACTAAAGAGTATTCTGAAACCACTTGTGAATATGTTCTTGATATACTGATAAAATGCTTTTTCAACATATGACATGAAGATATAATAGACGGAGATAAATAAAAAACTTCGCATAACAAGCTTCAAATCTAGAAGAAATTGTCTTAAACTACTCTTTTTAAATCTGCATTGATTTTCCTTTAATAATTCTCTTTATTGTGTCATCTACGCTCCAATGTATTTATGAATAAGGAGAAGATTGTTTTTTGAATACTATGGATTCCCTATCTAATCCTTTCGACATGTTCAATACTTTTCTGTTTGATGGTGACGGAGTTATCTATAAGGAAAATGAGCCTCTTCTTGGAGGAATAGAATTTATCAAGTTGTTACAAAAAAGAGAAAAAAAGGTTTTTTTACTCACAAATAATAGCACAAAAACTAGAGATGAATTTAAAGCTAAATTTTCTGCTTTAGGTTTAGATTTACCTATTGAGAATATTCTTTCATCAGCATACTTAACAGCTCACTATATATCTAAAGAAAAACCCTCTGCTAGTGTATATATTATTGGTGAGGAGGGTCTTAAGAAAGAATTTACCAATTTTGGAGTGGATATTGTAAACAGAAATGAAGAAACTAATGAGGAAGACATCTTTGCTATGGATATGAATAACATAGATTATGTTGTGACAGGGATGGATAGAGAATTAAATTATGTTAAAATCTCTCGAGCAGTTAATATACTAATGTCATATGAAGAAACAAAATTCATTGCAACAAATGCTGATTTTACTTTTCCAACGGTTCAAGGTCTTATACCAGGAGGTGGGGCAATGATAAAAATTCTTGAGGAACTATCAGGAAGGAAAGTAGAAACAATAATAGGTAAACCTAATTCGGAAATGTTTGAAATTGCAATAGAACTCTCACAAACCAATAAGGAGCAAACAATTATGTTTGGAGATAGATTAGAAACTGATATTTTAGGTGCAAAGCTAGCAGGAATAAAAACTTGTCTAGTTCTTTCTGGTGTAACCTCCATGAAGGATTTGGCTGATCTCACGGATGAAAATAGTCCTGATTTGATAATGAATAATCTACAAGATGCATACGATTCTTTTCTAAATACTAACCTAGAAAAATAGAAAAACAACAACAAATACTATTCGCAGTTAATCCCCCTACATTTTTAAATATTTAATACTACATTCTTACGTGAGATATCTAACGAAAATTAAATACCACATTGGTTGCTTTGTACTGATTTGTTGTTGCATTTTCTCCTACAGTTCAATTATGAACGTGCAATCATCTAATCTAGTTAATGTAAAAGAAACTAAACTATCTATAAATGATATATTTAGAGAAACAAAATTTCTTGAACAATTCACAAAAGCAAACTGTGATACTGAATTCAGGGTGGTTGTAAAAATATCTCCAACTACAACTGAGTTATATTTGGAGAAATTTGGGCACAGTATATCTTATTTTCATTCTTTTCAAGGTCTAGCTATCTCGATTTCCAAAGAAAATTTACTTCATCTGATACATAAACAGAAGATTAACGAAATTTGGAATAATTCTCTAATTTATGGTGCAAATTCAGTCAATGAACTCTTGATTAATGACACAAGATCCCTCTGTGATTTCAATGAAAAAATAGGTTCAGATTTTTTGTGGAATTTAACTCTATATGGAGACGATGTAAAAATAGCCATCTTGGATACAGGATTGAACGCAAGTAATCCAGCTTTGAATCAAACAATGACTCATCAAAGTAGGATAATTGGTAAATGGAATTTTCTTCAAAGAAATGAAGATGTTTTCGATGATAATGGACATGGAACAGAAGTAGCTGGTATTATAGGAAGTAATGGATTATTCGGTTATATGTCTGGAGTTGCTCCTAATTGTAAATTCTTGATAGGGAAAATCTTAGACTATAATTCAGTTGGAACAGTAGAAACACTTATTCAGGGAATTGATTGGGCTATAGAGAACGATGCCGACGTAATTAATCTGTCGTTAGGAAAAGTAGTTTCAAATTTAACCTCTCCAGAAGTAGAAGCAGTAAATTTTGCAGTAAAAAGCGGCGTATTAGTATGTGTCTCAGCAGGCAATGCTCGCGGAATAGAAGAGTTTGGTTACAATGATCTTCACACAATACTAAGCCCTGGAATTGCCTCTAAAGCAATTACAGTAGGAGCTATTGATAATAATAATGTCCTTTATGAATACAGTAGTGCTGGACCAGTAGCTATAAATTTTGACAGCGAAACTTCTGACTATCTATATGACTCAATTCCTAAAACTACAACTTGGCTAAAACCAGATGTTGTAGCGCCCGGTGTTCTTCTTAATACTACATCTGCAAATGGAAAAAATTTGAATGTAGTTTCAGGAACTAGTTATGCAACTGCTGTTGTTTCTGGGTTATGTCTCCTTCTAATACAACAATACTATGACACAGATCCTTCCTTAGTGAAAGCTTCATTAATTAAAACTTGTAATCCAATATCGCTGAATGTTGTTTCCCCATTTTTACAGAATATTAACATACCAATTGCTCCATATTTTCAAGGTTCTGGTTTAGTAGATTCTTCTGGGGCTTTTTCATATATTAATACTCATGGAGATTTTGCATTAACGAGTTCATTAATCCCTTACTTGGACAATTATTATTTCAAAAATACAGAAACAAGTTTCAATATCCAGTTATACGTACATCAAGCACTTGACAACATCGAACTAACAATTTCTGAAAACTTAGCAAATGTTTTGTATGTTTCTCCTCTTCCCTCTTCATTAGCTGTGGGTCAATATGATCTCATGATAAATATTGATACTGAACAAGCTCTAACTGGTTTCCATCAAGGATTTTTAATGTTTGAAAGTGCTGATTCAATTCAAAAAATTAATGTTGCATTTAATGTGAAAAAGGCTTATGGGAGAATTTTACTAGATTACCAAGATGAAGGAAGCGATATCAGATATTCTTTAAATGGTAATCTATACAACATTATTTCTATTTCAAAGAAATATGGTCTAATACCCATAATTAATTCACAAGATATACATTACTCCACATTTAACTCTATGAATCTCAATGAATTTGAAGTGATTGCATTAATCAATTCGAAGAATACCTTGCTTAACCCAATTTCAAACGCAGATGTAGCTGCTCTTTCTGATTACGTTCTTCCAGAAGGAGCATATTCAGGAGGAGCTTTAATTGTTTTACCATCAAGAAATAGTGATTTTAATATAATAAACGAGATACTTTCTGAAGTTAATGTATCCTATTACCAAGATTTTTCTGTAAATGTTAGTTTAGATGTATCTTCATCGTTTAATATCTTACTTTCAGACCCATTTTTCTTAAATAATCTTTTTCTTCCATATCCTGTTTCATTAAATGTAACTAATACAAATTACAATCCTTACAGTGACAAATTGGTTTATGGTAACCAACATTATTCAAATGGTTCTCTCTTCGTAGGGGGAAACACTTTAGACATGTTTCTGGATTCTCCTTATCTCTATTCATCCTATGAATCTGAATACTCAGAAATTTTCGTGAGCGCATATTATGGTGATAATTATCAACTTCTTGAAAATATGATAAGTTCAACTGTGGTTAGAAGTTTGATGTTCAACTATTCTCTTAAATCCTCAGAGGTTTCTATAAAAGACAATATAATGATGACCATTAACTCTGCAAATACATTAAAAATTATGCCAAATTGGGAGTTTTATATGACGCTTTCAAATGAATATGGCACGCACGTTAAAGAAAACACGTTTGAGTCATTCGCTAATGGTACAACTATTTTCAATATGAAAATCGAAGATATGGATATCTCAGCAGGCTCGTACATTCTGAAAATTCATTCATTGTCTGGAACAGAATCTTGGGATATCAAAATTGTTGCATCTGTTTCATTAGGACCTATAATAATTAGTGTATCGCTAGTTCTATGCAGTGTTTTCTTAATTATGTTTAGGAAGAAAACTAAGAAGTAAGTACCTGATAAACTTTCTTTGCATGTTTTCCAAGAACATTCATTGCTAAAGCAAGGCTATAATTCTCTTTTGAAGCTGCTAATACAATAAATCTATCCAAATTTTGGAGAATAACAAATCCTTCAGATCCTTTTATTATTACCTGATCAAGGCTTCCACATTTAATCTGCCCTACTGTTTGTTGTCCTGCCGAATTCAAAGCGGAAGCTAAAGCAGACATGATTACTTGGTCTGTTCCTTTTTCAGCAAAAAAGGCTAGTTCTTGACCCTCTGAGCTAACTACTGCAATTGCTTCCAAACTACAATCTTTTGAAATTTCTCTTAAAATTTCCAGTAAATTATTCTTTTTTTCAGGCGCTAAATCTCCAATCATAAAAACAATAAAACATCTAAAAATTAAAAAGTTTCTTCTAGTTCTAGATTAAACGATGTCTGTGTGTTTTGCACACAGGTGTATATACTTCTTCACTTGAGCCTTTATTTTTATAGATCCATCTATTGTAGACATACGCAGGTTTACCACAGATATAACACGAGCGCTCATCTCTGAGAGGAAATTTCTTTCTAGACGTCCTATTCCAATGATCTTTGAAATCTTCAAAGCTATCAGTATACTTCTTATGAAATCTTTTAGCTTCCTCATCTTCACTCGGTTTCTTGCCTAATATGAACAAGATATAGCTCCAGACTGCTATTGTAAGTATATTTCCAAAAGATTTGATAGGTATGTAATGATAACCACTTAATTTAATTGTACTAGAACTGTGTCCTGTTGCATAATCTATCATTAGGTCTTTTCTGTGAGATTTTTGACCTACATCAATGCCATATTTTTTGGATATAGCGACGAGTCGTTTACTGAGTTCATCAAATAACCAATCCACAGTTTTTTGGCTACCTTTTCTTCTTACATTTAGAAATTTTATTTCAATAATAGGAAAAGAGATCGTAATAAAGGTTTCATTTACAGAACTATTAGCCTTTCTAACCAGATACTCATAGATTTCAGATGGGAAGGTTATTTTCTTTCTTTCAGTTGACAACTTATTCACTTATGGGTAGTGATATACTAAAGAAATAGATGTTTCCCCCCCTAAAAATGTAACGCTAAATTAATTCTTTTTAATAGTTTCTTCAATTAATTTACTTAGTTTTCCTCGATTTGAACCTATTAGAGAACTGTATGGTTTACCTTCTTTGAAGATTATGAAAGTAGGTAGACTTTGCACCATATATCTTTGTGCAAATGTATATTCTTCGTCCATATTCATTCTTACGAATCTCATATTTTGACTATGCTTTTCAGCTAATTGCTCAAAAAGAGGCTCTATACTCTTACATGGTCCACACCATGGAGCCCAAGTGTCAACAATTATAAGCTTAGATTCGTTTTTCAATATTTCATTGAATTCATCAGTAGTTATATTAGAAACGTTACCCATACTTTTCCCCTTTACTCAGTAGATAGTTTTGTTCGAAATTTCTTACACTTATATTTATCTGTTACTTTTGTATTAGGAATTTTATCAAATTATAAATTTATGTAAAACATTGGTGGAAAATTACTTCTATGAATATACCTCGTAGAAGCAAACTTTTTATTGTTAATAACGCTTTTTAGCAAGAAAAGAGTTATATTCAAGGAGTAATTTAAAATATGATTTCACGTCCTTACGATGAAATAAAACAATTGATAGAAAGTTATCTCGAGAAGGAATTTTCAATGAAATCTGATTTGATTTGGTCAAAGCCACCTTCAATTGAATTAGGTGATATTAGTTTTCCTCTTTTCAATATTGCAAAAGAGCTAAAGATTAAACCTATAGAACTGGGTGAGAAAATAATCTCGGAAATCAGTTTTCCAAAAATTATCGAGAAAGTAAATCTACAAGGAGGCTTTCTTAATCTGGCATTCAACAGAAGTATTTTCGTTACTCAAGTACTTCAAACAATTTTGGAACAAACTAAATATGGTCAAAATTCCAGTCTGAACTCTGAAAGGATAATTGTTGAGCATACTTCTAGCAATCCAACCGGCCCCCTTCATATTGGTAATTTTAGGGGTTCAGTTCTAGGGGATGTTCTTGGAAGACTTTTTTCATTTCTAGGAGCTGCAGTTAATGTACGATACTATGTAAATGATTTAGGAAGACAAATTGCCCCCTTAGTAATAGGCTATTTTCTTTTGAAAGAAACAAAATTTGAAATTGAAGAAAAAGGTGACCTATGGCTTGGTAAAGTATATGCTAGCATGTACACATTTCTAGAGATACAACAACTCAAAAAGAAGTTAATCGTGCTAGGCTGGAAACTTCAAAGCAGTGCATCTCTCTATAGTTTAGATGATTCTGATCTCAAGACCATACCTGATTTCTTGAATATTTTACCTGTAGAAAATAAAGAAAAAGACAATACCCACAAATGGTTTTCAAAATTAGCAAGAATCCAGAGCTCACTTATTGAAAGAATCCCAGATGTATATGAAAAACTCAATAAATTGACATCTTCAAGAATAGAGAATTTAGAATCTATGACAAATCAGTATGTTAAGAACTATCAGGAAGGTAAGGATAAATCAATAGTTGAAAAGTTTAGAGAAGTTACAAAAATGGCTTTAGATGGACATGTGGAGACCTTAAACCTATTTGAAATATATCATGATGATTTTGATTGGGAATCAGATGTAGCTTGGTCAGGTGAAGTTCAAACTATGTTAACTGAATTAGAAGACAAGAAATACCTAAGACATGATGGAAAAGCTCGACTTCTAAGAAATGATACAATTGCTGAAGAATTAGGATACAAAACAAAATATTCAATAAATTATGAAATTCCTGATACTATAATAATAAACTCAGAAGGCATCACTCTTTATCCATGTCGAGATATTGTTTATCATCTTCATAAACTTGAGAAATTCAATGCTTCATTATGCTATAATGTAATCGCTAAAATGCAACAATTGCCTCAATTATCTGTCAGATTAGCTCTTTATGGTTTAAACCGAATAGATACTGCAGACAAAGTTCATCATTTTGATTATGAATATGTATCTCTAATTGGTAGAAAGATGGCGGGAAGAGAATTTGATTATGTGACACCAGATGAGTTATTCGTTTTAGCTCAGAAGGAAATTAAAATAATTATTGAAGAGAGAGATTATTCAGAAGAAGAGCAACAAAAAATTATAAAAAAAGTTGCTGCAAGTAGTATCAAATATCACATCCTAAAAATGGATCCACAAAAGTCTGTAGCTTTTGATGTAAAGAAAGCTGTTGATCCAAATGAAAATTCAGGATCTTTTCTACAATATTCCTATGCAAGAGCATTAAGTATTCTTAATAGATCTTCGAAACATGGGATAAATATTCAAAAAATCCTAGAATCTACTGAAAAAGAGAAGCTGATAATAGAAAAACAAGCAGAATGGGAACTGGTTAAACTAATGGAAGAACTCCCATCAATCTTGGTTAAAGCAGCGAAGTTCTTAAGACCAGATTCTGTAGCCAACTTTTCATATTCACTTGCCTCAGCGTTTCACAAATTCTACGATGCATGTCCAGTATTAAAAGCAGAGAATCCCAAATTAGTTAAGTCTAGAGTAATGATTGTACTTTCAATAACTAAGTGTTTAGAAAGCTTGTTCGAAGTAATGGGTATTGAAACATTAGAGAAAATGTGAGCGATAATATATGTCAAATAATGATAGAATATTTGGTGGGTTTGATTTAACTTTTGTAGATATCAACATTCGCCCATTAGATGTTAATAATAACTTAATTGAAAAATTTCCTGCTCTAGGTTCTCATCATGCTAAAACTGATATAGAGTTCACACCTGGTGGCAATGGATTCAATTTCTGTCGTACATTAGCTA
The DNA here is from genome assembly GCA_018238545.1 of Candidatus Heimdallarchaeota archaeon. GTDB lineage: Archaea > Asgardarchaeota > Heimdallarchaeia > Heimdallarchaeales > Heimdallarchaeaceae > UBA460. Next base: position 63,748 of record JABCTC010000014.1, read on the forward strand.
ATTTAGGTAGAAAGGTTACATTTGTAGGTGCTTCATCAGATTTCTTTGAAAATCTTGTTTCGATGAGGAAAATACCTCTGGAAATAGAAGTTATTGATTGTGCTAAAGTAAATTACACTTCAATCCTCAATCTAAATGATGGGGAAATACAGTTCAATTCAGTGAAAAACAATCTATCACCTAATCACTTGACTGAAAAATTAGTGTCCATCTATCGTGGAAGTAAACTGAAGCATATCAGCAACATTGCACTGAACAGCACTTCTATTGAATGGGTTAGTTCTCTGCTTCTTTGTTTAGTCAATCCTGAACATCCCTATGTTTTTGATTCGAAAGTAGACGTTGTTTCAAAGATTAACCTTCTGCAAGATACTAGTTTCGAAGGAGTAATGTTCATTGATCCTTCAGATATTAGCCATTTCGAAAGGCTTACAGATTTTGTTAAAATATTAAAGTCAACCGCAAAATTAAGTGGAGAAAAATATCTTTCTATTAATGAACATGAGATGTTAACACTGCAAAATTATCTGAAGAAATCACCTCAAGAGATAGCAGATTTTCTAAACATGCCTCTAATTTTCCATACTTCTGATTTTGTAAAATTTTTTGGAAAGGAAAATTATGAACTAAAAACAAAAAACATTGCACATAAGAAAACTTTTGTTGGTGCTGGCGATTGTTTCAATGGATCTTTCTTACACCAGATATTAAAATCTAGTTCTTTAGAGGATTCATTGGAATTTGCTATAGAAGGTGCATCCTATCTAATTGAAACAGGTCAGTACCCCACACAATCCTCAATCCACTAACTGAAAGTTATAACAGAGACTAATGAGTACAATAGTTAAACTAATAAAATTAAATTGGAAGTTTGTATAAGACATGTCACTAGAAGTTGAAGGTTCTGAAGCTTATAAGAAGATAAACACGAGAATTACATTATTAGAACTTTTAAAACAGTATTATGGTGCTGGAGGTAATCTCTATGATTTTGATTCAGGAGAAATTCCTGTTCGTCAGCTAATTGCATTTATGTCTGATGAGGGATATCCTAGACGACTGGTTGAAGCTGAACATATTCTAAACAGAATTGATACCGAAATTATAGAACTAGAATCTAAGAAAAAAAGTATGAGATTACAAGAGATGGAAGATCGTCATTTAAACTCCTTGTTAATTATAACCTCTTGGACCAAGCTGATTAATACACCAACAAAAGGCATCTATTTGAACCGCCCCGTTGTTGATTTGAGAAGAGATACAATCGTCATGCTTACTGATGAAACTCAAACATTTAAAGAAATTAACGATGAAAGAATATCTGTAATTTTTGGTCCAGGGATCTATTATACAGAATTTTCAGTTGACAAAGGGAACTATTTAGAGGATTATTTTGAAATAAATGGCGTTTGTCTCCCACTTGATCTTCTGGGCAAGATATATACAGCAGAAAAAATTTATCGATCAGACAAAATAGACGCTACAATTACAGAAGTGTCAACAATACTGCCATTCCACATCCTTGAACAAGCTGAAACAGTTCAAACATATGTTAAGGGTATTATCAGCCGAAATGTTTTTCACCCAAATAGGAATGCTTTGGAAAAATTCAATCAGCATATATCTGACCCTACTTCTTATCAGCAGGAAGATGGTTTCAAAATTATGAGTGCCCATCCGCTTTGGTATAATAAACTGTTAGTTGAATCTGATCAAGTTTATAGAACTGGTAGTGGAAAACGTGCATATAGCACAGCAGGAATTGGTTCATTATCAAGCATGGTGCATAAAATAAAACCTATTCTGTTCTCAACACCGAATAAAGAAAAAGAACAGTTGGAGAGAATCACTGAAATTGTTAAACAATATAAAGAGATGGGCGTGAAACTTCTGAGTACATGGTTACCTACTTAACTGTGTTAAAAAATCTCCACTACAGCTATTTTTTCCAGAACCTCTTTTTCTAACAAAATAGAATCTTTCTCACAACTATAATATTCAAGTAACTTCTGAGTATCTGTTATGGGCAATTCTGTATTTTTTACTTGTTCTAAATCTGTTTTGGAGAAAAATTGCTCTAAGATCGATTCATTTTCCTTGTAACTACCACCATACGCAATAAAAAGTAAGGTACTGGTTTGATCATTTATTCCAAATGCTGTTACCGCCTTCTTTATTTGTCTTAAACCTGAAAGGCGGATAAATAATTCTGTTTCGCTTCTTTTCGCGATATTTCTACCGTTTTTGAAAGCTTTTAGTGTATGATATACAGCTGCTTGAAGATGTTTTTTGCTTACAATCCATGTTGGATCAATGACTTGGATAGATATGGCATCATTTTGATTTTCCTTGATAAGTTCAAAAAGGCTATCTGCCGATAATCTTGGTGATTTTCTGCAAATTTTGTAACTGTATGTTACGTCACTGGGATTATCCATCTTACCTTCTATAGCTCCTTTGGACCACGAATCACTTCTAGTATCATCTTTTCAGTGTCTATTGGTTGAAAATCTGAAGTTGCCAATTTAATAGCTGAAGTTAGTAACTCTTCCGAAGAAGAATGGATCTCGAAAAGAGTATCGCCCTTATTGTATTTGTTTCCTCTTTTTACTTTTAGATGAACCCCTGCAGTTTTATCACTTGGAGCTCCAGCTTGTCTTGCAATAGCTGAAACTGCAGCACTCTCAACACCATAAACAACTCCGTCATCTTTTGCATATATTGCATCAACGTAGCTCGCAACGGGTATATCATCTACCTTGATATTCTCATCTCCGCCTTGTGCGCCTACTATCTCTCTAAATTTGGTGAGAGCTTTTCCACTTCTTAGAATTCCCTCTGCATACTCATATCCATAGCCTCTTGGGCACCAATTTTGAGCTTCTAAAATAATCCCTGATAAAGACAGAGCTTTTTTCATGAGATCATTACTGCCAGTTTGATCCGTTAAAATTTGTAGAACGTCTTTAGCTTCTAATGCTGGTCCTATCATGCTTCCAATTGGTCTATCTCCTGGACTAATTATACAATCAAGTTTAATCTTAAGTGCATATCCTATTGTGGTGAATAATCCACCCAATTCGTGGGCATTTTCTCTGTGAATGACCTTTGCCCCTTTCCCTGTTGGTAGATCTATTAGAACATATTCCGATCCCGCTGCAATTTTTTTAGACAAAATGCTAGCAACCATGAACTCCCTTGGATCTATCTTTATTGTCTTTATAACAGATATTATCTTATCCGAGACATCAGCTAATCCTACTGTTTCTCCGTTAGCTATACATCCGCCAGTAGTGTCAACTACTTCTGTCATTTCTTCTAAGGTTAAATCACAAGGCATCAATAATTCAACGGTATCTATTGTCCCAGCCGGTGAGGTTATAGCTCTTGTTGAAACCTTAGGTATTGTTAGACCCGAAGCTGCAAGGATGGGGATCATAACTGGAGTTATTCTATTGCCTGCTATCCCTCCAATACTGTGTTTATCTACAACTGGTTTCTTTTTAGGATGAAGAATCTGTGATGTACTAATTATTGCTTTTGCAACAGATGTTGTTTCTTCAAGTGATAATCCTTGAACTTGGAACAATGACATCAAAACTGCAATTTGAGTTGGTTGCATTAGATTTTTGTCTATTAAATTAAAAATTGAAATAATTTCATCATCTTTGAGAGCTTCTCCTCTCATCTTCTTATGAATTAGGTGTATAATCCTTTCATTGGAAATTTCTTTAATAGAAATTTCATCTCCCTTGTAAATACCAAACTCAATAGAAGTTTTGCTTGATATTCCTAAGTGTTGCTCAGAGTAATTATCGCTTGTATAAACCTTCAACCCTATTTTATAAGGTGCTAATTCGATAAGTTGCCCGGGCATTATATCATATTTCTTAGCTAAATCAGAATTAATTAAAACATAGTTAGGCTCTGAATCTAACATCTTTTCGATTTTTACTGTAAGTTGTACCATAATTTAGCCTCACATTTTTTATCTCTTAACAATTAAATGTAATGCTTTCAATAATAAAATTTCCTACTAGATGTATTTTTTGAAAAATATGACATTTCTCCCAAAAAATTCTTATCCTTTGAGCACCATATAGATAAAATATGGAACATAATAAGGATTCATCAACCGAGAAAAAAGAATCAAAAAATGAAGAGAAACCCTTCAATTGTACTGGTTGTGGCTCTCCTTTGGATAAGTATGATGAAAGTTGCCCTAACTGCGAAAGATTGAATCCTAATTATGTCTTAAAATGATCAATAACTCTATACAAAAAATTAAATACAACAGTTGACTTCACTATTCTGTAAGGTTATAAAAATGGTAGACATTCCTTTGCCACCAAGTTCAACTGGTTCAAAAGATGAAAAATCAAATGCTACCTGTGAGAAATATGAAGAGATTATGGGAGGATATTGTAAGTATTTTATAACAAAAAGTGGAGAATGTATGGTTAAGTACGGTCTTTGTGATGGGTTTGGAGTTTTGAAAAAGAAATTCTGAAAACTCGTTATCTTCTTATTAACTGATCTAAATCAGTACTTACTTCTTTTACGTTAGCAACAATTCTATTTTGACCTAATCCTTTTGTTCCATCATCCTCGATAGTTGCAGCTGTTAAAAATAATGGTTTATAGAATTCTCTGATCATTTGCTTCCCGTCTCCTAGCAAACAAGAACATGTACCTGTGTATTTGTCTCCATCAGTTCTCTTAACTCTAAAGAAACTAACATGATTTGCTCTCTCTCTCCAGATAATTAGATTTGCACTAAGGATTATATTGTCTCGTATAATGTGACCCAGGAAAACGTTTGGATCTAAACCTAATTCATATAATTTACTGCTTGGAACTTCATCGAAGTTTGTAAGAATCATCATCTTCGTATTCTTAGATAACTGTTTGTATCTTTCAAGTGGAACCTGCTCTGTTGATTCTTTAATTACAAAAGTATAGGACCTATCTCTTCGTAATGTATATGCAGCTTGGTATTCTATCATTGCTGACGCAAGATTCAGTATGATTAGAGCTTCATTTTTGTTAAGTTCAAATTTATCAACAGACTGAACTGGTACTTTAGACTTCGAAAGTAAACTACATATTAAAACTCCAATCAAATCATGAGATAAAGATCCCGCTATAATACATCCAGATGGAAGAACAATTGCAGGTAGAGGGTTTAGTGGAACTCCTTTCTTCTCAGCTGTTTCCCTGCTCTTGTTAACTTGGTGCACTTTCACCTTTATTTCATCAGTCTTAAGTGCTCCAATAACAGCAGTTAAGAATTTCAGAGTAGGTATACAATGATTACAATTTTCCTCATGAATGTAAATTTCTATTTCCATAAGCCCCACTAATAGATTCGATAATTTGAATAAGAGAGAATTAGATATTATTATTATAAAGATTACTGTTCTTTGATTGCTTTCTTACTTCTTCTTTGCATACATTTTTTCTAGATACTTGCTTTTTGCTAATTTAAGAGCTTCAAGGGCATGATTGAAACAATGCAATCTTCGCTCAGGAATAGGATCCCATCCTCTGCCATCGCTATTTTCAGCCATTAAAAGGTGCTTCCATAATTCGTCATCGATTTCTTCTGGAGTTAATTGATTCATATACCATCTAGCTTCACAACATAAGCGCTCAAGTTTTTGATTATCTTCATCTTTGGTCCACAAATCTAATCTTCTATCAGGAGCCCAACTCCCAGTTTTCATATAACCAATTTCTGATGGTTTGTTATTTTCTAAATATTTCTCAGGCAATATCATTGAATTATTATCAATATTCGTTATTCTAATCAGAAGTTTCTTAAGAGATTCAGGAGTAATTAATTTTCCATCAACCAAACTTCTATATCCAAAAAATTCTATGTCTGTTCCGTATGGAATTACAAGACCAGGTTGTTTATTGAACCTTGAAATTATTTTTGTTACGTTTTTTATTGATAAAAATGGAAAGCCCATGAGACTAGCACTTGTGAAAATCGACCAACTTTGAGGAACCCTTAAACCTGTAATTGTACCTTTAGCTCCTTTTATTTCAACGGGTTCAAACTTAGTATCTTTGATCATTTTTTTCATCCTTTTTATTGCCTTTCTAAAGAGTAATATTTTTCTAAATATTCCTTTAGCCTTTAAGAAATCAACAACGTAGTGAGTAGCAGAATAGTAATCAGTATTGTACAGGTTGGCGTCATTTAATAATGGCGAACTCATTTTGTATAATTCATCATCGATGAACATGTACGAGAAACCATATTCTTTCAGAATTTTTGGGAGCGTTGGGTCGTAAGCTAATTCAGGAAGCCAAAAACCCTTAGGTACATAATTCAGAGTTTTTTCAAGAACTTCAAGATTAAATTCTATTTGTTTATTGATATCTTCAATTGGTAATAATGGAAAAATGGGGTGAGAGTATCCACATCCTGTTAATTCAAATTTCTCTTTTTTGATACCTTCTTTTAACAATTCTATAACTTCAGGATATTCATTGTAAAGAATTTCAAGAGTAACACCTGTGAAATTTAGTACGACTGCAATGTTTGGAATTTCAAGAAGTAGGGAAAGAACAGGAATATAGCTTTGTTCAACAACATTAGGAATCTCATCAACAGGAATCTCTGCATATTGGAGATTGGCATGTAATATTATAGTTGAATACACGAGTCAAAACAATAGATTGGACATAAAAAGATTTTGGGAGTAATTTACTGATTAATTTCTTCCTAATTATACGAAGATATTAAATAAATATAAGATAAATTATAATTCGAATGACATCCCGTGAGATAAGAAAAAACCCATTTACAGGAGAATGGGTAATCTTTTCCGAGAAAAGGCAAGCTAGGCCAGACAGGAAAGAGGGTGAATGTCCCTTATGTGTAGGTTCTGAAGAAGTACCAAGTTTTACTAAACCTTTACGTTTAGATAACAAGTTTCCTGCTCTTTCGACAGAGGGAGAAATAAAACGACATAAAATGGGAGAGTTTTATGAGAAAATGAATGGTTATGGAATCTGCCAATTAGTTGTTTATACTGATAAACATGATTCAGAATTTTTGTCATTATCACCAGATAATATTATGCAAATCTTTGAAGTATGGATGACAGCAACTAAAGAAAATAGCTTGAACCCTTCCTTGAAATATATTCTGCCTTTTGAGAACTATGGAACAGACGTAGGTGCAACACTAATTCATCCTCATGGACAAATTTATGCCTTCTCTTTTATACCAAATGAGATCAAAAGAGAATTTGACACAATACAACAATATCGCGAGAAAAACAAAGAGTGTATGGTTTGTAATTATATCTCTGAGGAACTTGATAAGGATGTAAGAGTAGTTTATCACGATGAAAGTGTTATCGCTTTAATTCCTTTTTACGCTAAATATGCGTATGATGTATATATTTACCCTAAACGGCATTACAATTTCCTACATCAAGGAACGAGAAGCGAATTCAATTTAATGATTGATCTTTTACCAAAACTTATTACTGCAATAAATAGTATTTTTGAGAAAGAGGTAAGCTACTCCCTATCTTTACACCAAGCGCCTCTAAATACCAAAAATTCTTCTTTTTACCATTTGTACTTCAAACTTCATTCGCCACAAAGAAACACTTCCTCACTCAAATTACTCGGTGCGGTCGAGACAAGTACAGGTACTTTCATTAATGGAATCCTTCCAGAAAATGCAGCAGCTAAATTGAGAAAAATTATGATGTAATTAATTTCTCCTATTTTCCTGATTTTTGCAATACTAATTAATTACAGATGAATTGTTATAATGACTAGACTGTTGTTGCGTTAGTCTCTATTTTTCTCGAAGTTGTTATCTTGGTTGGAATCTAAAAGAATCTTTATATTAATCTTATACCATAGTTGTCATTAGACAAAAATTGGAGGTCTAAAATGAAATTTAAAACAATTATGGGTTCGACTTTAGTTGGTTTTACAATCATTCTACTAACAATGAGTAGTACAGTTACACAAGCTCATATATCCTCACAGAATGCTAGTTCAAACCTCGAAGTAGATCCAATATTTATTGAAGAAATGAATATTATAGCAGGTAAAGATTCAGCTGCACTAGTACAATTAATTTTACTAGGTGCGAGCGCTCCAACCATTGCATCAAACTCACTATTCGCAAGTGTAATGAATTGGTTATTTATTGCCTCAGATCAAGCAGATTATCTTCCATATCTTGTAAGAAGACCTTTCAGAGCTGCAGATAATGCAACATTAATTTTAGAAATTGATGGCTCTTTAGGTGCTACTGGAAGTCTTGCTCATGCTGTGCAATTAAGTATCCTTTTTGCAACATATTACGATGTAGGTTTGTTCTGGTCAGGAGCTGACAAACTTCCAAATAACAACTACCTATACTACTTTACAGGTGGTATGGAGAACACAATTTTTAATACTCTAATTACAGAGATAAAAACTGATGTTGGTACAGGTTTTGCTTCACTACTTGACCCAGCAACAGTTAGTGGTGCTCCCGTAAAAGCCGTTGTTATTGGTGAAGGGTTTATTGAAGGAAGAATGCTTCCTGTTCGTGGAGTTTTCTACGTAGATGCTACCGCAATTACAGGTACAACAACTTACACAATGTCAACTTTAGAGTTGTTTGGAACAGATGTAGTTGCAAAAACTGGTGTTGGGATATACTATTCTACACTAAAATTCAACTTTCCATATACAATTAATCCTCTCGAAATATCCCCAAGAACAGATAATTTTGCCCCTCATATAACTGGAAAAATGGATTGGTTGCTTAATGCACCTTGGCGATTAGCTAGACCAGCTCAAGAGTATTATGTTATTTTTGACATTAATCATGAAGCGTTGACTTCAGCTCCTAGAGTTTCTGTAAATATGGCATATGATCAAGACATGCTAAATAATGAAGGTCGTTTACAGATGGATTATGTTGTGACCAATACAGGAACAGAAAACGCAACCGATATTGATATAAGTTACCCACTTGGACCAGACTTTCTAGACTTTCTAGCTAGTAGGCCAAAAATGCCAACACTAAATCCAGATGTTGAAATCGATGAGACAGCATTAATCGTTATAAATGCAACAATCGATATTGTCATTGATGGTACATTAGGAGAAGCTGTAGAAGATCAGCATTTCAACCAAATTGCTCTAGTATTAGAGGGTTGGTATAGATGGAAAGCAAATGGCTCTTTGGTTGATTTTGATCCGCTTGTGACCGATGCTGTTGTGAAATCAGAAGTAGCATTTGTAGATGCAGGATATGACGTTTCTGGAACTGTAACTTCAACTATAGCTCTACATTGTGACGATGGACTTTCAAACATACTAGTATCAGAATCTATCGCTTTTCTAGCTGATATAGATATAGCTGATTACACACCCTCTCTTTTAACAATTAGTGAAATCTTAGCAGATTATGAAACTGAGCTATGGGGTGCAGTAGAAGCTACTGGAACTCGATTATATAATTTACTATACACAGAGCAAACTATCTTTAATCCTGACCCAATGAACTTTACATTCTCTGTTCGAGATGTAGGAGTAATTGGATCTGATTCATATCATGAGGAAGTTTTCTTAAGTACAACAATATTATCCCTAGCTCCCGGTGAATCAGTAAATGTCAGTTGGGCATTAGATAATATACCAGCTAAAGACGATTTATTTGGAATCATGCATGTTGAAGTAATTGATAACGGAGATTCTACATTTGCAATTAAACTAAAAACAATTCAAAGAGATGGTTATGACTTGATGAGATTGCTTTTCGGTTTAGGAGATCCAGGTGCAACATTCACATATAGTCGCCCACTCAGTTTCTATAGTCCATGGGACAACAACTGGATTTCAGTAGGTGCTAGATATAGTTATCTTGATGAACAAGGTTTCGAATATTATGGTTTCAGTAACGGTATAAACTTACAAATTGCCGATGATGAAGCTGTTCTTAATATCCATGTTTCATTAGATCAAACTGGTTACACAGTTGGAGACGCAACAACTGTAACTTATTCTGTTACAAATACTGGAAATCTTGCTGCTGAAAATGTCAAAATCTATCTCTTCCATGGAAGAATGGGTAGCGACTGGCAAATTAGAGATGCTGAAATGTTCTGGTATGATGACGTTGGAACAGTTGTTGCTGGTGGAAGTTACGTCGGAACAGCTGATGTTTTCGCCAATTCATTCCTAGGAATTCATCCAGTGTATGCTATTGCAGAATTCGATACTGATGTTGGTCAAACCACAGCATTTATCGATTTCGGAAACGGTTTAACTGCTTTCTTTGAAGGCGCAGCAGAAACTCACCATTTAGTATTATCTAATATGGATTGGGCTATGTTACTCCCTGACACAACTAATAGAGAACCAGCATTCCCACAACCAATACTATCAATCGATGTATCTGTGTTATTCATCATCCCAGATGATGCTCCTTGGGAATTAGAGATTTCTATTACTATCACCAACATTGGTGACGAGACTACTCACTTGACCATCTATCAGATATACAATGCAACTTCAATGGACTTATTGCACAAAGAATCCACTTTAGGTAGCATTGCTAATGATACAGCTTATGGATTAGGTGTTATTGTTTTCATGGGTATAACACTAGCTCCTGGTGAATCAGTCGAGATTACTATGCGATGGTTATTCCTAACAAGCAGTGGATGTTTCATTCCAGGAATTCGTATAGTCTATGATAGTAGATTTGAGAATGAACTGGGTGATGATCCAATGGGTGATCCTCCAGAAGCAGCTGTTATGTCAGCGATGAATGGTCAAGCTCAAGATAATGAAGATTGGGAAGACTATGGAGAATCAACATCAACAGGATCTTCAGCTGGTGCTGATGTCTTTACTGGTGGAGATAACACTCGTAGAACAGGATCATTTGATGCCATTTATTGGTCATTAGGTGCAATCTTCATTGCTGCAACAGTTTCAACCATGTTAAGAAGAAAACTTAAACACTAATTTTTCTTTCTTTTTCTTTTATTTTTATTCTTTCGTAATAGCTGGTTTTAAATATTGATTTGTCGCTAGATTTCAAGAGTGGAATACGATGTCTTCTTTAGTACTAAAATCAGATAACTTCATATTTCATCGTCTGACGCTCTGCAATTTTAAGATGCATAAGTTCACAGAATTAGAACTGTCTGAACTGCCGATTATAGTAATTTCGGGCGCAAACGGAAGTGGAAAGACACAGTTACTTGAAGCTCTTATACTTTCAATTGGGCATACACCAAGCAGAGTAAGTTTAAGTTCGTACAAAGATCTTGTTGGACCCTTTGATGATCATTGTATAATTCAACTATTTTTGCGTAATCCTATAATAAATGATCAAAGAATAATTTCTAGTTCAGATCCTGATATTAGCAACATTGTAAACAAAGATAGATTTCATTTAGAAATAAGAATCAACAAAGAAGGAGATATGAGAAGAAGTATTGTAGACACTAAAGGTAAAAAGCAATCTATTGCTCGAAAGCAAGTACAAAGATTAATGAAAAGCATTGGCATTTATGATGATACAATGCTCAATTTTACAGAGGAGGGGTATCTAAGCTCATTTGCTGATGGTTCCCCTCGTAAGAAACTAGACAGTCTTCTTGCAGCTACTGGACTAAAAGAGATATTTGCAAGTTATTTAACTTCAAAGAGGAGAGTTGATGAAAAAAATAAAGAATTCTCTCCTTTGGTGTTGCAACTTGAAAAAGAAAAAACTTCTCTGAGCAAACTGAAAGAAAATTTCGAAAGATTAGAAAAAAAGAAAGAACTTATCACCCGTTTTGAGAATGTTGATAGAGAATTGGTTTGGTTTAACGCACTCGAGAGCAAAGACAGATTGCGAGAATCTAAAGAAGAACTTACATCCAAGAAGAATGAATTAAGTAATCTAAGCACACAGCTCCAATCTACCAACGAGGACTATAATAAAACTAGAAAAGAACTTGAGAATCTCGAGAAAGACAATAATAACTTGATCAATGAGAGAGACATTTTAAGTGACAAAGTAAGCCGATTCGAGGGACAAAAAGAGGAAAAGGAACGAAAAATAAACCAATTCAAGGAAACTCTCAACAACTTAGATGAGAAACTTACTGAATTTCGCAAAGTAAAAACAAATGATACTTTGAATGAAAAAATTAACCTTCAAGATCAACTTAACAGTATTAAGAAGCAGCAGAAGCATATGAATGTTAGAATATTAGATATCTCAAAGGAATTGAAAGAAAAATCCAATGAAGAGAACGTGATCAAGAAACGTATAGATGAACGAGCTAGTCTATATGGTGACTTAAGTGAATATGAGCGAAATCTTGTAAAAGATTCTATAAAATTCAAAGAAGGTATCAAATCCTCTCACTACTCAAAAGAAATTATTGGACCAGTTTATGAAGTTATAACAATCTTGCCTGATTTTGTGAAGTATTCTGAAGTAATAAAACAAGCTTTAGGTAGAAATTTATTTGGATTCATTGCTACTTCTGAGGAGGCATATCATGCAGCCAAAGAAATTTATGATAACATCTTCCCATCATTCAAGCCTAACTTCACTGTAGGAAGAGTATTAGAAGAAGAACAAGGTCCTAAACCTGATTATCTCACGTCCACTAGTTTGAAGGAGAAACCAGATGGTGTGATTGATAATGTTATTAATTTAATAAAAACCTCTACTCAAGTTAAACTATATCTTAAACGATTTGTAAACATTGTTCTTGCATTTCCTGAATTACCTCCAAATCTCCTCACTAATTATGCAAAACAAATCAGGGCAAATATTCTAACAACTGATGGTAAGAGCTTCTATCTATCTAGAGAAGCTTTTTCCAGACCACCAAGTAAATATCGTGTGAGATTAAACGTTTCTTTGGATAAATACTTATCAATAGAAAGAATACGAGAAAATTTACAAGCTCTTTACACTAACATGGAAGAGTTAGCTGCGGAAGAAAGTCAATATATTCAGGAAAGAAGTGAACTTGAAAATAAGAAAAGAGAGATAGAAAATCATCTTCGTCCATGGGAAATGTCAGGTGATGAAGTAGAAAGAGAATTCATCAATCTAGAAAGTAGAAAGAATGAAGTGGAACAACAATTAGGCGAAGAACGCAATGGTTTGGAGCAGATAAATGCTAAAATCGAAAATCATGCCTCTCAATTAATAAAAATGGATAATGGGTTGAAAATCAAGAGAGGTCTCGAACAAAATAAGAGAAGCGAATTTTCAGAGTTATCTCACAGAATCAATGAACTTTCATCCAGAAAAAATAGAATTATTAGACATGTTGAATTGTTGAAAATAGAGGTTGAGGAAATAGATAAACTACTCAGTGAATTACTCAGTTTAGCTCAAGAGAAAGGTTTGCAACCTGAAGTGATTCGTGAAAATAAAGAAGATATCTTTTCTGAATATAGCAAAATTAAAGGACAGCTTGAACTTCTTGAAATAACACCTGAAGTTACAGAAGAAACTCTGAAAGAACAAGATCGTAAAGTTGAGGTACTACAGACAGAAGTAGAAGAAAATCAAAAACACTTGGACAATCTTAAGAAAGATCTGGCAAAACGTTTAGCGGAATGGGAAGGTAGTTTAAAACAAATCGTTTCTCATCTTAATAAGATGCTCAATTTACTTCTGAAAGATGTTTTTGAGAATATCTCTTTAAGCATTGTAAATTACAATGATGAAAAAAATTCCGGGTTAATAATTGAGGCTGAAACTAAAGGCGATGATAGAAAGTATAGACAGTTATCAGGTGGAGAAAAAACGTTAATAGCTCAAGCCATAATCTTAGCACTTCATATGATAAACCATTCCCCGATTCATGCCATTGATGAATTCACACAAAAATTAGATAAGAAAAATAAGTCATTAGCTTTTGCAATGGCTTTAGCTACTTACGAGATAGCAAAGGAGAACAGATCTATAACTCCTCAATTTATTCTAATTACTCCTTCGCTTGATGATGTTCAACTTTCCGATGAGTTTACACATAAAATATTAATTGAATCAAAGGTGATTGTATGACAGACCAAGAATCTACAGGTGAAGAAAAGGGCTCTGAGACAACTATTGTTGAAGAGACAGGGGATTGGTCTGAAATAATCTTTCAAACTCTCTTTGAATTAGAGAAAAAGTATTCTAAATCACTCAGGAAGAAAGAAGTAGTTGGAGTGTATGAGTCGGAAAATGATAGGAAGCGAGTATCTGATGCATATATCTACCTTAATAGTCAGAGGGAGAGCTTAGTGGATTCTGCGCTGTATGAGGGCTTCATCAACATGAGTGAGTTGAGAGAATCAAGTTATTTGGAACAGATGTTTCTTCTAGAACAAAGATTGAATGATTTTGGGCAATTTGTCGCAAAATCATGTCAGTCGGTATTTTTTACAATGGGGAAGCCTACTATAGAATATAGCAGTATTGATTTCGAAGCTAAAACAGAGTTGATAGCAACTGATGATAAGGCTGAAATCAAGCTCTTCATTCGGAAAAATCAAGATAGACTTAGAGTGTTTGAAAGCACTTTTTTGAGTTATGGTGATATATTGAATTATGAAAAAGACTTATTTGAAAAGCTTCTAAATAAAAGATTCAAGAAAAAGGAGTTAGAAGATTTATTATCAGTAATTGAAACTGAAATCTTATCTAAGCTGATTAGTGAGAAAAAAATACGGATGGTTCAAAAAGGCGAATATCTTGTATTTTCAAAAAATGGTGATTATGAAGAAATAGAAGGAATATCTAGTAGCGTTCTTCTATCTCCAAAGAAAAACTAAGAAGTGATTGTGCTAATGGAAGAGGATTTTAACAATATTGACGAAATGCAAGGCACCAAACCTGAAGTTGTCAAGCTTCCAGCAGCTATAACAGATGAAGAAAAAAGTGAATTATTCAAAGAGCTAACTACTATACTGTCTAGAAAATGGGTAAAAAACAAAATATTCGTTTTTGGGAGTTCAGAGATTGATCTTCTGCTTGCAACAAGATTTGATATCGATACACTTCGTGAGATCATTGAAGAATACAAAAGCTTTGTTGAAATTCTTGGCCTGGAAGTGGTGGAATACACTATTGATGGTGAAACATGGTATAGTTTGAAATCTGCATTTTATGCTCCTTCAGAATTATTAAAGAGTGAGTTTATTGTTCTTGGAACAATAATTGGAATCCTTGAAACCCAAACTGGACCTCTTTCTACCAAGACAATTAAAGAAAAACTAACTGATACAAACAGAATGAAAGCATATCAAGTAGATTTATGTTTACGAAAATTAGTACAACAAGGTTACATAAAGAAGTTACACAACGTTTGGTCATATAATTATAGAACTCTAGTCGAGTTTGGAGAAGAGGAAAGGAGAAAAATAACAGAGGAGTTTCGAAAAATTTGAAAGAACTTGAAATTTTACACTGTTATATTAGATGTGCGTTTTGTAATTCACTGATGATGGTGAAAGAAGCGGCATTAGAAGGCTGGGAAGTCTGTAATGGCTGTCAATTAGTATTTTGTTCTAAATGTAAAGACGAATATAAATCATTAGAAGTTTGTCCGGGTTCAGTTTATGTTAGTGAACACAAACCTATTTTTGACTTGTTGCCTATCGAACAGATATTTGATCTCTCAAAGCAGATGCAAAGAAAACCAAAAGAGGGACGGTTTGTTGCGAAAATATTTTTCGAAGATGAAAAAACAAAAGTGAATATTATAGAAAATAGAAACAAACAGAAACTAGAAGCTGATTTCAACATAGTAAGATTCAGAGAAGAACAATGGAGAAAATTTGGAACTGTTTTGGTAAAAAGAAAGGATGGAAAATTTCTCACTTGGGGTCAAATTGATTAAAAAACAAAAGAGAAAGGAATTTACTTATTCCTTTTTTTTATATAAATGATTGAACTTAAAACCAAAAGTCCTGATATGGAAAACCATATTGATATTGGCGCGGTACTAATGTCGTTTATTTCAATTGTTGCTGTGTTTCCAAATGTGTCTGTTAGAGTAAAATGCAATGTTTTCGAACCACCGTAGTCAACTGATGAGCAGAAACTTACCCAATCTTGTTATGAGGAAAAACTCCTCCTAGCTGACTTTTCTTCGCGTTTATATACCATTCTGTGGATAAATAGGTGAAGACGATGGT
>JABCTC010000015.1 GCA_018238545.1 Candidatus Heimdallarchaeota archaeon
TGCAATTAGGGGGACTAAACTCGCATTTGGAAAATCTTTCCGTATAGCATTCCTCATTGCCGTAACAAAATCTGATTTCACTGGGCTAGCTGTGCCCATTGACACTATGCCTTCTTTTGCTTCAATTCTTTCAATACTTGTTTCTTCCGCGAGTTCCTTTAACGCTTTCTTAACATGAAGAACAATATAGTCATAATCTTGACCAGGTAGTGTCCTAATATCTAATTCTAAAATAGCTTCTGAAGCAATTATGTTGATTTTTTTTCCACCTTGTATAATATTTGGTGATATGGTCATCCTGCTCAAGCTGTGCAAAACCTTTGACATTTCAGGATTTCCTTTATTGAGGTTTTTGAGAATAATTGGAAATAGCTTTCTATTTGTGATAAACGACCTTAGAATGAAATTCATTCCTAAACCTTTAACTAAATGACTAATGTAAGTAGTATCAATAGGTATTTTGTTATCACAATAATCTGTAAGATAAAGTGTTGCTTTAGATGCTTTATGTATAGCATTATCACTTGAGTAAGGAGCGCTACCATGTCCAGGAGTTCCTTGAAACTTCAATTTTAATCCTGTTGCGCCTTTTTCACCATTGATTATGACGAATTTGTCTTTACTGATCTGAATACCACCAGCTTCCGTTACAGCATACATCTTACGGTTATTGAAACTCAATTCATTGGATTGATTTTTTATCATCCAATCAGCTCCCCACATCCCTCCTGTTTCCTCATCTGCAACAATAAATAGAACCAAATCTCCTTTTGGTTTGAATTTTTCTTGTGAGAGCAAAACAAAAGCTTGAACTTGTGAAACAACAATGAATAGCATATCTAATGTACCTCTACCCCAAATAAAACCGTCCTTCCTTACACCTTCAAATGGATTTTCTTTCCAGTCGTCAGGTTTAGTAACTGGGACAACGTCTACATGACTTGGTCCAAAAATCAATCCAGGAGCTTCTTTATCTGTACCAGGAATTACAGCTACTAAGTTACCTCTGTTTTTTGTAGATTCAAATACTTTACAGCTAACGCCCTTATTTTTCAGAAATTTTTCAATTGTATTAATTGATCTCATTTCATCCCCTGGAGGATTAACACACTTGTTCTGAATCAATTCTATAAGAAGTTGATATGTCTCTTCGACGTATTTGTTATCCATTCTAGTTCAACTCTAATACACTTGGATATCTATCTGCTTAAATCAATATTGGTATTTAGAACGATTTTTAAAATACAAGTTAAGCTATAAATTAGATGAGCAATATTCCCCAAATTGAAAGAGAAGTTGATAAAATAGCTGAAATGATAAAAGATTCACAATATTTAGTTGTTTTTACAGGGGCGGGAATAAGCACAGAATCGGGCCTTTCAGATTTTAGGGGAAAAGACGGGATATGGACACGGAAAGAGAAAGGACTTCCTCCAAAACATGGGAAACACTTTGATGATGTTAAACCAAACAAAGCTCATTATGCAATCAAAGAACTACAAGATATGAAGTTAATGAAATATCTAATTTCACAAAACGTGGATAATCTGCATATAGAATCTGGAATTGATTCTTCCCTAATATCTGAACTACATGGGAATTATAAATTAATGAAGTGCATGGATTGCGATACAAGATTTACTAGAGTTGAACTTAAATGGGATAGAGATATTCATGGTAGAGGTTTTAGAACTGAACCTCAACAAGCCAATCATCCTGTGTGTCTTGAATGTGGTGGAAGGATTATTTCAGCTGTAGTAAATTTCAATGATCCTATGCCTGAAAAGGAAATGAAAATGTCTAAGAAACATGCAGCTAAATGTGATTTAATGCTAGTTATAGGTTCTAGTTTATCTGTTCAACCTGCATCTAATTTTCCACGAAAGGCTAAAAAAAATGGAGCGAAATTAATAATAATTAACATTGATGCAACTCCACAAGATGATTTAGCTGACATCAGAGTTGCACACAAGGCAGGAAAGATCTTACCTTATATTATAGAAAAACTAAAGAAAATACTGTAAAATAGGCTTGGTTTCTTTTATTGCTGTACAAATTCTTTTGTTAAATTCAATATGTTTTTAATCCAATAAAGCAACTAATTATACCTATGTAGCAAAACCTTTGGGTGTGTATTTTAGACTATAATAACTTTGGTAAGGGTTAAAATTGGGGCAATCATTAGAAGAAAACTATTCTCAAATAGAAGAAATGATAATTAAAGGAAATTACATTTCAGCATTAGATAACCTTGAAAAAACTGAACAAATCTCTGACATTGTTCCAGGGCAAAAATTAAAATTTCAAATTCTTAAAGCTCGTGTTTTACTAGATTTAGGTGAGTATCAAAAGTGTCTAGTATTGTCTATAAATACTTTTCAAGAAAGTGAAAATCTCTGTGAAAGGGTGATAATGATTGATTCTAAAATCTCAATGATAGCTTCAATGAGGTATTTGGGTAAATTCAAAGAAGCGAACAATATAATCAAGGAAGCTGAGACCTTAATTAGCGAAACAGAAGAAGCATATGAAACAGATTTGAAACTACAAGAAGCAAGACTTCTCTTCAATAAAGGTATTTGTGGCAGAGCAACAGGAAATCAAGATATTACAGATGAAAGCCTTCCAAAAAGCATAGAAATATTCGAAATATTGCAAAATAAAACAGAATATTGCGATTCTCTTGAAGCCAAAGCTATGCATATAGATGCAAGTAAGGATTACAAACTAGCTATTGAAACCTTAATGAAAAGTTTGAAAATAAGGGAGGAAATTGGTAATAAACAAAGATTAGCAAATACTTACAATAGGCTTGGAGTACATACTGCGAATTTAGGGTTAAATAATGAAGCTCTAGATTACTATATTAAGGGACTGGAAATAGCTAAGGAATTGAAGATTAAAGATTTGATAGCTATATTTACTATGAATATTGGAAATATAAGTGCTAAGAAGGGACAACTAGCTGAAGCTCTTAGTTCTTATCTTGAAGCACAACAACATAGTAGGTCAATAGGAAACAAACATATGTCTGCTGCTATTATGATTAATGTTGCTGATATTTATCTAAGAAGAGGAGAAATAGAAAAAGCATTGGAATATAATAAGCTAGCATTAAAGGGCTTTGAAGAACTAAATTTTAGACAAGGAATTGCAGCAATATTGAGAAATATTGGAAAAGTGTATTATACAAAAGGAAATCTGGAATTAGCCTCAACATTTTTCAATGAAAGTTTGTCAATCAGACAAGAGCTTAATGAAATATTCAGTGTTGCAGAGATTCTGTATAATTTAGTTACGATCTATTTGGATGAAGGTCTTCTTGAGCAAGCAAAAGATTATCACAGCCAGCTAGAAAAAATAAAAGAACAAAATTCACTCCCAATCATCAATCATTTGTACAGTATTTCAGAAGCCAAATTGCTAAAATCAACTCCTCGACTCAAAAACCGTGTTATGGCAGAAGAGCTTCTTCTATCAATTATTGAAGATGATATTCTTAGTCATACAATTACAATTGATGCATATCTGCTGCTATGTGAATTATTACTTGATGAACTGAAATTACTAGGTGACAAAACTGTTCTTAATGAATTAACAGAATACATAGAAAATCTATTTGATATTGCAAAGGTTCAACAATCGCACTCTCTACTGGCAAAAACCTATTTGTTAAAATCTCAATTAGCTCTTATTAACTTTGAAGTAGACAAAGCTAAAAATCTCCTGAGCCAAGCTCAGTTTATAGCTGAAGAAAAGGAATTGCACGGGCTAGCTTACAACATTTCACAAGAATATGACAACCTTATCAATCACAAAGATGATTGGATATTATTAGCTCAGAGAAATGCTCCATTAGGTGAGAGACTGGCTTTAATCACAATGAATGATGCTCTTCAGACAATGATAGGTAACAAGGGTATTGCTCTACCAGAGATAATAAAAGAAGAACCAGTATATCTTATAATTCAGAATAATTCTGGAAAAACTATTTTCACAGAAGAATTCCAATCTCTATCTAAACTTGATGGAGCTTTAATTGGTGGATTCATCGCAGCATTAAATTCTTTTGTCCAGGAACTGTTTCATACTCCAGGACATATTGAGCGAATAAAACATCAAGACTATACCATGGTTTTGAAGATACATGAAGGTGTATTAGTTACATATATTTACAAAGGACAATCATACTCTTCCATAAAAAAATTAAGCAATTTTGTAGATTCGCTTGCTACAACTCCTAATGTATGGAAGGCACTACAACAAAGCTTTGCATCTCCTGAAGTGTTGAGTGTGGAAGAACTATCTTCCATAAAGAAAATATCTGAAAGCTGTTTTGTACTTTAAGCTGTTTTCTATCTCCAATCAAAGTAGAAGGATTCAATTTTTTCTGGAAAATCTATATCTTCTAGTAACATCATATCTAGATGAAGCGTTTTTGGGTGAAAGATGAATTTTGCCTTCTTAAGAGGTTTAGGGTCAAAATATGGTATATATGGTGTCTGAAGTGCTATCCAACCTCTTCTCTTTGCAGAAAAACTAGCAAAATGTGCAAGTTCTTTTGCTTCTCTTGTAGTTAAACCATGTATGTGAACTATGTCCAACCATCCGCATGGGAAATGATATCCAAAACCTGCAAGATTAAACTCCCAAGCGAGGATAAAACCTTTTGCAACATCCTTTTGATTAGTATGAACTGCGCAAAGAACTACTGGTTGATCAAGTACCCACTCTAAATCCTCTTTCTTCGGTACAATAGACAGCTGATTTCTTTGAACATGCTCCATTAATAGTTCAAATAATCTATCAGAATCTGATTTCTTGAAATTTCTAACATTATTACTTTTAACCTTGGAGACTCCTTGAATGAATTTGAATGCTTGTGCTTCATACCATTTAACTTTGACAACTTTAGCTAATTTTTTTGCATCAAGAACCCTTATGACGAAATTCTTCATAGAAGTTACACGTTTGATAATAAGATTTCCTTTTTTTACTACTATTCTAGATATATCATTACCATACTGTTCAGGTTCAAAAATGGAAAAACCACCAACATAACCTGCATCTTTGCATATATCATATATTTTTTCACCTAGAGCTGTTGCTATGCCTTTTCTTTGATGATCAGAATGAACACAAAGCCAAGATGGAATGACAAATTTGTAATTTTTGTCAACAATTTTCAACTCTCGGGGAATTGCTCCTAAAAAGCCCACAACTTCATTAGTTTCTTTATGTATTGCTTTCACAAATAAATTTCTATCTCCAGAGGGTGCGCCATACATCATCCGAAATGTATCTTCATTAAAGACTATAGAAGCTCCTTCCTCTTGGGCGGCTCCATCTTCAAGAAAAGACGAAGTTATTAATTTATTAAACTCATCGAAATCTTTGTCCTCCAAAGTGAACTGTTCTATAATATATTCTGATTTGTTTTTCATAATGACACCTGATAATATTAGAATCTAATGTGTTTGAACAGAACATGAATTATACTTCTCCTTTATAAGTTTTACAACTCTACTGGTATCAATGACGCTTATTTTCGTCTCTCAAGACTAATTATTTTTACTTCATGATAAATTCACGAATTAGATCGACAATCGGCTTCGAATGAGTGTTTTTATTGGTCTTTAAATCAACCAGTTCTGCATTTGGTATTAGCGATGCAATCTCTCTAGTAATTTCCGTTTCATGCATCTTATCTTTACTCTCATCAACGACTAACACTTTTGTATCAATTTCAGGATAAATATTCTCATAAGTTACGGTTACAAAGTTTCTGAGACCTTTCTTCCATTTCTTTGGGTCTGCCTCGTTCCCCACACGTATGTATTTTGCAGCTTGTTCTGGGGATTCAGATTTTTTTCGTTTTATCCAGACGAAAGCCAGTTTTCTAATTATTCTAACAAAAAAAGCTGGAAGTATTAGAATCATCCAACGCATATATGCAGGAATTGGTATTTTCAATATTGGTCCTACAAAAACAGTCAATATTGGCTGTAGATTATTATATGCAATGGTGTGCGCTATGATTGGTACGCTGGAAGATGATGCAAAAGCGATAAGTTTGTCTTCTTCTAATTCGAGTTGTCTAATTGTTTCTTTTATGTCTTCTGAATATGCTTCCATGTCCATTTTGGCTTTCTTAATTAATTTACTTGATCCCTTTTCTCTAGATTCAAAATAAACTATGTCAAAATCTTTCATTGCATCAACCAATAATTCATCCCACCCTAAAATTATGGAACCAAAAGCAGGATTAACGAATAATGTAAAACCATTACTACTATCTTCTTTAGCATGGGTTCTCAAAATTTTAAGCTGTGATTCATCTGACATCTCAAGATAACTTTCTTCTGCATATCTCTCATATTCAGCTTGAGATAAAGTGTCATATTTGTTTTTTTCAGACATTATATCAAGCAAAGCATATCTAATGTATTATTAAATTTTGCTTGAATTAGGATTGAATTAAGAATGGTTTATAAATAGTGACTAAAATATCGTGCACACATCAAATTTCAAAGTGATGAACCTATGATTTTCGATTTAATACTTCTAGCGGGTTTCAGTGAAAACGATGCTTTACTGTGTGAGAAGGAAGGAGTTACAAAAAAACCATTTTTAAAATTAGGGGATAAAACATTCATTGAGCATCTTGTTGTAAATCTCCAACCACTGAAAGGCTTAAGAGATATTTATCTCAGTGGAATGGCAGAGAAAGAATGGAAAACTGATCTCCCAGTAATTTTTGTTGAAGATGAAGGAGATATAATTTCCAAGCTTAGAAGGCATCGCGTAACTTATTACTCTGATAAAGAAGAACCTGATTATGTTATAGTAGTATCAGGTGATACTCCTTTGGTTACAGCAGAATCCGTTGAAAGATTTATTGAAAGATGTAAAGCAACAACAGGTGGGAAATTAACTGGGCTTTACTATATGAGTTTGATAGATCAAAAAGATATGGTCGTAAAGTTTCCAGAATCAAATAGATCTTATGCGAAATTTAGAGATGTTACATTTGCAAGTGGTGATACTCTGTTAGCAAAACCTTCAATCATAGATTCTCACGGGGAAGTTCTAGATAGAATGGTAAATAACAGAAAATCAGTTTTTAAATCCTTAGCAGTTGTAAGTCCAATATTCGCAATTAAAACGGTTCTAGGATTAGCTTCTCTCAATGACTTGAATAATGCAATAAACAAGAAAATATTCAAAACTCCAAATGCTTGTCTAGGAGTAATTGTTGAAGACGCAGAGCTAGGTATGGATGTAGATAAACCATTTCAGCTTGATGTTGTTAGAGATTACTATCAAAAAAATATAGCTAACAAGAAGTAGGAACAATTTAAATAGATTATAGACCAAATAAATATCTGTGTTAATGATGTTTAATATGCGTTCTATTATAAAATTTAAAGTTGCTATTATAATTGCCATTCTATTCTCAACACCTTCTTTTTCATTTACTGAGGATAGTTTATCGTTGAATGTTGATGAATTAAATATTGAAACGATATTAAATTCTATATCTCAACCAATAATCGAAGATAGTTCTTTGGTGAATTTAACCGTTCTCCATATAAATGACATACATGGATGGATAGAACCCCATGATGGTTATGGAGGCGCTGCAACATATATGGGTTATTTCAATCAAGAGGGTTATACTTATGATAATGATACATTCCTTCTGTTGTCTGGAGGTGACCAAAACACCGGTCCAGCAGTCGCGACTTTGAGTAAAGGGGAAGCAGTTATTGATGTTATGAACACAATGAATTTTTCAGCCGCGTGCATAGGAAATCACGAATTTGATTTTGGTGTAGAATGGTTAGAAAAGCGAAAAGAAATGGCAAATTTTCCAATTTTATCCTGTAACATCTATGATAAAGGAACAATTGATCTAGCTAATTTTACAGTTCCTTATGTAGTTCAGAATCACGGAGGAATAAGCGTAGGGATAATAGGTTTAACTACAACTTCAACTTATACTTCAGCGCATCCAAAAATAACCCAGTATTTCGATTTTTCGAATTTTGAAACATCAGTAAGAAAATACTATAATGATGTGATAACAGCAGGAGCTGAAATTGTAATTGTGCTAGCACATGATTCCCCAAATGTTTTGTCTTCTTTAGCTTCAGCTGTAGATGACCTAAATATATCGTTATTCTTAGGAGGTCATGGTGGGACTCCAACCATCAGTTATGTAGGCGATTCAATGGTGGCAATGGCAGGTCATTATGCTACTCAATATGCAAAAATAATCTTATCCTATGATACTGTTTCAGAGAGTATAGTGCATAAAGAAGGAATTCTCGTAAATAATGTAGAAGGAGGAGTAACCCCCGTATCAGAAGTACAACAAGTCGTAGATTATTGGGTTGATACAATTAATGCTACAGAAATATTAACATATGCTTCAGAAGATGTTTACGATAGTTCTCCAGAAAGTGAGATCGGCAATCTAATCGCTGATGGGATGATGCATAATTTCTATTGGGATTTTAACTTTGCAGTTACAAATAGAGGAGGAGGGATAAGGGATTATTTCAGAGAAGGGGATATAACAATTGCAGATGTTGTTTCGGTTATTCCATTTGAGAATAATATACTTGAAATCACTGTTACTGGAGCAGAACTTAATGATATCATTAGATACAATCACGGATATAATGTTTATAGTGGAATTATCTACAGCTATAGTAATAATCCTTCATTTCACCTCACATCAATTAAGGTTTATGAGGCAGGAGTATTTGTGGATATTGACATGTCAAAGACTTACACTGGGTTGATGACTGATTATACATGGTGGGTTAATTATCAAGGTGAGTTTTCAGCTTATGACACAGGAGTTCATTATCGTGATGCCGTAATAGTTTATTTCAGGACTTTAGATGACATTTCACTCCATACTCTAGATAATAGAATTTTCTACTCTGATGACGGACCATTCGCATCAGAATTTTCAATGATGCCTCCCTTAATTTTCGGGGTTTTTATGCTATCAATAATCTTGATGAGTTATACTAAAAAACATAAAAAACGGAAACAAACATAGTTTGAAAAAACTAATTTTCCTCTTTTTTCTTATTTCTAATGATTCATAAAGGATATTAAGATATGATAACTATTTTCGATGACAATAATGAATCTGCAGACATCAGAAGTGAATCTACCAGAAGCTCTAGTTGAACGATTGAAAAGTTATCATTGGCAGAAAGTTAACATTGGTTGGTCACGTTCTGAAATCCATAAGTTAACACAATCAAAAAAACCTACTCTCTTCCTTAAAATAAATGATTATTCTGGTGATCTGTTCTTCAATAAAGAATATGAAATGTTAAAATGGTTGAAAGATAAGATATCTGTTCCTGATGTTATTTATCACAGTACCAATTCTGAATATGAATTTCTTCTACTCACTGAAATTCTTGGAAAGGTTTCATATGAAGTATTTTCGAAATCTGATATTGAAACTAATCTTAAAATCCTAGCCGAAGGTTTACAAATATTTCATGCTCTACCTCTGGCTGGTTGTCCCAACGCGTTTGATATTGATAAGCTGATTCAGTATGCTAAAGAAAGACTAGAACAGGGTTTGATCAATGATGAAAACTTTGATGTCAGATGGAAACACAAAACTCCTGATGAACTATTTAAAGACGTGAAGCGACTGATGCCAAAAGAAATTGATGAAGTAGTGACTCATGGTGATTATTGCTTACCGAATGTGTTGATAAATACTAACGAGTTGAGCGGTTTCATTGATTTAGGAAGTGCGGGGATTAATGATCGTTACTATGATTTAGCAGCTGTTTCATGGAGCATTTCCTATAATTTCGGTCAAAAATGGGTGCCATATTTCTTTGAAAAGTATGGGATTAATAACGATGAAATTGATAGAGAAAGAATGCTTTTCTATCAAATGTTAAATGAATTTTATTAAATTTGGAAAAAATATATATTCTGTAAATTATTTCTTCTAGCTGATGACAAGATTTCTCAAGTATATTAACAAGGTTACAGCTGTTAGTATCCTCATTATGTTAGTGAACTTGAATATTTTAATTGTATATTCAACTAATACTTCTCCACATAAACAAAATTCAACCTTGAATTCAGAGCAAATTTTATTGTTCAATGAAACCAATGCATACGACTTCATTTCCTCACAGCTTGATATAGGTTATCGAGTTCCAGGCACTGTAGAACATGATATTTGTGCTGATTGGATACGTGAGCAGATAGATCCAACTGTCGATTCGGTATTAACTCACAATTTTACTATTCAGAAAGAAGGTCAAGTAGCATATGAATGTCAAAATATCCTAGGTAAGTTAAACACTGATAAAGAAAAGATTGTCATTTTAGGTGCTCACTGGGATTCACGTAATGTTTCTGAAAAAGACTATATCGATAGAAACCTACCTATTCCTGGAGCTAATGATGGTGCTTCAGGGGTCGCTGTTTTAATCGAACTGGCACGAGCTCTTTCATTCTATAAAACTAACCTTACTTGCCAAATATGGTTTCTTTTTATCGATGCTGAAGACCAAGGATACACCAATGGTATGTATGGTATACAAGATTGGGACTATGTCGAAGGTTCACCCATTTTTGTTGAAAATATAGAAAATTTCTATGACCCTTCAGAGGAAAATTTAGAATGTTTTATCCTATTAGACATGGTGGGTGGAACTAATCTCACGTTTATAAAAGAATCAAGATCTGATGATAACTTGCACGATGGTATTTTCACAGAAGGTAGATTATTGGGTTATAATGAATCATTTCCTGTTACTCCTATAATCATGTCGATTAATGATGATCACATACCCTTTACAGAACTAGACATTCCCGTAGTTGACTTAATCATTGATTTTCTATATGGTGACTGGACGCATCATCATACTCATTCAGATGATTTAAGCAATATCGATCCGGAAAGTCTGAAGATAACTGGACGTACCATTGAATCCTTCATTAAAACCTATTATTCTATGGACTCTAATCAAACCTGGATAGAGAGTGATCCTGGATTTCCGTTATGGGGATATTCCTTAGTTGGACTAGTAATTATTGTGATAGCAACCGTAGTTTTTCTATATAGAAAAAAATAGTTATGTCAACCTCTAATTCACTTACTGCAAATATTAATAAAGTAGAGTGTACAAGAATGATAACAGTAAGTTGAATTTAAGAGGTTATATCATGAAGGTATCTAAAGACGATGTTAAATATCTAGTTTTTGAGGGTGGAGGAGGAAAAGGCTTGATTTATCTTAGCCCTCTTCAAGCGCTCGAAGAATTAGACATATTATCTTATAAAACTATTAATGTAAATGGAAAAGATGTGTGTCGTTTAGACAATAAAAAAATCCATGGTATTGCTGGAACTTCTGTTGGTGGGCTTACAGCTTTGCTTGTTGCTGCTGGTTTTACATCAGAGGAAATACACACTGTTTTAATAAGTGACTTAGACGAGAAGATTCTCGATTCAGTGGAATTTGGAAAGATACCAACAGTTCATACGTTAGACAACCCCAGACACATAATTAGTGACCGACCAATCGATAAAGATCGAATGCTATTTGACAGATATTGGGAAACCTTCAAACACTCGAAAATAACTTTGAAAGGTTTGGTTAAACTCCCTGTTAAAGCTTTCAAAGAATTCAATATGGGTTTTTTCTCAGGATTAGTCAAATGGTATATAGATTACGAATCAAGAAAAGTAGTGACCAAAGAACCTAAACATGAGATATTAGGCGTTATTCATGATATTGCAAAAACCAAAACAACAAAATCTGCTATAGACATTGTTTTAGAAAACTCAGCTGACAGTATGTACAGCTTGAAATATGATCTCGGACTTTTTTTGTCTGAATCTTTAAGAGATGCAGTTGATGGATTTATCGAGTTCAAATCTGGAATTAAGAATTGTACTTTTGAGCAATTCTATAATACTTTCAAAATTGATTTAGTTCTTACTGCATTTGATGTTTCAACCAATGAGGTCTACTACTTTAGAAACGATGAAAAATGGAAAAACCTCTGTGTTGCTGATGCCTTAAGAATGTCTGTCAGTATTCCTATGGTATTCAAACCTGTAGTTATGAAAATTGAAGGTGAAAAAATCGTAACTGTTACTGATGAAATATCTTCAGCAAATTACATAGTTGATGGAGGATTGGGTAACAACTTTCCCATTCATGTATTCGATGAAGAAGATTCTAATGAGTTAAACCCTCATGTGCTAGGTTTCAGACTCATAGCAGCCAGACCTTTCGTAGAAGGGGAAACAACATTCTTTGGTTACTTGGAAAATATTTTTCTTTCTTTGCTTAAATTAACTTCAGAATCTCAATTGAAAAGAGAATCTGAGAGAGATCAAACCATTGATTTAGACACTGAAGGTGTGAATTTCTTAGACTTTACATTTGAGACTATCCCTGAAAAAACACTAACAGAAGCAAGAAAATTAACATTTGAGTACTTTAAATAATGCTTCAGATTTTTTTCTTTTCTTCTTTTCCTCTTTTGCTTAAGTATATTCAGATTAATCATGAACCCCATAATGTCTCAAATAAGATTAAATTTGTTCAATACAAATTTTAAGTAAAAACTTAAGAAAGCCAGAAGCACCTAATACATGTGAAGAGAATTTATGTGGGAGTTCTATTATCAATTCCCCTTATTGTAGTTTTACCAATGTTTTATACTGCAGAGATAATCTACAGAGATTATTACCGTTATATGAAAACTGCATTTATGTTAGCTAATATGTTCATTTGTGCGTTTTTTGCTGCTCGATCTAAGGAACGCGATGAAAGAATTTTCTTCAGTCTTCTTAGCGCTTCCATGTTTTTTTATTTAGTAGATGGCATATTTGATATCATCTCGATTTATTCCAATTATCCAATTGACATTTATGATGCGCTTTCAGATTTAGCAGGAAATTTACCTATCCTTGCATTACTAATTTATCGAATTATTGTGGATTTTAAACACATAAAAAAAGAAAATCGTACTACTTTACTTTTTGGATCAATAGTATCCTCTTCAGGTTTTATCTTGTTAGGTGTTGTAGTTTTAAGAGTGGCTTTATCTACATCAGATATTCCTCTAAGCGATATTTTGCTTTATCTTCCATTTCTAATTGTCAATATTTTAATAATGTCCTTACTTGTAACTCTCTATATTCTATATGTAGAAGTTAATTTTAGATACTATATATTGGTCTTGTTATCAGGCTACTTCTTTCTCTTTGTTGGAGATGTTTTTGAGTTCATGTATGCTCTTTATAAGGGGCTTAGTAATCGAATCATATCAAGGTCTATGACTCTGTTTGCATTTTCTTTGCTGTTTGTTGTACTTATTTGGATTAATAGTAGTAATATCAGTATCTCAACACTAAGTCAAATTGAAGCAGAGAGAACGAAATACAAAAAACTATACCTCGATTTAGATGATAAATTGAAAGATTTGCTTGTCTTAACCCAGTTCCTACGACACGATTTTGGTAATGATATTGTAGTAATTTCAAATGCTCTTGAAATCTACAAAGAAAAACCATCTATAGATTTGATGATGATGGCTGAGAAACGTTTGAAATTAATGGAAGAAAGAATCAGTAATTTGCGAACAAGGGAAGAAATTTATTCCAGTCTTAAAACAGTTGCCATCCCCATTACATTTATCGAAGATATTGCAAAATTATTCAAAAATGTCTCTGTTCGAATAAAGAATAGAAAAATAATAGTTAGGGGAAA
Organism: Candidatus Heimdallarchaeota archaeon; assembly: GCA_018238545.1. Lineage (GTDB taxonomy): Archaea > Asgardarchaeota > Heimdallarchaeia > Heimdallarchaeales > Heimdallarchaeaceae > UBA460. The sequence goes on from JABCTC010000015.1 coordinate 13,790, forward strand.
CCAGCTCCTCAACTCTGTTCTATTCAATATAATTGACAATTCTTTTAAACATGGAGGAAAAAATGTCGTTGTCAAAATAGATGTTGATACTCGAGATAGTTTTGTCATTATAAAAATTATAGATAATGGGATTGGCATGACAGATCAACAGAAAACAATCATCCGAAATCGCGTTGCAACTTTGGATGAAAATCTAGAAATTCCAGATAGTGTAGGGTTGATGTTAGCTAAAACTACAATAAATGGTATAAGTGGAGAGCTGTTCATTGAAGACAACAAACCTCAAGGGACAATAATAATTATTGAGTTACCTCTGTTTAAGGAGAAATAACGGTAGATTATTTTTTCTATTATTTAATTGAACACAGATTTAGAATATTGTTAGTAAGATATTTAAGTGCTTAAACTCCATTTGAAACAGGTTTAGAACATGGAATTAAAGTTCAAATGTTATCACCATGAGTCCGATTTCAATCGTGTACGGAACTTTTACATTGATAACTATGAAACTGCTTATCCATCTATATGGACATTCGAGAGATGGAATTATATGATGTATTTCGTCCGTGATATGTTTGAATTCTCTATTGAAAAAATGGAAGATGAGATAGGTTTATGGGAGGATGAGAATGGAAATATCCTAGGAATAATCACTAATGAGGCAGTAGGAAGAGGAGAAGCATTTATTCATCTTCATCCAGACTTTTATGAAAAATCTGTTCTTAAAGAAATGTTTGAATTAATTGAGGAAAAATATACAGTTGAGATAGAAGGTAAAGAGATAATCAAACTAAGAATTTTAGATGGAAACACAGATTTAGAAAGACATGCTAGTGAGAGAGGATATGTCAAAAAACCCGATGCTGTAGAAACAACCAGTCTCCTTCTATTGGATAAAGAATTAAAATTGCCAGAAATTCCTAATGGTTATAGAACCCTAAGTATGGCTGATGAGAATAATCTAGAGAAAAGGACACTCACATTTGCTAAAGCTTTTGGTAATTATGGAACAAAAGATCAAGTTCAACCACATAGTTACATCGAACTTCAGAAGTGTCCTGACTATGGAAAGGATTTAGATGTTTATGCAGTAGCTCCTGGTGGAGATATTGTTTCTTTCTGTTTAATATGGTTTGATGAAAAAAACAAGATAGCTATATTAGAGCCTGTTGGTACAAATCCTGATCACAGAAAAAAAGGATTAGCAAAAATAGTTGTTTATGAGGCAATTAATCGTGTGAAGAAGGAAGGGGCAGAAAAAATTATTGTTGGTGATGGACAACAATTTTATCTTTCAATTGGCTTCAAACATGATTATAGAAACATAGTATGGATTAAAGAAGTGAGTTAATATTACTCTCTTCCTTTTCAAATCTTCTCTAATAAGTTTTAAGAACTTGTTTGAATTGGTTTAGTGTTTTTGAATAATTAGCTGTCCCTTTCTCTCGATTATACGATTCTATATTTTCTTGCAGCTCTGCTACTGTTTTAACCCCAAATATAATTGAATCAGCTTGTTGTTCTAGACCATATTGAAAACATTGTGCAGGAGTTGAGGGTTCAATCAATTTCAATGAGAATTTATTTCTTCCAGTATAGTAAGCTGAATAATTAGTCTTCTTAGTAGAGAAAGCTTTTCCTTTTAACAAGTTCTTTATTGCTATTATTGCTATCTCATTCTTTTTGCAGTATTTGATTAATCTTTGAGTTGAATCAAGAATCCCTGTAGAAAAATTTAGTGGAAACATGATGACATCAAACTGCTCTTTTTGTAAGATTTTCAAGAGAAGCTCAGGTTTGTGAGCACTGAACCCGATAGCTTTTGCTCTTCCTTCTCTTTTCAACTCTTTTGCATAATCTAGAACTCCTCCCTTGACAATTTTTTCAAAATCTTCCATATGAGTAACAAACTGATGCAAAGCTATGTCAGCATATTCTACATCTATTCTGTCAAGCATTCCTTCATAGGTGGATTTTATTGCTTTAAGTGATCGAGATTTTCTATGGTTTGGTCCTTTTGGACTAAAGATACTGCCTAGATGTGCTGTGAAAGTGATTTTTTCCCTTTTATCTTTGATGAAATCTTTAAACACATCATAGAAATATGGGATGTTAAAGACTATATCATAGTGAGTTAGACCTAAATCATAAGCTGCTTCTAGTATGACCTTAGAATTCTGCTCTCGAGTCATATCATCTGGATTTTGTGTTCTAACTACAAAGTGTTCTATCCCTAAACCAAGAATACTTAATTTCACGCCATTCTTTTCTAATCTATTCATTGAAATGTGCTCCATATAGAACTAGATACTTGAGATTTATGATTGTTTCTTTTCTGGTTTCTAAACAAAAAGAAAACTTAATATCTTTACATACGAGTGAACCGCTAAGGTGGTTGAGATTTTCTCAAGAAAAAAGAATGTTAAAAGCATGAGAGATTTGTTCATAGAGACTAGTAGTTTAACTAAATGTGCTTTTGAAACTATGAGAAATGCTGTTTTAGCGTATGTGGAAGGAAATTTTGATCTTGCGAAAAAAGAAGCTGATATTACAATAGCAACTGAGAAAAAACAGGACAGAGTAAAGGAAGAGGTTTTTGCAAGAATGTTTTCCAGAGAAACAATGGTTTTTTCAAGAGCAGACCGTATCCAAATAATTGAAAATATAGATAAAATCACAGATAAAATCGAAATTGTTGTTAGAAAATTACTTCTTTATCAAGTTGACATAAAAGCCCCTCTTAAGGAAGAAATTAAAGAGTTAGCTGAATTGAACAATCAAATTGGTAAAGAGGTGCATGAGATGGTAATAGCTGTTCTAGATGATTTTGAGAAAGCAAGAGTTCATATCACTGAGATTACAAATTTAAGAAGAAACGTTCGTGAGAAACAGTGGAAACTTCAAAAGATGAACTATGATTATCACGATATTCAAGAAGATTTTCTAGCTTTTAGGTATACTGAGACTTTAATCAAATATTTAATGGAAACTGCTGATAGAGCAGAAATTTTTGCTGATCGTGTTTTCATACTCATTAACAAATATGCACCATAATCTAACAATTAATGGAGTAGCGAAAATGGAACCCATAGTTATAATTATTTTAATTTTAATGGTAATTCTATCATTTGGGATAGGTGCCAATGATGAAACTATGGCTACATTGGTGGGGAGTCGTGTTCTTAAAACAAAATATGTAATTGTTTTAGCTGCTATCTTATCCTTTGTTGGAGTTTATTTTCTATCTGATAAAGTAGGTAAAACCATAGGTGAGAATCTTCTAGGAGCAAATGTGGAATATAGTGTAAGCATGCTAATTGCAATTATCATAAGCACAACAATATGGCTGATAGTTGCCTCCCTTACAGGAGCACCTATCTCTACAACTCATTCAGTTGTAGGAGCTGTTTTTGGGGTAGCTATTGTTTGGAGTTTCCAGCCTGGTCAAAGTTTTTTGACTTCACTGGATTGGTCGACCTTAAGACAGGTTGCATTAGGTTGGATTATCTCTCCATTGATGGGATTCTTCGGAGCAATTTTGTTTAAATTTATACTGGATAAGTTTTTAGCATCCCAGATGAAAGGTCTAGAACGCTTAGAAAATTTTGAAAGAATCTTCGGATATGTATTGATTTTAATTGTAGGATGGACACAAATAAGCAGAGGGGGTAATGATTCAGCAAATGCTTTGGGTATAATGTATGGTTTAATTGATTCTGGACAATTAATTGGCGATCCACTAACCATAATGTTACTGACTCTTGCAACAGGAGTTGTTTTGGCTCTAGGGATTGTAATCATTGGTAGGAATGTCATAAAAAATGTTGGAAACAATCTTATAGCGATGAGACCTTCTGATGCGATTAGTATAGAATTGGCAACAAGCATTACCCTATTCTTAGCTACGATTTTCGGTTTTCCAATTTCTGGAAGTCATGTGCTAATTTTTGCTGTAGTGGGTGCAGGAATGATAAAAGGCGAACGCCCAAATAAAAAAGCTTTCAGGCAGATGGTTATAAGCTGGGTGGTAACCTTCCCGGTAGCAGCTGTTTTGTCAGCTCTGATATACAGTATTTCACTCGTTATTTTCTGAAGTTGATTTTCAAAATTTATTTAATCAAACGATCTAGCAAAAACTCTTTCTTAATTTTAATAGCTCTGATAAGTTTCTTAAGCTCTTTTTCTCCTTTATCATTTAAACAATATAAGTAAGCCACTCTTTTTCCTGTTATTTGTTCTTCTTGAAATAAAATATTTTCTTCTACCATTCTTTTCAATTCTGGGTAAAGAGTACCTGTTTTGAGCTCAATCCGTCCATCAGTAAATTCTTTAACTAAATTTATTAGTTTATACCCTGAAGATTTAGGATTGTCTCTTAAGAGAAAAAGTATCAGAGTTCTAACTATGGGTACTGATTCTAAGATGTTTCCTTTACTTGTATTACTCATTATATCACGCTCAAATCGGTTAAATAGAAAGAAGAATGGGTATTATTATTTTACCCTTTAATTACAGAAGTGCTATTACTCCAAGGTACGAACTTAGGAATAATACAACAATTGCAAAAATAACATTTGATAACAGAAGTATTTTTGATATTTTGTTGCTTACTTTCTTTTCTATCCCTTTAATCCTATCCAATATTGCACTCCTAAAAATAGCAATTAGTGCCATTAGAATGAATAGAATGTGCTTGATTGATAATAATGTAGCAAATGTACTTTCAAAGGATATGAAATAACTAGTCCCAGATGGGTCTGTAAGTTTTGTCAATAATAATCCTGTTGCCATAAGAACTACAATTGAGACATAAGTAAATATGCTCAGTCTGTTTTGAATCTTCTTGTTGATTTGCTGAAGTTTCTCTCCTTCAAATTGTTTCTTTAGTATGGGCATTATAACAAATACTAAGAGAAGCATTCCTCCTACCCAAATTACAGTAAATAATTCATGTAGAAAGTTGATCAATGTTAACGCTATTGGAATTGCCATTTTATTTCACCATTTACGATAGGTAGGTAACCTACATGTTGTTAATAAATATATTGCTTTACCAAAAATAATAATTAAGAATCATGAGACGTGAAGCTCAAATTAAAACGAATTTGTCTTGTAGTAATATTATTATTACAGTCGATATGGTGATTCCCTCATGTGTTTGGAAAGCTCGACTAAGGAAACTATCCTATCTACTGCATCCTTTCCATAAAGATTGTAAAACTCAGATAAATCATTATTATTTTCAAGGCTGAAAAGTATTTGATCAACAACAGCTGTTTCTCCAACCAATTCTTCCTTATCTGGTATACCTGGCAACACATCTGGGTCCGGAGGTTTATTTTGTATAACTTCTGGTATTTCAAGATGTTTAGCTATTTCTTCTAATTGACTTCGATAGATATGAATTATAGGCATAACATCCGCACAATGATCAACTCCCCATTTACAAAACGTTCCTGTCAACAATTCTGTTTTATTAGCAGCTCCAACTACCATAAGGTTATGACGATCAGCATATTGATAGATCATAATCATTCGCATTCTATGCTTGGTAACTGCATAAGCATTTCCTTTTGCAATCCAAGAATTTCCTTCTGGTTTCAGCCTAGCTTCTAAGATTTTATCGCTTGTATTCTCAAAAAATCTAGCTTTCGCATATTCAATTATTTTTCCACGTAATTTTCTAAAAGGTATTAAATGAATGGGAAGTAATCTATACGTTTTAGATGCTCTTAGAATCGGTGTAATAGACTTTGTTTTCAACTTCACTCCAAGTTTTTTCGCTAGTAACTTAGCATGATGTTGATGAATAGGTTTACTATCTCTCTCAGGCAAATTTAGTAGATGCACCTTATTTGCGCCTATACTACGAACCGTCAATGTTGCTGTTACTGCTGAATCCAAGCCTCCACTCAATCCCATAACTGCTCCCTCTCGATTTAATTTTGACATTGTTTCATCAATGAATGTTTCAATATTACTGCATATCTCTGGAATATTGTGTTGAAGTTTATGTATTGTCTTTGTCATGATATAGGCACCAAATGAGTGTAACTAAATATCTCGTTAAACTCTTTTGTTTTAATGAATTAATGAGTTGCTTAAAAATTCTTAATAGATTTTTGCATTCTCTTATTTAGATGAGCTCGTCATTGCAATTCTATTTCTTTTAGTGTCGAAAAAGAAGAAAAACTGAAACTAATTTTTTTTGGATGATTTTGTTTCTTTAATTCCTCCTATAATGAAGAGTATGCCTCCAATCAGAACTAAAATACCAGCAATTCCCCCTGAAATTAAACCAAATACTATTAAAATTATCCCAAGCAATACTCTATTTTTAATTGGAGTACCCATCCTTAATCTCAATTGGAGCCAATACCAAACAAAAAGTAGCACAACAAAACCTAAAACAATCATGATAAGTCCATTTAACCATGACATTCCTGAAAAGGATAATAGTGAGAGATCACCTACAATACTAGTTATTTCAGATGCAATGGTAAGAATACCTTGAATAATTAACAAAAACCCTCCAATCAAGGAATCTATGTATCCTGCACCTGTCCAATTGATTTTGTATACAACAACAGTCATGAATGATTTATTGTAGTAATTAATAAAAATTCTACCATTGTGTTAAATTGTATACTTTATTTTACTTTGGATCATTGATTTTAGTTTCCAGACCATTCTTTAGGTGATATAAATGGTGGATGAACATATCTTTTAGAAATAGTAATTTTGTCAATCTGTTGATGTTCTTCATTGGTGAGCTGAGCATCAATTGCTAAATAATTATCTTTCAAATGTTCAAGACTTGTAGCTTTAGGTATAGGTATTACATTCTTGCTGATTAACCAGGACAAGCAAACCTGAGCTGGGCTTATTTTATTACTTTCTGCAATTTGTTTAATGATATTATCGCTTAACGCATCTCCGCGTCCAAGTGGAGAATAAGAGATTAGCGCAATTTTGTTAATTTCCAGATACTTTTGCATTTCTAGTTGTTGTAAGTAAGGATGGTGTTCTATCTGGTTTGCGAAAATTGGCTTACTAATTGATTCAATTGCGTCTTCCATCATTTTAATTGTAAAATTCGAAACGCCAATATGATTGATAACTCCTTCATCAACAAGTTCACTAAATACTCCTAATGTTTTTTGTGTGAGTAACCTAAAACAAAGGCAGGGTAATGAACATACATGAGATCAATGTAGTCTAATTTGAGTTTTTTCAAAGATTTGTAAATAGCTCTCTTAGCAGCTTTTGGTCAAAGACTTAAGGGGAAGACCTTTGTTGCTACAAATAGTTCTTCACGTTTTACAATTCCAGAGTCTAAAACCTCAGCTAATCCTTCACCTACACCTTTCTCGTTCTTATAAGCTTGAGCTGTGTCAATAAAACGATATCCCATTTTAATTCCTTCAACAGTAGAGAATTTTGCTGCTTTTGGCTTTAACATCCATGTACCTAATCCAATTGTAGGTAGTTTCAATTCAATCACAGAAAATTTACTTAGAATCATTAATAAAAGTAATTACCCATTGGAATCTCACATAGTCTATTGAACCTAGGTGTTTTCTTGACTGAAATCTCTCTAGAGTTACAATATAGATGGAAACTATGAGTAATAAAAAATTAACAATCCTCTTTATTTTGGTTCTTTTTCTCAATTCTTTTTTAATAATCGAACCAAATATTGGTTATGATTTCAATTCTGCTTTGCAGATTGAAAAAATAGAGAATATCGATATCAACGTTGTATTCATTGGTTTTGATTCCGAATACACAATAGAACAAGGTTATGATGGAATATTAGATTCTGAAGTTGATACATTTGCCTTAATAAATTATCGATTTCCAAATGAAAAATTCCCGCATTCGATTTACAATGTCAATTATAATTTCTCTTCTTTCAGTTCTTTGGAAGAAACACAGTTTAATGCTTACATTCAAAGTCTAGCCTCAACGACATCATTAGTTGATTGGGAAGTAAATGTAACAGCTGTGGAAGAATATAGTGTAACAGGTGAATATGACGATCCGCATGATTTGTATGTACCTTGTGAGGGAAAATATATTCCAGTTGAACAAGTTGATTCTTATTTGTTTGAAAATCATTATCAAAATGTAGATCCTAATTCTGGTTATACTCTCTATTTGATGAATATGTTTCATCTAGATGATCCAGAAACCAACAGTGAACATGCTTACATCTACAATTTAGTAGATTATGACGCTGTAACATTAGACACTAATCATTTTACTGGTGATTTCGATCGAGCTACAATAGGTTGGGGAGGTGATCAGAGATATTGTTTTGTTGATATTTCTGCAATCTCTTCGAATATGCTTTTATATTCAATGCTGTTTGAAGCGAATTTAAGCAAAGTACCATCTTATACTCTTTATGATTTAGATAACTATGCATCAACCTTAAACCTCAGTTCTAATGATGGAAAAGAAGATATGTTAAATTATATCTCACAGTGGATAAATAGCTATACAAAGAATGTGTTTCTCAGTCAAGCAATATTTGTTCCCCCGGTGAAGAGCACTTTCGATTTACCAATAGCAGTTATAAGTAATATAACAGATAAAGGCTATCCCCATTCAAGTTTATCTTGGGGCATCTCCTCAGACCGGATATATTCCTTTATGAAGGATGGTTTTCCTTGGTTTGACTGGAACATCCCTATTGACTATTATGAATTAGATGATTATCCAGACATCTCAGAATACTTCAGTTCAAATATACAACATGAAGAAAGAGGTTATTTTCTTGATATTGTTGATGTGATAGCTGCAATCGATGATAAACGAGATACATTCTTTGAGAAAAATGAAGAAAATACACCCCTTCCCACTTTTATCTTCTTAACAGATTATGTAGATTTTAGACTTGAAGATACAACTTTAGGTGGTATAGCTTTAGGTGAATATCAGATTTTGGTTCGAAATCCCTCTCAAATTTTCTTCGGTGGTGATATTGATCAACCTCTAACTGGGTTAACACACACACTAGTTCATGAAATAGGTCATAATCTAGCATTAGATCATCCTCATAATACTGAATACGGCTATGGAGCAATGTTCATTGAAGACGTTATGAGCTATCAGTACACATCACATGGTTTTAGTATATTTTCACAAGACACTGTTGGTAGATTCCAGTTTAATTATCATTACCTAATAGCTAAGGACAATCTAACAAATGTTGAAAATCAAAACCTAATAGGTTTAAACAAAGCCAATGAACTTGTTGTATCGAGTTATGAGAAGTATCTCGAAATGGATTACAATAGTGCTATTAGATTGATGAAAGAAGCTTTGGAGATAATTAACGATCAAGATAATCCGATGAGAAATCCTGTGATTTTATCAGTAGTAATAATAGGTTGTACAGTAACACTTTCGGTTGGAATAGTTCTAACTATCAAATATAAGTTAATTGCAAAAATTAAGCGTTTAGTTACAAAACGAACATGAGCTACAGATTAATCTTCTGAAGTTATATACCTGCTTTAGCTTTGAGGAACAACTCAGAGCTATTCCAAGTACTATGATAATTATTGAAGAATTTCTTCAATATTTTTTTTCCAAAAAATCTAACTTGAGATTCATAACATTCTAATGCTTCAATTTTGAGATTTTCATATCCTTTAATAGAGTTAGTCTTTAGCTCCCACTCGATATCTAGATATTTTGCAGGAAGTAATTTCTCAATTGAACCTCCGGAAATCATTGAATTCATAACTGATGTAATCATGAAGAGTTTAAAGCTAGATTTCTCTGGTTTTTTTGTTCCTATAGTGATTAATTTGTTACCCAAGTAATGTTTTCTTCGAATTTTTGTACTAATCATTCCATAGAAATCAACATAGAATTGGAATTTCTCGAATATTGCATAATCAACCATATACATTAAGGAAGCTAAAAACACTTCAACATGATCAAAATGATTGCCTATTGCTAAGGGGGCATAAAATATTGCTTTTGGATATTTTTCGATAAGCTCATCTAATACTGTTTGAATCTCAATTAAGTTAGAGAACTGTTTTAAACCTTCTGAGAGATTAATTTTGAAAACATCTGTTGGTTTCTTAAGTAAAGGTTGTCTATAGGCTCTTTCTTCTATTTCCAACCATTTGTAGTCAACACTGAGTCTGTTGAGAGCTTTTTGATCTTCCTTCTTTCTTTGATCATAAATAGCGAATTTATGAAACTTCTTAGGGATTTTTTTGATGTCAGGATTTTTTGTGAAAATTGATACAACAAGAACCTCTTCTCTCTGATATACGAGTTTAGCAATTGTGCCTCCGCAGCTAGCTACTGCATCATCTAGGTGAGGTGAGAGAAAGATATGCTGCATAGTGATTAATTATTCATTAAAATTAATAAGATTATTCCTCTTTAACTTTTATTCCAATATCTTCTGAGTTTTCTTTGTTAGTTGGTGTTTATCTTTATAGCAGAATGTCTATAACACTTAAGTTCTATCTATAACTATCTGCGGGTATTTTTAATTATAATCTATTCATTAAGCTCACCCCAACTGTTATATGTATGACTTTAAACTTTCGATAATTAAGGATAATGTGTTATTACGCATAATAATTGTCGGACAAATTTTATTGTGATTGCTATGATTACAAAGAAAAAAGTTATGAAAAAAATCGTTAAGTCTGTTTGGGTTTTTAACTGGTTTAATTCATGTGGTTTCATTGAGATAATTCCCGTTGTAGGTTCTAGGTGGGATATGGAACGTTTTGGTTTAGTTGCTGTGAATTCTCCAAGGAAAGCAGATGCCCTGTTCATAGCGGGATATCAAACACCCAAATCAATGAAAAGAGCTCAACAAATATATGAGCAAATGCCAAGTCCGAAATTTGTTTTTGCGCTTGGATGCTGTACCATGACTGGAGGAATGTATTGGGATTCTTATAACACAGTTAAACGAATAGATGATTATCTTCCCGTTTTTATGTATATTCCTGGTTGTCCCCCAAGACCTGAAGCAATATTCGATGCAGTACACAAAGTTGTCGTGCATGTTGATGAGTTGCCAGATGAGTGATGAAGATGAGTAGAAAAGATAAACAAAATAAGAATAAATCTATTGAAGAAAAACTAATTAAAGATTTAAGCTTAAAATTAGATACCACAGTTCATTATCAAAAGGAACGAAGGTTATGGATATCAATTAATCCTGATCAAATCGTAGAAACATGTTCTAAAGCGTATGAATTGGGCTTTGAACACCTTTCAACAATATCTGTTACAGATTGGTTAGATGAAGGTAAGCATGAAGTGACGTACCATCTTTGGTCTTATTCTCATAATCATCTACTAACAATAAAAACAAAAATAGATAGAAAGAAACCTATAATTTCCTCAATTAGCTCAATTTGGGGTGGCAATGCTGAAACCTGTGAACGTGAGTGTCATGAACTATTTGGCGTAAAATTTGAAGGTAATCCTAATCTTACTCCATTGTTTCTTGAAGATTGGGAAGGTCCCCCTCCATTTTTGAAAGATTTCAATTGGCGAGAATTTGTCAAGAAGGATATGTATGACCAAAATAATCCGAGAGAAAAAGTATACTTTGAGGTGAAAAAATGACAAAAATAAAAGAACATAATGTGAACAGCGACTTCGCAATGAACTTCGGTCCAGCTCATCCAGGATCAGGAAATTTTGCAATAAAAGTTGAGATGCGTGGGGAACGAGTACTTAAAGCAACTGCTGATCCAGGATACCTTCACCGTGGGTTTGAAAAAATGATGGAATACCGGGAACCAATGCAAAATGCAGTTATGTCGGATCGAGTATGTGTTTTGGAACCATTACAATGGAATTTGGTTCATGCTGAAGCAGTTGATTATCTTATGGGTTATGAAATACCTGATAGAGCTAAACATATCCGTGTAATTCTTGCAGAGCTTTCGAGAATTCAGTCCCATTTCATTTGGTATGCTGTATTATCCTTAGGAACAGGTTTCATGACTGGTTTTAATGTCGCTATAGGATATAGAGATTATATCTTAGATGTTCTCAACCTAATCACTGGTGGGAGAGTCTATCCTGCAGGTTACATTTGTCCTGGAGGAGTTAGAAAAGATTTTCCAGAGAAAGCTGAAAATAAAATATTGGAACTACTTCCAAAAATTGACTACATGAGAAAATTCATGCTAAAAGAAAATCCAGCGTGGTTAGCACGTTTCAAGGATGTTGGCATATTAACAAAAAGGGAGGCTATTAAGTTTGGGGCAACTGGTCCAGTATTACGTGGAAGTGGAGTTGCATCAGATGTGAGGCGTGATGATCCATATGAAATATATGATGAACTAGAATTCGAAATTCCAGTTATGGATGAAGGAGATGCTTATGCTCGTTTCAATGTTGGTATGCAGGAAATAGAAGAGAGTATGAAAATAATTACTCAAGCTATTGACCGAATACCAAAAGGGGAAGTTAAAACACCAAACCTCAAACCTACAGTAAAATTTCAACAAGCTAAAGGAGAGATCTACATACGTAATGAACTATCTCGAGGAGAAGGTGCTTTTTATATGGTTGCAACAGGTCAGAAAACACCTTATAGGGTGAAAATACGTGGACCCTCTTTTACCCATATGATTCCAATAGTTGAACATCTATTAACAGATGTAGATTATGCAGATGTACCTGCAATTTATTGGAGCTTATATCAGTGTCCCGCAGATGTAGATAGGTGAGATGATAAAAATGAAATTAGGTATAATTAAAGAAGTATTCAAAAATGTCTTCACAAAACCAATGACAGTACTTTTTCCTTTTGAAAAAATTGAGATTCCAGAGCGGAATAGAGGCGAACATAGTTTTGACATTGATACATGCATTTCATGTGGAGCTTGCGCTAGAATCTGCCCGAATCTAGCAATAGAAATGATAGACGCGCCCCAGGAATTAAAAAAGAAGTATCCCAAAACCTATCCTCAGATAGATATAGGTAAATGTTGTTTTTGCGCATTATGTCAAGATGTCTGTCCAAAAGGGTCAATTAAACTTACAACTAATGTTTTCTTAGCGACCTTTGATAAAGATGACACAGTAAGAAGTCCTATGTCATGGAATAAGTGAAGTTGTCCTCCTTCCTTATTCCTTCTCTTTTTTTTACAAAGCTCGAAATGATATGTATATTGTTTCTCATATTTAATGAGCTATTTTTCAATAGATAACTTTTAATTGAGTAATAATTCACAATTCTTGTTTATCTTATAGACACGTTTTCAAGTTACATAAATACAGGTGACAAAAATGAGTTATGGTATAGATAGAAGACCAAGTGGCGGTCGAGGGAAAGGTGGAGGTCGAAGACCAGGTGGAGGTCGAGGACAAGGTGGGAAAATTGGTATGGGATCAGGAGGTTGGTGTGTCTGCACAGCTTGTGGGCAAAGAGCTGCTCACCAGCGAGGTGAAACCTGTAATCAGAAGCAATGTTCATCTTGTGGGGAGAGGATGATAAGAGATATAGGAACTCAAGGTTTCCCTCAACAAGTAAACTCTAGAACTTCAAATCCTATGCAGAGTAGTTTTCAAAGATTCAAAATCCCGATTGTTGATGAAGGTAAATGCGTTGGATGTTCTTTGTGTTTAAGTAGTTGCAGATATAATGCAATACACATGGTAAATGGTAAAGCACATATTCAAGAAAACCTGTGCCAGGGGTGTAAGGCTTGTATTCCCTCATGTCCTCATGGAGCTATATCCTAAACGTAAATTTTTACAAAGTAATAATGATGCTTATTTGTCTTCTTGTCTTATTAGACAAAGCTAGGTAAATGTCGTGCTTAGAGGTCATGATATAGGGCGAAGACACTCTATACTCACTCTGAGTGGATACATCACGTATCCTCCTACCCCGTTCACCTTGCGTTTAGGCAAGGCTTTCGGATCGCTTTTTATCAGAATATTATATGCAGCATTAACATCAGCATTGATCAAGTGGCCTTGAGCTGAACGAAACAGCCCTCGGTGGATTCTTTTCCCTTTGTAATTTTTCCGCTTTTTAGGGAACTCATTATCCAGGAAACTGCTTTTAGAGGTGTATTGTTCAGGAATCGTCTCAACTTTTATCCCTCGTTCTGTTCCTTTGTATTTTAGCAAATCGATGATTTTCAAGAATGGGATGGTGACGAACATCTGGGTGGTTTTTTTCCAAAAATGCATTCCTTGTTTCCATAGCTCATTATACCCTATCACCACTTCATGTAGCCCTCGTTCCACCCACAAGTCAACCAGATACTTGGTTAATTTGTGGATAGCATCGTTTAGCTTTTTTCTCCACTTTTCTTTGAGCTTATAGTAAGCTGGACCATATTTTAGACGATTATTCGATTGCAATTGTTTTCTCTGTTGCTGACTATACTGTAGTTGTAGTTTCTTCTGTTCTTTCAGATAATACTGTGTAATTGATTTTATCCCTTTCCCTGCGTCTTTGATAACAATCGGTCTTCCTCCGAGGTTATCCACGAAAGCGGCAAGGTTGTCCATCCCTAAATCCACAGCTCCTTTTCTGGTCAACTTTTTCCTGAGATTGGGTATACTCTTGAGATAAACAAGTTCAAGGGTATAGTGAGTTCTTCGGGGAATGATTCTTACTTCTCTTAACTCTGCTTGAGCTGTTAGCCTTGTCTTGTAAGTGTACTTCACTTTCTTAGGTAACACTAACCATCCATTGACAATACGTGCTTGTTGATTGGTGAAGATAGCTACTACTTCCCCATCCTTCTTTTTGTAGTTAGGTGGATTAGGCATGGCAAAAAACAATGTTGGGTTCTTCTTCCACTCTTGTTTCGCTCGGAAAAAGCTCTTCCAGGTTCTAGAAAGGAGTTTGAGAGTTTGTTGGGCAACATGAGCAGGAAGGACTCTGTAGCATTCTTCCTGTTTCAACTGTCTGTCAAGATCATAGTAAAAGAGAAGTTTACTTGTTTGCTTCAAGGAGGTTTTTATCAGAAAATTTGCCCAATTATAGAGATTTTTTGCTTGATGACAGATTCTGCTCAGTGCTGGATGATACTCCACTTCTATACGCTCTGCTCGCAGTACCTTTGCCATCTTTCGTTGACCCAGAGTTCATTATAAAAACTCCCGTAATATGCGCTTTAAACACTCCATTTAAACTGATACAATTGTAGCGAATATGACTACAAGACAAAAATTTATTATAAACAAAATACGTGGAATTTTGTAGTTTTATGTGTCTGTAATAAAGATTTACAAATTCTAAATTTCTGGAGTGTATCATTCTTGTAATACTTGTTTTTAAGAAGCATAAAACGGACTTATTTTTTATGAAATTCTTCAACTATTTCGATGTTCCTGAAGAAGAACTCGAAACAGAAGGTGTTCTAAATTATCTTAAATCAGTTTTTAAAGAGATTGATGCACCAGAAGGTAGAATTCTTGCTTGGTATAAACTTTCCCACGAGGATAAAGGGATGAGTAGAATCTGTGCTATCTATGAAGTTAAAGACAAAATAAGAAGCGCAAGATGATGTGAAACTTAGCAAAAAATGGTTTTTCTTTATTTCATCTACAGTTTGTTTATTGTTTTTATATGAAAAACACGCAATATTAAAGGGAGAACATGATTAGCATAAGGGAAGAAAAGAAAAGAAATCCAATAAAATTACAGAATAGATACCCTCATCTTGGAAGAGCACTAGATCTTTTAGATTCTCAAACAATTCGCGATAGAATGATGGGTTATGCTCTCGTTACAACTTGTTTTCATCTTTGCCCAGAAGAAATGAGAGAATTTATACACGAAAAGTGGAAGAATGAAGAGCTAGTAAAGGGGAGGATAAAAAAAGAATTTATTGAATATTGTATCAAAAAATTTGATGTTTAATTTAATTTTTACTTACATTTTCTGCGACAGGAAAGTATGTGGGATAGATTAACTTGGCGAAATTTTGATATATTTCTACACTATAATCTTTTGTTTCAATAAGAGATTCTAGTTTTACTATTTCTGATTCAGTATATCCTTTCATATCTGGAAATGATTCAGGATCACCATAATCTAATATCTTGACTACAAATTCATCTAGTTTAGTCAGCTCAAGATAGGATTCAATTATCAGATGAATATGTGGAGTTAGTTTCTCAATAATCTCTTCTTCCTTCACAGAATTTGTAATTCTAATTACTGAAAGAATAGCAGCTCTCTTTGTTATGTAATCTCGAGCATATGCTACATTTTTGAGCGGATATAAAACATCTACATCATCTAAGTATCCAATAGCTCTTATGGCGGCATATTGTAAATCATAACCACTTTCTTCGAGCATTTTGATGAGATAAGGTTTAGAATCATAATGTTTTAGTTTACCTAATACCTCTAAGATCGTTAGTTTAGTAGATAAAGAACTTCTTTCAACGAGATCATGTAGATGAGTTAAAACCTCTTTCTTTGATTCTGGGTATTTGGAAGTAAGAAATAGTATAGAAGAAGCTGCAGCATTTCTCACATTCCATTCCGAATCTTCTAACAGCGGTAGTAGTTTTTTTACTGTTTTTGCTTTACCCTTAATCTGTTGAAATAATGCAAAGTGAACTCTGTCTAATGGAATCTCACTTTGTAATTTTTTACCCATGCCTAATCCTTTAAGGAAATTCTCAACACTCATAATTCAAACAGTCCTTCTTTTATTAGATACGCAATTGCACCTCTTTGTGGTTGGGTCAATTTGCGTAAATAAGTATAATCAACATTGCTCACATCAACCTTATCTTCAGATTCTTCATCTAAATCAAATTTGTAAGCGTCTTTTCTTTTAGTTACTTGAACAGCTCTTGTTACAACCGGTAAATTATACGGAGACAGAGGTTGATGTTTTGTTTTATGAACAGCGAATAGTGTTGAAACGTGAATTCCACCAATCTTCTTGAATACAATTACATCAGCAAATGCAGGAAGAATCGTCTTGAAATCATCCCTGTACAGTGCCATATGGTTATGAAGTATAACAAGTTGATCTATTCCTATTCCATAATCATTAACTTCAAAAACATATACTTTCTTTTGATCAACTTTGACATAGCCTTTGGATTCTATTCTTGGTTTTTCATCTTGTAGCTGACCGAAAGTTGAAAATTTCTTTCTATATACCTTTCTAGTATATTCATCAATGATTTTCCAACCATATGCATAAACAGACCAGATATCTGTCCATCTACTTCGTGTAGAGTGCCATTTCTCAACAACACCTTCAGAATGCAGATTTTTATTTACCGCAAGCAAATCCTTTACTTCGTCCCAAGTGAATTCTTCCAACAGATTAATATCTGATTTATAATTGAATAGTTTGCTGAAAAGCTCTTTTTCATTTTCAACTTTGGTTTCAAGCCTTCTTATTACAGCTAAACTAAATTCACCAATGGGAGGAGCTAAAAATGATTTCAACTCATTTGGTAATTTTGGTTCTTTATCCTCAACACTTTTCTTGAACTCATAATCGCCTGATTTTATAAGATATTCAATGCCTTTTGCTTGAACATAATGTGCAAAACCTTCATCAATTAGCTCATGCAGATGCTTTTTCCTTGATACTTTTGCTCTTTCAGATAGATAGTTTATAGCTTCAATTGAAAAATTATTGAATAGAGTATATTTTCGTGCAATTTCAGGAGGGATGTAAAAATCTTCTACACCAGCTTCGGTGAACAATCTAATTACACCAATTAAATCTTGGAAATATTGCCATGCCCAAGCATGTCCATCAGATGATTCTTTGTTTAATTGAAAAACATTGTTTGTCATTAATTCCTTCAGAACAGTGTCTATCTGATAAAGTCTTGAGAGTATTTGTGGTGAGTTTGACTCAGTTTTTTCATTCATGTAAGCATGAGCAAAGGCATGAATTAGCATTACTCTAAGAGTGAATTCCTGTTCTTTGTTAAGTTCATAAGAAGGAGCTGAAAGATAAATCAAAGTAGGTAGAGAATTATAGATTGTTTCTTTTCCAACTGGCAAGAAATCGTTTATACGAGCAGACTTAAGATGAGTTATTTGTTCAGCCGTCAAAATAGCTTGTGGGGTACCAGTTATTTCAATAACTCTATTTACCGAAACATGCAAATCTGGGTTAACAAAAAGCAATGCACGATAGTTTTCAGGAGTTTCGCCTACGAGAGCTTTGAAATCGTCTCTTGCCAAATTATAAACTCGGACTATCTCATCAAATTCAGTTTCTGTTTTAAGCATGCATCATACTCTCCCTTAAAATTTGTTCTCCCAGCTTCTTTATTTGAGCAGGATCGATGAGAATGGGTCGTGTTATACCCTTCAACATCTGTTTTGTGTGAATGAACAACTCCTTATTACGTAGAGATTCAGTTCCCATAAGGAAATAAGAAATGTTCCAATTTCTTGTTCTATCATTTTTAAGATGTTTGAAAATCCCATTGAGTTGAATCAAACAATCTATTGTTTCTGGTTTCGTTTTGGTTTGAATTTCAGAGAAGTATTTCTGCAACTCCTCATTTTTCCGATAATTATATGGAAAAGTAGGAACATTGGGCATACCGTCTGTAACTATTGTGAAGTATACATCAATATCTTTATCCACACGTTGTTTTTTTGCGTGATCAATAGCAGTCTGAACGGCTTGAACCATGTAAGTCTTACCCTTTGCGTCAGCTGTTAGAAGGTAATTTTCCATTTTACTGTCATCATCAACGACAGTTGGGTTCTTTCTAACAGGAACTACGGCAAGTTTGAACATGTCAAATCTTTTCCTTTTTCGACGATTCAGTATTTTAAAGTAATAGTATAGACTTAAACTAGTTAAGAGGGCCCCATCTAGCCTTGACATTTTACCTTCAAAAACAGCCTTCTTCATAGATTGACTCATATCTACAATAAGATACACAAGTGATCGTCTATCTTTTTTCACACGAATTATATCTTCCTGTTTAACAGAAGTTGGTGGTATATTTTGAGAACTCAAAATTGCGCTTTTATAAGTCTCTCTAAGTCTTATTGTGCCCCTAGGTCTCTTTTGTACTTCATCGATAGGTGCTACTGATATTTGTTTTAAAAGAAAACGACCAAGAATCTTTCCAAGCAAATCCATAACACTTTCTCTAGAAATACGCTTCTTCCTACCAAAGGCATCGGTTATTTCAATGTCTATTATCTCTTGTAATTGGTTGAGTTTTTCTGCTAACTGATCTAAATCAACAGATCCTTCATATTTAAGATTACGAAGCAGATCTTGTATATACTTGAGAATTTCTTCTAGAGTTTGTAGCTCATTACGATTTACTCTTTCCAATACATCTGGTAGAATCCTATCACCCATAAACCGTAGAATTTTGAGTTCGTTTAGCAAGCGTTCTTCTTCTGGAGCTGTCAAATATGTTGTCATTATCTTCTGAACAATATTCTCCATCGCCACAGCATTTTTTGCAGCAAGAGAAAGAACTGCTCCTTCACGAGAACTTCTTCCTAAATGAGGATTACGCCATAACCTAAGTACTTGAGCAGCATCTTCAAAATCTAAGATGAATTCAACGTCTCCATATGCTTGAATAGGATCAGTGAATTCTTCTGCTGTTATGAAATTTATTCTATGGGGCATGTTATTATCTCCAATGGGCACTAGAAATGCCTGTTTAGATGTAATCTACTCTCAACAATTGCTCGTAAGATGGTCTAAGACTCTCAATAATTGTTGCTCGAATTTTGTCTTTGTATTTATCTAAACCTTCAAACTTTACAATCAAATCTGCTAATTCATTATCACTTAATGCCTTCATCTTTGAAATATCTTCAGAGATATCTTGTACACTTATAGAAACTTCCGATTCTTTTATAGATGTTCTTAGTAGAATCTTGATTTGTTGAAGAGCATCATTGAGCATCGAAACTGGTATATCATAAGCATTCATTGTACTACGCAGCTTCTCTAAAGTTATGACATTGACATCTGTAGCTGTTTCTCTAGCTTGCAAAAGCACTGTTTCACCGATGATATTGTTCATAGTACGTAAATCGATGTGAGGATTTCTTTGTGGATCATGAATTTCATCAAGACCAGAATAGAAATCGGTACGTGCCATACGACTTTCTGAACGAATGTCCTTTGATTTTAGGTTGCTAGGTAAAGAATTATTTCCAAGATACGCAAGAAAATCTACTGCAAGTCTGCTAACAAAATCTGTAGTGTCTTTTTCCAATTCATGTAATTGAATAATGGAAGGATTTGCTGTGATTTTTTTACTTGAAAGAACAATCTGCTCTTCAAACATATCGCGTATAATTTGTTCTCTACTTTCAACAGAACGTGCGGGCCACAGTACTTCAGGAATACGATTGATAATAGGTTGACTTTCTTCTCCAAAGACGGTTAATGGCGCGTTAGATGTGAAGATTACAGCTCCATCAATGTAAACTGGTTCTCCTTGGATATTGTATTTAATACCCATTGGTTCTTCGAGAAAACCCATCAATGATTCTAATAGTGTTAAGGGGAGCCTCTGAATTTCATTTACAACTAATATACCATGGGAAAGAACGCCTACCTTATGCGAAGTAGCGGCATAAGTAGTCTGAGTTTCTTTGCCAAACAACTCTTCTAAGTTTTCGACACCAGCAAGTAACATATAGAGACTTTCAGGGTCATTTCTTGGATCAAGTTGCGCTCTTCGGACTAGTGTTTTTGTTGCTTCAAGTTTTCCTAGCCTACTTACTACTTCTTTTGGAGAAATTTCAAGTATACTATTTGTATTATCTAATTGTACAGGACTACCTTCATCAGACAAAATACCTTCGATTTTTTGTCTGCAGTAAGGACATAGAGATTGCATAACTCTAATTCCAGCAAAAGGATTTGATGGGAAGTTATTGATAATATCTACAATGTATCCAGCGTCTTCTAGGAATGGACAACCACCGATGTGATATTTGTTGTTGTTGATTTCTCTAACGATATGGTCAAGCAACACCCTTGCAAAAAGAGTTTTGGCTTCACCTGTTGGACCTGTGATTAAGACTTTACCACCAACAGCTAATTTATCCATAACAAGTTTTTTTCCAATTTCATTACCACGAACAGTAACGTCTTTAGAAACTCTATCACGGAACTCTGGATTCATCAATATTGAACGGACAGAATAACCAGAATAACCATCCTTCATTATATTTCCAATTGAAATTGTCATTGTATTTTCCTCTTATTTTATTGATTATTTTCTTCTTCTGAAGGAAATTGAACTTTAATAGGTTGTATTTTTTCTAATAATGCTTCTTTTTCTTCCCAAGGTTTAATGTAACCCATATGGATTACTTTTTTCATCCATTTCAGAGATTCAATTAATGAATCTACGTCTGGAACCTCAAAAAGGTTCCATATACGATCTGTTAAACGTATGAGAGACATATTTTCTATTAATTCTCCTCTAGTCAAAGCTCCTTGTAAGTCAGTATTGTAAGCACAGACTGCTATAGGAAGATCGTCTACTTCCTCGTCCCAAATAATTTTTTCCCAGAAATAATTACGCTCATGTTTAATCATTTCTTCTTTCGTTGCATCAATAAGATAGAGAATTCCTTCAAAAGGGATAAATTGTTTAGGTGCGAATTTTAGCTTTTCAGCATATGGAAGTTCATTCAAACAGCTATCAATGATAAATTCATTTAAAGAAGTATTAGAACGCATTAGCAAAACACGGTTGCGAGTTGCTGGAAGGTTGTTTCCCATAACCAATACCGATGTTTCAGGATAGCCAAGCTTTCTACGAATAGTTTGAAATGTTCGTTGGATGAAGTTAGTCATTGGGCTTCGCTAAAGAATTTGGAATATAAATCTTTAAATGTTTTATGAATCCGAAGGAAAAAGTTTTTGATGTTATTTTCTCATCTCATCAAGATGAAAACAGATATCCTAAATATTGTTGTAGCAGGAATCAGATGGGGAGAAAAGTGGTTATTAATTAATCGTAGTAAAGGAGATTATCAAAAGAAGTGGGCTTTAGTTGGAGGAAAATTAGAGAAGAATGAAGAATTAAAAGAAGCCATTTTGAGAGAAATTTCTGAGGAAACAGGATTAAAGGTTAAGTGGGAAGGGATTAAAGGAACGTTGAATGAAAGATTGATAGAAGTAGAGAAAGAAAACAACGTCAGGCATTTCATAATCATATTATGTCAAGTAAGTACAAAAGAAGGGAAGTTGTCTCCAATGGATGAGGGAGAGTTGAAATGGTTCACTTTGAAGGAAATTAATTCAAGTAAGAATCAGATTATTCCTTCCGACTATTACATGATATCAGAACTCTTACTTAAGGAAAAGAAAACCAAAGCAGTTGAAATAGAGATGGTGCAGAATAAAGAAGAACTAAAGCTAACTAAAATTCATGAATACTAATACTTTAGATCAGCATAGTATTTCTTTCAGTTTCTCTAAACTAATTTTCGCACCACTAATAACTAAAACTACATTTTTCCCTTCAAATTTACTCTTATTATTGAGGTAGGAAGAAACAGTTAGAGCAGCTGCTCCTTCTATTAACATATGATGGTGCTGAAGCATCAATCTGATTGATTCTTTAATCTCTGATTCTGAAACAAGGATGAAATCATCTACATACTTCTGACAAAAATCAAATGTGATGGAGTTCTCTTCAATTCCTCCAGCTGTTCCATCAGATATTGTATCTAAAGAGTCTAAAGTAACAATTTTCCCTTGTTTTATAGATTCAAACATAATGGCAGAATTAACGGGCTGACAACCGATCACTTCAATATTTTTGTTAATGGATTTTAAATAACCGCCAATTCCGGATATCAAGCCTCCTCCACCAACAGGTACAAGGACAACATCTATATCCGCTAATTGCTCAAGAAGTTCTATTCCAATTGTAGCTTGACCAGCGATAATCTCAGAATCATTATAAGGAGAAACAAAAACTACTCCTTGTTTTAAAGAGAAATTTCGTGCATAGGTTTCAGTTTGAACACAATCATAGCCATAAAATTCTAGATTTGTTCCATAGTTTCTGAGAAAAGTAATTTTTGCTTTTGAAGCATTTTTAGGTAGATAGATTGTTCCATCAATATCAAGTTTATCAGTAATATAGGCAAAAGCTGCTCCATGGTTACCGGAAGAAGAAGTAATAACTCCTCTTTCTCTATCTTCCATTGTGAGAGATAGTATCTTGTTTACAGCTCCACGAATTTTAAATGAACCAGTAAGTTGCAAATTTTCTAACTTCAAATAGACCTTATTCTTGCCTTCTTTACTTAGAAATGGAGAATATTCTAAGGGTGTTTTCCTAACATAACCTCGAATCCTTATTTCTGCTTTTTTAGCCTCCTTTATGAAATCCATTGCCTCACCATTACTTTCTCAAATATTAAATTCTTTAGGATGATGAAATATAGACGATAAAATTAAGAAGTCTGTTTTACTAAAATCAACAATGAAAACTAAGTCCAAAGATAAGAGTAGAACAAAAATCATTTTGCTCGGAACAGGAACACCTAATGCCGAACCCAGTCGATCTGGGTCTGCAATTGCTATTATCGTCAACGACGTTCCATATCTTATCGACTTTGGACCTGGAGTTATCCGTAGAGCAAAGGCAGCAGGAATTGCAGTCAAAGACTTAGAAACAGCTTTTCTTACTCACCTACATTCTGATCACACTGCTGGTTATCCTGATCTCATCTTTACACCTTGGGTTTTAGGAAGAGATAAGCCACTGAGTGTTTTTGGTCCTCCAGGTATTGAAATGATGACTAAAAGCATTCTAGAAGCTTATCAAGAAGACATAAATGAAAGGATAAATGGGTTAGAACCAATAAATCAAGTTGGTTATGAAGTTGAAGTGAAGGAGATAGAACCGGGATTAATTCATCAAGATGGCAATATCAAAGTTGAGGCTTTTAATGTTAAACATGGTTCATGGAAGGCAGTTGGTTACAAATTTTATACACCAGATAGAACGATTGTAATTTCAGGTGATACTGCTCCTTTCGAGGAAATGATAGAAGTTTACAAGAATTGTGATGTTTTGATTCATGAAGTTTATTCTATAGAGGGTCTCAAAAACCAATCAAAGGAATGGCGAGAATATCATGTAAATGTTCATACTTCTTCACATGAACTTGCTGAGATAGCATCAATTGTAAAACCGAAATTGCTTATCCTATATCATCAACTTCTTTGGGGGGTAAAAGAAAAAGAACTTCTAACTGAGATAAAGAAAGGTTATAATGGGAAGGTCGTTTCAGGAAAGGATTTAGAAAATTACTAGTGAGTTAGTATGAAATACGCAGAAGATCTAACTGAGCTGATTGGGAATACACCTCTGCTTAGACTCAAACGATTATTCCCTAATTTTGATATTTTTGGAAAATGTGAGTTTATGAACCCCTTAAGCATCAAAGATCGTCCTGTGCTTCAAATAATTGAAAACGCTGAAAGAGAAGGTAAGTTAAAGCATGGCGATGTAGTAATAGAATGTACAAGTGGAAACACTGGTATGGCTGTTGCATTTATATCTGCAATAAAGGGTTATGAAGCTGTTTTAGTTATGTCAGAAATTCAAAGTTTAGAAAGAAGACAGATACTCAAAGCTCTTGGAGCAGATTTAATTCTAACGCCGGCAGAACTAGGAACAGAAGGAGCAAGACAAAAACTAAAAGAGATTTTACATGAGAACCCAGACTATTTCTATATTGGTCAACATGTAAATCCATCAAACCCGCAAGCCCATTATTCAACCACTGGTCCAGAGATTTGGGCAGATACTGAAGGAAAAATCGATATCCTAATTGCAGGTTTAGGAACAGGTGGGACAATCTGTGGTGCGGGGAAGTTCTTGAAGGAGAAAAAGTCGAGTATTAAACTGATAGCAGTTGAACCATTTGAATCTCCTTACATCTCGAAAGGGATTTTCCAACCTCATAAGCTGATGGGGACAGCACCAGGGTTTGTTCCAAAAACATTGAACAAAGAGATTATTGATGAAATTATTCTTGTTAAGGAAACTGAAGCTTTTGCTATGTGTCGTCAAATAGCTGAAAAAGAGGGTCTCATGGTCGGTATATCTTCTGGTGCAACATGTAAAGCTGTAGAAGAGATAACCAAAAGGGAGGAAAACAGAGACAAAGTAATTGTGGTAATATTAGCTGATACAGGACAAAGATATCTCAGTGTAGAAGAATTATTTGAATAAAGAAATATGGTGGGTGGATAAACATTGTTGAGGATAATGAATCCTATCACAAAGCTAGGACTGATTCGATAATTTCAATGATACTTTCCATGTTAATTGTAGCTAGAAAGAAGAATCTAACATGATGAATACAACTTCTTTGGTGCTTTCACTTAAAGGTGTGGTAATACTGCTGCATTCTTAGTATTTGTCTGCATTTTACACCCGTAAGTCTAGGAATCAATATCTAGTACTCTTTTTCTTTTACTCAAGAAAGAGAGTTAATATCTTTCCCCCAATAGATTAGTGGAAGAATTTAAAAAGTGTCTATGGTATATTTTACGGAATGAAAGTAAGAAGAATTTTAGGATTTATTCTAATATTATATCTTACTTTAAATGTAAATGTAATAAAAACCAATAGAACAAATCTCGTTCTTCTAAAAATTGATAATCTCCAAACTCAGAGCAATGAACTAACAATATCACTTCAAACTAGTTCACTAATTTTAGATGATGACTCAGATTTCATCGCTCTTAACTTACCCGGAAGTGGAACAGAGGGAGATCCTTATGTAATAGAAAACTATCAAATATCCACCACCGATAGAGTACCAGGCATTGATATTCGAAAAACAACAAAGCATTTCATTATTCGAAATTGCAAAATTGAAACCGATAGCTGGGGTATTATTGTTAGTGAAATAGCACCAAATACAGCTTCAATCATGAACAATGAATTGCTAAATAATGATTACACGGCGATTAGTGTCTACAAATCCCCTGGAATTACAATCTCTAATAATAATTTTAAAAATAATGATGAAGCCATATTGTTAAAAAAATCAAGCTATTCAGTTATTAGCAATAACTCATTTGAAGGAAATTGGGCTGCATTAACCATATCTGGCACAGATTCATGTAATATAGAAAAGAACTTCTTTACTTCAAACGTAAACTCAATGAGTATTACAGCAGTTACAGATTTTATTATCAAGGATAATGTACTTTTGAATAATACAAGAAATGGAATAAACCTATATTCTTCAGATAATACTTTGGTTTTGAATAATACATGTAGTGATAGTGGATGGCAAGGAATCCTAGTACGACAGTCACTATTTGTTACATTAAACGACAATTCTCTTACTAATGACGGTATTTTGATAGATAATTATTCAGCAGAATATGGTAGTCTCTCAAATAATCAAGTCAACTCTAAAATTCTTGGTTTTTTCAACAATAAGGATGATTTAGAAATAACGGATCCTATTTATGGTCAGTTAATTCTTTTAGATTGTAAAAGGGGATATATTACTAATCAAATTCTATCAAATGCAAGTGTAGGCATCACACTCTACAATAGTGAGAAAACTATCATTATCAATAATACTTGTAATAATAATGATGGTGATGGAATCAAAATTTATGATTCAGATGAATGCTTAGTTAGTAACAACACTTGTATTAATAATGAAAGAGGAATTAGTATTGCCAACTCCAATTATTGTAATGTTTCGAAAAATGCCTTGGTTGGAAATTGGCAGAGCATAGAATTTCAACATTCAAATTCAGGCGAGATTAACTTTAACAAGTGTTTACTAAACAAAAACCATGGAATAACGGTGATGTATTCAGAATCTTTTTTTGTGAACAATAACAATTGTTCAGATAACCATAATATAGGCATTCAAATAATAGATTCAAGATATTTTGTTGTGGCTAATAATTCATGTATAAACAATAATAATGACGGAATTTACGTCCCAATAGCAAGCTATTGCATTATCTACAACAATTTCTGCAAAAATAACACAAATGGCATATATGTTGGTCATTCTGGAGAAAGCTGGATACCTGAATATGTGCCTCCACCCCCAGCTGCATATTTTGAAATAGTTGCAAATCAGCTTCAAGAGAATAGAGAATACGGAGTTTATCTTGATCGAATGACAGAGGATAACAATATTCACCACAATTCATTTGTCAATAATAGTGAGGAAGGAATAGCACAAGGGTATGATAGTGGAGAGGGGAATATATGGTTTGATAAAAAGACAAATGAAGGCAATTATTGGTCTAATCATAATGGAGTTGGAACGTATAAAATTGCAGGAGAAGCTAATTCAATTGACCAATACCCATTAATAGAGCCAAAAAATATAGAAATGCCAGAGATTCCATCAAATTGGACAACTTACCGTACTAAATTAAATCCGCAAATAATATGCATAGGAATAGTAGCATTAGTATTATTACGGCGCAGAAAATCAAAGATTAGCAAAGAAATATAAGTGTAGCCGATACATCAATCCTAATTTTGCAAACTGTTAGAATGCCTTTGCCATTTGAGAAGCGAGGAGATTGTTACTATAATACGTCAAGGAGGTATGGTGAGATTTGAATCTCAAATCTATATTTATCAGTTTTAAACCTAATTTGGTTTATAACAGAAAGGATACACCACATATCCTCCTACCCCACCCACACTCCGCATAGGAAGTGCTTGTGGATCGCTTTTCAACAAAATATTATAGGCAACGTTTACATCAGCATTTATTCGTACCCCATTTGCTGATTGAAATACACCTCTTTTGATTCTCTTTCCTTTATAGATAGTGTGTTTCTTTATTGGTTCATTATCTAAGAAACTGCATTTGGAAGTATAATTCTCTTCGATAAGTACTACTTTGATTCCTTTTTCTTCTGCTTTGTAAGTTATTTTTTCAATTAGCTCTAGAAAAGGAATCTGAACAAAAAGTTGATTGAATTTTCTTCCAAAATTTATTCTTTGCTTCCAGTTCTTATTATATCCAATTACCAATGTCCCAATACTTTTTTTGCTGCATTCTTGGATTATGAAACTACTTAGTTTATGAAGTTGATTCAACTTCTTAAGCTCAAACTTTCTCTTTAGTTGATGAAATTTCTTTCCATTCGTGCTTAGGTTAGAACTATAGCAGCGTGAAAGTTCAGATGATTTCTTATTGAAATACTGTACAATTGATTTTATTCCTTTACCATTATCTTTGACAATAATTGGTCTAGATCCAATATTGTCTACTAAAGTTATAATGTTAAGGTATCCTAAATCGATTGCAGCTTTTCTGCTGCTTGGAAGGCTAATAATTGTTAGTTTCTTCTGATAAATAATTTCAATAGTATAACCCACACCTTTTGGAACGACTCTAACTTGCTTTAATTGTACATCTTCATTAAATCTAGTTTTAACTGTAAAATTGACTTTTTTTGGTAACTTTAAGGTACCATCTTTGCGTATGCGGGCTTGATTTGCAGTAAATGTTGCAGTAAACTGTCCATTTGCTGATTTGTATTTAGGTATTTTTGGTTTTGTTTGACCTCTTGAAGGATTATGAGTGTATTTTTTGTTAAGTTTAAAGAACGATGTCCAGTTTTCTCTTAATCTTCTCAATGTTTGTTGAGCTGTGTGTCCTGGCAAATTCGTATATTCCTTACTGTTTTTCATCAAATCCCAAAGATCAATATAACTTGAAACAAAGCCTTTTTTTGTAAACTCTTGTCTTAGTAGATAATTGGCTTTATTGTACAAATCCTTGACTGAACGACATAAATTACTTAGTTCGACACTTTGTTTAACTTCAATACGTTCTGTTCGATAACAGTATGTCATTCAATAACCATATAGCAGTTCGATATATAATATCAAAAATAAGTGTGGTGTGGTGGGGTGGGGCGGATTCGAACCGCCGACTTTCTCCACGTCAAGGAGATATCATAACCGAGCTAGATCACCACCCCTTTTGGTAATGTTTTCGCTCGTTCTTTTCAGTTTTACTTTCTTTAAATATTTTTTGTTATCAATCTACTTAAGATAATTAACTAAAATTTCACCCTTTTTTGGAAGATGAATCAAAAACAAATGTGTCTTGTTAAAAATGATTTCAATTAAAGACAAACATTTAACTTTTCAGTTCCATAGAGTTATGGCTTAAAACAAGAGTGTTCAAGGATGTTCAGAAAAAATTCATTTCATTCTTCTACAAAATTTATTCCAATGATTGTATTGATTCATCTAAATCGAGACAACATTTATAAAAACTTCAACGAGAGTTAAACAACGAATAGATAATCTGTTCATACACACTCGAGTGATTTATTATGGATAAAAGTGTAGCACTTTCACTTAAAATTATCGGAGCAATCCTATTATTCTCAGCAGCATTTATACCGTTATACAGCATTGCATTTGATTCTACAACAAATGAACCAGAGCCAATAGTTGCATCAGCTACCTTCAGTATTGCAGGTGGAGCAAATGATGTCTTCTACAAGGATGGTATGATTTATATTGCTGATGCGAATGCAGGTATGCTCATTTTTAATGCATCCAACCCAACTTCCCCTAGTTTATCAGGGACTTATACTACTGCTGGAGACAGTAAAGGAATATATGTTGAAGACGGGTACGCATATGTAACAGACACACTTACAGGATTATTGATTGTTAATGTTACGATTGCATCAAGTCCAATATTGGCAGGATATTATAATCTCACAGGAGGAGGTAATGAAGTATACGTAAAAGATGGATACGCATACGTAACAGCTGATACAGGACTAACAATTTTAAATGTAACAGATGTAACAAATCCAACGTTTGAAGGAAGTTACGAAACAACAGGCATAGCACAAGATGTTTTCATTTATGGGGGTTGTGCGTTTATTCTAGATGAGACAAGTCTAGTAATATTGAATGTAACAGATGTAACAAATCCAACATTTGAAGGAAATTACAATACAAATGGTGTTGCTAATGATTTCGTCATACAAGGAGGGGTTGCTTTCATTGTCGGCGAAAGTTTTGGTTTATCAATACTAAATGTAACAGATGTAACTGCACCAGTTTTGATGGGTAGTCATGATTTAGCTGGAGATGGAGAGGGTATATTTATTGAAAATGGATATGCATTTGTCACCGATGCTGAAACAGGATTACAGATTATTTCTGTAGAGGATCCAACAAGCCCTGAACTGAAAGCATCGTATGATATAGCAGGAGTACCCAATAGCATTTACATTGTTAATGAATACGCTTACATTGTAGACGACAGTACAGGATTGTTAATATTCCACGTTAGACCAAGGGTAAACACCGATACCGCAGGGAATCTTGTTCAAGTTATGGGTTTCAGTATTCAATATAGAACCCTCACTTACAATTCTACAGGATACTCAGCAGATGCTCAACTTCTTAGTGGAGAAGTTCCTGCTAGTGTTGTGATTCTATCTGCAATTATCTGGTTCTTATTGGTATTTGCATTATTATTTACAGTCTTAGGTCAAGTTTTCCAAAGTGGGGGCTTTAAGTCAAGAGGTCTAACTGCAGACATTGTTGCAGTAATATTATTGCTTAGTGGATTAATTGCGGCGATAATTGCGATGAATCGCTCGCTGTACATTTCTGCAGATACCTACGTAGCAATAGTAGATGGTCAAACAGCATTATCATCTGCACCATTAACATTTAATCCAAATGACAGTTCTCCTTCCTTCTTTAATATTGAGTTAAACGGATCTATTGGTGCTGGTTTCTATCTATTTACTATCGGAATAATAGTGCTTGTAACAGGAATATTTTTACCTGTTAACTGGCAAAAACCAATTAGTTCTGAAAAAGTAAGAAAAATGGGAGAAACAGGCATTGTCAAATGGATAAAGAATGTTGCTAACTTGCGTTTAACAACATATGTTGCCCGTCGTCTAATAACTCTTATTCCGCTATTTATTGCAGTTTGTGTTCTGACGTTTGTAATGGTAAGCGGTTTAGGTGACCCAGTAGCTTTACTGTTACTTGGAAAACAAAGAACTACAGAACAGGATCGAATAAATCTAACGCGAAAATTAGGGTTAGATCAACCAATCTATGTACAGTTCATTATGTGGTTCTACAACCTCTTACATGGAGACATGGGGGACAGTTTCCAATCAGGTCAAGCAATAAACAACATGATTGGTGGTTTAGTCTGGGAAACACTAAAATTACAATTATTAGCATTTGTACTATCATTGGTTGTCTCCATCCCATTAGGAGTTTTAGCAGCTAATAATCATAACACATGGATTGACTCAATGTCAAGCTCACTTGCATTGTTAGGACAATCAATGCCCATATTTGTCTTTGGGTTAATCCTAATCTACATCTTCAGTGGTTATGGATTAGGATGGTTCCCAGCAGCAAAAGCTCATAGAGTACCAACACCAACACCAGTATTCAGTGGCACGAATTGGGACTTATTCTGGGGCGGAGAATGGGCAACGTGGTGGGGCAATCTCACCTTGAGACTAGGTGACTCTCTCATGCATATGGCTCTTCCAACAGTTACATTGTTGTTCAACTTCATGGCAATATATACAAGATTAGTAAGATCAACTATGTTAGAAGTATTGAGACAAGACTTTATCTTAGCCGCAAGAGCTAATGGTATATCTGAGAGAATCATTACATGGAAACATGCTTTCAGAAACACATTGGTTCCAGTCGTTACCTATGTAGGGTTGTTTTTGGCTACAGCATTAGCTGGAGCTCCTATTACAGAAACACTCTTCACATGGCCAGGACTAGGATTCAAATATGTATCAGCTATCAGTCTTCTCGACTTCCCGATGATACTCGGCACGGTAGCAATACTGACGATACTAATTCTGTTAGGGAATCTAATAACTGATATAATCTACGTGGCGGTAGATCCAAGAATCGAATTGTAGATAAGGTGGTCAAAAAATGCAGAAAGTAGAAATAAAAAGACAAAAGTTCGGAGAAACTTTGGACACTTATATGAGAGAAAAGAGACTACCAAAATCTATGGTTTGGGCTGGTTTTATTGCCTGTATATTCATTGCTATCATTGGCTTCTTTAAAAAGCTAAGACAGCTAGTTAGAGGAAAAGACACAGTAATCATATCTAAGGACGGAACATTGAGAGAGAGAAGTCCATCTCAATGGTCACTAGTATGGGGAAGATATAAGAAAAATAGAATTGCTACACTATCAGCTATTTTAGTGATTGGTGTAATTACAATGGCTATTTTCTACCCTATCTTAATGCCATTTAGTCCAATAGGAACAACACCATTGTTCGATGCATGGAATGGAGGAGGATCTCTTTCCAACCCCAATCTTAAGTACCCGGGTGGAACAGATATTTTAGGAAGAGATGAATTCTCAAGACTATTAGCAGGCAGTGAAGTATCTCTAACTGTCGGTCTGTTTTCAAGTGTCCTATCAGTAGCCATAGGAGTTACCTTGGGAGCATTAGCTGGATACTATAGAGGATGGACAGAAGAAGTCATCATGAGAATCACAGACATGTTCCTCGCACTACCCTTTTTAGTTATAGCAATCCTTGCTGTTTCTTTCATCAGAAGAGGAAGATTAGTATTCCTTCGTCAAATACCACAATCAATTGTTATTATTCTTGTACTAGGAATATTTGGATGGGCGGGTCTAACGAGACTTGTAAATGCAAATACGAAGCAGATTTATAATCTAGATTATGTAAATGCTGCAAGAGTACTTGGTGCAAGTAACCGGAGAATAATTATGGTACACATTATACCAAATATCTTAGCTCCAATAATTGTAATTGCAACACTAAACATTGCAGGGGGAATCTTGGCAGAGGCAGGATTAACATTTCTTGGTTTAGGAAGTCCGACGACAATATCGTGGGGGCAGATGGTAAATGATGCACAAACAGTGCTGAAAACGAATCCAGAATTAGCATTACTACCAGGTTTTGCGATATTCTTTGTAGTATTAGCGTTCAACCTACTAGGCGATGCATTAAGGGACGCACTAGACCCAAGATTGAGAGAGTAGATGAAAATGGTAAAGCCAATACTAGACGCGCAGGATATTTACACTTATTTTTATACAGAATCTGGAGTGGTAGAAGCACTAGATGGGGTATCTTTTGATGTTCATCAAGGAGAACCGGTAGGAATTGTAGGAGAATCAGGCTGTGGAAAAACAGTAACAGCGAAATCAACTCTGAGAATTCTTGACAAAAACGGTAAAACAGTAGCAGGTAAAATTCTCTACAAAGGAGTAGATCTGCTAGCTCTTCCAGATTTGCAAATGAGAAAAATAAGGGGAAAGGAAATAGCAATGATATTCCAAGACCCAATGACAAGTCTAAATCCAATATTCAAAATAGATGACCAGATGACAGAGGTAATAGCGCTACATAGAAACTGTAGTAAAAAGGAAGCGTTGGAATATGCAATAGAAGCATTGGAACAAGTAGGAATAGCAGACGCAGCAGCAAGAGTGAAAGATTATCCACATCAATTCTCGGGTGGACAAAGACAAAGGGTGCTGATAGCAAGAGCTCTAGCACTCCAACCAAGCCTTCTGATCGCCGACGAACCAACGACGGCCTTAGACGTTACCATTCAGGCTCAAATCCTCGAACTTATCAAGGATATGCAAAAGAAGCACGGTCTCGCTATGATGCTTATCACTCACAATCTCGGTGTCGTCGCTGAAACCACCAAACGTGTTCACATCTTCTACGGCGGTCGAGTCGTCGAGTCAGGTCCAACTGAAGACATCTTCATTGACCCAAAACACCCTTACACTCGTGCTCTTTTCGACTCTATCCCAAGTCTCGAAAAAGATAAGCATCGTTTAGCCACCATTCCTGGACTCGTACCAAGACTGATCAATCCTCCCAAGGGTTGTCGGTTTCATCCTCGTTGTAAGTTCGCTACTGAAATCTGTATGCGTGAACGTCCTCCTGATGTTATTATCGATAAACAAAAAGCTCGCCGTGTTCAATGTCACCACTTTGATGAATTAGATTTACATGTTGATGAATTGACTATGAACGAAAGAACACACATTAAAGAGGAGGCCTAATTACGATGGTAAGTACTTTAAAAGAATATGAAACAGTAGATATGTTTTCTGAATGGAATCCTAAAACCGAACCGATTATCGATCTCATCAATTTGAAGAAATGGTTCCCCATTAGCGAGCAATCTATTCTCTTTTCCAGAGTTGTTGCTCAAATTAAAGCTGTTGATGGAGTTAATCTCTTCTTGAACAAAGGAGAAACTCTTGGACTTGTAGGTGAATCTGGTTGTGGAAAAAGCACCACCGCTAGAGTTACTGTTAAACTTGAAGAACCCACAGAGGGATCTATTTACTTCAAAGGAATAGATATTTTCCAACCTATGACAAGGGAAGAAGAATTATCGATTAAACGACAATTACAAATGGTTTTTCAAGATCCTTATTCCAGCTTGAATCCAAGAAGAATGGTTCTTGATCTTATCAAAGAACCTTTTGACATTCATTTTCCTGATATGACCTATGAGGAAAAAGAAACCAGAGTTCTTGAAATTCTTGCAAAAGTAGGATTAGAAGATTACCATGCTTTGCGTTATCCTCACGAATTTAGCGGAGGTCAAAGGCAGAGGATAGGCATTGCAAGAGCTTTAGCTATCCATCCTGAAGTAGTTTTACTAGATGAACCAGTAAGTGCACTCGACGTCTCAGTTCAAGCTCAGATACTCAACCTTCTCCATGATTTGCAGATAGAATTTAATCTGACTTACATGTTTATTGCACATGATTTGAGTGTTATCAAACACGTTTCTGACCGTGTAGCTGTCATGTATCTAGGTAAAATCATGGAAATGTCACCAACTGGAGAACTGTTCAGAAAAACAGCTCATCCATATGCAGTATCACTTCTATCAGCAATTCCAAGACCTGACCCACGTATAAAAATGGATAGAATCATCTTAGAAGGAGATGTTCCAAGTCCAATTAATCCTCCATCAGGATGTCCATTCCACCCAAGATGTTACAAAGCACAAGAAATATGTTCGAAGGTAACACCAGTTTTGGAAGAATTGGACCCAAATCATTTCGTGGCATGCCACTTTCCAGAAATATAATTTCTCTTTTTTCTTTCTTTTTATTCTTATTTTGTAAAATACTCTAATGGTGCTACAAGGTAAAATATTTATCTTCTATATCTTCTGTGAACAAATCATGCTAGCAAGTCAGTATTTTAAGAAACGGACCTATGGATTCAGAAGTTTTTTCCATGATGCATTCAAAGTAATGAAAAGCTCCTCCCAAATTCGAGAAGTAATGAGATCCAGTAGAATAAGCGAACAATTCAGAGAGAGGATTATGCTGGCTGTTACTGCTGTCTATGGTTGCATATATTGCGAATGGACACATACTAAAGCTGCATTAAGTTCTGGATGTGCAGAAGAAGAAATTGTCGATATTATGGAAAATGATTTTGGTTCATGTGATCCAGAAGAAATTATAGCTCTAGCTTTCGCACAACACTATGCAGAAACAAATGGAAATCCAACTGATGAAGCATGGAATAAACTTGTTGAACAATATAGTAATCAAAAAGCAAATGACATTGTTTTGTTTATCAAAATGGTTACCGTGGGTAATTTGTTGGGTAACACGGTTGAAGCATTTAGAAGTAGATTCAAAGGAAAACCACCAGAAAATGGATCATTATTATTTGAATTATTTATCTATGTGTTTGGTTGGCCATTCATCCTAATTTTGAATAGGAAAATAAAGAAGAAAATAAAACGAATTGATTGAATTAATAGCCTTCATCTATATTTACTTCATTTAGAAACTCTTTTTCTCCTCTAGCAAATCTACTTATGTTTTCTATTTGTTCATCCCATCGTGTCAAAACACTGAATGGTGAGGCGGCTCTATGGGGGGAGAGAATAACATTATCTAACTCATGAAAAGGATAGCTGGAAGGATGCTTTTCCCCTTTTTCATCGGGTTCTGGTCTATAGTCATACCAGACATCAATAGCTGCGCCTAGGATTTTCCTTTCTTTTAATACGTGATAAAATGATTCTTCATCAATCACTTCTCCCCTAGCCATATTAACAATTAACCCTTCACTACCTAACAACTCTAGCTCTTGTTTTCCTATCATATCTTTCGTCTTTGCTGTAAGTGGAACAGCTACAATAAGTGTATCAATTGCTTTCAGAAACAAAGGAAACTCTTCAGGTTTATATTGTTTAACAAGCGTAGGGAGAGGATAAGATTGTTTTTTCCAATCTCTTCTCAGGACAGAAAACTCTACATCAAATCCTGATAATAATCTATGTACCTTTCTATTAACTGCTCCATAACCTAGAAAGCCTATTTTTCTTCCTCGCAAAGGAAGGGAAACTGCTTCAGTATCTCCTTTTCGCCAATGTCCTTCTTTCATCCAATTATGATGTAAAACAACTTTGTTCGTTAAAGCTAATAAGAGAGCAACAGCATGTTGAGCAGTATTGTCAGCATTACCATGGCCATTAACTAAAGTCATAGATCGTTCTTTGGTAACTTCTTGGAACAAAGAGATAAGATGTTGCACACCAGCACCAGGATTGATAAAAAGTTTAACTTTCTTTGCCGTTTGAAGCAACTCTTTGGTTGGTCTCCAACCCATTATTATGTCTGCATCTGGAGCTAATTTTAAAAAAGTCTCTTCCTCTGTATCAGGAGGGAAGATCAAATTAACCTGGGGATAGTCTTTCAAACCTAGAGTAAGATACTGTTTTAGTTCGTCATTTGGCTGCCAAATACAAAGAACATTAACACTCTTTTCTTTTTGCATGGTCAAATTCAAAAGAAAGTAAAGAAATAAAAACTTTTACAACAAATGACAGGAGATTAAACGACTTGATTAAAGAAGAGAGTTAAAAGAGAATGGCGCCGCTGACAGGATTCGAACCTGTGACCGATTGATTAACAGTCAATTGCTCCACCGGACTGAGCTACAGCGGCAACTTTCTTTCGCGCTTTTTACATTTCTTGTGTTTTTAAACCTTTTTTTCTTTGTATACTAAAAATCACTAAAATTTTCTGTGTTCTTTTGAACAATGTAATCTATATTTTTTTCTAATTAGGGTAAAGACTAATATCCCAAACATTGTCGATGCTACAAAGAAGTAGGTTTGGGTTGGTGTTGGAGTAGGTTCTTCTGGAAAAGTAAATGTTTCATTATCACCATTATGGGTTATTTGAATGTCTGAACCATTAACCGCTATTTCAGATGTAAAATTAATGTAATTATGTCGTTCTTCAGAGTCATCAAGATACATCCAAACGGTGTAGTTACCATCAGGAAGAGCTTCCAAAGTATCATTCACAGAGAGGTTAATAATTAATATTCCTTCAGTTATTCCAGGATCAATAGTGTGATTGGTAAAAGCATCTCCACATGCACTTGGTCCCCATACTTGTCCAATATACTGCTTATTCTCAAAAGATAGATTGGCATTCACAAAAACAAGACAAGTGGTATGGCTTATTATATACAAAATTCTATTTGAGGGATTAATTATCTCAAAACTGTATTCGAACTCAAAGAAAGTCCAATTAGGGTACGGTTCTCTATAAACCAATTCTGGAGGAAGAACTATTTCTGTCATACGAGTATATATTGTATGTTCAGAAACATCTGCGTAAGGATAAAACAAGGGAGAATGGAAAATAACTAAGATGATAAAACAGACAGATTGAAGATATTTGTACAGTTTTTTCATCTACAAAACTAAGTATTATTCATTATTAAATCTAATCACAAAAAAAATATTCTTTTCTCTGGCAACATTCTTAAGAAGAGTTATGTTAATTTAATCTCAATCGGTCAAGGTAATTCCATATGGACCAAGCTGAAGTGTATAAGAGGAATTGGAACAAATATAGCCGAATTATTAGAGACGGTTTAATCTCTCATCTGGATGATAACTATGTTCGGTTAGGTAAGAAGGTGCATGATAGGACTAATCCACCTTTCCTTGCTAGTATTGTTAAGGTTGATTCTAGTCTTTGGAAGAAAATTCAGCAAATACAGTCAGATATTGATAGAATTGATTCAAGACAAGAATTTTTTCACCCAACCTATTTTCACATTACTCTAAGTGAATTTGGTTGGAAAGATCAAGTTGATTACAACAAAATTAAACAAAAAATGGAAGATGTTCTTCTAGATTTTTCGCCTTTCAAATTGGAGATTAAGGGGTTAAATTGTTTTGAAAGGATAATTTATGCTCAGGTTTTTGATAAAAAACAAGTTTTGAGGAGTATTTACTATAGGATGTTAGAAGAGTTTCCTTTTCTAGAAAAACGTTTTCCTGAATATATTCCCCATATTTCTATAGTCAAAATTAACTCAGAAGAAGCAAAAGATGTAATAGATCAGGTTGAACATAAGTATAGAGAAGTGAGTATAGGTGAAATGTCAGTAGATAATATCCAAATTGTTTCAGTAAGACCATACTTAAGCGTTGGAAGGATTAAGATGGAAGATAAGATAGTTCTAAGTGATTAATACTCATACAAAACAAATTAGTTACAATCAAAATATTTTTTATATGCTTACGCTCAAAACTCTTTGCAGAATAGCCTCGGTAACTCAGCGGCAGAGTGATTGACTTGTAATCAATTAGTCGGGGGTTCAATTCCCCTCCGAGGCTCCATAAACATTTTTTCTATTATTTCAGTTTAATAAATTGGTTTTTTTCTCATCCGTTTGATATTAAATAACACTACGAAAGCTGATATAAAAATAATGAAACTATATCCTGATGTTTCTCTCAATCTATCTAAACCGCTTATTTCTAGTATTTCTAGTCCTTCAGATGAATCTGTAACGTAAATTAGATTATCGATAACTTCTAGATCTTGAGGGCTACCAACATCAACAAACTCTCCAACTTTTTTTATTGCTGTGGGGTTAATTACGTCATAAACTTGTACTCCAGCTATTTTGTTAGCCAGATAAACTAAACTATCTTCAACATATAGATTCTCGATTTTTCCTTCCAAATCCTCTGAACTTAATAACTCTATATTAGAAGGATCAGTAACGTTCAGAAGCATTATTCCATCTTCTTTGTTTGCAATATAAGCTACTCCTTCCTCCACAGCTATGTCGTGAGCGAGCAGGTTTACATCGTAGCTTCCTAAGACCACCATGTTTTCAATATCACTTATGTCCATTATATTCAACCAAGATCTTCCATCAACTCTGAAAATAATTGTATAAAGTATCTCCTCTTGAATGAGAACATCACTAACTCCACCTTCTTCATCATATTGTGCGATTTCAATAGGATTGGTGATATTGCTCACATCTATTATTTCTAGGCCATCATCTACATCCGCAACATAAACAAGATTATCAACAATAAAGAGGTCGCCAACTGTTCCCCCATCATTGATTTGAGAGATTAGGGTAGGATTTGTGGGGTCGCTGATATTTAGAAGTTTCAATCCTAAATTCTCATCGGTAATATAGGCAATATCATCTTTTATCCAAAACTGATGACCACGATACAAAGGAAAACTGGAAATTTCAGTTATATCACTTGGATCACTAATGTTAAGCAAATAGAAATCACCGCATGTTACGTATGCTATATCGTCTACAACCTTTACAGCGTAGGTATACCCTAAAAAATCAAATTGACCAATCTCCGTTATTTCTAAAACATACTCATCCGAAGCATCAATAGATAACGGATTGAGTACAAGAATTGCTAATGAGATAAAGAGTAAACAAGATTTTTTTCGGTTTAATTTCATTTTATTTCCCCATTACAAGTATTTTGATAACTATTAAATGAACAGAACTTGGAACACTTATTAATCGAACTAACAAATCAATTTTTATAATTATTCCATTTTTTGAGGCTATAATGATAAGTTTTCATGATTTTGAGAAAGTTGACATACGAGTTGGGAAAGTTACTCAAGTTGAAGATTTTCCTGAAGCAAGAAAACCATCCTACAAATTACAAATAGATTTTGGTGAGAAGATAGGTGCAAAGAAATCTAGTGCGCAGCTTGTTTCTAATTATACCAAAGAGGAGCTTCTAGACAGATATGTCCTTTGTGTTATTAATTTCCCCCCAAGACAGATAGGTCCCGTTATGTCTGAAGTTTTAGTAGTAGGTGTCCCAGACGAATCAGGTGAATGTATTTTGATCAAGCCCGACAACGATGTTCCGTTAGGTGGAAAGCTATATTGAAAGATCTTGTCTAGCTTTTTCGAGTATTCTTCTAATGAAATCAGATTTACTTTCAGTGTACTTTTCCCTATCAAGTTCATACTTCTTTAGCAGGGTTTGCTTCAACTTAGAATACTCTTGTGCATCTTTAGGGTGTTTTCTGAGATAATCTCTAAATAGAATATGTTTGGGCCATTCTGAATGTTCTTTTTCTACTACATGAAGATGGTGAGTTCTATAATCCTCTCCCCCTTTAACAAAAAGATATCTGTCAGGAATTCCTTGCTCACCACGATAAATATAACCGAGAGTTTTCAATGGAACGATTATTTTTACTATGTTAGACAAAGAGTTTATAGCTGCGAGAATATCAATAATTGGTTTCGAAACAATATCAGGTATTGCTGTGCTCCCTATGTGTTCAACATCAACAATAAAATCTTCAGCTGCAGAAAAAATAAGCGCAGATTCTTCTTCAAAAAGAGTTTTCCACTTGGGATTATACTTGCTTAACTTCACAACACCACGTTTTAAACCAATCATAGTATCGAAACAAAGAAACCTATTTTTGTTTATATTTTTATCTTTTAGCTAGAAAAAAATGTATCATTGCAAAACCATAATTATCTGATGCAGCGATATTCCCTATGGAAACCTCAAACATGAGAACTAAAAAGTTGAAAATTTATGATGAGCTAACCTCTAGAGTTTCCTATTATTATTCTATGCTGCAAGAAGTTAGAGAAAGATTACTAATTATTATAGACGATTTAGATGAAGAAATGCTTGATTTCACTCCAGATGAAAGAAACTTTGAAACAATCGGAACGCTTCTGTTTCATATTGCAGCTATAGAATGGAGTTGGGTGTTCGAAGATATTGATGGGCTAGAGATGGATTATGAGAAGTTTAAACATGCATTTGCTTTGAGATCTGATGTAGACATTCCCCAACTGAAAGGTAAGAAAAAGTTATTTTATCTAAATCAATTGAAGGAAGTAAGAGAAGAGGTATTCATAAGATTAACCAAGTTTTCAGATGAAGATTTGGATAAAATCGTTGAATCTGATACAGAAAAATTTAGTATAGAATGGATTCTATTTCATATTCTTGAACATGAAACCATGCACATAGGTCAAATACTACTACTAAAGAGACTTTATGAAAAACAAAGTTTAGGAAGGTTTACTTAATATATTATCATAATAATTGAAACTATATGAATCCAAAGGAAGAAATCGAATCTGAAGTACAAAAACTGCATAATTTTGGATTATTACTAAAAAATGAATCAATTTCAGATATAAGAAACGATTTACATTCTTCAGAGATGTGGGCATATGTTTTCTGGAGAAGAAGAAAAAACCATGCTAAAAGAAATGATCCTGAGATTCAATTCCTATTTGAAAATAATCCAAAAACAATACTAGAAATTGGTACAGCCTATGGACGCGTTCTAAACAAGATTGCAATAGAAAACGAAAAACAAACTAACAAAGCAAAATTATTTGGGATTGAGATTTGTAAACACTGTGAGAAATACTTCCAAACTTATTCAAAAAAACACCCTTTGTTAGAGAATAACACTATTCTTTTTGATGATTTCTTAAAAAACAACAATGTGTTTCAAAAACAATTTGATGTAATAGTTTTACCAATGAATACCTTCCCCAGTTTTCCTATTTCAATGTTGGATGATCTATTCTCAGCTGTTAGAAAACACTTGAATCCTAATGGTTTATGGTTTTTTTCAACCTACAAACCAAAAGCAACTGATAACAAGTTCAATTCAGAAAGTTCAACATGGAATCACAGTGGGGAGTTATTAGTAGACCTAGGCAAAGACATTATTGCTGGTGAACATTATCAATTTCCAGCAGTTAAGAAGGACTATGGAATGCGAGCAATCACTTATTTCTCATATACCAGACTAACACGAGATTACAAATTAAAAGAAAGGATAGTTTATAGAAACACGAGGGAGTTTATTAATCCTGATGATTTGAAGAAAATAATAAGTGACTATGACTTTCATATTAAATTCATAGACACCTCAAGCCATTCAGCAGTATATTGCTTGTCAATAACTTAGACTTGTATAGTAGTAGTGGTTAGTCTATCAGTTTAACATGTATAAATTAGAATTCCCTTCCCTTTTAACTAACCTCAAAATGAAGTTAGGAAAAACAGGTAAGTGATTAGGAGCATTCAGCAGTAACTATTTCCATTAATCCCAAGATTTCTAGAAGTTTTTTTTCTAGATCTATACCGACAATGCCCGCGAGGGCTAAAGTGCTCAAAAGACTTTCGACTAGCTCATCTTCAATTGTTGGATCACATTCTAATCCTTCACAGTCATCTAAGATTTGACTGGCAAAAGCATTAAGCATTTTTTCTCCCATAATCCTACTTGGAGTTTTTGGAACGTTCATTACATCTAGTTGTTTCACACTGTTTCTGCTGTTAATGAGTTCAAGCAGTTTTCTTTGTGCTTCGTTTATTGTTACCATTTTC
Source organism: Candidatus Heimdallarchaeota archaeon (assembly GCA_018238545.1). Lineage (GTDB taxonomy): Archaea > Asgardarchaeota > Heimdallarchaeia > Heimdallarchaeales > Heimdallarchaeaceae > UBA460. The sequence continues at coordinate 56,572 of JABCTC010000015.1, forward strand.
GTCACTTACCTTACGAGTTTTTCCTATTTATACAGAGATAATATTTACTTATAAAGAAATCTAATATATTCAGCATTTACTACATTGTTCCAGTAGAAATTTGATTAATGTGACATGAGTCTGATGATGTCGTGATTCGTGGGAACTGGGGGGTCTAGCTTGAGAAAACGCCAATTTCCATTGGAAACCATGGGGAGGGGCTTTTAGACGCCCTAAAGAAAAATATCGTGAGAAATGGGCTTATTGTCGGGACTCTGTGAAGGGGTTTTTGTCGGAGAATGTAATACCAGAACAATATTTGTGAATCAGAAATTTTCCGATTTTCCAAATAAAAGACGTATATTTGGGAGAAATACAAGATACTGCAGGATTTTTCTTTTTGTATAGAAACTTTAAAAAACTCAAGATTAGAACTCATCCTAATCGTTTACAAAGGGCCGATAGTTCAGCTGGAAGAACGCTTCGCTTGCAAGAACTAAACTAGTTCCAAGTTCCGAAGAGGCCTCGGGTTCAAGATTCAGTTTCTTGTGGGAAATTGAGTGAATATCCCGATCGGTCCACCATCCTTTTTTTTATGACTTTATATTCTGACTTATATTATATTCAATAATGAGAAAAACGTAGTTTGATAATAAATGATGAATGATGGTAAATCAATAAGTATAGCACCAAGAGATCAACAAGTTAGTTTAGCATCATATTCAAAGATTATCTCACAACAAAATCAGATGGCTAGTATCTTTACAGATAAATTAGTCAAACAACTAAGTTTGTCATCTAAAAGCTCACTAGATGACTTTGTAAAAAACTTGAAAAAACTAGTTGAAGGCAAGAATTTTGGTAAAAATAAACTAAAAAACATAATTCCAAAAAGGAAAGCTAAAGAAGTTATTGACAAAATATTAATGCTTAGAAAACAAGATGGTGCAACAAAAGAACTCTTCATAACTTTTATACTCATGATTTTGGGAGATATTGAAAAGAAAACTAAGAATCGTACAATAAAATACTTAGTAGATTATGTTGACAGGTCTAACATTGTAGCGGGTTTTGGTAAAACGCATGGAAGAAGGCAGGGGTTTGATATTCTCATTATTAAGATGAACAAAGAGAAAAATATGGTTTCAAGTATTAGTTTTGGAGAACTAAAATACAGATACAATTTAGAAACAATATTAAGCCGAAGTCAATTACCATTCTCTAAAAGTAGAAAGAAGAAAATAAAAGAGTTAAAAGAGAATAAGCTAGGTCCATATCTAACCTTTGATAACTCATTAGAATATCTACCAGACACAGGCTTCTCTTTCAATTCCACTTACAACAGAGGGAACGATCTAATAATCAAAATGACGAGTTGGGATAAACATATTCATGAAATTATTGCAAGTGATAACACACTCACGTTAAATAATAAAATACTTACAAAAAAACTTCCAAATGGAAAACTATTCTATCAAGCACTTAAGGAGGCTATCCTAGAACAAGCATACTTAGAAGCATTGTGTGAAAATGGATTAATCTTTGATGAAGAAGGAAAAATCAAGACTGAACACATATTTAGCTTTATAGAAAAAGGTTTCAAAATTAATATAACTTCAGAAGATTTTGAAACACGCAAATTATACCAAAAAGATGAAACCGGGAGATATGTCACATTTAATCTTGTTAATAGAATTAATGACGAGTTTCCAAGTATTCTAAAAGAACATAAAGATAGATATAAGGTATACATATCTGAAGGATCTGTAAATGCATTTAGTATTTGCAAAGAAAGTCACAAAATTGTTACATCAGAAGATTATTACAAACAAAACAAACAGAAGTTAATTGCAGAGATTAAAACTCGCTTCATTAATGATTTTAGGGATTTTAAGCTTCTTTCACAATGGAAAAATATAATTGAAGTTGAAGCTGAGATTAGAAGTGATCTCTTATTTGTTACAAGTTCTCCAAAAGAAACACCAAATAGAAATGGATGGAGCATCTGGGAAAATATGAAAAGAGGAAAAGAAGAAAATTTACTTTTTGGACCAGATAGAGTTTATCAATATGCTCTGAAACCACCAATAAGCAATAAATTAGCTTTGAAGAGCAAATGGTTTTTAGAATTAAATGAAGTATTTGAAGGTAAAAAAACAGATGTAAGAAAACAGGGGAAAAAACACAAATTATCAAGACTAAATAAGAAAAAAGAGGGGGATGTTTGTAGAAGTTATAGGGAATTGCGTAAAAGATGGCACAAATCAGGTTATCCAAATATATGTAATTATGGTAAAATAAATCCCGAAAGCCTCTTTGGATCAGGTATTAGCAACAAAGTAAGCATTGCTACTGAATGGTCGAAGCTTAAAATAGGGAAGGAGTATAGAGAAGAAAATCGGATTGTAAAAATTAAATCAATATTTGTAGAACCTGACAGTTTCCATGACAGTTATTTAGATTTCCAGGTTGTATTGATCCAAAAAAATGGTTCAAATCAAAAATTGATTTTAGAAGAACTAGAATCGAAGCCTCTAATTATCCATGATATTACAATACCAAAACAACACACTAGTTTATTTCCTTATCCAACAGAGAAAGTGAGAAATAGTAAACTAAATACTTATTTTAGAAGAGGTTTTGTGGATAGAAACGTCTTAGAAAAAACCTATCAAGTTCTGAATAGAAGTGAATTTGTTTGCGACAGTGATAGATTAGTCTTAGATGACCTTTACGGGATATGGGATTCTAATCTATCAAAAAAGGGAAAAGTAGAAGTATTATTCAATTCAATTGAAGCTACAATTCTTCTGATAGAAACATTAAAAATAATGGAAAACCTAACTAAACATTCTTTTAAACGTTTGAAATCAAATAAAAAACTTCTAAAACATTTCAGAATTTCTTCAAGATTTCCGTTTTATATTACTTCATGGAAATCTTTCAAAAAACATTATGGGTTTGGTTTAATATCAAAAAGCACGTCTAACCACAAGAAACTTGTTGTTTATGAACTTCTAGGTGATGATTTACTTAATTTCCTTGTATTGATAAGAACAAGGTTAGATATGATGTTAAAATATTACAAGGAGTATAGATGGACAAAATCAGTTAAGAAAATAACAAGGGAACTTAAACAGTTTTTAAGAAAACACGATTGATAAATATAACAGAAATTATTTCCTGCTTAGTCCTCAATTTTCGTTTTTTATTTAATTGATTTTTCCTGCGTTCTTGATTACGTTGTTAATGTATAGGAAAAGATTTTTGATTTAGAGATATTAAAATACTTTACCCATATGATTTCCGTAGTTATCCCTGTTTACAATGAAGAAGGAAATGTCATTCCGCTACATACTGAATTAAAAGAAGTTCTCTCTTCTCTTTCACAAAAGTATGAAATAATCTTCATTGACGATGGATCAACTGACAACACACTAGCAAATCTCTGTTCATTGTTGGAAGAAGGAGAGAGGAATTTGAAAATTATACAGTTACGGAAACGATTTGAAAAAAGTGCAGCACTTGTCGCAGGTTTCAGATTAACAGTGGGAGACATTATCATAACACTTGACGGAGACGGACAAGATGACCCACATAACATACCACAGCTCCTTGAGAAGCTAACAGAAGACATAGATGTTGTATGTGGGTGGAGGTATAATAGAAAAGATTCTTTTCTTTTCAAAAAACTACCTTCCTGGATTTATAACAAACTTAACCGTGCATTCAATAAAGTCAATCTGCATGACAACGATTGCATGCTTCGTGTTTATCGAAAAGAAGCTATATCAGAAATTGTTCTCCTTGGAGGAGATCACAGATATATTCCAGCTATCCTTCTTAATAGAGGTTTCAAGTTTGCTGAAGTAAAAGTTAATCATCGTAAAAGGTATAGCGGGAAATCAAAATATGGTGTTAAGAGAATATTCACAGGATTCTCAGATCTTATTACTTTTCGGTTTCTTTTCAGATATGGGCATCGTCCCATGCACTTATTCTCAAGCATGGGTATTTTATCAATACTTCTCGCCCTTGCTTCTGGAATATATTTGTTAGTCGTAAAATATGCTTATGGTGAGGATATAGGCACAAGACCACTGCTTCTTCTAACAATTCTCCTTGGTGTTGCAGGTTTTCAGTTTCTCTTTACGGGTTTTCTCGCTGAACTCATTGTAAGACAAAAAACAACCGCTTCTTCACTTTATAGCATAAAAAAAGTGCATGAAAATAAGTGAAAGAAGATTGAACAAAAGAGCTATAATTCATAGTTTTGTTTCTTTTTCCTTCTTATAATAAGCACAAATATTCCCCCGACCAGTGCGGGTATCAGCATATTGAATACAGTTTGGATGATTGAAGCGCTAAAAGCATATTCCGATTGTATCAACAAACTATAGTAGACTAAGAAAGTAATAGTAAAATCTCTGATTCCAATGCCACTCAAGCTAATTGGTAGCAAAGAAACAATAGCTGCTATAGCCATAATACCAATTATTGCTAGAGTGTTCTGAAAACTCATTACTGTTGAACTCAAAGAAAAGATAAGCAAACTCACTTGAGTGCCTAACAGAATCCAGAAACTGAAAGAAAGAAATGAAAGGATGGAATAGCTTCGCAAATTAAAGGAACTAAGATGGGAGTAATAACCCTCAATGTACTTTATTGCTTTTGGTTCATTCTCTTCTCCTTCAATGTTTTTCTTTCTCCTTAATCTCACAAGCAGAAAAACAATTTTCTTGATTATTTGTTTATTAAACGTAAAAAAGACGATAATAGCAACAATAGCCAACCCTCCTGCAATTCCCCATTTGATAATGTTCCCTAATCCAGCAAAATAGAAAGGTAAAGCAATGATACTGAAAACACCTATACTTATCAAGTCCATTACACGATCAAGGATTACACTGAAAACGCTAGATGATTCTTTTGTATCTGTCCATTTTGAAAGATAAAGGGCTCTAAGAACATCACCAATTTTTGCTGGAGTCACTGAAGCACCAAAAGAACCTATGAAAATAAGCTGAAGAGTCTTCCAAAAACTGATGTTAATGTCAAGTTTCCTGAGAATATACTTCCAGCGAATAACCTTGATGAGGATCATTAGGATAGAGATAAAAAATGCTACAAGTAATATCCAAGGATCGATTTGTATAATCGTTTCTACAAATGTTTTAGGGTTTACATAATATATGAGATAAGCTAGAAGGCATAGGGTAACCAATATTGCGGCGACATTCCTTATAACCCGAAAAGATTTGCTTGCTATTATCTGGCTAATTAAACCATTTTTTCCTCTTTCATCCAACTGTAAGCATCCTCAAACATTTCTTTGAGTCCAAACTTGGGCTTAAAACCTACAATTTTCTCTAGTTTTGAGATATCGTATGTTCTGGTTGTTGAAAATTGATGGACTCTTCTTCTTGTAATTTTGGGTTTGGATTTGGTTATCTTAGCTACAAACTCACTTAGTATTGCTAAAACATATGCTGTACCAAAACCTATTTTGAGAAAGCTGGGTTCTTTGTTACAAACCTTTCCAAGCATTTCGAAAATCTCTTTCACTGAAGAAGAAGAACCTGCAATGTTAAATGCCTCTCCGTTTGCTTTCTCCTCTTTACTACAAGCAATAAGAGCTTGAGCTACATCGCGGTGATGGACGAAAGAGAGAAGAGCTTTCCCACCCTTGATTAAAGGTATTTTCTTATCATTTAGAAGGAAATAGAAAAGCTTGGGAGTCATTTGCCTATCTCTTGGACCAACAATATAGGGAGGACGAACAGCACTAGCAAAGAAATCGTGCTCTTTTGCTTGTTTGAAAACCTCTTGTTCAGCATACCATTTGCTAAGATGATAGGGGTTAGAACCTTTTTTAGGATAATCTTCCTTGATAGGTTCTTTATAGGTTTGATAACCAAAAATACCAACAGTACTGACATGTAAAAACTTCTTACCGCCATTTTTCACAAATGCCTCAAGTAGATTTTTTGTGCCTAGTTGGTTCACAGTATAATATAGATCATCGGGTACATTTTCTCTTGCCTCACCTGCAGCATGGTAAACAATATCCACACCCTCAAGAGCTGTCTCAAGCGAGAGTTTGTCTGTCAAATCTCCTTTAACAAAAGAAAAACCCATCTTCTTAAGATGTTCAGGTGGTTCATCAGAACGAATGAGGATTTTGATATTTGCTTTCTTGTTTTCCAAAGCTACTTCTTCAGCAATAAAATACCCAACGGCACTAGTTGCACCAGTAACTAATATAGTCATTATTGTCGTTTGCAGATAAGTAAGGTAGTATATATTTTTTTAGACGTACAATTTTGCATGAAGTCAAAAAAAATTAACTTCTGAGGAAGCGAAACGCTTTTTTAAGCAAGTTTTGATGTTGACTTATGATTAAGGTTTACAATACACTCTCGAGACAATTGGAAGAATTTGAGACAATTGAACCGGGTGTTGTACGCTGGTACAACTGTGGTCCTACAGTAAATGGGTTGATGCACCTAGGTCACGCAAGATCAGCGGTAGCTTTCGATATAATCCGCCGTTACCTTGAATACCGAGGATACAAGGTCCGCTATATCATGAACTTCACAGATATTGAAGATAGAATGATAGAAGTAGCAACAAATGAGAAAAGGTCTGTGTTAGAGGTTGCGGAAGAGTATTTACGAGGATTCCGAAGAGATATGAGTGCGTTGAATCTAAAAGAGGCTACAATAAATCCAAGAGCTATGTTGCACATCAATCAAGTGATAGAATTTATCCAAAAATTAGAAAAGAAAAATTATGCTTACGAAAGCAATGGTGATGTATACTTTGATGTGAAAAAATTCGAAGAGTATGGAAAACTATCAAACCAGAAACTGGATAATATTCTGCAAGAAGGAACAGAAGATGCGAAAAACCCCAACAAGAGGTTTGCAGCAGATTTTGCCTTATGGAAAAAGAAGAAGCCAGGGGAACCATATTGGCCATCACCATGGGGAGAAGGAAGGCCAGGTTGGCACAGTGAATGTGTACTTATGTCTAGTTTATACCTTGGGGAAGTAATTGATATCCACAGCGGTGGTCAAGATCTTATTTTTCCTCATCATGAAAATGAAATCGCTCAAGCTGAAGCTCTTAACAACAAACCATTTGTCAATTATTGGCTCCATAATGGTTATATCAACATCGATAAAGAAAAGATGAGCAAATCGCTTGGTAATTTTACTAATATTATTGATTTACTAAAACAATATTCTGCAGATGCTGTTAGAATATTCATTGCACAAACCCATTATCGTAGTCCTATTGATTTTACAGAGGATATTATTGATCAAGCACAAGCTACTGCAAACAGACTGTTTGAGATATTTCTTTTAGTAAAATGGTTTTCAAAGAAAGAAGATACTGATAGTTCATTAGTAGAAATTGATAATGAAATGCTAAAAACTGTTGAACAATCACGAACAGCTTTTGTTGAAGCAATGAATGAAGATTTCAACACATCTAATGCTTTCGCAGTTATTTTCAATCTTACAAAGGAAGCAAATGACTACATCCGCAAATCTGATGAAATAAATCTAAAAGTCATACACTCCATAGACAAATTCTTCGATGAAATCCGTTCAGTCTTTGGTATTTTCGAGAATATTGAGGAAGATGATTCAACGAAGACAATTGGCACTTTAGTTGACTTGCTAATAGAACTCCGCCAAAACTTCCGAAGTGAGAAAAACTGGGAAATGAGTGATAAAATCAGAGATGATCTAAAGAAAGCTGGTATTGTTTTGGAGGATACACCTAAGCGAATATTATGGAAGATAGAAGAAAAATAAGTGCGTGAGTGTTATTTTACTCATAATAATTTGTATTGTAGACAGGTCTAGACCCTCTCTGTTCGTGATATGTTTTTTTATAATCTGTTGTTGTATTTTTCCTTGAACTATTATTGAATCACTAACGCACATATTACATGGCCACCAAAACTAGCTATGGCTTATATATTGACAAACGAATCTAACAGAAAAACAGCTTGAGAGAACTGATATGAAGCAAATCATTAATTATCTGAGATTAAAGAGAAGAGCGCTTACAGCCTTCTTCTTGATAATAATCTTTGCTTCAGTAAACATCTCACACACAAACTCAATGAGTAATGAAATTTATTCTCCGATAGAATTAACCGCACCTCCTTATTTTGAGATTGAGTCAGATGATGATTTTGTCTCCTATGGTTTCCCAGGTTCAGGAAATCTTACAGATCCATATATTATAGAGAATTACACTATTTCAGGTAATTATGGCTCAATCATCGAGATAATTTCCACAACCAAACACTTCATTATCCGTAATTGTAATTTTACTGGGGGAGGTATTCGAATTGTGCATGTGGGTGTCGGTACAGCAATCATCACAAATAATACTATTGATGGTAGTTACATAGGTGTAGATGTTGGTTATGCTGATAATTGTACGATTACCTTTAATGAATGTAGAAACAATTATGGTGTGGGTATTTCGATTAATAATTGTAATTTCGCTTACGTAGTGAATAATACGTGTATTGACACAGATTATTATGGGATGGGATTAATTTTTTACTATTCTCCTTACTCTACAATAGTAAATAACACCATTATAGATGGTGGAATGGTTGGATTGGATTTCAAATCTTCTACATTTAGCAATATCATCAATAATTCTTTTACAAATGGTGGTTTTAGATGCACGGATTGGGATAATTATGAATTATATAACGTTCAGAGCAACACGATAAATGGCAAATTAATAGGATTCTTTGGCAATCAGAGTGACCTCGATTTATCAGATGAAGTCTATGGACAGTTCTTACTTTCTTCATGTGATAATGTGGCCATAAGAAATCAGGATTTTAGTAATGCTCAGTATCTCCTTTATGCTGTGCACTGTGTTAATTTAACAGTTTCAGATTGTAATTTCAGTCAGGGTTATTTCACTTTACGGATATTTCGCTGTCCCAATCTACTTTTTGTTAACAATCACATGTTTGAGAATCATGATGCAGGGAATATCGATTATGTCGACGGAGCCAGTATAACAAACAACCATTTAGCAAATAATGAAAGAGGAGGGATCTATATTACCAGAAGTGATGATTTACTCATTAGTAACAATACTTGTAATGATAATCTAAGTGGAATAAGTGTTTATGAATCGGATTTTATTACATTAGAAAACAATTATTGCAATAATAATACCAGACAGGGGATAATTGTAAGTGAAAGTACAAACAGTAAGTTAGTGAATAACACTCTTTCAAAAAATCACGGTAATGGTCTTAATTTGGTCAATTCCAGCAATTGTTTGATAATTTATAATCAGTTTCTTGATAATACAGGTTATGGGGTCATGATTGATGACACCTCTTCAAACAATCTTGTTCATCACAATGCCTTTGTTAAAAACAGATTTGGCAGCATATCTCAAGGATATGATGCAGGTCAGAACAATACTTGGTACGAGGAAGTAACACAAGAAGGCAATTATTGGTCGAACTGGAACGGAACAATCAGTTATGAGATTGCAGGTTTTGCCTTTTCTTCAGATCTCTATCCCCTTTCTGAACCACCTGAATATCCACCAACTATACCCCCTGAGGAACCCACTGTTTTCGATAAAAGTAATTATTGGTATTTTATGTTCCTTTTGGCTATACCAATTTACGGTGGAATATATTACTATGTTATTAAAAAACTAAAAAAAGATAGGAAAGTGCTCTAGCCAAAAGAGAATAGAGTAGTAAAATAATATGAATAAGATTTCTCCTTTGTTCTTGTTGTAGAACAATTTAAGTTCTATTAGTTCCTTAAGAAAAGAGGAAACGAATAACTATATTATATTTTTTTTCTTTTTTTTACAATAATAATCTGAAAGAGTTTATATGTTATGAGCCAAAATTAGTTTTATGTCTCCTATGAGTGTTCCTGAAGAATATAACTGGTATATCTATCCCGCTATAGGTATAATGATTGTTGGAGTAGTTGCCTTCGTTGCATCTTTATTTATGGAGAATGAAATCTTATTATCTACGAGCGCCATCGCTATTGGGTGTGGTTTCTTTGTTGCTGCGGGTGTAGGTTTTATTATCATTAGAAGAAAAAGGAAACACAAAGGGGATGAAGTTACAACCACAAGTAAAATTATAATAATCGCGGCTTATCTGGCAAGTGTTATTTTCATTGCTGATGCAGCTATTATCACAGCAGATCCTGGCATTAATAATACTGCAATGGTTGTTATTCAATGGAGTATATTTGCTGCATTAGTAATCGGATTAATCATTTTCTTTGTAATATTGGATAAGAGAAATGCATAATAAACGATGAGATACTTTGTTTTCTTCCATCTTTATTCCCGAAATTTTATTTATAAGTTAGAGAAAATTGTATCATATGCCTAAAGAGAAGAATTTTCACATTAGGAAATTTTCCCCTACAAGAAGGATTCTCGCGGATTATAATGACGTTGCTGCTTCTTTGAATAGAGTTCATGGTTTAATAGAGATTGATGTTACTGAAGCATTAGAGAAAATAGAAAAGATTGAGAAAAAAGACAATTATAAAGTATCTTTCACTGGTTGGGTAACTAAATGTGTCAGTCAAGTTGTAAGTGAAGATAAACGGTTGAATTCTTATCGTAGAGGAGGAAGGAAAATAGTTGTTTTCGATGACATTGATATTAGTATTATAGTCGAGTTAACTTCAAAATCTGGTAAAAAGGTTCCTTACAACTATGTTATCCGGAAAGCAGAAACAAAAAGTGTTAAGACAATTACTGATGAGATTCGAGCAGCTCAGTATAAGAAGATAGGGGGAGAGGATCAACTTACCAGAGATACTTCTACCTACAGACCACTTTATTCAATCTTACCTAGATTCTTCCGCAGGTTTATTATTAGAACACTAATTTCTAACCCTTTTTACTTAAAGAAACTTATTGGAACCGTTGGAATAACCTCTCTTGGAATGTTCATTAAAGGTCAAGGAGGTTGGGCTGTGCCTTATCCAGACAAAACATTGAATATTGCTCTCGGAGGAATCAAAGATGGTGTAGTGGTTAGAGATGGTAAAATAGAAGAAAGAAAACTGCTCTGTACAACTGTTCTCATGGATCACAATATAATAGATGGTGCTCCTGCAGCAAGATTCATTTCCAGATTGTCAGAATTGATGAGAGATACAGCTTATCTAGATGATTTAGACAAGATTTAACATATATTTTCAACTTCCCTATTTCAAACTATTTACTCTTACTTTATTTCTTTAGCTAAAATCATATTTACGAGATAGTATGGCACTTCTATTATCTTTCCTTCTCTATTTTTCAGTTTCATGTCTAAATCATAGTGGAGAGACCATTTTTCTATTTTAACGCCCTCTCTTTCTTTAATTGAAACTATTTCCAAATTCTGTTCGGGTTTCAATCCTTTTTCCTCTAATTCAACATATATTTCCTGCAAGGTGGCTTCTTGTGGGAAGTGTCTTGCGATCGCTCTTTCGATTATCTCAGTTATTTCGATAGTTTGTCCTGTTTGATGAAGTGCGAGTGGTTTGCTTTCAGGAATTATCGATATTGTTCCATCATTTTTTGGGATAAGAGCGCCATAAGGAGTTCTGATTGGCTTGATTTTCTCTTCTATCATCGTCGCTATCTCGTCTGTGAGAATGTGCTCCCACTTGCAAGCTTCCTCATGTATTTTAGACCATGGAAGACCTAGCCACTCCAGAAAGCTTTCGGACAATCTATGTTTTCTCACGACTTTAATAGCAACTTTTTCTCCCTTAGCAGTTAACTTAGCACCGTAGTATGGCTTATAATCAATAAATTCTTTCTTAGCTAATTTTTTTAACATTGAAGTAACAGTTCCTGGATCAACATTCATCATCTCAGCTATTTGATTTGTTTTGACATGTCGGTTTCCGTATTCTAGGAACCAGAAGAAAGTTTCTAGATATTCTTCTTCTGCGTGTGTTACCTTACTCATGACTATTCAGCTCATTTCTCAAAATCTATTTACCCTTGAATTCTGGTTTTCGTTTCTCAAATATCGCTGCTATTCCTTCTCTGATATCTTCTGTTTCGAAACAAATTTTAGATCCTTCAACTTCTGCATTAAGTCCCTCTTCTAAACTAGCATTCACACCCCTGTTAATAGATCTCTTAGCTTCTTGAACAGCTATTGGAGCATTATTAGTTATTTGCTCAGCTAACTCAATAGCCTTTTCCTTTAACTTCTCAGGGGGATAGATTGCACTAACCAAACCGATCTTGAGAGCCTCATCAGCAGGGAATTTTCTACCTGTTAGAATCAGTTCTTTTGCTATGCCTAGACCAACTGTTTTAGATAAACGATATGTTGCGCCCCAACCTGGAGCTAAGCCAACAGTTGTTTCTGGTTGACCAAACAATGCTTTTTCTGATGCGATACGTATATCACAAGCTAAAGCAAGTTCCATTCCTCCTCCGAGAGCATAACCATTTATTGCTGCGATGACAGGAAAATGAGCTTCATCTAGCAAGGCAAAAGCTTCTTGACCAAGTTTGATTAATTTATTTGCTTCCTTACCAAAAGATCCCATCCATTTTAAATCTGCACCCGCACACCAACTTTTACCTTCAGCATAGACGATAACCACTCTTACACTTTTATCATTCTTTAACGAAATTAGTGCATCTTTCAGTTGACAAAGCATTTCTTCGTTTAGTGTGTTAAGAGTCTTTTGACGATTAAGAGTAATCAGTGCAATGTTATTATTGCTACCAATTTTCTCAACAAGTATTAGTGAGTCAATAGTTTCCATTAACAAGCCATATTGTTTGTGGTATCTAAACTTTTTGGGGTATACACTTTCAAATTCTATTTTGTTGTTAAAGAGAGTATAAACTACAGCACAATTATATTCAGATAAAATCTTCCTTACGCAGATAATACGCTTATACTACAAAACTCTTTCATGTGTTTGTGTGAAAAATAGAAAATATCACTGTTTATTTTCATATCCTCCTCCACCAGGAGTCTCTATAATTATTTTATCGCCTTGCTTAATTTTTCTGGTTATTTTAGAAGGCAGATTAATAGTTTCTTCTTTTGTCTCAAGAATGTTCTTCCCTTTTGCCCCATCCATTCCTCCAAATAATCCAAAGGGTGCATGTTTTCTTCTTTCACTTTGAATAGACAGAACAGCTTCATTTGTTAACAATCTAATTGAGCGACGTATTGAATTACTTCCACACCATTTTCCTAAACCACCTGTTTCTGGTATAATTGAATATTCTTCAATTCTTAATGGATAATATCGTTCCAGTACCTCAATTGATGTGTTTCTTGTGTTTGTCATGTGACTATGTTTAGCATTTGGTGGAGAATAATTCTTACCAGCGCCTATACCACCTGCAATTGTTTCATAATAAGTAAACATCTCTCCATTGGGTTTCACTCCTCCAATAATTGTATTGTTCATGGTACCACTACTGGCAGCTGGTACCTCATCAGGGAAAAGTTGTGAAAATACACCTATCATCACATCAGTTATTCTTTGACTTGTCTCAACATTTCCTGCCGCTACACCAGCAGGTGGTAAAGGATCTACTAATGTTCCTTTCTTTGTTATGATGTTCAAGGGTTCATACAAACCATAGTTAGTAGCATATTCTGTGGAAATTAAGCATCTGATAACATAATATGTTGCTGACAAAGTAACAGCATAAGGAGCGTTAATATTACCTTCAACTTGTGAATCTGTTTTAGAATAGTCGATGACTAGCTGATCACCTTGTCTTTCTACTTCAGCAGTTATTGCTATTGACTTATCATTCACTCCATCGTCATCCATGTAATCAGTATAAGTAACCTTTCTATTTTCTGGTATCCTCTTTACTAGTTCAAGAGAGGCTTTTTTTGAACGTCCATTAAGAAAGTCTATTATTTGTTGAACTCTACTTAATGAATACTTCTTGAGAAGAGCGTGGAACTTCCTTTCACCTATTTTGGTGGATGCTAGCTGTGCTTGAATATCGCCTTTTCTCTCATCGGGTACCCTTATGTTATCTAAAAACTCTTTAAACCAAGATTGGTTTAAAGTCCCATTCCTTTCCAGAATTGTTGGGTTGATTACGTACCCTTCTTCTTCCAAAGTATATTTACCACTTGGCATGGAGCCGGGAACTACTCCTCCAACATCAGCATGATGACATCTATTTGCAATATAGCCTACAATCTGCTTTTCAAAGAAAATAGGTTTTATAACCGAAATATCTGGAAGATGAGTTCCACCAAGATAAGGATTGTTTGCTATGTAGATATCTCCGTCAAGAATGTTCTCTTCACCGAAATGAGCGATTATTGCTTTAACTCCTTCTGGCATAGCCCCTAAGTGAACAGGGATGTGCTCTGCTTGAGCTATTAAACGACCATACTGATCCATAACCGCACTTGAAAAATCTAATCTATCTTTTATATTAGGAGAAAAAGCCGATCTTTGTAGAACTATTCCTGTTTCTAATGCTACGTTCTTCAATGATTGATTAATCACTTGAGCTTCTATAATACTAAACTTGGAACTCATTTTTTCTCCTCCATTACAATATAACCTAAGGAATTTATCTTCCCAATAACCTTAGGAGGAATTATTGTTGTTGTATCTAATTGGTCAATAATACAAGGTCCTTCAACCACATTACCACTTAATAGAAGATTTTTGTTGTATACTGGAGCATCTAACCAATTACCATCAAAGTTTACCTTTCGACTTGTTTTACGTGCTTCCTCAGGAGGTCTATCTGTTCCAACAGGTAGTTTTGTCATCGTTATTCTCGGCACATATCCAACTGCTTCTACTGAGATATTTACAAGTTCTACAGTTAAATCCCTATCAATCCAAGAATAGTTTTGATTGTGCAAAGAGTGGAAGTTCTCTATCAAATCATCTAAGGTTGCTTTGTTTATTGGGTAAGTCGCTGAAATCGTTAATGAATCAGATTGCCCCATGTAGCGCATATCAACCGAGTAGTTGAAGGCTCTTTGTTCTTCTTCCACATCTTCTTTAGCCAATACCTTAGCCAATCTCTCCTTGATATCTAACATCTTCTTGTTTATGTCCGCAAATTCTACTTCGTTTGTTGCTTGAAGATAAGATTGTGTCACCTCATGTTTAATATCAGAACTTACAAGACCAAAAGCTGACCATACACCAGGATAAGGAGGAATAATCACTCCACCCATTTCTAATTCTTTAGCTATTTCCCAAGATTGCAAAGGTCCCGCTCCACCAAAACCTAATAGAGCAAAATCTCTTGGATCTAGACCTCTTTGAATGGTTACAACCCGTATCGCGTTTGCGATGTTATTGTTAAGAATCTTCCTTATTGAAAGTGCTAATTCATCTATTGATTCTATCTCAAGAGAGTAGGTAGAAGAATTAATCTCATCTAGCAATTTTTGTAGATAGAACTCCGATTTTCCTATATCAATATCCATGTTCCCAGCAAAATTATCTTCATGAACATAACCGAGAAACAGGTTTGCATCAGTTAATGTCACTTTATCCCCCCCTAAGGAGTAACATGCTGGACCTGGGTTTGCCCCTTGAGATTCTGGTCCAACGGACAATAATCCATCCTTAAATTTGGCTATGGAACCTCCACCGCTCCCAATTGTTTCAACATCAACCATACTTGCAATAAGAGGAAAGCCACCAAAATTCCTTGACCTCAAAATTATTGGTTGATCAATAAGAGCAGAAACATCTGTTGATGTTCCGCCTATATCTAGAGAAACTAAATTTGTCCTATTCAGGTGTTTCAAACTATCAGCAGCTGCTAACACTCCTCCTGCTAAACCAGAATAAAGTGTTTGAATGCCTGACCTTCCGATTGTTTTCACGTCTGCCATTCCTGTATTGGATTGCATGATTAATAGTGGTGCTTTGACATCTATTTTCTTCAATTGTTTCTCTAATTTACGCAAGTAAGTGTGCACAACTGGACTAACTTTAGCATTTACCAGAGTGGTTACAGCTCTCTCATATTCCTTTATTTGGGGACTAATCTCATGTGAAGGAAAGACTTGAATGTTTTTATCATCGAAAAATGAAGAGACAGATTTCTCATTTTGAGGGTTAAGAAAAGAGAATAGCAGTGATACTGCTACTGTTTGAATTGAGTTTGTTTTTAGTTCAGATAGTAGGGAATCTAAATTAGACATATCGAGTGGTTTGACAACCTTACCATCTCTATCTAATCTTTCATCCACCTCAAACAAAATATCCTTTGAAAACGAAATAGGATATTTCTCTCTAAATTTGAAGTTATAAAGTTCAGATCGCTGTTGTCTACCTATTTCTACAATGTCTTGAAATCCTTTTGTTGTAACAAATGCTACGGGAGGACACTTATCTTCCAAAAATGCATTAGTCCCAATTGTTGTTCCATGAACAATTAAATCAATATCACCTGCTTGAAAATGAAATACTTTCATTACTTCTTTTAATCCCTCAATTATCCCTATACTTGGATCTGCAGGAGTTGTTGGAACTTTCCATGCATAAATCTCACCATTATTAGAGACAATAACATAATCAGTAAAAGTTCCACCGGTATCGATCCCTATTCTTATTGGGCCTTTCAAGCTGTTTAAATTCAAACGTTATCAGTATAAAAAAGAAAAAGGAGAATTTAAAGTTTAGTAGATAATGAGTTATTTCCCCGAACGTCTCCGAACAGGAGAAAATTACCACTGTTATCATCTCTGCTTCGATTGCTCTACACAGTCCAACAGTGCGGATGACTCACGGCATCCACTGTCCCGTAGGTAAAGACCATCGGGAATACTTTTCTGCCGATATTAGCTGCGGCATTACAATCAGCATTAAGCAAGGTACCAGCTTTACTTCTAAATAGACCTCGTTTCACTCGTTTGCCAAGATAGCTAGGATGCTTAGCAATGCGCTCATTATCGACAAATGAACATTTGGACGTATACTCCTCTGCTATTAAAACAACTTTTATCCCCTCCTCTTCAGCTTTATACTGAAGTTTGTGAACTAAGCTTAAGAAGGGGATGGAGATGAATGTCTGATTATTCTTCTTCCCCATCTTGCTCTGCTGCTTCCAACTCTTGTTATAGCCAATAACAATTGTATCTATACTATGCTTCACACATTGGTTGATGACGATCCTAGAAGCTTGGTGGAGATAGTTTTCTATTCTCTGGTACCGCTTGTCTAACAATTTTTTCATCCTCTGCCCATACTCAGCTAATCCTTGTAAATCATATATAGATTGGAGACGGGAACGTTCCTTGTTGTACCACTGGTTGATAGCCTTCATTTTCCTCCCTTTGACGAGGAACGGAGAAAAGCTGTTACTCACACAAGTCAAGAGATTATTTACTCCTAGATCGATAGCCAAGATATTCTTTGTTTGGAGAGGAGAATTAGCTGTTTTCGTTACTATTTCTCGTTCGTAAATTATCTCCAAGATAAAACATGTCCCCTTAGGTAGTAGACGAACATGATTGATTTTTGTTCCTTCTTTCAACCTTGTTCTCACTTTCAATCCTACTTTCTTGGGAAAATGTACCCATCCCTCTTTTTTGATCTTTACCTGATTAGCAGTGAAGTAGATGGTGTGAAACCCTCGTTTCTTCTTATACTTAGGTGCACGAGGCGGGGAGTGGAAATTCTGGGGATGTTTCTTATATTCTTTCTTTGCTCTGAAATATGCTTTCCAGTTCTTTACCAGAAATTTTATCGTTTGTTGAGCAGAATGGGCGATAAATTCTGTATAGCACGGATGGTACCGTAGAATATTCACTAACTCATATTCTGAGGTCATGTAATTGTTATTTTTCAGTTGTTTCTTGATGATATAATTGCCATAATTATAGATATTCTTGCTCTGTCTCGCTAACTGCATAAGCGTGAAACTCTGCTTCACTTTTATCCGTTCAGTCCGTTTAACGAGCATCACTACTTTTTTTGTTTTTCCCTATTTAAACCCCCAATCTCTTTGGTAGCTCACTTTCTCACTTCGCTCTACTTCGGAGATTACTTTCATCATTTGACAATTGTAGTGCCCGTAACATTTTATCTGTTCTTTCTTAACCACTAGCTGGTTCTTCTAATCTTTCTCTATTTTTGCAATTCTTCTTCTATTACTTCTATCTGTCAATATTTTCACCTGTATATTGTTACGTGGCACTCGCTATGTTGTGTAATAAACTCATTCCGCCAACCAAGCGTTCACCCTCAGTTTCATTATGCATAAAACAATAAAAACACCAAAGAAAATATATTACAAACATCAGTGAAGAAGTAGAAAAAATTAAGGAGATTAAATGAGTCTATCGTATAGCTTCGTAATCTTGTACCCAATCAGATGCTTCGTCTAATCTTTTAATTTCGTCTTCATCTAATTTCACTTCTAAAGCACCGATATTTTCTTCTAGCTGTTCAACACTATTTGCCCCAATGATTGGTGCGGTTATGAAATCTTTGTCTATTACCCATGCTAGAGCTACTTGTGTCATCTTAACATCTTTAGAATCAGCTATCTCTTTCACCATCTCGTGTATCTTCCATCTCTTTTCAGAGAAATATCTTTTTTGAGCACCTTCACTTCGAGGAGTATCAGGTAAAGCGCCATCACGCGAGTATCTATCTGTTAAGAAACCACCTGCTAATGGGCTGTAAGATATAACTCCCAGACCGTATTTCTTGATCACGTGAAACATTTGATGTTCAACAAGCATTCGACGAACAATACTGTAAGGAGGTTGAACTGTATCAAAACGAGCATATCCGTTCTTTTCACTTACCCAAAATGATTCTACTATCATCCATGGATGAATATTAGAGGCACCAAGATAATTCACAACGCCCTTGTCAACAAGTAAATTTAGCGCGTGTAGAGTTTCTTCTATGGGTGTATCATTATCAAAACTATGAATTTGATATAAATCTACCCAGTCAGTTTGTAGCCTTTTAAGACTCGCTGCTATTGCTTGATGAACGTGTCTTCGAGATAATCCTCGATCATTAATGTCATCTGACATTGTGCCACGAAGTTTAGTTGCCAGAACCAAATCAGTTCTTGTTCCCCGGTCTTTCAGCCAACGTCCAATAATCTCTTCTGTTTTTCCAGGATAACTATTATCTGCCCAATAGCTATAAACATCAGCTGTATCAAAACAATTTATTCCTAACTCTAAAGCTCTATCCATGATTTTGAAGGATTCTTCCTCTTCTACTCTCCATCCAAACTGCATAGTGCCAAGCACAAGTGGGGAGATTTTTATCCCTGTTGTACCTAATCTCACGTATTCCATAAAATAATATTTACTTAAGTAAGATAAAAGAATTCGCTTCAATCAATATTTTTCGAAGCTATTTCTTGGTATTTGAAGCAGTAAGTCATATGATCATTTACCATACCTACAGCCTGCATGAAAGCATAAATTATCGTGTTTCCTACAAAATTCATTCCCCGTTTCTTCAAGTCTTTAGATATTTTATCAGATAAATCGGTTTTAGCAGGAACCTCTTTCCAAGTTTTGAAACCATTATTTATTGGTTTGTTGTCAATATAAGCCCAGAGATATTTGTCAAAAGAACCAAACTCTTCCCGAATGGCTATGAAGGCTTTAGCGTTTTGAATAGCAGAACGCACCTTCAACTTATTTCTAACTATGCCTTCATCATTCAATAATCTCTCAACGTCTTTCTCGCCATACTTTGCAACTTTGTTAAAGTCAAAATTATCTAGAGCTTTTCTATAGTTCTCCCTTTTGTTAAGAATTGTATTCCAATTCAAACCAGCTTGAGCTCCCTCTAAGATTATAAACTCAAAAAGAACTTGGTCATCATGAACAGGAGTTCCCCACTCATCATCGTGATAAGCTCTTGAAAGTTCACTCTTATCTCCCCAACATCTTTTAACATCCATAATTATCACTTTGTAATGTTAGAACTTTGAAGATTTTATCTTTTCTATAGAACAAAAAATTAGTTTTTTGAGTTAGTCTTCTCTTTAACAAATTTCTCGCGAATCGAGGAAAAAACTTTCGAGAGAAGAGAATTTGTATCGTCACTTACAGCATTTTTAATTATAGTATCTCTGTTGCTGTGATAAAACCTGTGCTCTCCTATACAGTGTGGATGTAACATTACCTTGCATATTTTGCACACCGCAAAACTTGCTCCACAGGTTTTCTTACCTTGCCCTAATGGTTTTCCACAGTGACCGCACTTACCGAATATAGACATATATGACTACGCAACATAGACACTTATAATGTTTTTTTGTCTTTTTGTCTTATTAAGTTGGAAATTGAGTAGCATTTTAGAGATAGTATGGGTGTTTTTATAGTGAACTCTGGGTAAACTATAGATGGTAAAGGTACTGCGTGCAGAGCGTATAGAAGTGACGTATCATCCAGCACTGAGCAGAATTTGTCATCAAGCAAAAAATCTCTATAATCGAGCAAATTTTCTGTTAACAAATTCTTTAAAGCAAACAAACAAACTTCTCTTTTACTATGATCTTGACAAACAATTGAAACAGGAGGAGTGCTACAAGGTCCTCCCAGCTCATGTTGCTCAACAAACGCTCAAACTTCTAAGTAGGAACTGGAAAAGCTTTTTCCGAGCTAAACAAGAGTGGAAAAAGAATCCTACATTGTTTTTTGCCATGCCTAATCCACCTAACTACAAGAAGAAGGATGGGGAAGTAGTAGCCATCTTTACCAATCAACAAGCACGTATTGTCAATGGTTGGCTAGTGTTACCGAAGAAAGTGAAATACACTTACAAGACACGGTTAACAGCTCAAGCAGAGTTAAGAGAAGTGAGAGTCATTCCCCGAAGAACTCACTACACCCTTGAACTTGTTTATCTGAAGAGTATACCAAATCTCAAGAAAAAGTTGATTAGAAAAGGAGCGATAGATTTAGGGATGGACAACCTTGCCGCTTTTGTGGATAACCTCGGAGGAAGACCGATTGTTATAAAAGATGCAGGGAAAGGGATAAAATCCATTACGCAATATTATTTGAAAGAACAGAAAAAACTACAACTACAGTATAGTCAGCAACAGAGAAAACAATTGCAAAAGAAGAACAGACTCAAGTATGGTTCAACTTACTACAAGCTCAAAGAGAAGTGGAGAAAAAAGCTAAACGATGCTATCCACAAATTAACCAAGTATCTGGTTGACTTATGGGTCGAACGAGGGCTCCATGAAGTGATAATAGGTTACAACCCATTGTGGAAACAGAATCTCCATTTTTGGAAGAAAACCACTCAGATGTTTGTCACCATCCCCTTCCTGAAAATCATTGATATGCTAAAGTACAAAGGAGCAGAACAAGGGATAAAGGTGGAGACCATCCCTGAACAATACACCTCCAAGAGTAGTTTCTTGGATAATGAATTCCCTAAAAAGAGAAAAAAATACAAGGGAAAAAGAATCCACCGAGGGTTGTTCCGTTCTGCTCAAGGTCATTTGATTAATGCTGATGTTAATGCCGCTTACAATATTCTGCTAAAAAGCGATCCGAAAGCCTTGCCTAAACGCACGGTGAACGGGGTAGGAGGATACGTGATGTATCCCCTCAGAGTGATTATAGAGTACCTTCGCCCTATATCATGACCTCTAAGCACTACATTTACCTAGCTTTGTCAAATAAGACAAGAAGACAAATAGACATCATGAAGCTAGTTTCATAGGAGATGAAAAAGAAAAGATAAAAAAATGGGTCTAAAATTTACAGATCCATTTTCTTAAGTTGTTGTTTAATTTCAGCTACTTTCTCCTTGTTCAAAGTATTAAGTTTCCAGAAAACAAGTGCTCCAATTATGACCAATATAGCAGGTATTAGTGCTAGATGGATATTGATTCCCCATAGAGCTAGAGGTGTCTGAGAGGTAGCATCGGGGGCAGAATCGAAACCTGTAAGTTCATGTATAGCCCAGAAGGATAGACCTTGGACAGCATAAGATAAACGTCCAAAAAATGCTCGAAAACCTAAGAATATACCATCATTTCGTTTCCCTGTTTTCACGACTATCTCGTCTATCGAATCAGCCATAGCTGGAGTCATGATAAGCCAAAAACCACCAAAACTCATTCCCCAGAAAGCTAAAGCGATAATAAAACCAATTTGACTTCGAAGGAAAATCATCGGGATGAAACAAGCTCCAATTAGCAGAGCTGCTATCGTAATCATCTTCTGATTGTCTTGAACCCTTTTAATGAAGTAGAGCCAGATAGGAATTGAGATTAAAGCTCCAACTAGCATAGCGGCAAAAATAGGCGTTGTTTTTCCCACGTCCCCTAAGAAATATTTCCCAACATAGTGTATACTTCCTGTTAGTGACATAGTAGCAGCTTGATAGAAGAAGAAAAGTAGAATGAAAGCGAGGAAGTTTTTATGAGTAAAAGCTTTTCTTAACTGTTTGAAGAATCCCTCCTTTTCCTCAGATTCAACGCTTTTCATGTACCGTTCGATCATCTTAGGAGTTTCTTTAACCCCTGGAATCATTGTAAATATCAATAGAAAACCTGCAATAGAGAATACCCATCCATTGGTGATAAAAGTGGTAGAATTATCAATATATACGGGTATAAACTCACTGTATTCTACTATGAATGTTGGAAGTAAAGCTCCAGCAGCAATACCTATTACTCCGATGACAATTGCGATACTTGCAGCTTTGTTACGAACTTTGTGACTTCTAAATTTATCAACAAAGGTGCTTTGATAATTCACTTCCCAAACAGAGTAAAGGGCATCATACAAACAAATTGTCAAAACCATCCAAGCAAAAAGTGCACCATCACTTGACCTTACAGCTGTAGGGACAGTAAATATTAGAACAAAGGAGAAGACCCAGACGAGTGCACCAAAAATAATCCATGGAAAACGTCTTCCAAGTTTCTTGGAAAGGAAAGTTGGTTTCTCAGTAAGAAAGCCGATAACAGGATCGTTCACAGCGTTCCAAATAGAATAAAGAACAAGAGCAAGAGCCGCAAGCCATGTTTTCAAACCAAGCTCGGTCTCGAAATAGAAGAAAACAAGAGCACCAAAAGCACCTGTAAAGAATTCAGCTAGGAACTTTCCAACACCATATGAAGCCATGACTCCAGTAGCTCGAAGATTAGACTGTGGCGAAGAGACCGCTGTCTCATCATCAAAAGATGTTGATTTAACAGAATCGTTTTCATTAACCATGGTTCTTTAAAAAAAGC
>JABCTC010000038.1 GCA_018238545.1 Candidatus Heimdallarchaeota archaeon
AGGAATGAAGTGAGTGTGCATTTACTCCGACAACATTCCTGCCATTGCGCATCGTGCTGTATGGTTCAAACTTTATTAACTGAGGGACAAGTGTTCAAACACTTGCGAACCATAAATATAGCGAGTTTTCGCCAAGCACTACCCATATATCAGCACTTTCCTATATAAACTCGTAGAAAAATGGAAGAAAATTGGAGAAGTATTAACCATCACCACCTCAACATGCAATGAGGGACAACTCAGAGACTTCTGGCAAGATTGAATAAGATTTTAATCAGCTGTTGCTAACGGTGCTATTTGATGCTAGATTTTCATAGACAAAAATCACAATTCCGCCAGTATAAGATTCAAGTAAACTTATCTCAACCAAAGTTGGAGCATAATCGAGAATTATAATATTATCAAAATTATCGATTGGAGCACTCCCAATAATACTTCTTTCAACAATAACAAATGAAGGATCTAAGGTTATTCTATCCATCAAATAGTCAGGTATATCCTCTCCAACAACTAGCACATCAAAACTATCCTGAGCTAGGGTCTGTGATGAAAGTACTGTGAGTGAGATAAATGCAAGTAAACAACTAAAAGTGACAATAGCAAGCTTTCTCTTCATAAAAACACCTATGGTGCATAAGATTACTGACTAGTATATATGATTTATTGAGAATAAATATCAGTTAAGCATGAAGAATCTCTGATAAAACAACATATTCCTTTGTTTTAAGTCAGCTTATCAGGTAATTTACTACGTAACCTTCAGCTTCAAGGAAGTCCTTAAAGAAAATTAAACTGGCATTTCTTAAGAAAACAACCGTTGGAGCATCTAACGAAGTAATTAACAGATCGTTAAATCTACGAATAAAGAACATGAATATTTGATAAAAAGCAGCCATTCTTTCATCAACATGAATAAACCTGAAATCATTAATAGGTCGAACATATTCTTTCTCCCAATCCCTACAAGCTGCCTTCATTAATGACTTTATTACAGTTTCGCTGAGATTTGGCATTGCTGTATGTATACAATCTTGAAGCTTTTCTAGGATTTCAATCTGTCCTTTATTGAGCATTATCTTTCTCGAGCTAATAAGAGCTGAATTAAGTTTTCCTTGATCAAGCTCAAATGTAACACTCATTATTATTTAAGCCCTCAATGTTATCTATAAACTTTTGCTCGATATTGAGACAAAACACAGTATACACTGTCCTTTAAACGCATCTAGAAACATAGCTTGAGATGTTAAATGAAAAGAACATTAGTAAAATGTTATAAGTCAATTATTTGATACTGTAAATCATGTCTGTACATTTTGAGAAACCTGGTGATCACACAGAAGAAGTACTTAATTTAGTGCAAAAGAAGGTAGATGAGCAAAAAATCTCACAAGTCATAGTTGCAACAACCAAAGGTGACACTGCTCTAAAAGCTGTTGCTTCCCTAAAGAATTGCAAGATTGTAATTGTTACACATCAAGCGGGTTTTAAGGAACCAGGAGGAATGGAGATTGAAGAAGGTATTATCAAAGATATTGAAGCTAAAGGTATAAAGGTTGTAACAGCTACACATGCTCTTGCTGGTGTTGAACGAGCTGTAAGAAAGAAGCTAGGTACTTGGATGACTGTTGAAATCATGGCTCAAACGCTCAAAATATTTGGGCAAGGAACAAAAGTATGCGCAGAGATTGTAGCAATGGCTGCTGATGCTGGGGCAATTTCTCTAGATAATGTCATTGCTGTAGGAGGAACAGGTAGAAGTGCTGACACGGCTTGGATTATCAAACCAGTTCATACACATAATTTCTTTGATATGAAACTTATAGAGTTAATATGCAAACCTAAAAACAGCTAAGTGTGATAAAATGATTTTTGATCCAACACAACTTAATTGGGTATTTGTTGTTGTGTCACTCATCGTCGTTTTTCTTACTCTGGGTTCTGTTTATCTATTTGCGTATCTTAATTATGAACGATGGCAAGTTAGAAAACTAAGCCACATGATATTGCACACAGTTCTAGCATTTTTTCCTTATTTCGTAGACAATTTATTCGACATTATAATTACCTTAAGCATAACATTAGTTTTACTTCTTGTACTCTCTATAATACCTCAAATCCAATTTATTCCAAAAATTATTGAAAAATGTACAAGGGAAGGGGATAGCAATATGCAAATGGTCATAAATTCTACTTTGACTAGTATAGCTGTCTTGCTAATTTACGTGCTTAATTTAGATAGACCATATGTATTTACAGCAGCTTTCCTATCGGTAAGTTTGGGCGATGGTCTTGGTGAAATGATAGGGAGACCATATGGAAAGATAAAATATCGCATCTTCGAAGAACGCTCCTTAGAAGGATCTATTGCAGTGTTTGTTGGAACAGCTGTTAGTATTTTTGTAGCTTTAGCCGTTAACAAGATGCTTGCAGTAGATATATGGTGGAAGATAATTGTAATTGCTCTACTAGGTACAATTGTTGAAGCATGTAACTACAGATTCTTAGATAATGTTACAGTACCTGCAATTGTAGCACTAATGATGTACGTGCTATTTGAGCTACTATTGTGACCAATATTTTATAACAAAGAGTTTTATTTGAATGCTGTGGATACACTATGATATTTGACCATACTCATGTTGATTGGATAATTGTAGTTGTATTCGTCCCTGTTTACTATTTCTCATTTTGGTTACCCTTTATACTAAAACGATTAAAGCTTCCTATCTGGCTTACAAGAAAAAGCGGTCACATTGCGATAAATGTATCCACAGCACTTCTCTCCTTCTGGATGACAAACCTTTTTGATTTTGTTGTAACATTCTTCACATTACTAGCTATAATTATAATTACTTCATATATTCCTCAAATAAAAATGATGACTAGAGTCTATGAAGGAAATTTGAGGGAGGAGGAAAAATCACTATTCTTCACCATAAGCACTGTTCTATCCATCGTAACATTGTGGGCAGTAATGTTTGTTTTTCATGATTCAAAATACGCTATTATGTCTGCGTTTCTGGCCCTTGCTATAGGAGATGGTGCAGGAGAGATGATTGGAAAACCCTTGGGTAAAATCAAATATAAGATATTTGTAGAGAAAAGTCTTGAAGGTTCAATTGCAGTATTTGTTGGTATTTCATTTAGTATTGCGATATCTTTTGCAGTTTATGATCTTATGACCCCTCTCAAATATATGGAAAATTTTTGTTGTTGCAATAATTGGTACTGTAGCTGAAGCTTTAACTTATGCGGGGATAGATAATTCAACTGTTCCATTATCAGTAGCAGCTTCGTTATATCTCTTTATGCTAATTTGATTTCTTTTCAGCGGATAGAAGATATGTCCCTTTTGTTAATCTCTTCCAGTTAACCGAGAAACCTATTTCTTGACATTGATCTGTCAATTCTTGGGGAGAGAAAAAAACACTTCCAAAACGCAATATTTTTTCGAAAATAAACAAAAAGATATTACCGATATATTTCCTATCATAATCTCGTATAATCAATTTACCATTTTCTTTCAGAACCAAATGGCTCTCTTGAAGAGTTTCTTTCTGTTTACGAATATGGTGGAGAACATCGTTAACGAATATCTGCTTGATAGTGTTTTCACGAAATGGCATGGAATCACCTGTACCTTGAACTAAGAGCAGATTGCGTGACTTATTTTGAGCTTGTTTTATCATCTCAAAAGAACGATCAAGCACGAGACATTCATTGACATAGTTTAAAAATAAAGTTGCTACTCTGCCAGTTCCTCCCCCTAAATCCACGAGTAACTCCTCCTCAGAGTATGTGAAATCGTCTATAATCTTCTCTAAATCGAACCCTCTTATGATATGGTCGTATCGTCCTGCTATTCGTGAAAAGAGATCCATTAGAAGAAAAGAAAAACGCTATTTTAAAAAGAATAGGAAAAGACGAAAAATCATTCACAAGCTTCTTCGTCCATTGTTGGCCAAGCTTCTTCCTTGTACCAGTAAGGTTTACGAATCCTACCAAATGCATTGTGGGCTGCTATTGCTCCTTGTGCAACTGCAATAACTATTAACTGGTATTGTGTTGCAATATCACCTATAGCAAAAATTCCTTCGATGTTGGTTCGCATTTCTTTATCAACTTTGATGTATTTACCTTCAGTTTTGAGACCAATGTTTTCAAAGATTTCTAAGTTTGTAGACATACCTACAGCTAAAATACATTTATCGATTTCTACTTCTCTTTTCATGTGTGTATTAACATCTTGCAAAATTGCTTTCTCTAAGAGTTTATCTCCTTTAAGTTCAGCAATTTGGTGTTCGTAAATAATTTCTGCCAAATTGTCATCAACAATTTGTTTAACTTTTGTTTCTGCTGCTCTGAAACTATCTCTTCTGTGGACAAGATAGATTTTCTTGGCAATATCAGCTATCATATGCACAGCATCGATAGCGGTATCCCCACCACCAACAACTAAAACATTTGCACCCTTGAAACGGTCAGGGTCAGTAACAAAGTTATAAACACCTTTGTCCTTAATCTTGAACTTTCTTTCACCAGTTATTCCTAATTCTGCTGGTTTGGATCCTGTTGCAATAACTATACTCCTGAAATTATATCGACCTTCATTTGTTATAATAGTAAGTATATCATCTTTTTTTTCAACATGAATAGCTCTCTCATTCTTAACTTCAGCTTGCACTTCACGAGCTTGTATAATAAACTCATCAATCAATCTTTTACTTAGGATACTTGGGGTTCCAGGATAGTTTTCCAGAATTTTACGACCATAGAGGGTGGTTACAATACCACCAAGACGTCCGCCTTCGAAAACTGTAACTTTGAGACCCTTGTAGGCAGCAATGATAGCGGAGCCTAACCCACCAACACCACCACCGATTATTCCTAAGTCACCATAATAAACATCATCTGACATATTAACCAGAAAACATAACTCACTAATATTTGTTTTGCATACGGCATTAGTTCAAAAAGTTAGCTTAAAGACTTCACAACATAGTCTTTTGCAATCACCAAGGCTTTACAATCATCCGAATTATAAGATATAGCTCTTTCCAAAGATTTTCGGTCATTCCGTAGATACCAATTGTCAAAGAGGATGATACTTGTTGCACCATCTGTAAGAGGCTCATTCCATTTAAATCCTAACCAATTTGCAACATCTTTTAACGTGTAAGTATAAATTGGGAGAATGATTTTTTCCTTGAAAATATCAAATAGATCTAGTGAATGATTCTGAATTTTGTGTACTGGGTTTCTAGGGAGATTGTATTTATCTACAAGATTTGTAAAATATTGAGGTTCGGCTGCTGACCAGTGATAAAGTTTATAGTCATCTCCTAGGTTTGAAATAAAATCTAAAAATGCTACAATCATTTCTTTTTCTTCTTCAGGAGAATTAGCTAAAAACGATTTATATTCAACTTCATCATTTTTTCTAATCACACAACCTATTATCCAAACAAAATCATGATGAGATGAGCCTTCAACATCCACAAACAACTCTATTTGGGATGTAGGAAAAGACATTTTTTTTCTGATTATGGCTTTTTTGTCCATTAAAGATTTAGCCTGTAATTGAAAATATTCTAGATCTTTTGAAAGGAGATCCTCGTCTTTCAAAGTAGAAAGATCAGCTGTTGCTAGCGAAGGTATATCAGTAATATCATGGGAAAACAAGACTTTCTTAACTCTCTTTCCAATTCCACTTACCAAAGTTAAATCAAGAGTGTCAGCTGCAAGGTTTCGACAATGGTATCTCCATTCACATACCCTGCACCCCCTAGTATAATTTGGAGATATTGATTGTTCTCCAGATTTGAGCTTATAGATTAATGGAAGATCAGAAATCAACTCAGAAAGATAATTTTCAACATCATATTCAGTATCACCGTTTTTTGACCGTATAATGAAATAATTGACAGGATTATCATAAAATTCAGATAAAATATAAGTTGCAAAAGTACCTTCCATCATCAAAGGTTTTCTTGCACGAGCATTGTTTCGAAAGAATGTTGGGACATAGATTGAAAAATCAGAAGAGTTAATGTTGGTTTGCTCTAACTTGTCAACTTTTGAAGCATAACTTCTGTTCCCAATCCAACTTTGATTAATGACACGTTTCGCATTATCTATTGCTATGCTAGTACCCTTAATTCTGCTTGCAATTTGTTTAAATGTTAATTCTTTACTCTGACTATCACGCTTGCGTGTCTTCAAAATAGGGTGCACACTCATTTCATCCTCAGGACCATGATAGCTTAGATAGAGTAGCATAGAACATTTGTAGAACAAGCGGATGTCATAGTGAGTAATAAGCATTGTAGAAGGAAAAAAGTTAGCAATCTTAAAAGATTTGCAAATAAGAGAAAAATCAAAGGTTCTTCATCATCTTATCAATACCAGGTTCAACTCCTTGTAGAACCATATAACCTCTAGGTCCTTCTCTAGTTGTAATCTCTCCTGCAATATTTGTGAGCATTATAGCTCTTACTTCATCTACATTTCTAGTATGGCCTAAAGCCCAACTCAGTTTTGTGTAAGCTGCTGACGGTAACATGTTTTCACCTTCTATGACGCCTCGTGCTAGCATATCTCTCCCAGTCTCATAAACTCTCAATTGGGCGAAACCGAACAGAGGTTCTACAACCATAATAACAGGAATTTCTTCTTCCTTACACCTTTCTAAAGCAGGATAGATATCTGTTCCAACATGTCCTAAACCAGTTCCTATCATTACTACACCATGATAACCAAGATCAACCATAGATTCTAACATATCAGGATTCATTCCGGGATAGAAATACAGCATCCCCACTCGAGAATCTGTCTTTGTATCTAGATAGAAATCTTCTTTTGGCCTTCGAGGAGAAATATCATCTTTGAACCATGTAACTCCAGAATCATCAATCTTACCAAGAGGGATATCTGATAAGGTTCTAAAAGTATCACGTCTAGCGGAATGCATTTTTCTGCATCTGGTAGCTCGATGGATTAGATTGTAACTGTCACTGGGAGTACCGTGCATAGCGATTACTACCTCACCAAAGTTTTCATAACCAGAAAGTTGAGCAGCATACAATATGTTTCTAGGTCCATCAGAAGAGGGACGATCAGAGCTTCTTTGACTACCAACTAACACAACGGGGACAGGTAAGTTGCGTAGGAAAAATGATAAAGCACATCCTGTCACGCACATAGTGTCTGTTCCATGACCTATTATGATCCCATCTGCACCAGATTCTATCTCTTTAGCTATAGCTTCAGCTGTTTTAACCCAATACTCTGGTCGAAAATTTTCACTCAGTATTTGATAAAGTGTTTTTGGGGTCAGATTTACAGTTGAAATTAGTTCAGGAACTGCAGAAAATAGTTCATCTGGAGTAAAAGCTGGAAGGACAGCGCCAGTTCTGTAATCCAATCGCGATGCAACTGTTCCACCAGTGCCCAGAAGAGTTACATTAGGCAAATCCTTCTTAAATTTCACTTCAATATGAGGTAGTTCATAATTTCCTTTATGAAATCCTATTTCCTTAATGGTTGCTTCTTCATCAATTAAGACACCCAAATTGTAACCTGTATCAACTTTCAATGTAACATAATCATCATCAGTATGTTGACTCCGAGGTAGTAGTAATCCTTCATATTCCGCATCACCTTTCTTAATGACAACTTTACTCCAGGTTCTGATTTTATCTTTAATCAATCTTTCACGCAATGCTCCTCTGTAACCTTCAGGTTCGCCATTACCATTATTACTCATCTTAACCATCCTCCTTTACAAAAATCATTTGTCTAATTTTCTCAGCCAACATTTTACCTTCAAAATGGTAACTAAGTTCCTTTAGAACTTCTCCTGTAATCTTGCTTAGAATCAAATTTTGATATTCTTCAAACTCTTGAATTTTGTTTAGATCATATTTGTCAATCTTTGATTGGATTATCATTTCTACTTTCTCATCAGAAATTTCAGGCAAGTCAAATTTTTCCTTAATCTCCTCTTCTGTAGACTGAGGATTTTCAATTAGATAATTCAGAACTAACTCAACTTGCTCTTTGAAAATAATTTTTTTAGATAAAACACTTGCAAGTTTATCAATCATTTCAGTTGTTAGAAGGAGATCCTTTCTCCTGGTAGCTCTAGGTAGGATGATAAGAAGTTTATAAGAGAGATTGCCATCCAACTGCAATTGTTCAGTATATTCGATGAATTTTGCTAGTTTTTCATCTCTAATTAATAAGTCGACATGGTTGTGATTAAAACCATACTTCTCATGTAATTCATCAAAAACTTCCCATGGTTTCTTACCAATATTTTTCGTCAATTCTTTAATTCTATCTAAGGAAATAACAATGGGTGGGGTATCTGTATCAGGATAAATACGGTCTTTTCCATGAATCACTCTCAAGAACTCTGAGTTACCATTGGGCAGAAATCTTCTAGTCTCTTGAGGTACACCGTCAATTGCCATCTTTACACGCTCAACTATCTTCTTCATTGCGTGCAGAGCTCGTTTTTCTGGTCCTTCAACTACAATGAAGGCATCGTTTTCCTTTGGATTAAGAACCTTACAAATCTTGGAATACAGATCGTGATTTATTTTCACATCACTGGGATAATCGGAATTTGCTCTTAACGCACCATCTTCAATTTCATCACTATGGAATTGATTCTTTCTAGGGATGCCAGTTATCAGCATACTTTTTTCGAATATCTCAAGACCAAAATCCTTGTTGGGTTGCACCTCAATTCCAAAAAGACCCTTCATTTTTGGAAAAATCGTTGCATAAACCTTCTCATTAGTATCAAATAATTGTGAGATATCAACATAAGTGTGTTCAAAATCCTCCTTCTTTATACCACGTTGTAACATCGTATTTTTTATTTCTATGAGCGCATGTTGTCTTACTACTTCATGACGACACATTATATCAAACTTTTCTAAATCTTGAACTCCCTTAAGTTCTACTCGATCGCCTCCAGCGATGCTTATGTTAACGTCTTGTCTAGCAGCACCACTCCCTCTTCTACCAATCTTACTTATTCTTAACACACGACCAATTTGCTTGGCAGTTTCTAGAAGTTCTTCAGGATTATCCACATCCATATATTCTGTAATGATTTCTGTTAA
The DNA here is from genome assembly GCA_018238545.1 of Candidatus Heimdallarchaeota archaeon. Taxonomy (GTDB): domain Archaea; phylum Asgardarchaeota; class Heimdallarchaeia; order Heimdallarchaeales; family Heimdallarchaeaceae; genus UBA460. The sequence continues at coordinate 9,135 of JABCTC010000038.1, forward strand.
TGGAACCCCTAATCGATCTAAGTTGTAATAGACAGTTCTATTGGAAGTATCTTCCCAATTCACCCGTCTTGCAGCATCTTCCTCAATATGAACGTTGGTAATTCGAACTTTCTTACCGTTAACTGGAACCCATCCATCTCTTGCACAAATGAAAGTTCTTTGGAAACCTGTTGTAATAGATCCATCGAGATATTGTTTTCTGTTAACAACTATTTCCTCAGCAAAAGCTGTACAATCAAAATAAGCCGCAAGAATAAAACCCTTTTCCATCATTTCCAAATCTGGAAAGAAAGGAGGTGTTTCATCCATATCATAGGTACATGTGTTTCTTTCATTAGCAAGATAAATGACCTTGTAGCCTTTCTCAAATTCCACAAGCATGCCAGGATCAAAATCTCCCATCTCACCTAACACAGGACGAAAATAGCGATAGAAACTATAATCCATATTTTCAGGGTTTTCTTCAAGAATAGGGGGGCAATTACAAAACAGTTTTCTTTTGGATTTCAACTGGTGATGAACTTCGAGTCCAGCATGGAATCCTAATTCTTTGAAATCGAGATTGTAAGGGTCTAACATTTGAACTGAATTAACGAAGTTAATGCGGTTTTAAATTTTCTTCAATGTAACATATTTTGATGTAAATAGTTTTAGATAAAATATTTATTAATTAGATATCATCAAACAGGTGTTAAAGAAGATGCTAAAAGTGTTTCATGTAATTTAAGCGAAACAAAGTATCATCCGAATTATCAAAATAATTATAAGGAATAAGAATCAGAGTAATTTAGATACAACGATGTCAACCTACAAGTATACCTTCAAGATTCTATTGCTCGGAGATGGAGCTGTCGGAAAAACAAGTTTAGTTCAGAGATTTATACACAATAAATTCCAAACTGGTTATCTTATGACAATAGGAATGGAACCATATTCAAGATTTGAAACTATCAAGGACACAAGAATATGCCTCCAACTTTGGGATATTGCTGGACAAGATCGTTTTGCGTCAATGAGACAAATCTTTTTCAAAGGCAGTTTGGGAGCACTTGTAACATACGATATTACTCGACGACAATCATTTGAAAATCTTAAAACATGGATAAATGAAGCTCAAAATGAAAGCCCTCGCATTATGCTTATGCTTGTAGGAAATAAAAACGACCTAGATGATCTTCGTGACGTATCAACTGAAGAAGGTAAGAAATTTGCCGAAGAATCTGGTTGTATTGGTTTCATTGAAACTAGTGCTAAAAATGGCGTCAATGTCGCTGAGGCTTTCTTAGCAATGGGAGAAGAAATCCTAACTAGTGTTGAAACTCAAGATTAATCCCAATACATCTCGTCTTTGTTTTCTGTAAAAACAGTTTGTTCATTAGAGATGGATGGATCTACTGCAGCAAGCTGTTTTCTGATTCTTCTAGAGCTGATTATTATCCCTTTCTCATCGTAAACAAAGGGTACAACTAAGATAATTAACTGGTCAAGTTTATTCATGGTTCTCAGTTTATTGATATCGACGGCTGTGGGATATGTTTCTTCTGTTACAATTATCCCTTCAGCATCGGGAGAGGAAAGTGCAAAACCATATCTATCATCAATAGCTATTATCTCAAATTTTTTACAGCCTCTCAGTATAAGATATTCGCGTAAAGTCTCCTTTCTTGCTTCAAAAGGCTGCATTAAATGGACATGTTTGTCACTTCGACGCAAACGTTTGGCAAAACCCTCTGTTGTGATTCCAACTCTTACAAAATGACCAAAACTAACAGCTGCTTCCAACAAAGCCTTGTGCCCTTGATGAAGATGATCAAAAGTTCCTCCCAAAATTACTTCATCAACCCATGGCATAGTTTAAAACCTCATTAACTAATAATATAAGTTCTCGCTTTGCTTTAAATCTTCCTTAAAGTCTAAAAGAAAATGATAAAAAGATGGTGCCGCGAGCCGGAATTGAACCGGCGCCTAGGGAATTTTGCTGAAATATCCACAATCCCCAACGCTACCATTACGCCATCGCAGCAATATAATACCTTCATTCTGCCACTCTTTTTTAAAAATTGTTGTTGGATACTAATCAATCTAATGGGTACGTTTTTATTTATTGCTTTTTTTCTTTCCTCATGAGCACTGGAAAGATTATTGTGCAATTACATAACTTCAGCAGTATCAATCTTTGTCGAGAATTTGCTAAAATTTCTTTAGGTTTAGGAGCAAGAGATATAATTTTCACTAAAGCTGGTGGAACTGGTGCCACCACAGGTGTTCCCATTGCACAAAAGTTGGCACATGCAAAGAAAGCTAATGTTCTGTATCTTCAAGAAATCGAAGATGCCATTGAGCTTATCTCACCAGATGAAGTTTATCTTTTCATAAAACGACCTTTCTCAAAAGAAACTTATAACCCCACTAACATCGTTGAAAGTTATAAGGAAGGTAAAACCATTCTACTCATCTTTGGTGGGGCCGATCCTGGAATAACAAAAAGAGAGTTAGAATTAGGGGTTCCAGTTTATTTCAACAAGACTAACGAGTTAGGCTGTTTAGGAGAAGTTACTTTGGCACTTTATTTATTAAGAAATCTAATTGAAGATGAAGATTAAATTACATCTTCTTCTTGAATGATTAATCTTACTAGATTTTTGAATGCTAGTTCCGCATTAGTTCCGTTTTTAGCAGAGGTAAAAAGAAATTCTGCATTTGTGTGATCTTCAACTATTTCTTTCATGTCATCTTCTGTTACTTGAAGTTCTGGTATATCACATTTGTTTGCTAAGAAAATAATGGGTTTCACCCCTACAACTTCAATAAATGACTCAACCCAAGATTTGAGATTTTCATAAGTAGTCATATTTGTTGCATCACAGACCGCAAGTGCACCTTTACTCCCAAAATAATACTTACTTCTAACTTTTTTGAACACTTCTTGACCCCCTACATCCCAAATTGCTAATGTTACTAAATAATTAAGATATTCTACATCCTTCTTCATGATTGTTGTTCCTAGAGTAATTTGATAGGAAGGATCAAACATATTTGTAACAAAACGCCTAACTAATGATGTTTTACCTACTCTTCCATCACCAATAAGTACTATTTTACTTGTAGAATGTATTTTCTTAGACACCAATATCACTTATGTAAATATGTTTGTCAATCTGATATTTATGTATAGTTATAATTTTCATTTATTTTTCGTAATAAAAAGCAACAGCACCATATCCTACCACACTGCTTTTGTCTCCAGATGTATCGCCTGAAGTAGCGTACCTTAGCAGCCTAGCGTTTTTTCTTCCCATTCTTCTAGCTGCTTCAATAGTACCAGCTATTGGTCCATAACCGCACATTGAAACGTTTAATCGTAATCTAATATCATACATCTCCTTTGAATCCATTTTTTCAATAGCTTCTAGTATCAAATTGTCCTTCTTAGTAGCTGTATCATGAGATTCAAAATGAGTAAAATCGCTACTCGCTATAACAAGAACGTTTTTTCCATGGCTCACTTTTGCTATAATTTCACCTAGCGTCATACTTGCATCATAACCTTGATTGAGCATAGCAATAGGTACGAAATTAAACTGTTTATCGAAGATATATTGTAAGAAAGGGAGTTGAACCTCTATCGAATGTTCTCGTGCATGAGATTCATCACTTTTTTGTATCAAGCTTGAAGAATTTACTAGTTCCTCAAGTAGTTCATGGTTAACTTCAACTTCACCTAAGGGAGTTTTCCATGACTGAACCTTATTTGGTACACCGATATCAACACCTAATCCAGTATGATTTGGTCCGAGGATAATTACAGTACTAGGGAGAGGATATTTACTGAGTTCCAAATAACTCCAAGCTGCAATGGGACCGCTATACATGTACCCAGCATGTGGAACCAGAAGGTAAGGAAATGGATCAGTTGCAACTTGGTCCTTATTTGGGAGTTGTTGAGGACCTAAAGAGCTTGTGAAACTATTTTCAATTGATTGTAGGAGATGGTCTGGATTACTAGGATAAAATGAACCAGCATATTGAGCGTTCCTTATCATATGTTGACAAATGAATTAGGAAATAAAAAGTATGCCCCCTTAACCACTAATCTATGGTATAATATGAAAGTCTAGTTGCATGTTATTCATAAGTGATACAATTTTCTTACCTTCTTCAGAACTTAGAGGAATACTGTTAATCTGGCGTATTCTAATTTCGTCTTTTCCTTCATCCTTTATCTTTTTGAAATAATCTTGTATGGTACTGAAGATAAACATCAGATTGTGGTCATCATTAAACTCAGGTAAAATTTCGATGTTGTTTATGTATTCAACTTTCTGTTGTTTCTTGAAATGAAGAGCAGCGATAGGTTCTTCATTTCTTAGAATTAGTTCTGCGAAGTCTGTGGGCATAGATCGGAGGAAGAAAGATCTTAGTTTGAAACGTTTAAGTAGATATTCTTTGTATAATAGTATTAATGGATCATTTCTTGGTAAATATACAAAAACCGTTCCACTTTTATCGGTTGGTTCTTCACTTTTCTGATAAACATAAGCTGTTATAGACTCCTCTATAACCTTTGTTGTAAACTGTACATCACTCTCTTCTTCAAGAAATCTTCCAGTTCGAACGTTCTTTGAAGCAATTAGCTCCTTAAGATATACTTCCAATTGAGTGTTAGAAAGACCAGTTAGGTTAGCTAATTGTCTAATCGAGAGTGGTAAGTTAGAGGACAATATCCTATAAATAATTTCTAACCATGCATCTCTTTGAGAATCAACAGATTTTGGTTTTGAAGTACTCAAGAATTTAGAAACAGATAACCATATTACCTGGTTTGAGATATTTTTGGTTTGAATAACTTTACATGTAGTTTCTAGACGGTGCAAAATAGACATTAGCACCCTATCAGATAGATTCAACAGACTTTTCAGTTGTTTGAAAGTTACTTTTTCCTTTTGTTTAATGGTGTTAAGAGCTCTTTCTTCTAGTACTCCTACGTTTCTTGTAGGACGAAGTTTTGCATAAAAAGGATAATCCTCAGAATTAATTAATCCTCTAGGAAAACTACTATACTTTCCTCGAACTATTTTTCTGTCAATTTGCAGCTCATTCAGAATGTTTTCTTTTCCTGTAGAGATACGGATCAGTAGTGATTCATACGATAGAGGTATGCCAATAAAGGATAAGCTTCTAAGTAAATCTGCTTTTGTAACAATCTGTTTGTGTTTAGTAAGGAATTGGTTATCAATAAGTAAAGGAAAGACATCTTGAATTGAAATAGATTCTTTACTTCCTTCAGGTTTGGTCAATTTTGAACGATGATAAGTTAATCCTGAAGTTCTTTGAACATAACCACGCTGTTTTAGTGCTTCAACAAAGGTACGAGACTGATTTTCTAGCAGTTCAGATTGCATTTTTGGAAAAACAAGGATTTTTCCTTTATTCTCTGAGAATTCTTGGATTTTGTTTTGGATTTTATCTTCTAGAGGGATGAATGCTGAATTTTTGACGAGATTAATCACGTGCAAATTATCACCAATTACTTTGTAATCAAAGGTACAGACAGGTTTACCCGAAACAAACACAATTTCCTTTTGAATGTCTTGAAGTACTGTAAAATCAGCTGAAGACCAATAAACTGAATATGGATCTGTGGTCGGAAGAATCTCAAATTGATATGATTTTTCCTTTTTTTCTTTTTCAGAGAACTCTTCCAAAAACTCTAGTTCGTCTGTGGCTAGAAAGCCTTCATAACTGGAATTTTCAATGAAATGTCCCCTAACTATCTTTTTACTCTCATATAGTTCAATAATACTTGTACTCACTCTACTTCCAGATAAATTAAGAATGCGCATAATCTGTGGTACAGTTATTGGACCAAAACTCTTTATGATTTTGTAGATTAGTTCTTTGATGGCAGATGATTGGCTTCTGGATTCCTTAGTAAGTAGCAAGTCAGAACTGTAAATAGTCCAACGAGTACCATCGTAAAACATGAACACTTGAAAATTTAATCTTAGTTCAGAAAGTATATCCATTACTTCTTCTTTCTTTAATTTGAACTGTTCGATAATTCTTTGTCTTGTAGATGAACCATGTTCTCTGATGAATTCCAATACATTTTTTGTTTGTGGTTTCTTATAATCTATTTCCTCTGATAGATTGCTGTAATAGAGTATTTCAAGATTTTCTCTTCCAACATATGCTAGTTTTCCAGAGATAAAAGGTGCCTGTATGAGATGTTTGTTTTTTATTAAAGAAGGAATTAAGGTGTGAGAAAAAGTTCGCATCCTAGCAAATAATGATTCGGGATCTTGAAACAGAACAATATTATTCAATATTGATATCGCATGACCGTAATTGACACCCTTGAATTCAGTGGATAAATTCTGTTTCTCAGATAGGTAAAGAGATAGTTCTTCAAGGTTTAATGAGATGTGTGACACAGACATTTATTTCACCAAAATATTTGTATTAATGCCGTTTACTTTTTTAATGGTAACTAACGGAGCATTACCACTATGTGCTGGGGAAATGGTTTCTAAAGCATTGATAATATAGTTAAAAGACCCCTCAGTATGAACCCATGGAGCTATATTTAGATTCTTAACAATAAGCTGCTTCTCATCATGGGACTCAATTTTGCATTGGGCGGCTAATTCCTGGTTTAGCAGAATTAAATAGTTATCTCCGGAGATATCGAACCTTTCAGGTAAGTCATTTCTTAGCAAAGAATGAGCTACATCTGTTGGATGAATAACATAGAATCGTTTTCTATCTTTTTCCGAGGAATAATCCCTCGAAGCTTCAAACTGTTTCTCGAGCATAATTAAATCGTCATAATTCTCTAAAGTAATATAGTAAAAACTCAAATTATCCTCTATAAACCTTCCACCGAATATTTCTTCCTCTTCAACTAAAGTGGATAATATTTCTTTGATTTTTATCTTTGTTAAAATAACAGGGATAAATGCGTGTTCAACTATCTGGTTCTCAGAGGACATCCCTAAGCTGTAAACTATATCTCTTACATACCTTCTTTTAATGACTGTTAAGTCATCATCAAATTCTGGGATAAATTTTGAAATATCCCAATATTCTTGAGGGTGATATGTAGTACTAATTGACTTTACTCCAACAAGCATATTTGTTTCTAATAGGCGTAAGGAGGATTTCAGCGCTGTTCCAGCTCCTGTCCACTTATGGGATAAATCTTGAATATTAGAAGTTCCTTTTGTTATAAGTTTCAAGAGTTCCTCATGTTCTGTTTTGAGTTTTCTTCTTTTCCTCAAACCACTTTTTCTGTAGCGAGCAAATATTAAAGAGTATAATTTGTCACCTTGACAAAGAATCTTCTTTTCCTCTAATAATTTGTTAACTAAAAAGGCAATTATTGCGTTCATTGTTTCAGGAAATCTTGTGATAATCGCTTCAAAACTTAACACTCCAAAATGGTTTATTAAGGATAATAAACTGGTTTCATTTAATGCTGGAGAATCTTTTCTTAACCAGATTTTATCCATAACATATTTAGATATAATATTTTTTGGAAAAATTCGGGTTACTGTATCTCCACCAACCAAAGTATCTTGAATCAAAGTAAAGCCTGTTTTAATCAAGGAATCTTTGATGAATTTATTCGCTGTTGATAGAACTGATTTTCCATTTATATCTTCTATTTGTAAACTGAGCACACGATGAATCTTTCGCGTATAAGAGACAAGTTCTGAGGCTATTTTTTGAAGCAGAAGGAAATTGTAAGCAACTATGTCATCGAGTTGCAAATTATAGATCTGTAGATACTTTCCACGATGAAGCTTATACTCAACTGAACCAACAACCTCACCATCCAGAAGTATAGGATCTATTTTCCCTTCTCCATAAACATCCCGAATATGAAGTCTTAAACCTAATTTTGTAAATGGATCAGAACGTGGAAGGATAAGTGTTTTCTCATCTTCATGTAGTGAGAGGTTGATGAAATCTGCTTTTAGTTTAGAGATAGTTTCAAAACGCTTAGAAGTCAAATAATAATTGGTTTCTCTTGTTGTGAGCTTCTTTTCGATTATTTTCTTTTGTTTAATTAAATCACGAATATGTTTCTCAACATCACTATATTTGAATCCAGAGATGTGAGTAAGCTCTATCAATGATACTGGACCTAACGACTCAATTAGTTTATTCAAAATGAATTGGATACTTTTGTCATAATCAGGTAATTTATCCAATGTGAAATATCTGGAAGAAATATCATAAACATTCGGTATAAATTGCTTTGGTAGAAATGAATCAATAGCAATAGACTTTCTCACAAGATGAAGTGTTTTGTCAAGAATCATAATACTTTCCTGTACGATGTCCTCATCAAGATCAATATATTCAACCAACTCTCTTCTTGTTAATGGTCCATACTTTTGAAGTGTATTGAGAACTTTCTCCTCAACTTTAGATAATTCGAACGTTTCTCTGTATGCAACATAATAATAGGGGAAATACGCTCTACTCACATATGATAATCGATTATGACTAAATCTTCCTTGAATGATTTCATTTTTTTCCACAAGTTCTCTTACCCAATCAATATCATAATCTTTAATTCTAAACGCCAAGGAACTCAAATCTGCAATAGAACCAAAGTCATCTAATAGATACAATATACTTTCTTTTCCAATAAGAGCCTGTTTAAAATAAGTATCAACAGTGAAATAATAGTGAATGAAATTTAGTTCTTCTGAAGTTAATAATAGTGAACCTTGTTTTCGATTACTCAAATTCCTTAGTAATTCTCTATCTTCAAGTCTGATATATTGAGGTTCTAGTGTAGCGGCAATAATTTGCCCTTTCAGAATCCTATTCTTTTGCTCTAATTCCATAAGAGTTCTTGATATTTTCTCTTGGTCTAGAAGAAGGTATTCAACTATATCACTTGTAGATGAGGGACCGTTAATTTTTAGATAATTTAAAACAATTTTCTCCAAACAAACTTCAGGATCTAGTTTTCGGGCTTTAATTCTAAACGATTCTGGAACAAAATCTTCTATTGAAATATAATTCCAAGTTGTTTTTCCTTTGTATGTCTCGAAGTCTATCCGAGTTATTAGCATTGCTCGCTCGAGTTTTTCAAGATTTAACTTAATTTCCTGTTCTTGAAGATCAAGTTCCTCCGTGATTTTCAATAGCGAAATTGGATATTTTTCTTTTATTAAATCAAGAATTTTTTTATCTTTTTCTGAAAGATCAATTGATTTTAAGTAAATGTTCCAATAGATGGGAAAATCCTCTAAAGGTATAGTTCTCTGCTCTGTTTGCGAGATGTGAATCTCCATGAACTCTTTATTGTTATGGAGAGCAAAAACCCACAATTTAATTTGCTTGGGATCAGAAATACAGCGGTGATATATACTAGGAGGTTTTTTATCTATTGTTCTTATTGGAGAAATTGCTTTGATAGCATGTCTCAGCTGTTTAAGAGAAGAGATAGGGAGTTCTTCATTTCTGTAACTACGATTGTTAAAGATGCTATCTACTAATTCCTTCCTAAAAAGTATCTCTTTTGTGCCTTCCTTTCCAAAAACCTTGGACAGAACCTGTTGGTGTAATTCTCTAAGTAAAGCACTTCTATCAGAAATCTTAACGATATCAGCGACACCTAACAAAACGATGCCATGTGCAAAAGGGCTAGGAATATCTGTTAAAGGAGCTATTTTGTATGTATATTCTCCTTTTTCAAGCTTCTTAATAACGTTGTAAGAATTTTCTAGATCCATGTAATCCCGCAAGATTTCTCGATATGTTTCTTTAATGACACAGAAAGAATCTTGTGTTTTCAGAGTTGGGAACAACCTTCGTGCATACATGGTTTGCCTAGAAACAGGAATGTATTTGTTACCGCTCCTTCTTAAGATCATAAAAGCTCTATTTGCAACATGTCTAAATCGTGTTTGGAAAAGTTCAGTGTTTATGATAGCTTGTTTGACAAGATTTTCCAAATCGTCTGAAGAAATCAAGGTTGGAATATTTGAGGTATCATAGATTTTGCCAGTTGGTAGTATCAACAAGAAACCGTTATCATTTACAGCTGAAGCTACATCAGCATCAAGTTCTTTGCCAATGGAAAAAGCAAATGCTCGTGCAAGAGCATCATTAACCCTCCTTCCGAAGTAAGCATGAAAAACTATGGTCATTCTTCCTTGAGGGTCTAAAAATGACTCTATTAGTAGAGATTTTTCGTTTGGAATAATATTCAAGAAGAGTTGCTGTTCCTTCACATAATCAACAATCGTTTTTGCAATTATCTCATCAACTTTAAATGAGGCTTGAATCCATTCCATTGTTTCTTTGGTTTTCTCTTTCTGAATTCTCTGAGCAACAACATCAATAAATCTGCCAATTTGTTGAGATAATTCAAATGATCTAGGTAGTTCTTCTCCAACCCAGTTAGGTATAGTTGGTCTTCTTCCGAATGACTCGGAAACTACGACACGTGATCCAACTGTTCGTTTGAACTGGTAAGAATGACTTCCTAATACAAAAACATCTCCAGGAGTAAGTCTTTCAACAAACTTTTCTGAAAGAACACCTATTCGAGTCCTATAAGTTTCAAGTTCAACCCTGTAATTTGAATTTTCAGGAATTGTACCGAGATTAGTGTAGAATATTAACCGAGAATTTCTTTTCTTTCCAAACGCTTTTTCTTTATGATCATACCAAATTTTTCGGTAAACTTTCTGCTCTTCAATATCTAGATTATAGCCACCCAAATACTCTAACACATTAATATAATCAACGAAACTAAGCGTTCTGTAATTATATGAACGTTTAATCATCGTGTAAGCTTCATCTACATTCCATCTTTTTGTTATTGACATCCCAACTATAAACTGAGCAAGAACATCAAGACAGTTTTGAGGAATCTGAACTTTGTCCAACACATGGCTATAAGCACTTTTGGTCAGCACTGCACATTCTATAGCATCATCTCTACCAGTTACAAGGAGTCTTCCGCGTGCAATTCTATCAAGAGCATGACCACTACGACCTACTCGTTGAAGATACTTTGCAACTGTTTTAGGAGATCCTATCTGTGAGACTAACTCAACGCTACCTATATCTATCCCCAGTTCTAAAGAAGTTGAAGTTACAGCTGCAAGTAATTCATTATTTTTCAACCTATCTTCAACATCTAACCTGATTTCTCTCGATAAACTAGAATGGTGAACAGCTATAAGAGGTGCATATTCATCTCCAAGAAACTCTTTGAGTTTGAAAGCAACACTTTCAGCTCCTTTTCTCGTGTTTGTGAAAATAATTGATGTTTCATGGTCTAAAGTAAGATCAGCTAGAACGGAGTATATCCCTTCTTGAACCATAACATAGGGAGTATGAAGTAGATCTTTCACCGGGCTTATTACTTCAAGATCCATTTTTCTTTGTGGGGGAAGATTAGCTATGTAGCAATCGTTCTCTACACCATTATCATCTCTTCCAACAAGAAAACGAGCTATTTCTTCAATAGGTGCTTGTGTTGCAGATAATCCAATCTTAGTAAACTTTTTCTCAACAAGTTGAGTCTGAAGATATTCTAAACATAAAGATAAGAAAACACCTCTCTTGTTTGAACTAACTTCGTGAATTTCATCTAGTATAACCCAACGTACACTTTTCAGATGTTGGGAGAACTTTGGAGAAGTTAAAATTAACCCTAAGCTCTCAGGAGTTGTAATTAATATATGAGGAGGAGTCTTCAACATCTTCACACGCTGAGATTGAGGAGTATCTCCTGTCCTAACATCAACTCTTATTTTAGGCACAACAATATTGTTTGCAGCTGCAAGATCTTGAATTCCTTGTAAAGGTTCTTCCAAATTTTTTCTTATGTCATTCCCTAAAGCTTTGAGAGGGGAAATATATAGGACATATATCTGATCCTTCAGTTTCCCTTTGGTAGACTCGATGTAAAGCTCGTTAATTGCAGCAAGAAAAGCAGCAAAGGTTTTTCCTGAACCAGTTGAGCTGAAAATGAGTGTGTTCTTCTGTTCGTGTATAAGTGGAATAGAATACAATTGTGGAGGTGTAAATCCTGCAGGGAATCTAGAGGTAAACCAATCTTTTATTTCCTCAGCTAGAAAAGAGAAAATGGAATCAGCTGTAGATGGGTTATCTAGATAATGCAGAGTCATCTGATGATATCAAGAATACTTTTTCACTATAAATATATCATTATCATAAAGTAAACTTACGATAGTTAGAACAAGAACATCATTGTGGTTCCAAGGACATCTCTGAACTTCTTTTCTTCCCCCATTCCATAACGAAAGCTGATTCGCCATCTCTGTAATACTCTTTGAATTCTTTTTTGATATAGAAACCTAGCTTCCTATACATTTCAATTGCTGCAACATTTGATACTCTAACTTCTAGATATATTGTTTCAACTTCATGGTCAATCAGCTTTTTCAAACCATATTTCATTATTTTAATGCCTAAACCTTTGCGTCTATATTTAGGTATAATAGCTATTGATATGACATGACCTTTTGCAGACTGTACTCCAAGAAAAGATGTAAATGGACGTTCGATTCGTGATAGAACATAGCCTACTATTTCTCCCTTCAGTTCTCCTATAACACAAGCATAACCAAAATCACTTAAAATGCGATAAAAGAAATCAAAAGAATAGTTTTCAGGAAGACAAACCTTGTTTATTTTCATGATTTCATTTATGTCACTTAATTCTGCTTGTCTAATAGTATAGCTAAGTTCCATTGTCGAGCCTCTAATATTGAAGATATTAACTCTTTTTTCAATTTTTTGTTAAGGAGATAGAATTTGACGAACTTAAATATATTCTTAAAGCTTCATTTAGGAAATTTATTGCCTTAAATGACTACACCTAGTGACTCTACTGATAGTGACATGATGCCGGATGAAATAATTGATAGGTTTATGTACCATCCATCGCTTTTACATCGCTGGTTAGAGCAATTAGGGATTAATTATACAATTGATCTGCTTTCTACTTTACGAAAACCTAACGATTCAATGTGGGTACAAGTAAATAAAAGCAAAATAGATTTTGATTCTTTGCTAGACATTTTTGAAGATATGGAATTCAAAGCCAATAAACACCCATTGTTTGATGATTTTATTCAAGTTAAAATTGGTTCAAATGAATTTGATAGTACTGAAAAAGTTCTACCAATGATTAAAGTTGATAGAGAATCAACAACAAGCATAGCACTAGGTAAAGATGTTAATTCAACAAATGTTACCGAAGTAAATCAGTTTTTTGCAGGTGATACTGTAAGAATTATAGATTTTATTGGAAATATAATTGCTGTTGGTATTGCAGAAATTCATAGTACAGAAGTTAAAGACAAAACTGTCAGAGTAGCAGCGAAAAACATCAAATCACTAGGTGTTACTCCCCAACTAACGGAATTGATGGTATATCGAAGAGGGTATTTTAACATCCTCACTCCAACTCAAGCATTTAGTGTAAAATCAACCCATTTGAAAGCTGAAGATAATATATTAGTTATGACAGGAGATAAAGGGGATGTAGCTAGTTATATTGCTGAATTAACTAACAATAATTGCCCCATCACTGTCATTGTTAATAACAAGCTTCAACTAAAAGCAACAAGAAGACAAGTTGAAAGAACAAAGAGTAAAGCAATAAGAATCATAAGACGTCCATTTTTAAAATACTTAAACGATCATCAAGAAATAAAATATAGTGTTGTATTTCTAGAACCACAGAATTCCAGAACTGCTATTATGCCCACATTCTCATCTAATTTAGGAGTCACAAAGCTAGACACATTTGCTACAGCTCAAAAGGAAGTAATCACCAATTTATATCGTTGTCTCTACGATTCCGCAACTATCACTTACTTCACTCATTCGGTTGATATAAGTGAAAATGAAGGGGTATACAATCATGCTTTGAGTAAGGCATACTACGAAGATCACAAATTTACTGAAGAAATCAGACTGTTACAAAAGAAAAAGAAAGTGTCTTACAGAGAACTCCCAGAAGAAACCTATTTAGACTATACTTTCGAGCATAAAAATTCCTCTATTTATATTGACCCCGTGAAAATAAATAACTCTGGTGGGTATATAGCCAAGTTCAAGTTTGGAAAAATAGACAAGAATAATGATTGATTCTATCCCATCATATGGGAATCAAGTTCATTAACTAACCAGATAAAAGCTTCTTTGATACCTTTGCCATGCAATATACTGGTGTCAAAAACAGCAAAAGTTCTATCTTTTAAATCAAGATGCAAACCCAACATCTGAATAAGTAGAGGAGCTTCCACAGCGCCAGGAAGATCTTGTTTATTTGCCATGATTAAAGTAGGAACATTTTCCATGTAAGGATTATTAAAAACATGAGTCTTAAGAACATCACGTGCTTCAGGAAGACGCTCAATATCAGCAGCATCAATAACAAAGATAACTGCAGAACAGCCGGGATAGTGGGCCTCCCACAGGAATCTAAAGTGACTTTGTCCAGCCACATCTATGGCAGTTATTGTCCATCCTTCGAACTCGAATGATTCAATATTTTGTCCTATTGTTGGTGTAAGATTTTCAGCGAATTTCCCAAACCTCATAAATCTTGTCAAAGTAGTTTTTCCAGCAGCATCTAAACCCAAAATCAGGATTTTTGCCTTTTGTTCTCTCTTAAGCTTTGTTCTTAACCAAGAGGAAAATGATCCAAACATACTCATTATCTGACAATCCGTGTTGTTATCTTACTTTTAGGGGACATTTTATAAGTGTTTTTTTTGTTTTATTACTATCTGATTCATCTGCTCTATTTTCTTATTAAAGTTTTTCCAGATATGCAACGGCGTTTTAGATATTATTTTCACTTATTGGAACAGCTCCACCTAATTTCTGATTTTTATGTCGGTATTAAAAATATTTCTTTATCACTTTGTTTTAAAATTTCCTTTTTTCCTCACCTGTTACTCTTTTTTAGCTAATAAACTATGAATTTCTCCCTACAACCAGGATAGTGTAGTTCCCAAGAAACCTGAATGTGAAACACTCAAGGTTTTTCACTTTTGGTTTTTATAACTCTTCTGCTTTAATGTCGGCATTATAATTTTTTCTTATCATTTGGCTCTAAAATTTCTTTTCTTCTTTACTCAAGTTGCTCTTTTTAGCCAATTAACTAAAGATTTTTAAGATGTGTATTTGGAAAAATAGTAGTTGAATTCAACTTGTTTTGGTGAGAAGTAGTGACACATGGCTCTGGGGAAACTGAAAGTTTAGAAATAGTTAACAAAAAGGTTGTTATCGGTCCTGATCGATTAACAAGATTTGAACGTGCTAGAATCGTAGGGGCAAGAGCTTTACAATTAAGTATGGGGGCACCTGTTTTGCTACCTCTTGAAGAATTTGACAATAAATCCCCGTTAATTATTGCCGAAATGGAGTTGCGAGCTAAAGTCTTGCCATTAAGCATCAGAAGAACCCAACCTAATAGAACTTATCAGATCATAGCATTACAAAGATTGAGAGATATACAAGCTCTAAGAGAGATCTAACAAAATTGTATTAATACTCCCAGAAAGAAACAAATAAAAATACTAACCAAAGCACTAAAGTGAGTGACAAAAATGGTCAAAATTCCTGAAACAATGTTCAAATACTGCACAAAATGCGGCAAACATGTCAAAATGAAAGTGAAACAAGAGAAATCTGCCAGAAGAGCTGGTGGATTTACTGCGATGGCTAGACGAGAGAAAAGGAAAAGACGAGGTTACGGGAATAAAGGAAGGTTTAGTAAGCGTCCAGTCACTCAGACCAAAATGGCTTCTAAAACATCTAAAAAGGTTGATTTAAGGTTATCTTGCCCCGACTGTGGCAAAATATGGGTTCTTTCTTATCCAAGAACCAAAAGAGTAGAAATCGTCAAATAAACGAATTTTTCATTCTTTTCTTACTACTATTTTTCACTTTGTTTTTCATTCCCTACAAAATATTTTATATACTTCACAAGTCTGGCTTTCATAATGAGCATGCTTTATGAATTTGAAGGAAAACTATTATTCAAAGATAGTAAAATTCCGATCCCTCGCATTAAGATTTATACGGATACCGAAAGTATAAAGCAATTTGCAGAAGAGATTGGTCGCGACACTATGATGGCTAAAGGTCAAGCGCTAGCCGGAGGTAGAGGAAAAGCAGGATTGATCAAGAAAGTAACAATAGATACTGCCGAGGAATATATCAAGAGCATAATTGGTAGAGAACACAAAGGAAAACCAGTTGCAGCGGTAATGTTAGAAGAACTAGTTGAAATCACTAAAGAATATTATTTAGCTTTGATGTTAGATAATAAATCAGGTTCATACCTCATGCTTGCCAGTACTATGGGAGGTATAGACATTGAGGATGTTGCTGACAACCATCCTAGTGAGATACATCGCACATTGCTTCCCATCAACATTGATCCCCAGACCTATCATTTTATGGAGCTAGGTAAAAAGATGGGCTTCAAAGCTAAAACGTTGACACAATTTGCAAGTATTTGTGTCAAAATGTTCTTGATGGCAATAAAACATGATTTAACATTAATAGAAATAAACCCACTTGTTATCACTCCTGATGATAAATTAATTGCAGCTGATTCTAAAGTAGTAATTGATGGAAATTCTTACTTCAGGCAACCAGCTATAGCAGCATTGCAATCCCAAAGAGATCAACATACTGAATTGGAATACGAAGCTACTCAAGCTGGAATTAGTTACGTCCAACTTGATGGCGACATAGGTATTATTGCGGGAGGTGCAGGATTATCAATGACAACTTGTGATTTGTTAGAATTTTATGGTAGTTCTCCTGCAAACTTTCTAGATGTTGGCGGTGGCGCTAATGATGAGAAAGTCTACAAAGCTCTTGAGCTTCTATCAAAAATGGATATTAAAGGGATATGTGTGAACTTCTTCGCAGGTATCACTAGATGCGATGATGTTGCAAATGGAATAATTAGTGCAAATAAGAAACTAAACATCAATGTTCCTTTGGTTATTAGAATGATTGGAACAAAAGATGTCGAAGGCATAAAAATCTTAGAAGAAAACGAAATACATGCTTACACTAAAATGGAGCCATCGGTTCAGAAAATTGTTGAGCTTGTTAAAGGAGGAAATTAAGATGGCTGTATTAATAGATAAATCTACTAAAGTAATTGTACAAGGAATGACTGGAAAACAAGGCAGTTTCCATGCAAGATCAATGATCGAATACGGTACACAAGTTGTAGCTGGAGTAACACCGGGTAAAGGAGGACAAGAGGTTTTAGGTGTTCCAATATATGATACAATGAAAGAGGCTGTAGACGCAACACAAGCAACGGCTTCTGTGGTTTTCATACCAGCCCCCTTTGTTTATTCTGCTGCTCTTGAAGCGATTGATTCAGGTGTTGAACTTCTAACCATTATAACTGAAGGAGTACCTGTAAGAGACACAGCAAGAATCAGAAGAAGAGTGTATGAACAGAATATAACCTTAGTTGGTCCAAATTGCCCAGGTATTATAACTCCGGGTGAAGCAAAAATTGGTATCATTCCAGGTGCTATTTGTACTAAGGGAAATGTTGGAATCGTAAGCCGAAGTGGAACACTTACTTATGAAATCATACAAAATCTCACTTTGAGTGGCTATGGTCAATCCACATGTATTGGTCTTGGCGGAGATCCAGTTAGAGGTATAGATTTCAAGGAAAGTCTTAGATTATTCGAACAAGACCCTGAAACAAAACACATTGTTCTAGTTGGAGAGATAGGTGGAACAGGTGAACAAGAAGCGGCTCAACTTGTAAAAGAAGAAATTTCCAAACCTGTTTATGGGTTCATAGCAGGAAATGGCACATGGGTTAAACCAGGAAAGCAAATGGGACACGCTGGAGCAATTGTCCATGGTAAATCAGGAACTGCTCAAGAAAAACTTCGTATTCTGAATGAAGCAGGAATCTTAACAGCTCACACACCTAGTGAAATTCCAAATATAATTAAAGAAAATATGTGATATCATCACATTTCTTTTCTTCTTTTATTCTATAGTTTAATTCAGTAGACCAGGGAAGCATTGAATACCCCTTCATATTCACATGGTATATCTGGGCCAAATCTATAATAGATTGTATAAGTTATTTTGATTGTCAAGAGTAAAGAGCTATTGTACTCATCTACATTGAATACCAACGTGCTCCCTATTTGGAGATCGCCTTCTTTCTGATAGAAAGAATACCAATGCATATGTCCTATTATTTCTCCAGCTTGGATACCATATATATCAAATGATTTCAATATCGCATCATATGACCCATCATGTTTGAAATGAACTGTCATAGGTAGGTATACAATTCCTTCACCTGAGAGGTTATAGCGTAATCCTTTAGGATCAACATCGTCGATACCAGTTTCTATCCCAGGGTTTGTGATAATTGCATCAAAAATAGGAACAGCGATAATTAAGAGGACAATTAGAGAGGTGTAAATTATCAGTTTTATTCTTTTCTTTTTAACAGTAAATAATTCAATAAAACTCTTCTTTGTTTTTATCCCCCATTCCATCATTTTTTCTTTAAATATTGTTTGAAATGATTTCTTTGGAGGAGGATTTTTATCATCTCCACCATTTTCAATATCGGTGGATTCTGCTTGTTCTTCAGCTGATTCCGCCTTACTCTCTTTTCCTTCATTATCCTCATCTTCTTTCTTCTTATCGGGAACAAAGATTAGATAAAGAGCAACAGCCACTAATGCTCCAATGAGGATATATCTGAAAACAGGTGAATCAGATAACCACAATCTAAGATAACCTACTTTTGGTATTAGTAATACTGTTTTTCCCACAACATTTTCATAAGGAATTAATGAAGTTGTCGAGTTGAATTGATCTATATCCTGATTGGAATCTTTATTGTCTCCACTTACTCTATAATAATATTGACCATTTCCTCCATCAGCTATAACGGTAATATTCACAACACGATGGATAATCAATATTCCTGTACTAAAAGCATTTTCTGATTCATAAACAATTACATCTCCAAGCTCAATATTTTCTGGAGCAGATTTGTGAATCAGAAACATATCTCCTTGATCATATACGGGACACATTGAGGAATGTGGGCATGGCCCATTTTCAATCACAACTAACGAGATACCAAAAATACCTCCAAACATCATTTTAACAAAGAAAAATAAAACCAATGCTAAAACAACCATGGTAACGGTTTCTTTAACGTTTATTTTCTTCTTGATTTTAGCTAAAGTAGAAGACATCGGTTGAAAGTAGAGGAAGATATTCTAAAATATTTCTATTCAAAGTGAGGAGTTGTTTTCGTAAGATTTCTCGAAATAATCAAATTTATATGGCATTTTCACACAATATTGTTAATGAAACCTCAATCAAGATTAGCGAAAGTAACAGAAATCAACGTGAAATCTAAAATCAAAGCTAAAAAAGCAACTATTATCGAAATTAAAGGCATATTGGGTGACACAGGATGGCAATTCGCTGAAGAAAGAGTGTCAATAGATAAAAATACCAATGTTCTTTCAATTAGTTTAGGTATTTTTAAAAAACCAGGGATGGCAGGACTGGATGTTATAACTAACTTCGTGAAGGAAATCAATCTGACATTTCCTCATAAGGGAATTTGGAAAATCCAATGTAATAAACAAGAAATAGATGTCGAAATAAGATAATATTTCCAATAATTTCATGTAGTAGAAACAGTTCATACAAACGTTTAATAGTTGTAACGATTTTTGCCGGAATATGGAACGTGATAAACCTCTAATGGAATTATCATTAGATTATCTGAAAAACTTTGGGACACTGACACATGATTTGTCACTAATAGAAGGTCCCCCTAAACATGCTATTGAATTTCTTATCATCATCAAAGAACTTCTGGTTGGTGTGTGGATACTTGATTGGAAAAGAAGTGTTGGGACAGATAAAATCATACACATTGAAAGGATAGTTCAAAGATCTAATTTAAGTGGAGGATTCATTGTTGCTAATAATTTTTCACCTAATGCAAGAGAATTAGCTCAACAAACAGATACTCTTGAGTTAATAGAAAAAGCTGAGATTCTTTACCATACATGATAAAGCGCCTAATTTTGTTTACTCCCGCAAAGAGGGCAATAATAGGAATCTGAAGGAAGCTCATGTCCACATCTAACACAAAATACTGTTGAGCCATCACCCTTTTGTTGAATTGAGGAAAGAATCTCAAATGTACGATGGATTAAATCTATTAATGCGAGAAAAGCATTTACTACATTTTCTTGATACTTCTCTTCTTTGAGTTCTTTATTATTAAGTTCAATTCTAGAAAAAGCACAAAGATTAGTGGGTACATTTGATATCTTAAGTTGTAATTCTTTGCGCAATTTTGAAGGAAATTTGTCCCGTGAACCAATCATTACAGTATCAAGAAACTTTTTGTTAAGAAGAAGATCAGGATAGCACGCATCTATAGTTGCATCAGACAGTAACTGATTCATAAATACTTTAGATTCACTTAAAATATCGAATTTTGGGGGTTTGGATTTAAAAGTAACAAAATCACTACTTTCGATTTTTGTGTCATCTACCATCCAAATCATATCAGCGATAGTAGTCTTCCCATTTTCAAATAATCTGACAATTAATCTAGTCGGAAGCACTTCACGGAGACGAAAACCATAGAAAGTGTTTTTTTTATTATTATCATTAAAATACAAAGTTGGATAAAGAGCACTACCACTAATTGATCCTCCATATATTGAACTGATAGCTCTAAATATGAGATTAGCAGCAGCTTCCATTTGCTTCAAATAGTTAAGGACATACATCAATATAAACCATTGCGAATTTGCAAGAAGAAGCTTTTAAGGAAGGACAAAGGTAACCGCAAAAACAATCGCTATATTTTTAAGCAATTTTTGACAAAGGGAAATACAATACAATCTAATATAATGGTGAATACAAAAATGAAGAAAAGAGCCGTATCTCCAGTAATTGCAACAGTATTGCTTATTGCTCTGGTAACTGCAGCAGCAGCTATAGTTTTCCTAGTAGTAATACCTATGTTGAATCCTGCACCTACAGCTTTGCTCACAGTAACTCCAAATTCAACTGATGCTGGTAGTGGTAATAGAGCAATTCAAGTAGATGTTAAAGCATTGAATGGTGCGTTAAATATCACGGGTGTGGATGTAACCGGTGTAACCGGTGTTACATTGTTAGACTCCCCAACGGGTTCGAGCGTTATCTATAGTATTATAACCCAAGATGGTTCTATGACAATTTACATAGTTGGTGCTTTTTCAGTAGCAACTGAATATAGTATAACTATTAGTTTTGAATCTGGCGTAAGTTCTATAGCACAGTCTTTCACACATACAGCATAATTGTTCTTTTTCTTTCTTATTTTTTCTTTTAAATCATATTCAAAAAGCACACCTTTATTTATAACAACAATATTTCTCATCAGTAATGTTGAAGAAATTGTCGAAACCAGAAGCATCCAACGAGCTAGAACAAGTTGTATCTAAGTTATATGGTGAACAAGTTTCAATCCAAGAACTTATAGATTCAACAGCTGCTTCAAAAAAAGCATCTATCTCCCTTTTCCTTGAAAAGGAAGAAGTTATAGGTTATTTAATTTGGATGCTAGAAATTGAAGTTGAAGAGGAAACCAAGGAAAAGATCAAAACCTTAGTTGTTGACGAAATTGTAATTCTCCCCGATTTCCACAAACTTGAAACAGCAAAAGAGCTGATAGGAGATATAGATAATCTATCAACAGATAAAGAATGTTCAATGATAGAGATGACTTTACCTAGTCAATCTTTCTGGATTATACCTATTTTCATTCAAGAAGGAGAGTATGTTACATCGGCATTAAGAGTAACTAAAGAACTACAAAAAAGAACTGAATTTGTCTCAATTTATAATAGCGCTAATGATAAAATCAAACCTGAATTTACTGAAGTGATGGTATCTAAGAATGGTTCATATCAACTAGAAATTATTGAAGAACCAACAGATTACAGAAAACTTCTGGAACAAGGTTATAATCCTGAAATCATCAGCATGGTTTTTTATATTGAAGATGAAGCCATTGAAGAAAGCATGAAACTAATCAATAGCATAACAGAATGGCAAGAGTACTCTATTTCACTAGTTAAAATGATTAACTAAATATTCATTCTTCTTTCAAAAATAAGTTAATCATGTCCCTTGTTTTCTTAGGGCAATCTGTTATTATTCCATCAACCTTTTTCTTAACAAGTTGCTGAATATCCTTTTGTTTATTTACAGTCCATGGATAAACTTTCTTCCCAAGACTGTGATAATAATCTACATGAGAAGAAGACAATAAACGGTAATAAGGATTAATTGCAGAAATGAATGGTTGTTTAGCCATTTTTTTTCCTTTTTTTGGAGGAAACAAGAACAAATAGGCAAGGCCATAATCTAAAGTAGTATCACTGAGTCCAAACATAATATCAGAGAGAAAAGAACTTACAACTATCCGGTTAGTATCTGCACCGATATTGTTAAGAAAATCATCGAATTGCTTTTTAGTTACAGAGCACTTTATTTCAATATTAAACTTAATTTTAGGAAGAAAGTTCACTAGCACATCTTCCAATAGTGGTATGTCATCTTTTGAAGGAAGTTTCATATTTTGTATAGCTTCTAATTTTGTTTCTGCTATGACATATTCAAATTCTTCGAACTTAATTATTGGATCATGATGAACTATAAAAGCTCCATCACTTGTTAAATGAGTATCTAGTTCTATCATGTCTGCTTTTTGTTGAATAGCTAATTCAAAGGCTTTAATTGTGTTCTGATAAGCATCTTGAGAAGCACCTCTATGAGCAATTACTATAGGAGAACT
>JABCTC010000073.1 GCA_018238545.1 Candidatus Heimdallarchaeota archaeon
TCTTTGAGTGAGGGTTGACAGCTACTTGTACTTTCTTTGTTGCTTGTGAGACCATCGTCTTCACCTACTTATCCACAGAATGGTATATAAACGCGAAGAAAAGTTAACTGGGAGGAGCCCCCCTATTCTCACTAACATATGCTCTCTTTATTATTATTGTTCAAAATTTTTCCCCTCATTTCCCTCATAACAAGATTGGGTAAGTTTTTACTCAGCAGTTGACTACGGTTTGATTCCTCAAACTTACTTTGAGGATGGTGACGCTCTTGATATTCTTGTTCTCATCTCTGAAACCCACCTTTACAGGTTGTGTTGTAGCTGCTCGACCTATTGGTGTTCTTAGGATGAAAGATGAGAAAGGGCATGATGACAAGATTTTATCTGTTGCTTCAACCGATCCTTTCTATCATGGTGTTTATGAATTAGATGATGTTTATCCTCACACACTCAGCGAAATTGCAGAGTTTTTCAAGACTTACAAAGGTTTAGAGCATGGTAAAAAGGTAGAGGTGCTAG
Organism: Candidatus Heimdallarchaeota archaeon; assembly: GCA_018238545.1. Classification (GTDB taxonomy): domain Archaea; phylum Asgardarchaeota; class Heimdallarchaeia; order Heimdallarchaeales; family Heimdallarchaeaceae; genus UBA460. The sequence continues at coordinate 517 of JABCTC010000073.1, forward strand.
GGTGGGATAAGAAGACAGAAGCTTTCAAAAGCATAACTCACTCTATGAAATTATACAGAGAATTATTTGATAAGAATTAAGGAAATAATCTTTTTTCCTCTTTTCATTTTCGTTGTCATAACGGAATATTCATAATGTAATTTTCTTTGAGAGTAAATCAGAATTTAATACAAACTAGGAGAACGCTTGTTATGGCTCTCGAAAAATGGATAAACAATGAGGATTTGGAGAAACTTCGTGCTCTCGAAAATCCTAAAGCTGAAAAGGTAATTGAAGAATTTCTTACACTTTGCAAACCTGCTAAAGCAAGAGTAATTGATGATTCGCCAGAAGATATTGCTTATGTTCGTCAACTTGCCATTGATAACGGTGAAGAGATGAAGGTAGCGGTAGAAGGACACACAATTCATTATGATGGTTTTTATGATCAAGCCAGGGATAAGAAAAACACCCGTTTACTTGTTCCAGCTGATGAAAAAGATAAATATGGTCAACATATTAACACTGCTGATCGTGATGAGGGAATAAAGGAAGTTCTAGAGATAATGGATGGAACGATGGAAGGAAAAACTGTTCTCATAAGGTTTTTCAGTTTAGGTCCAACCAAATCTAAGTTTTCACTTCTTGCTCTTCAAATTACAGATTCCGCATATGTTGCTCATTCCGAAGATATTCTATATCGAATGGGTTATGAAGAATTTAAGCGTAGAAAGGGTGACGATTTCTTCTACCTCATACACTCAGCAGGAGAACTTACAGATAAAAATGTAACAAAAAATGTTGATAAAAGAAGAATATACATCGATTTAGTTGAAAATCGTGTTCTTTCTGTTAACAACCAATATGCTGGAAACAGTTTAGGATTAAAGAAACTTGCTTTAAGATTAGCTATTAACAAAGCAGTAAGTGAAGATTGGCTCACTGAGCACATGTTCATTAGCGCTGTTTGGCCTCTGGATAAAAGTAGAAAAACTTACTTCCTTGGAGCTTTTCCAAGTGCTTGTGGTAAGACTAGTACAGCTATGATCCCCGGTTTTACAATTGTTGGAGACGACATAGCCTATCTAAGATTAAATGAAGCAGGTGAAGTTAAAGCTGTTAACATCGAACAAGGTATTTTTGGTATTATTAAAGATGTTAATCCAGATGATGACCCAGAAATTTACAAAAACTTATGTACACCTCGAGAAGCCATCTTTTCAAATGTATTAATCAAAGAAGGCACACCTTATTGGTTAGGAATGGGTGATCAAGTTACTGTTCCTGATAAAGGGATCAATTGGACTTCCTCCAAGCTTGGAGATTGGGAAGCAGGAAAACATTTCGATGATGATGGTAATGAATTAAAATTCTCTCACCCAAATGCTAGATACACCATTAGAATTGAAGGACTTGAGAATGCAGATGAGGCTATTCATGATCCTGAAGGTGTCAAAGTTTCGGGTATTATCTATGGGGGAAGAGATTCAGATACATCTGTTCCTGTTTATGAATCGTTCTCATGGGAACATGGAGTGTTCATAGGTGCATCTATTGAATCTGAAACCACTGCAGCAACCTTAGGTAAAGCAGGCGTTAGAAAACATCAACCAATGGCAAACTTAGACTTTATCGTTACACCGCTAGGCAAATACTTAGACGCACATTATAACTTCGGTAAAAGAATTGATGATGTTAACCGCCCTCGAATCTTTTCAACAAATTACTTCCTTAAGGACGAGAACGGACGTTATTACGATGAGATCTTAGACAAGAAGATTTGGTTACTTTGGGCTGAAGGTAGAGTTCATGGAGAATATGAAGCTATTGAAACTCCAGTCGGACATATTCCAAAGTATGAAGATATAGCGACTCTCTTCAAAGGGGCATTCGATGTAGACTATACTAAGGAAAGGTATGAAGCTGAATTTTCTATAAGAATTCAGAAGTTCCTTTTGAAGATAGATAGAATAGAAGCAATCTTTCGAGGAGAGAAGGATATTCCTGAACAGCTGTTTGTTGATTTAGAGGAACAAAAGAAACGATTACTAGCTGCTAAAGAAAAGTTTGGTTCTGATATCATATCACCCTTTCTTTTTAAATAATAAGTAAGATCAGGGGATTAATTTCTTCCCCATTTTTTTGTAACTATTTGTGGTGCATATATAGAATAGACTATACTCAATATCAGATTAAGTTGACAGTAGGATATCAAGTTGATGAGAACAAACAGAGCAAAAAAACAAATAAATTCGCTCTTGTAAACTGCATTATAGGAATACCAACTATTTTATTTTTAACATGGCTTATGGCAAAAGGATTTCTAGCAGATCACATTGTTACATCTTCTTTAGCTCTCAGTGTTCTTGCAATTGGTGTCGGTTATTCTATTTTCAAGATTGTTAAAGAAAAGAAAAGTAAGGAATAAAACTAGTTAGATTCATACCTTAAACTTAGTTCTAGATTGCACAAAACACCCTTTAAACCTGTAATTTGAGCTGAAAATACATTATTGTCGAGAATAAGAACTTAGAAACATGAAAAGTACAAATTTTATCTATCAAAGGCCATAAGTTCGGTAATTTTTCTCTCGTACTATTTATGTCGGGAGTTGTACAAAGAAATAGACTTTCAAGTAAATCGTTACTCAATAAACATTTCATGAGAATTTTAAAATAGTTTGTTGAATAAAGATATTCTAGAATAGGCGTATTAATTGTGCAGAATTAAGATTTTTAATAGATCATTGAACAAGCAAAAAACAAAACATAGAACATTTTGAGTTAAGCAACTAAATACTGTTGATCGTTAACAGAAGTACTAAGATAAGCGAATACAATAGTTTCAAGAATATGGGAAAAAAATTTCACAAAATTTTATTGAACTTGCTTCAGGAAAATTACCGATAGTTAATTTACTAATGGGTGGAAGAAATTTACAGTTCAACTATGATAGATTAAGAAAATTAAATCCCAAGTAATGAATACCCTAAGATATTGATAACAAGTTAGAATAGAATTCTGAAAGTTGAATAAAGAAGAAATCAGCCTGCACAAGGAAACAATATGGACAAATATTAATTAACTTGAAAACTAACTTAGCGACCTTAAAGTAGCGAACACAGAGAATAGTTGCCTTTTCATAATACACAAATAATACAATTAATATACTAGTTAACTACAGGGGTATTCTGTTGAAAATGTTTATATTGGCAACAAAACCCTTGTAGAAACATGATTGAAGAAGTAAGAGATTTACTCAAACGTATTGATCAAATAATTGATTCAGAATCAAGAAGGATGACTGATCAGATCGATGAACTAAAAGAAGAACTAAATGAATTAAAGGAATCTGGAGAGAACTTCAGTTTGATTAGAGATGAAATTAAGAACCTTACTTCACAAGTAGATGAGATAACATATGAACGAGATAGCCTTCAGAAAACAGTTGAAAAGCTTTCACCTTTAGAGAGTATAACTAAAGAATTAAGCGAACAAGTAAAAAATTTAACACTGCAGCAAGAGGGATACATTTTCACAATTAAGGTAATAGCAAATTGGCTACCTAGTCAAAAAGAGAACATCGATGTTCTTGTAGCTTTATCGTCATCACCAAACCACACTTGTACATTGAAAGAATTACATAGCAAAACAATAATCCCTGAAGTAACATTGAAGAATCGTGTTCTTCCTATCCTAGAAGATAACTCACTGATAAAACTAGAGGGGAAGGATGTTAAACTTACAATAAAAGAGAGTGAGTAATAGCTATAGAACGTTTGTGTAAGAAGTTCCGCAAAGTTAAATAAGACAAATTGTTAAACATAATATACATGAAAAAAATACTCAAATCTCGTCGAGGAGTTTCAAGTATTATATCAACGCTAGTAATCTTTACAGTAATGGTTTCTGCTTTAGGTTTGGCTTTTTCGCAAATAATTCCTTCACTAGAAAGGTTTCAGACACAAAGTGATCTAACAGCTGCAACAAACACTTTCTTATCTTTTGATTCAGAAATTAAAACACTGATCAACACACCAGACAATTCTTCAAGCGTATTAAGATATAATCTTGATAATGGGATACTAGATTTGAAACAAAATAGAGAAATATCCTTAATGATAAATTCAGGAGGAGTTGCTTTATTGAATAAATCCTATTTCACAGGAGAGGTTGAGTATAAAATAGCAGGGAATTTTAAAGGGTTAGGAGGAGCGATATACGACTTTGGTAGCCCATTATTACTTGTTTATTCGCTTAACAGAACAGCGCAAATGATGAATATTGTTCACCAAACATTTGATGGATACAAAACCATTCAATTATACTACAGTGTTTTTGTGAGCATAGAAATAACAAGTGAAACAGATGTAGAAGTTAATTTCATGATAGTTCACTTGAATACATCAAAAACCTTGGATGGGCAAGGAGAGTATTTTCCAATAGTAAATACACAAGATAAGATCCAGATTGTGAAACTAAGTCAAGTGATAGAAAGTTTTAATCTTGGTGAACAAAGTGATGAACTATCTATAAAAGCTCAAACCGCAGGTTTCTCGCAGAATATAGCTTATACATTAGCCCCGCCAGTTTTCTCATTAACTGTTAATATCATACACATAAATATCGATTTTCGCACTGTATGAGAGAAAACAAGTAAAAATAATACTGACGAAAAAGGATATAATAGATAGCAATCATGTCTATTTAGCGAAGTTTTCTCGTTTGAGATTGGACTTATGGGTGTAAAACCCTTGTATGATATTCTCATTTCGAAACTTCGCTACCCATATTTATCTTCTGATGGATTTACTATTTTAGCTAGTTTGTTCGTTCTACATAATGCTTTAGTGGATAATGACTGTTTAATGAGATATACAATAGGTGTTACCGCTTTCATTATTGTTTTAGTATTACGACCCACCCCTGTGGCATTTTTAATCTTTTTATGGAAAATGCTTATTCAATTGATATTTGTACTAGTATAACGGTTTCTTTGTCAGTTTTTTTCTTGTTGTCTTTTAGTATGTTCATCTTCTTCTAAGTATAACGTAAACGAGTGATGAACAATGATGAAACAAAAATATGATCCTGAAGACGGAGACGAATCAATAACCCCACCATTATGGCAACCTTAATTGCCTTAATTTTTTTTATTTTATAAATTATAGAAAATGCAAGTAAACTGCAATTTTGGTAAGCTACTTTAAATATTCATCTTCTGAAAGCTTATTGGTGCACAACTTGCTTATTGAGGAATTGGCTTCCAAAGTTGAATTTGCAAAGTCTAAAGAGAATCTTAGAGAAATCCTAGGAGATATATGTCTTCTCTCATCAAATGAAAGATCTAACAAGGAATTAATGTTGTTATTAGACAAAGCAATAGAAAAAAGTGAATTATTGGATGATGAAAAATCATTGGTAAATTTGATTGGCTATAAAATTCCTGTATTATATAATAATCGTGAAAATGCTTCAGAGGTGCGAAAATTAATAGCAAGAATGCAGTTGATTTCTGAAAATAATAATTATAGTGATATATTAGCTTGGACATATTCTTATATTTGGTATATTGAAAAATTTGAGGAAAATAAGAAAAAAAGTATTGAAGCCTTAGAACATTCTCTAAAATTGTTAGATGGGCTTTCAAATTATGATGAATATATTTATCACTTTATTAGATATTCTTATGCAGTCGAACAATGGCTGAATAATCATGACATTGAAAGTGCTACAATATTGGAAGAGTGTTTAATTTATTTTTTCAGAGAAGGGTTTTATAGGAGTTTAGCTCAAGTATTTGGTCTTTTAAGCATAATCTATACAAGAATGCATGAAAGTAAGAAAGCATTAAACTTAAGCAATCAAATTCTCGCTAACCGATTTATCTTTGACAGTTTGCCACTAGATGTAAGAGGTATAATTTATTATTTCACAGGTTTAGGGCATATGCTAAATGCTAATTTAGCAATAGCTGAATCGTATTTCAATGAGGCTTATAATATCCTTAAACCAATCTATAAGGATAGTATTTACTACAGCAATTTTCTTATTCTTCATTCTTATCTTGCAACTGTTAAAGGATTACAAGGCAAAACCGATCAAGTTTATACGCTAACTAAAGAAGCAGAGATTCTTCTTCAAACAGATTATATAAAAAGCAATTTGGATGAAAATACAAGAAAACAGATTGTTCATACCCTCAATCTCGTGAAGTTCTACAACATCTCATGTCTAAGCTGTTATAATTATCAGGAACATCAAGAACTGATTAATGAAATTAGTAAAGGTTGTAAAGACCTATACAGTGATTTTATGACTTTTAGTGAATTTATTCTTAACTCGAATCTTGATTCTGATAAGCTTCAACGTCTAATGACAATTGATAATTTTAGTATTAATCGTATAAAACACCTGATCGAGTTTATGCTTGAAAAGCAAAAATTAGAAGTAAAAATCAGCCAAGAACAAAAAGCTCTGAATTATATTTCTATTTTAGAAAAGCACGTAACAACGAGCAAGACTACATTTATAGAACATGCTTATAGGGATCTCCTTATAGCTCAGCAGCTGTTTTCACTTAAAAGATATGCAGAAATCTCTCCACTTCTCAAGCAATATGAGAGTAGACTCAAACAAATTGAGGTTCTAGAAATGCGTATCTTCATAGAAGCTTTTATTCAAGTAGGTGCATATAAGAACGGAGATCCTCTTGGTTCAGCTTTACAGTATATGGCAATAAAGAAATGTAGACTATATGGATTCTCTAGATTGGAATATACTCTATTGAATTACCTACAATTGCAACAGAAGGAAATAACAAGAACTATATGAAATTCAAGGTGGGGATTCTTTGTTCGTTAGAAGTTATATTTGTCTCATAATTTCCTTGGATATTATTATCGTTACCTCTACTAGATTATTGATAATCTATGAAACAAAAATATAATCCTGAAGACGGAGACGAAAGTATACTTCCCCCTTTGTGGTTACCCGGTTAACACTAACTCTTTTTTTCTCTTTATTTATATGATTTAAGCTACAATTGATGTGAAAATATTGTGTTATTTAAAAATCAATTTGATCATTAGAGGCTAGAATAGGTTAGAGAGAGTATAAATGTAGTATACTATAAGATAATAAGAAAGATAAAGGCTTATCATGACATAAAGACTGGTTAGTATTAAGATGGATCAAATAGTTCGCTTCAGTAATGTATCAAAGAGATTTCAGTTATTCTGGGAGGAGATAGTCATATTTAAGGAGATTAATCTAGAGATTGATAGAAACGAACTAGTTTTATTATATGGTCCTAGTGGAAGTGGAAAAACAACTCTACTTAATATGCTTACAGGTCTCATGCACCCAAACGCAGGAGAAATACAAGTTGCTGGGTTATTCATAGATTTGATTGAAGACAGAGAAAAAGCTGATTTTCGCTCAAACTACCTCGGAATAGTTTTTCAAGAAAACAACCTTGTTTCTACACTAACAGTCAGAGAAAATATAGTCCTCTTCCAGGAACTCTGTGGTTTTGATGGAGAGGAGGAGGAAAGGGAGAAGAAGATTGACGGATTACTAAAAAAATTAAAGATAGATAATAGGAAAGATAGTTTTCCAGCTCAGCTAAGCGGAGGAGAAAAGAAAAGAGTAGCCATAGCAAGAGCTTTGTCTAATGATCCACATATACTAATTTTAGATGAACCTACAGGAAACCTAGATCGCGAATCAGCAGATATGTTATGTGACTTAATCAACGAGATTTTTACTACAACAGATATCACAATAATTGTTGCATCTCACGACCAGAAGATGAAAGAGATGGCATCAACAATATACAAAATAGGTTCACAAGCAGTGGTTCTGGAAGAAGACCATCCTGAAAGAAGAAAAAGGGATGATATCAAGTATAGAGCTATTGGTTCTATGGAAATGCAAGAGGAAGAAGAAGTTGAACTCAATGATGGATACTCAGAGAAAGAAGTAATGAACATGACAGAGGAAGAACTAGACTTCATAGAAGAAGAAGAGTAAAACTAAATGTGTGAGTGGATAGAGATGATAGGACAACTGAAATTTGCTTGGATTGATTTTAGAAGATCGTTCCTAGGCTCACTATTTACCTTTATTAGCCAGATAATAACCTATTCAGCGATTACAATCAGCATTGGCTTATTCTCACTAATGAGAGCTAATCTCCAAATGTCATTAGATTATGTTTATTTTAGTTCCTACATGCTAATTACAATTTTTTTCATAGTGGTTTGTATAATAATTGGAATAATTGTAACCATCAGATCAATAGATCTTAAGTTTCAAGGCCAAAAAGATGACATAGCTATAATGAAAAATGTAGGAGGGAAAAGTAGGTGGATATATAGCTACTTCATCTTCAATCAGATATTAACAGCTGTAATAATGCTATTATTGGGGATAATACTAGGGTTAATCGTTCTAGTTATAACAAGCGTTTCCTTTGGCTTTGGGAGCATATTTAGCTATGTAGGATTTCTGCCAATTCTTGCAGGAAACTTGGCAATATTGGTTTCTTCATATCTTAAAGCACATTATACAATATTGAAATTCATTAGTGAAAAAGACTTTGAAATATCTTCAAGTAGTTTAAGTAACTACAAGAGCATCTTTGAATTTGATGCAGTAATAAACAAGTTTAGTTCATCAGTAAAACTAGGAGTAAAGAATTTCCTAAGATCAGGAAAGGTGCTAACGAGTCTTCTATTTAGCTTCTTTCTAATTTTCGCCTCAATTTCATTCGTTTTGGGACCATTAACAATAACTGAAACACATTATGTAAATATGAATAATAGATTTGAAGATTATTCTTATGTAATAGGATCACCAGATGCGATAGATTTCTTTAATCAGAGTTTACCAGTTCAAGAATATAGTAATAGTTCCTATACTGGATTAGATAATGACCTAGAACAGTTCTATAATACTTCAATATCACCTCAACTATTAACGGAATTAGGGGAGATAGGAGTAACGTATCAGAAGTACTTCATATCAAAACTGCAAGTACAAGAATTACCAGGGTATGAAATATTGAATGATATATACTTACCAATAGGGCAAGATCGTAAAGTATATGCTACAATAATAGGATATGAAGATATCAGTTTTGAAGAAAATGAATATATAGCAGGGACCAACCCGAACCCTTCGAAAGATGAGGTGTTGATAGGTGATTCATTAGAAGCTAAACTATTTGATAACAGCACACTTCAAAAATTAAAACTTCATGATGATTCAAATCAGTACAAAATTAGTGGGGTAGTAATAGATAGTTTTGCAGCAGGATACAGTATCTATTGCCCATTGAGTAAATTAATCGCAGAGGGAGTTGCTAATGGGACTAATTTGCTTATGTTAGAAAATGTAGATGCAGCAGTTTATGATGAAATAAGTGAGATTTTGGAAGGATATGGATATCAAATAGTAAGTATTGAGAAGATGATCGATCAAAGTCTAGAGAGTTATGACAACTTTACTAATATGTTTAAAGTGCTAGGAGGAGTAATGTTCGCAATATTTTCATTTCAAGTAATAGTATATTCATTCCTGTATTTCATAACATATAGAAAAGATTTCGTATTACTATACAGGCTAGGAATAAGAAAGAAAAGAATGTATGGAGCAGTTATAACGGCAATACTTCTACAAATAATTCCAGGGATAGCTTTAGGAAGCTATTTTGGAGCAATAATAGGAAGATATTTCCTTGTACCAAATGCAATATTATCAAACTTTGCAGTGATAATCATAGCAGTAATAGTGGGATTCATACTAATAGCAACAACTGCTTCAATCTACGCAAGTA
>JABCTC010000039.1 GCA_018238545.1 Candidatus Heimdallarchaeota archaeon
GGTACAATCCTTCCTTCCTTATAATCCTCTTCCCCTCACCGCACGCGAGGGGACCCACCTAAACGACGGTTAGACCGCCTCTGGCAAGTTTGACCAAGTTTCATAACGTGCGTTTAATCCTGAAAGTATTGTTAGTAGAACAGTTACCATAATACCCCAACTGGCTATTTTTTGAATTAATCTCAAAGAATTAATTTCTACTCCTTTCTTCTCTCGTAGTTTTGTAATTAGTTTCTTTGAACGAATCTTGGTGAAGAACATTGTATAGATTAGATGATAGAGAAGTAACCCCACAAAGAACCATTCAGATATTCGATGTAATTGTGAAAGAAGATACTTATCCTTAAACCAATTTTGTGTCATACTATATCCTGTAAACACGGTTGTGAAGAAGAAAGCAACCAACATCCAAGATATGATCCTATGAAGCCTAACTCTAAAAGAAGCCATATGTTAAGTTAACATTGTTAAATTTACTATTAAAACTTCATATTTGTCAAAAATAAAAAATACAATATTTACAATAAATACTAGTTAAATACTGTAATCTATTTTTTTATTTTTTAACAAATATCCGTATCTCCACAAACGTTCTAGAACATCTATTAGTTTGTTATAAAACAGTTGTAATTCATCTTCCATTTCAATTTTTATAGGTAGATTGTGAGCTTTTGCATAATAATTGAGATATTGATAATCAAAGAAAATTAATTCAGTTCTAGAAAATTCCCAATCTATCAAGGTAATCTTGTTATTCTTATAGATTAAATTCGGGGGAATTAAATCTCCATGTACATAAGATAAAAATTCAGTATAAGTATCAAGAAGTTCTTCCTGTTGGTTAATAAGTTTTAGCAGAGAATCGATTAATTTGTGTGGATAAGCTAGTTTAGATTTTTGATACCTTTTTGCAATTTTAATATAAAATGATGTTACATCAGATTTCGTTGGCTTTCTTCTTGAAACTGAAAATGAATGAAGAATATCCAGTGTTTTCTTAACTTGATCAACATCAATAAGTTCAGGGGGAAGTTGATGGAGACCAGTTCCTTCCACATATTGGTAAACTATAATTTTTGAATTCTTCTGAAAAAGTATCTTCGGAGCAATAGTTTCTGAATATTTTTCCAAAGCACTAATTTCTCGCTTAAATCTCTCTTTAGAGAGATAAATTTCATCATCTGTGAATATCTTACACACTGCTAGAGGAGAACCATTCGATTTCATTATTGTGTAATTTTCGTTTGTATAACCTTCATTTATTTGCTCCCAGTGTAGCTTTGAAGATAACGTAAATTCTGCCATCAAATAATCATTCATTTCATCCATTAGTTCAACACTTATCAAAGTAGGATGACCTCCAAGTGATTGAAGTAAATGTAGATTTCTTTATTTTCAGTGACATATTTTTCATATTCAACCCTAGAGCAATCAACTTTGATGTACTCAGAAGGATTATCTTTTAAATCTAGAATTAATCGATATTCATCTTCACTTTTCTCAATCATTGTTTTCACAAAGCACTTTAGAACCACAAGGTTGGGGTCTTCAATTTGAGTTTTGGAAATTGAAATAATTGATGGTGGGATCTTTATTCCAGTTATTTTTGAGTTAACTTCATCTTGAATGAATATATCACAAATTTGAGTGGAAAGCATTGTCTTCTCTTTCTTCTTTGTATACAAAATAGGCCAGATATTTGGAGAACCTAAAATTCTAGCAATAAGGTAATTTCTTGGGTGTTGTTCAACATCTAGCACTTTTCCAATTTGCTGAATCTTGCCATCGTAAATAACAGCTACTCTATCACTAATCAATCTAGCTTCATCCCCATTATGTGTAACATAGAGCGTTGTAGTAGAAGTTTCTTTTTGGATACGTCTGATGGTTAAAGCTAAAGCTTCTCGACCAGTTGCATCAATACTTGATAGAGGTTCATCTAACAGAAGAATATGAGGTTCTATTGCCATTGCTCTTGCTAAAGCTACTCTTTGTTTCTGTCCACCACTTATCTCTCGAGGATATCGATCTAATAGACCAGAAATACCTACCAAATCGGCTATCCAATGAATTTTCTTTTCTATTGCTTCTTTTGTCAATTTCCTAGCTTCCAATCCAAATGCTATGTTTTGTTTCACTTTCATATGGGGAAAAAGAACTTGAGCTTGTGGAACATACCCTATTTGTCTTACTTGGGGAGAAAGATCGGTAATTTCTGTATCATCGACATAAATTGTACCTTTTTCTGGTTGAATTATTCCTGCAACTATTTTTAACAAGGTTGTTTTTCCACAACCTGATTCACCAAGTAAAACCAGCAATTCACCATGTTTAACCTCTAAATCTAAATTCTCTAGAATCAGCTTTTTTTCATACTTCATAGAAATTTCTTTCATCAAGAGTCCTGCCATAATTTACACCTTCAATTCTATATCTCCAAACTTTTGTATAACTAGAAAACAAATAATTGTAATAATCACAAGAATACTAGCCATTGTCGCAGGTAGTTGTAAGGTTTGAGATGTAATTAGTTTCGAAATACCAATCGATAATGTCCCATATTCTCCTCTAACTAGAAAACTTGTAGCAGCAAATTCCCCTAAACTTATCGCAAAAGCAAAAATACCACCTACAATAATGCCTCTGTAAATATAAAGAAGTTCTATTTTTGTAAAAATCCTGAATCGAGATGCACCTAATGTGGAAGCTACATTGAGCATTTCAATATCTATCCGATTATATGCTGAAAGTATAGATCTCGTTGCAAATGGAATACTGATCAAAACATGAGTTAATACTATGAATACCCATACATAATCTAAATAAATTACAGAGTTGTTGAACAGCAGAAACATTCCGATTGCAAGAGTTATAGAGGATGTTGCCATTGGTAAAATTATGATATATGAAACAAAATTCTCTGAAAAAGAAATCTTGTATTTTTTTAAGCTTTGATATCTATTTCGCAGAACAAAAACAAGTAAAACAGATAGAATTAGGGTTATTACTGTTGTTAGTGATGCAAATAGTAATGTGTTTAAAAGCAATCTAAGAGGAGAATTACCTAACAAAGGCATATATTCATTTGAAAACAGCTGTTGATAACCCCATAAAGGGGAAATTCCATCAGCATAAGGTTTGAAAGATTCTATTATTATAGCTACTATTGGGCTGAATGTGAAAATTATCAACGTAAGAATGAATAATATAAATAGAAGTATTGACATATTTTTCCGTCTACTTTTTTTAGAAAAAGATATTTTTTCACTTCGAAATATGTCTTCTTTTCCTTCTGCCATTTGTCTCGTACGACTCTCAAAGAAGAGGTAGAGAATAATTACGATAGTATTCAATATTAGCTGAATTAGAGCTAACGTTGCTCCTCCATTAAAATCGAGGGACGATTTCATTAGCTTATAAATTCTAACTTCTAAAGTTTGAAACTTAATTTCTCCCAAATAGAGAACAATTGCAAAACTATTGAAAGTATAAATAAAAACTAGGAGAGCAGCAGATACAAGGTAATTCAAAATTTGAGGGAAGATTATCTTACGCAAAATTAACCAATTGCTTGCACCTAAGGATTTAGCAACATTAATCTGCTCTGTATCAATGCTTTTCCAAGCAGGAATCGACATTCGGATAATAACTGACAAATTATAAAAAACATGAGCTATGAGTATTCCTTCAAATGTGCCAAATATCTCAATGATAGGAGAATCAATACCAGTGAGACCAGTCCATATACTGTTAACCCATCCTGATTCTCCATATGTAACAATGAACCCTAGTAGCACTACAATTGCTGGAAGTACAAAAGGAATTGTCATTAGGTTCAGTAAGAGGTTTTTTCCTCTAAATTCGTATTTTGCAAAGAAATAACCAGCTGGAATCCCTAAAATCAGACAAATTAACATTGACAATAAAGCTTGAGCAAATGTAAAAAGTAAAAATGAGATATTTAGTGGATCAGTTATAGTTTCTATAATAAAACTAAAGGTAAGTTGGTTGCCATCAGAAAAAGCAAACTGAAATATTTTGGATAATGGAGCATAAAAAAACAATATCAAGAATGAACCAAAAGCAAGTATAACTAAAAATATTATGGATTTATTTAAGACAGTATCCACTTTAGCTCTTTTCTTGAGAGTTGTACTAAACATGCTGTTCAACGTCTAATTACTTTCTTTTTCTTATGAAATTGTATGAGATTGCTCCAACTGAAACTGCTAATATAACCACAACAAAAGAGCTGAAATCAACAATCTCTAATTCCCATTCCGATCTCCAGTAATCTAGATTTTCGCTTAACATACTTGGAGGAATTAAATAATTTAGGATGTCAACATCATCTGGATTTAAAGCAGTTTCAAGGAAACAGCTATCTATTTTTGTTTGATTATTTGCGGGATACATCCAATTGTTCAATGGGATATTTTCTTGAAGCTCTTTGCTTAAAAACCAATCTATGAAATCCTTAGCATTTTCTTCATTTGGTGCTCCATTTACAAGACCAATCCCTTCTATCTGTAACCAAGCATTGTCAAGTCCGTTTTCATGACTTAAGAAAACAGCTGATGGGGGATCGACTTCTGTACCAACTCCCCAGAGAGGATGACAGATATCATAAGCGGGACTAGTTCCATAAGAAACCATGATTGGACGGTTATCTTCAGAGCTATAAACATCAAAAGCTGCCCCCCAACTAGAAGTGATTCTCAAGTTATCTGAAGCTTTATTCCACCATTCTCTCCAATCTTGACCTAATAATCCTTCAAAGTTAATAGAAGGATCACCATAAACAGCAATTGTCCATAACAAAAATCCCAAACCAGGCGAGCTAAGTGTAGGATCCTCTACAACAAGCTTCTTGTCTAATTCAAGAGAGATTATATCTTCAAGTGTTAGATTGTCAATCTCTTGCATGGTGGAGGAATTGATTCTACTAATATCATACCAGAGAGCAATTATACCATAATCGTATGGAAGGAGATAGTGATCTGGATCTAGATTGTCGATAAGTTCCTCTGAAATATTTCCTAAACTTGGTGAGGAATAAGGAACTAAGATTTCTTCTCTCTTTGCTGTATGAATAAGAACATTATCAATACCGATCAATACATCTGCAACAGGATTGTTTTTTTCTAGCACAGCTTGTGTTACTATAGTATTTGCATCCTCAACAAGAATGAGATGGATATTTTCTTTAGGAATACCACTGTAATTGGAATAACCTTCAACAAAGTCGTACCCAGGATCTGCTAGAAGAGATTCATATGAGTAAATTGTTAATTCATATTCGTCTACTTCGATTTCAATAGCATTAGTTGATCTGAAAGCAAAGCTAGTAAATAATACAATAAACAACAAAACTAAGACACGTTTTTTCATTTAAGTCAATTCAAACTTGTATTGTTTCATTTTAAATCTTAGCATTACTATATAGGGGGGGTATAAGCATTATGTGAATATCCTATTTACTAGATCAAGCAGTTCTTCGTAGTCTCTAGCAAAGATATAACCTATTGCTTCATATCCAGAGCTCCCACTATCTAGAAGGACTCTCATATTGAAGACAATAGGATCCTTTGCGGAAAGTTTTAGAGTTTGTTCCCATTTAGAATCAATGGAGTCAGTAGATAAATAGGGAATTTTCAGATGCTCTATCTTTTTGAATAACTCTGATTTATTTTTGAAACTCAGGACCCAATGTATGTCTGATTGTTTATCTCTTAACCATAGCAATAGTGAAGACATCGTTTTCGAAGATCCAAATTCAGGATCGCTTACTGTTACAATTTTTTCTTTTACTTTAATAATTCTTCCAGGATAACTAGCAATGTCATCTAAATCTTTAGCTTTTTTGTCAGATTGAGCTAATTGTGAGCCTATTTCTGGTATCCATTTATAGAATGTAGGATGTGTTGAAAGTTGAGTAAACATCGCTTTTAATTCTGAAAGAATGACACTTCGTTCCTCTAACGAAGGTAGTTCCTTATAACCAGAACATATGTCACATTTAGGATAATCTTCCAATTGAGGTAGGATTGTTTTATGAATAGAGCATATTGGTCCTTCGACACGTAAAGATTTACATTTAGTACATATAGTTCTCATTACTTTATCCAAGGGTTCTTGAGTGAAAAGCATGGTTGAAATCGATTCAGAAAGTGCATCTAAATGATGATTAATTTTTTCATCGCCTGTTTCAGCAATATTTTTGTGAAGATACGATACAACCACTGGTTGTTTTACGCCCAATAATTTGGCAATTTCATTCTGAGATTTTCCTTTATTCCTCAACTCATGAGCTATTCTGATTCTTAAGCTTGGAAGCATTGTTGATGCAATATATTCGCATGGGAAACGCAAAATTACTCACCTATATGACATCTATAAAGCGCACCTATTAACCTTTTCTTAAAGAAATTCAGAAAGGGAAATTCTGCAACAAATGGGAAAAACTTAAAATGGTAACGCACACAAATAAACTTGATTAAAGTGGATGCAGTTTTACAAGCTATTTTAGGTTCATTAGGCTTTTTAGTTATGTGTGCCTTATTTACTGTTGCAGTAATTTACATGTTCAAATATACAAAGAATGATAAAAAGGATAAAAAAACTAAAAGATAATCATCCCATCAATGAAGCTTATTTCAATTATTAAAAATTATTAAAATTTGAGAAAAAGTTACAGATGATTTTTCTTGTTAAACCAACCAAGAAACATGCAAGACTTATAAAGATATCAGAGAATATAAATTAAATTAACTGCAATTCAACCATAAGAATGAAAGATTTATTGCAATCAAAACAGGAATGATGTACTTCATGTCTAAAAAGCCTAACCCACTAGTTAGCAGTAAAAATTGGTACGTTGAAAGAATTTTCCAAATTGCTCAAGACAGAAGATACATCACAGCAATCGACGTTTGGGCCATCATTTTGGATGCAGTTTTTCTACAAAGAAGGTACCTGGATATCGACGGAAAAGAGATTACAGGAATTACAGCTGGAGACATAGCAACTAGCATGAATATGCATCTTAGTTCTGTCTATCATAACCTGAAAATTCTGCAATCTAGAAATCTTAATCTTCTGGATACTGAAGATCTCATATGTTTTAATGAAAAAGGACGAAAGGTTACTAAGAAAGTTTATAGCATTCCTCAAATATACTATGATGAATTTAGAGATGTTTATGATAAGATTCAGACATCAGGTTTTGCTCCTCCTCATAAGCAGTTCACTTTCTTCAATTTACTTAAAATACGAGGGATTCTTGCGCATTATTCAGCATTATTACATAGAGATAGGCTTTTAGTGGAAGATGACACAAATGAGAACAAAAGTTGGTATCATAAATGGCTATCACCTTTGACATTACCTAAATTCAGTGTAAATCCAGGCGTCATGTACCGTTTCACAAAAGAAGATATGCGCAAAATTTTAATGGTTCTAACCGAAATTCTTGAGAAGAATAAAGATAACTATGAAAATGAAGAAAATGATGGTGTTCCTTTTCTATTTTCTTATCTTATATTTGTCCCATATACTTCTGATATGATGAACGGAGAATGGTTAAACAGGGATGAATTCGAGGAGAGAGTAGAATTCCACGAAGACCCAGATTACGTAAAAGAGAAATCCAAATGTGAAAGTGACCACGATACTTTCTTCAGGTATGGGATTTCTTGCCCCGTTTGTGGAGAAGAACCATCTGAAGGATCGATAGAATAATTAACCAATTATCTGTCCTGAATCTATTCTAATTATCTGTCCTTGAATGTGTTTTGTAGTTAAAAGAATCTTTACTAGTTGATAAATATCTTCAGGTCTTAAGGAATGTTTAAGTGGGTTTTTAGAATTAATTTTTTCAAGAAGACTTTCAAAACTTTGTTGATTTTTATCTGCCTTCTTTTGAATATCTTCAACATGTCTATCAGTTAATACATATCCTGGGGCTATCGTATTTGTTATTATATTATATTCTGATCCTTCTTCTGCAAAGAACCATGTCATAGCATGGACACCTGCTTTGGCTACTCCATAGGGCAACTTCTTTGAACTTGGCCTAGATCCAGTTGTTGATCCAAAGAAGATAATATTTCCCCCACCTGTTTTTTTCATCCACTCAAAAACGTTCTTTCCTAGGAGAAAAGCTGAATCTAAATTTAGAGAAATAACTTTTCGATACTCAGAATATGTAAGTTCATCAATTTTCTTTGAATATAGGCTACCACCTGTAAGGTTTATGAATCCGTCTATTTTCTTTGTTAGAGATTTAGCTTCACTAAATGATTTTATGATTGAAACTTCAGAAAAATAATTACAACTAATAAAGTGAATGTCTATTCCTGATTCTTGAAGTTTTTTCACATAATCTTGACTTCCCTTACCGCCTAAACCTATGACGCTATATCCATCTTCAATTAAATATCGAGTGATAGATTTTCCTATACCTCCACCTGGAGCAGTTATGAGTATAGTTTTATTGTTTGATTCATTCATCCTAGATGACAATAGAGGGATTATCAAAAAAAACTTTCTCTAACCCAAAATTTGTAATATGATAAACTAAAACTAGTTTAATAGGATTGAATAATTGTATGCGATCAAATATTGTCAAAGTAAATCCTAATTCTATTAATGATAAAATAATAGAAAATGCTGTATCTTTTCTAAGCAGAGGAGAGATCATAGCCTTTCCAACTGACACAGTATATGGAGTTGGGGGCGATATTTTTAGTGAAGCAGCAATTAACAGGATTTACAGATTAAAGAATCGACCTACAAACAAGCCTATCAATGCGCTTATTTCATCTGAGGATCAGCTGAAGATGATTGTAGAATCTATACCAGCTTATGCAAGATCAATAATTAAGAAATTCTGGCCTGGACCTTTGACAATAATTCTTAAGAAAAAAACAGAAGTTAGTGATAAAGTTACTTGTAGTTTAGATACAATTGGAGTTCGTATGCCAAATAATAGAGTAGCTTTAGAAATCATAAAGAAGTTTGAAAAACCTCTTGCTACTACAAGTGCAAACATATCAGGTCAACCAAGTCCATTAACAGCTGATGATGTGTATAATAATTTTCAAGAGAGTCTTCCTATTATTATTGATAGTCAAGAAAAAGCTCTGGGGATTGAGTCAACTATTGTCACATTTGCATCTTCCAAACCTCAAATTCTACGAATTGGAGCTATCACTAAAGAAGAACTATCTCTTTTCATAGATTTTTAAGAATTGAAGTCTGTTTTATTGAAACATTTCCAGCTCACTATTTGAGATGCTCTTCTTAAACAATCTAGAATATAAGTTGATACCACCCTTCTTTTAACATCTCTGTAACGAAAGCACCAGTATATCTTACATCAATACCAATTTCTTCTAATTTTTCGCTAGTTCCAAAGTTATCACTGCAAGATTTGCAAGCATAAACTTCTACTCCAGAATTTATTAGCAGTTTAACTTGTTCAATGAAATCCTTGTCTTCAGCAGCAATCTTTTCTGTTGGACCCCAAAGAATGACTCTTACTTGATTCATCCATCCTTGTTTCTTAGCGTTATAAGCGTATTTGAAACTTAACTCATCATGAATGACAGTATCTGCAGAACTCAAAATCATAAATACTCGATGCATAAGTCAAGCTATCTGCGTTTCATTTAATTCTTATTATTATACAAAAATAGAAGAAATTTTGTTAAGTAATAACAAAGAAAAATGATTAAAATAATGAAGTTCGTTTATCTCAAATCAGGAAAATATCTAAAATAGCATAAAGATTATTCATTTCTTTTCTTAATCTTAAATGTATAGTCACTATTTTTGACATACGGGCAATAGAGACATTTTGAACATTGGGAACTGCAGTTTTCATCTGAGCCAAAATACTTACCAAAAAATCTCCTTACTCTGTTTTTCATTGAGAGTTTTTCTGGTTCATTGTTCCTTATTTCCATATTTTCACCTAAAAGAATGGTAATAGACTATAATAAACTGCAACAGTTATAAGAGACGTTACTATCAGAGGATAAAAGAAACCGACAGCAGTCATTTTCCAACTCTTAGTCTCGGATCTTATAGTAGCTAAAGTTGCAAAACATGGCGAATATGTTAGTTGAAACACGAGAAATGAAATAGCTTGAGGTATTGTCCAAGCTGCTAGTAATGATTCAACTAAGCTTACACCTGGATAAAGAATGCCTAAAGCAGAAATTACCACTTCTTTTGCTGGAATTCCAAACAGTAATGTTACAACCATTCTCCAATCAAATCCAAACAAAGGTTCAGTAATATATGCCAATCCTCTGCCCATATAACCTGCTATAGTATATTCTGGGGTTACTCCATAGGGAATATTGCCCATAAACCAAATAACTATCGATGCAATGAAGATGAAAGTTCCAGCTTTTTTAACAAATATCCCCGCTCTTTCCCAAGTTAAATAAAAAATATTTTTTAATCTAGGCAATCTATATTCGGGTATTTCTATGATAAGAGGCATTGTCTCTGATTTTCCTAAGAAAAGTTTGAAAAACAATGCAGATAGAAAGACTAGTAGGAAACTCAGAGTATATAATGCTAACATAAGTAATGCAGCAACCCATGGCTTGAAGAAGATTCCAGTTAGAAAAGCGATCACACCTAATCTTGCAGCGCAAGGAAGGAAAGAATTTGTTAGAATCATTGACATCCTATCTCTTTCGCTTTTGATTGTTCTAGCTGCCATTATACCTGTTACATTACATCCCAATCCCATAATCATACTGAGAAATGCTGTTCCTTGTAATCCGAATTTTCCTAACACACTATCCATTAAATAAGCAGTTCTAGCTAGATATCCTGAATCTTCCATCACTGCAATGAGGATGTAGAAAATAACTATGATTGGTATAAAGAGTAAGACAGCACCAACACCAGCTAGTATTCCATCCACTATAAGGCTTGTAAGAAAAATAGGACTGTTAACTGCTAATAGCCAACCTCTTACAATTTCTGAAGAAGAAGTTAGTAAGTAATCTAACCCATTTATTATGGGTCCTGATGCGTAAAAAGTTATTAGGAAGAATGCAGCATAAATTAGAATAAGAATAGGATAACCCCAGAATTTGTGCATCACTACCTTATCAACTTTGTCACTCTTCTTTTCTTTAAAATCTTTATAGCCAATAACTGATTTCTTAACAATGTTTTCTAGAGCTTTATATTTTCTCTTTGGTATCTCATCTGCTGGATCAAGTTTTTCAGATTTTTTTAGTTTCTCTATTTTTTTGAATATATCATCAAGAACATATTCCTCTTCTAGTTTTGAGATGACCCAATTGTCACCCTCTAGAACTTTAATAGATAACCACCGAGTTGGATAATCTCTAAGCACAGTTCTATCTGAAATCTGTCTAGAAACGCTATTAATCATTGTTTCTAACTTCTGAGAGTAGAGTAAAAATGCTGGTTGGAAAGTATATTTTTCTGTGTGTAATGCATCGTAAAGAAATTTCTTGATTCTAATAATACAGTTATTATCAAAAGCACTAACAAGCAAAACAGGGATACCAAGCTGTTTTTCTAGTTTATGTCTGTCAATTTGAATATTTTCTTTTTCAGCAAGATCCATCATGTTTACAATCAATGCAATATTATCAGTTAATTCGAGAGCTTGAAGAGCAATGTAAGAGGTTCTCTCTAACCTAGTTGCATCAACAATAGCACACACCAAATCAGGTCTTTCTTCTACTACATATTGCCTTGTAATTAGTTCTTCTTCAGAATGAGCAGAAAGTGAATAGGCACCTGGCAAATCTATAAGGGAAAAATATTCATCAGATAGCAGAAAATGCCCTTCTTTTTTCTCAACAGTTTTTCCTGGCCAGTTCCCGATATGTTGATGACTACCTGTCAAAATATTGAAAATAGAAGATTTACCCACATTAGGATTTCCTAGAAAAGCTATACGATGCTCAATTGTATGGTCAGAATCTGCATCAACAAAAGGTCTACCAACACCATGAGGTTTACCACCAGGAAGCTTACCATGAGGTTTTCTCCAATGAGGTCTTCGCCCATGAGGTTTTCTCTTATATGTTTTTTTACCTTGATTAAAACGGGATCTTCTCATTCAATTCATTTCCGGGCTAAGCAGTTACTTCAATTTTTGTTGCTATTCCTCTACCTATAGCAACTCTTGTCGCTTTTATTTCGACCAAAATGGGACCCAAATCATTTTTTATTATTCGAAGTTTAACTCCCTCTAAAACTCCCAAATCTGCTAAGAATCTACGAGCTTTTTCTCCAGTTACAATTTTCTCTACTTTAACTATAGAATTAACTGTTGAATCTGCTAGTGAAATCTTTTTGTTCATGGTGTTCATCTGCTGTTTACTTGAACCATATAAATAATTTTTGGATATGTCCAAATTCTTAAAATTTGGATAGATGAGCATCTAATCCAAAATCTGTGGGGTAAAGTTATTAAAATAATCAGTTAATATACTCTCAATAAAATTAGTAGTATAAGTTATTCATTAAACTATTTTGTTGTTGATTCTGGAAGAACAATTGGAATTGAAAGAGTCATTTTTGTCCCTACAATTTCTCCTGATCGACGGACATTATCTATTTTCAATTCCATTTGGTATCTATTTAATAATTTTTGAATAACAATGACATCTAGTTTTTTCCTATCAAGATTTTGGTTCAAAAGAAGTTCTTTTCGATCAACATTAGAAAGAACGGCTCCTTCAAAATGCAATTTAGCTTTGATTGTTTCAAAAACTGGTGTTCCTACGGTTATATCTACCAATACAACATCATCTGTATATTCCATCATCCTTACAATAAGATTAACGAAAATACGATAAGTAAATTCATCACCAAGTATAAGGACATCTTGAATTCTGTTTATTTCTAATTGCACTCTTTTAGCGAAGAAATTATTTATGTATCTTATTGTATGTTTGAGTATGTCTTCCAATTTCTGGTTAGTTAGTACTTTTTCCTCTTGAAGTAAAAGCATAATATTAGCATTTTGGATAAGATAAATTGAACGAACAGTTATATCTCGCATCTTTTCTATCATTTGGATACCTGTCTGTTTTTCAATCATCTCAGAGTCATAGAGACGCTTGAAAAAGTCAATATATCCAATTTCAGCATGTAGTTTATTCAACAAGTCATGTTGGAATAATTCAAAGAAGAACTGCCTTTGATGCTCTGAATCAACTATTTCTTGTATATCTCGGCAGATAAGAACAATGAGTTTGACATCGATTGAAGAAATGAGTGCTGAAGAAATATGAAATGAAACTTCAGTTTTTTCTTTTGTGATAAAAGTGAATTTTTGTAGTTCGGTTCCATGCTCCATTGTTTGTTCAAAGAACTCGCTCAGAAGTTTCTTTTCCAAAACAAAACTAGATAATTTCTTGTCTTTGAGTTCATCTAAAGTTAACCCGAAATATCTGCAAGCTTGGATATTAGCTTCGTGGATAGAGCTTTCCTCATCAACTAAGAATATCATATCTAAACTATTTTGAAATATAATGTCGAAAGTTTCTCTTAAGAGATTAGCTTCATCTGAGATATTCATTGATAAACTCACTCTACAATATTAGGTAATATTTCTTTTAGTAGATAAAAGCATTTCGAAAAATGCTTTGTGTAATTTTGTAATTGACAATTAATACCAAACATCCTTTATACCGCCCCAATAAGCTAAGAAACCTGTAAGGAAATGTAGTAATGGTGTCAGTATTGTCAAAGTTACAAAATAGAACCAAAAATTAGGTTCACTGCAAACAAATGGTAGTGCCAAGAGCATCCCTGTTATCATCCAAGACCCTTGATCATACAAAGGCAAAGCTCCACCAGGTTTTACACCTATTCTTCGCTTTGAGAACGATCCAAGTAAATCTGCAAAATGGTCACCTATACTCATGAAGAAGCCAAGATACCAGGGATACACACTGAAAACATCATATTGAATAGTACACACATACCAAACTATAACTCCTGCAATAGTGCCAAATATAATCCCAAAAATCAATCCTCTCCAAGTTTTATGATCACCTAAGATTCGTTTACCTTTCCAAGTTTTTCCAAAATCAACAGGTGTACCCAGAAAAGGTACTATTTTACTGAAGTTAGCAAAAGAATTGCACATGAAAATTGGAAAAGCAAAAGCTATGGCATAAATCACCATGGTGAAAAAAGTCCCTGCATCCATGGGAAAAGAAAATTCAATCATACATCATGTTTTATGAACTTAAATTAAAATATTTTGGATGAGAAATGACTAAGTTCAAGTTTTTCATTATCCTTTGAGAAAGGTTAATAAGAAATAATTGAAAAACGATATTGTAATTGAAGTTACTGGGGAATCTGTGTGGTTCAAAAGGAAGCTAGACGTAAGATTGAATATGAGTGTAATATTTGCAAAGAAACACGAGTTTTACTCATATTGCAATCGCTTCATAGAGAAGTTGATGAAAAAGGTTATGTAGAGTATGTAGATGTTCATCAATGTCTTGATGAAAGATTAAACGCTAATATTCTTTATGTTGATAAATCACTTGTAGTTAGATCTCAGGTTCCTGTAAGAGTAGGAGATGACATTTCTTCTAGTCAAATCAGTGCCTTACAAATTCCTGTACCAAAAAAAGTAGATCTTAAAGAAACTGAAATAATCCCTACTAAGGAGTTTAAATACAAGAATCTAAAAGGTTTGAGAATCGCAGATAAGCTCCGACAAGCACAATATGTCCTACATAAAAGTGGTAGTGGGAAGAAGATTGAGGTTGAATCTGAATTAAGTTTCATTGAATTAGAAGCTATAGTTTCAAAAGGAATTGACGAAGACATTATTGTAGATTGGTTAAAACAAATAATCTCTATCTTGGAAGCTATCGTGCTATTAGATGAGGAAATGCTTTCCTATCTGATAACTTATCTAGATCCAAAAATAACCACTCCTCCAACAGGTGAAACAATTATAGAAATAGATATGATACTTCACGCAAAGAGCTCATTTCCTATTTCATCTCTTAAATCCTATGCTACATTCAGAAGACAATGGCCAGAATTTAGCAAAGATTATGGTAAGAAAAATTATGAAGGATACGAAAAACTTCTTACTTATTGTATTGGTAATCAACATAAAACACTGTTAGATATATATTTCAAGGCAGAAAATTCTCTGCAATTCAATGATTTTATTAATAGAATCGAAGATTTGGCAATGCTTGGTTTAATCAATATTAAGAAAACGGAATTTTTTACTGTTCAAGAGAATTGAAAACTACAATCATTGAAAAATCTATTAAATAGTTAATCTATTCTTCATCTATGACATTGTTAGCCAAGAGATTAGATCATTTTCAAGAATCAGTTATAAGAGAGATGACAAGAAAAGCAATTGAACATGATGCTATTAATTTATCTCAAGGGATGCCAGATTTTAACCCTCCTGAAGAACTAATAAAAGGAATTGGAAAAGCAATAGAACTACAAGAACACCAATATTCTGTCACTTACGGTAGAGAGGATTTACGAGAAAAAATAGCTGAAAAACTCTCTTCATATAACAAAATCAGTTATGATCCTGAACATGAAATCACAGTTACATGTGGTGCTTCTGAGGCGATTTCAAGTGCTATTTTGGCTACAATGAACCCAGGAGAGGAGATTTTAGTACTTGAACCTTGGTATGAGAATTACGTTCCGATTGCTCATCTAGCTGGAGGAAAACCAGTTTATGTTCCCCTAGACGAGAAGGAATTTGATATAGATGAGGAAAAAGTAAAAGAAAGTTTGTCTTCAAAATCAAAGGTAATTGTGATAAATTCACCACACAATCCCACAGGCAAAGTATTTTCAAAGAAAGAATTGGAGTTCATAGCAGATATCTGTCAAGAGCATAATCTAATTGCGATTACAGATGAGATATACGAGTATATCCTCTATGATGATGTTAAACACATAAGCCTTGCAAGCATCAAAGACATGTATGAAAGAACAATTACAATTTCAGGATTCAGCAAAACATTTTCAATAACAGGATGGAGAATTGGCTATGCAGCTGCTGAGAAGGAATTAATGTCAGGTGTTAGGAAAGTGCATGATTATCTAACGGTTTGTGCTCCATCGCCCTTACAATATTCAGTTCTTGAATCTTTTAACCTTAAAGAGAATTATTTCAACGAATTAAAAGAGAGATACAGAATAAACAGAGATTTCCTAACCAAAGAGCTAAGTAAGTTAGGTTTTCAAACGTATATCCCCTCTGGAGCTTATTATGTGTTTGCTGATATAAGCGCTTTTGGTAAAGTTGACACAGAGTTTGCAGACTTTCTTGTTAGAAATGAAGGAGTTGCTACAGTTCCGGGTAGCAGCTTCTATGAACAAAACAAAGCTGAAAATGTGGGTAAAAGGCATGTTAGATTTTCATTTTCGCAACAATTAGAAACGATAAAAGAAGCAATTGAAAAAATAAAAGCCAGAATAGAAAAAATATAAATATCCAATCTGGAAAGCAACACGAGAACAATGACACAAGAGGCAGTTCTTCAAGTAAGCAACCTAACAAAAGTTTACGGAAGAGAGATACATTTAGGTTCAAAAAAATTCGGTAAGAAGATTGTCGGAGCTCAAAATGTAAGTTTTTCAGTTTCAAAAGGCGAGATCTTCGGCTTTTTAGGATCAAACGGGGCTGGCAAAACCACAGTAATTAGATCAATATTGAATTATCTAAGAATTGAAGAGGGAGAGATTAGCGTATTTGATCTAGACCATAGAAAAGATTCTCTAGAAATAAGAAAAAGAATAGGCTATATACCTGGTGATTTCGCAGTTTATGAAAATTTCACAGGAAATGAACTTATCAAATATTTCAACCATTTCCGACAACATGATAAAGAATTTTTAGAAGAATTGAGAACAATTTTCACAGTAAATCTAAAGCAAAAAACAAGAACGTTATCCTCAGGTAACAGACAACAAGTAGGAATCATTTTAGCTTTAGCTTCTAAACCTGAATTTCTGATTCTTGATGAACCCAGTTCAGGATTAGATCCTCTGATTACAGCCAAATTTCACAAGATATTAAAGCGTCTTAAAAAAGAAGGTGTAACAATTTTTCTTAGTTCTCATGATCTAACAGAGGTACAAGCTATCTGCGATAGAGTTGGTATTATAAAGAATGGAGAGATGATTCTTGTTGAGGATATAGAAAACCTCAGGAAGAAATCCCTACAGCATGTAACTGTGAGATTTTCTTCTGGCAAAGTACCAAAATTAAAAGAGATAAAAGAGCTTGATTTTGTTTTAGAGGTAAAACAAAAGAATAACGGAAACTTCGAACTCAAAATTAAGGAGAATATTGATCCTCTCATTTCGTGGTTGAAAGGATATGAAATTGAGAGATTATCGATTGAAGATGCTAATTTGGAAGAGATCTTCCTTCATTATTATGATTAGGTGAAAACGATGGTACATATATTTCTAAAAAACTTGATAAAAAAATGGAAAGCTGGAGTTATTGTTCCTCTTTCACTCGGATTATTTGTTCTTTTAATAGCAGCAATCTGGCCTGACATGAGAGAAGCTGCTGACATATTCGCAGTAATTCTTGAAAGTCCAGTATACCAAGCCATGCTAGGAGACATAGGTTTTATCAATATCACATTATGGCCTGGAGCACATCAGATGTATATGAATATAATGCTTGAATACTATATGATTGGGGTTGCAATATTCATTCCAACAAAAATTATAACAGAGGAGATCAATAAGAAAACTCTTGACGTGATGTTAAGTTACCCTATCCCTCGTTGGAGATTTTTGTTAGAAAAATTTGGTGTGTATCTGTTCTATAGTCTACTCATCCCATTATTTTTAATGCTGTTTACTTTCCTCAGTACAGAATACTTACAATATAATTATGCTCATCTAAATGTTGAATTTGATTATTTAGTATTAACATATTCAATGATTGGTATATGGATGCAATTTTTCAGTTTAGGGGCTATTGCTCTATTTTGTTCAGTTCTAATATTGGACCCAAGAAAAGCCTTAGGCGTATCAGCAGCAACAATATTTGGCATGTATCTTCTTTTTAGGATTGGTGGAATGACAGAATCTGTAGAAATTGTAAAATACTTCTCTGTTTTTAATTATATGACTTTTGGAGCGATTATGTCATCAGGAACTTTCCCAGTAGGAGATTTCTTCGTGTTACTAGGAGTGGGTTTAGCTGCACTAGTAGGTGCATTATTAATATTCCAGAGGAGAGAATTGAAGTATTAAGGCTTCAATCATACTTTTCTTCTTGATTTTTTAACGATAAAATTTTATATTCATTTACGCATAGCAAATGGAAGAGTTGTATACTATGCCAATTATCAAGGGAATAAAGGATTTCAATTGGGATCTCTCAAGGGAACGTTTTAAGGAGATGCTACACTCAATTAAATTACTTTTCACAGAAAGGAAACATTGGGCAAAATGGGCGTATGTTTACACATTCATATTAGTACCTCTACTAAATTTCTTAATATTTATGATTCAAGGATCTCAACAAATTACTCTTGATAGTCCCCCGCCTACATTTTTATTCTCTTCGATCAACGTATTCTTTATGTCCATTCTGATAACTTTTACTATTTGTTCTTTCATTCTCTCCTTATTAATTTCTAACAAGATAAGACCATTACTAATTGCATCATTGTTTACTCAAATCTTAATCTTATTTTTTGAAATAAATATCATTAAAAAGTACACTCTCTCCTATACTGAAACAGAAAATGTGTCCTTTTTGTTGTTAATACTAATTTCATTATCAATTTTATTTGCAATGATAACTCTATTGAAAATGATTTACTTGAGAATCAGAGCTAGTGTCATATCAAGAAGAGAATTGAAGATTTCTGAGGTCTAGTTCAATCTTCTTCGTCTTTTAGTAGTTCTAACATTTTGGTAATATCGTTAGTTGGTTGTTTACACACAAATTGTTTACAAATATAAACAGTGGGCTGATCATTTATTTGGTTATAATTTTGAAGTATATCAACGATTTTAACAATGTCCTCATCTTTTGCATCTTTTAGAATTACTATTTTGTTTGGAACGTATTCAGAGTTTATTGTTTCTAACATTTTTTGTGTAGTTTCAGCTGTATTATCACCCACTACCACAATCTCAAACGAAGGGCCTTTAAAGAAATCTAAGGCGCTTAAAAGGAAAGTATAGGCATAAGGAGCCCTTTTTACCTCAGAAGCGAAATTTTGCATTAAAACGTCTGCTTTTTCTTCCAATTTTGGGTCAGATAATATTCTTCCAAGCTTAACTAAATTGAGCATAGCTACTGAATTACCTGAAGGGATAGCGCCATCATAAATCTGTTTTTCTCTAATAAGTAAATTTTCACTATCAGTTGAAGTAAAGAAGAATCCTCCAACCCCATC
Source organism: Candidatus Heimdallarchaeota archaeon (assembly GCA_018238545.1). Classification (GTDB taxonomy): domain Archaea; phylum Asgardarchaeota; class Heimdallarchaeia; order Heimdallarchaeales; family Heimdallarchaeaceae; genus UBA460. The sequence goes on from JABCTC010000039.1 coordinate 19,461, forward strand.
ATCCCAGAATTTATTTAAAGTTTTTTTGTTTAACTCAATTGCATATTCTAGATATTTGGTCTTAAAACTTGCTTCATATAATTCTAACAATCCCCAGATGAAAAAAGCATAGTCATCGAGATTACCACTGATAACAGATTCACCCTCTCTATAACGGTGCAAGAGGTTTCCATCAGCTGTTTGCAGATTTTCTAAAATAAACTGAACAGATTTTTCAGCAGCAGCTAGATAGTCTTCATTATGAAATATCCTCGCTGATTTTGCTAAAGCAGCAATCATTAAGCCATTCCAATCAGTTAATATTTTATCATCTTTTAGAGGATGAATTCTTTTTTCTCTAACATTAAAGAGAATGGTTCGTATCTGTTCTAAACTTTTATTTTTGTTCTTGCTTATGTTGCTTAAATCTTTTTCAAAAGATTGTTGTAGAAAGGGAATATTCACTCCTGTTACTTCTCTTGTAGCTTCTTCTAGAAAGTTTCCATTAGCTTCGAAATTAAATGTGTCCATATAGAGTTCAGCATCTTCTTTATCTAAAATGGTTGAAATTTCTTCCTTTGTCCAAGTATAGAACTTTCCTTCTACTCCTTCACTATCTGCATCTTCAGCTGAAAAGAAGCCTCCTTCAAGGTGAGTCATATCACGAAGAACGTAAGATATTATTTCTTCAGATGTCTTTTTGTAGTTCACGTTCTTAGTTGCTTGATAGGTTTCAGTATAAGCTAATATTATCATCGCTTGGTCATAAAGCATCTTTTCAAAGTGAGGCACCTTCCAGTTTTCATCAGTTGAATATCTATGGAAACCATAACCTAAATGATCATACATCCCACCTAACCTCATTTCAGAGAGAGTTTTCTCAACCATTTCCAACGCGCTTTTATCTTTGTATCGCTTCCAATAACGTAAAAGAAAAAGCAAACGATGAGTTGATGGGAATTTAGGTGCAGAACCAAAGCCACCCCGTTTATCATCAAACTGATTAGATAGCATAGTAAATGCTTGTGTAAACAGCTCATCAGTATCATAGGAGGTTAATTTGGAGGAAGCAGATTCTTCTAGATGAGAGAGAATCTTTTTAGTGCTGGACAATATTTCAGCGCGATTTTCATCCCACAGCTTTACTATTTGAGTCAAAAGATCGATTATGCCAATCATTCCTCCACGTCCAAACTTTGGAAAATAAGTCCCAGCAAAAAAGGGTTTTTTATCAGGAGTCATAATGATTGTTAGAGGCCACCCACCTCTTTGCGTCATCATCTGACAGACTTTCATGTAAATACTATCGATATCAGGACGCTCTTCTCGATCAACTTTTATCGAAACAAAAGAATCGTTCAGAAGTTTTGCTACGTCGTCATCTTCAAAAGATTCTCTTTCCATAACATGGCACCAATGGCAAGTAGCATAACCTATAGAAAGAAAGATAGGCTTATCTTCGTCTTTAGCTTTATTGAATGCTGTTTCACCCCATGGAAACCAGTTGACAGGATTGTATGCATGCTGTAAAAGATAGGGACTCTTCTCATCAACAAGATTATTAGGAGAAGATTGTTGACCTTCGTTATTCATTGTGAAAACTATTGTAATTAGTTATTAATTGGTATCCTTTTTACAAAAAATATAGTTTAGCTTTCTGGTTGAGTTAAGTCAACATCACAATGTTCGCATACTCTGTCAGTTTTGTAGACAACATTTCTACAGCTTGGGCAGAATTTTTGATTTATATCTAAAGGTTTTGGAGCTGTCAAGGATGGAGCTTCTATTGATGGTTCACTAATAAGGGATGACTCAGGAACAGCTGAAGGAGTAGATGGTGAGTCATCAACAGGGGCAGGTTCAGGAACAGAAAGAGCAGGTTCAGGAACAGAAGGAACAACTGGTAAATCGACAACAGGAGTAGGTTCAGGAACTGAAGGAACAACTGGTGAATCGACAACAGGAGCAGGTTCAGAATCTTCGTCTTGTATCATAGTTCTATTGTAAATACTTGGAGCTTTTGGGATAGGTGTTGAAGGAGCTGGAGTGCTGGGATCTTTCATGTGGATTTTGCTTTCAGAATTAATAAGTTTGAAATCAACAACCATTTTTCTGAATCCTAAATAGATTAGAAACAATCCAATTAAATTTCCAAAAATACTTAGAATTGTGAAATACATGATTAGCCAAGAGAGAATATTGATAATACCTCCAATTAAAGGAAGAAATGATGGTTTTTTGATAAATCTCTTCTGATCATGGAAAGCTTGGAAAGTCCTGTAATTCATGAACAGAGCAAGTAACAGCATACTATTACCAATAAAAAACATAGTTGTATTCAGATAATTGAGAGGAATAAATCCTAACGCTGTAAATACTACGTAAAGGATAAAAAATATTCCAGTATACTGGAACCTTTTTTCTTGTTTCTCTAGAGTAAAAATTCTAAAATAATTTCTGGCATGTGAAGAGATTTGTACGAGATGGAAAACAAAAGAACCGAGAAAAACTATTTCTGTAATAGCAAAAATAATGAACAACACGGCGTTCAGAGAATAAAATTCTGAGACAACATTTAGCTTATACAATGTGAGAAGATTTAGTTCCACTAAGGTATAACTTGAAGGAATAACAATGAAGAATATACTAAGCATGGAAGTGATAGTTAGAATTAAACCTAAAATGAGCAAAATGGCTAGAGAATTCTTTACACTTCTTGATGAAATGGAAAGTTCTCTTTTGTATTTATCGAAAGAAGGACCTTGAATGAATCTTGGCATGTTTTAGTCTCCTAACCTAATAATATAATACCTATTTCACCTTAAAAAGGAATCACATAATGACAAAGAACAGAAATGAAACAAATAAAAGATAATTTGAGGATTAGAAACTAGTAAGAAATCAAACAATCACATTGAATCAATGTAAGCAAATTCATTGAAATCTAATCTTGTTGAGACTATTTTTTCCAGTTCTACATGTTTCTCGCCTAATTTACCAGCAAGATCAGAACTTTGTTTTCCTACGGCTATAAGTGTAATCAAGCGCATTTCCTCAGGGATATTGAGAACTTCTTTAGCAACTTTTTCGTTAAAACCTGCCATGGCATGAGCTACTAAACCTTTGTTAACAAAAGCTAACATTAATTGAAGTGTAGCCATTCCTGAATCAAAAAGATAATACTCACGTTCACCTATTACACAATCAAGGTCAGGTTTACTAAAAACAGCGATTAACATAGAAGCATCCTTGGCCCAGTAATTTCCTCCAGAAAGAACTGTATGTAGTTTTTCTAGTTGTTGTTTATCCTTAACAAATACAAATCTCCAAGATTGTTTATTCATGCAAGAAGGTGATCTAGCTGCGAGATTAGCAATTTCCTTAATAAATTCCTCAGAGATATCGAAAGAATCTAGAGCACGAAAAGCTCTTCTCTTATGAACTAATTCTTCAAATTCCATGAAAACATAAAAGAAAGGTTATTTTTGAAGATTTCCCAAAGTCGAAAGAAGCTGGACAAAGAGAAATTCAACCATTAGGATTGTAATTTATCTAGAACGCCTTTTACTTCCTCAGCATGACCTTTGACTTTAACCTTTGGCCAAATCTTAGCAAGTTTACCATCAGGATCAATCAAGAAAGTGCTTCGAATAACACCCAAGAAACTATTTCCGTAAATAGTTTTTTTTCTCCAAACACCATATTTCTCAAGAGCTTCGTGTTCAATGTCACTAAGAAGAATGTGTTTTAATTGATATTTTTTAATGAACTTTACATGTTTCTGAGGAGAATCAGGACTGATACCAACAATAATAGCATCTAGATTCTTGAAATCATCAAAACTAGCGGTAAAATCACATGCTTCTGTTGTACAACCAGGAGTGTTATCTTTGGGATAAAAATAAAGAACAACCCATTTTCCTTTAAATTCGTCAATACATATATTGACATTCTCCTCATTAGGTAAACAAAATTGTGGAGCTAAACCGCCTTCGTTTAACATATAATCATCTCTAAACAATATTAGTCTGAACTGTTTTAAAAGCTTCTTTAAATCAAAAACATGACGAAAAAGCAATGTTATTGCTTAATAGAACAGCATTTGACTAACAATAAAATATAAATACTATCTATCATTAAAACAATTTGGTTAACAGTGTCTGGCGATGTTGGAAAGATATTCAAAATAGTTTTAATTGGAGACGGGGCTGTTGGTAAGACAAGTCTGAGAAGAAACTATATTGGAAAAAGCTTTAGAGAAAATTATTTGATGACAATAGGAGCTGATTTTTCCGTCAAACAAGTGATGTTCGAAGATTACAAAATAAATCTGCAACTGTGGGATTTAGCAGGGCAGCCAAGGTTCTCAGAAGTGCGAGGAGCATATTATGCAGGAACTTACGGAGCATTAGTCCTATTTGATATAACTAGACCAAACACATTTACTAACATCGATTACTGGATAAACGAGCTGATAAAATATAACGATCACAAACTTGTACCCTTGATTATAGTAGGAAATAAATCAGATTTAAGAGCAACGACTCCATCAGAAGTACAAGTAGACAAACTTTCCGCAATGGCTTATGCAGATACCTTATCACAATGGGGTGGAATAAGAGTAGATTACATAGAAACATCAGCATTATCAGGGCAAAATGTAGATAATTCTTTTCAAAATTTGATAAGTAAAATCTACATGCGATTAGGTATTTAGAAAAGGAAAAAAAGTTGAAAGAGGTTATCTCTTGATTTTTATTATTCGCTTTTTAATCAGAATATAGATAGTAAGACCACCAATAAGGACAAAACCAAATATTGACCCACCAATTATCTGGTTACGAATATCAACATCTAAAGGGTGAGATGTAGGATCTAAAGGATCTCTACCTTTTCTAACTTCCTCACCATCGTGAAATGTGTCTCCATCGCTGTCGGGGTCGTGAGGATTTGTTCCGTGTTCATATTCTTCAAGATTCGACAATTCATCTTCGTCAGGATCGCCTTCAGCATATCGATAAGAGAATTAAGAGCGTTAGAAATCTCCCAACCATCTGGCATTTGATCATCGTCAGAATCCGCATCGAGAGGGTCGGTATTGTATGTATTTACTTCCTCACCATCGTTTAATTTGTCATTATCAGAATCATAATCTTTTGGATCAGTGAGATAAATTAGAACTTCTTCACCATCGAGTAAACCATCATTATCAGAATCATAATCTTTTGGATCAGTAAAGTAAGTGTAAACCTCTTCTCCATCAAGAAGTCCGTCTGAGTCAGAGTCATTTAATTCAGGGTTGGTAGTATACTCAAATTCTCCTAAATTATTAAGGCCATCGTTATCAAAATCGTCTTCGGCGTCATCAACAAGAGGATCTAGAGAACATATTACCTCCCCAACCATCCGGCATTTAATCGTCGTCAGAATCCGCATCTAAAGGGTCTGTATTGTATGTATTTACTTCAGCTCCATCATTCAAACCATCTCCGTCAGAATCAGAATTTAGCGCATTAGTCTTGTATACTAGAATCTCATTCCCATCAGCTAACCCATCATAATCACTGTCTGGATTGTTTGGATTCGTATCATACACAAACAACTCATCATAGTTATTTAACTCATCATTATCTGTGTCATTATCATTTTTATCTGTGAAATAGACATACTCCTCTTTCAAATCATCTAAATTGTCACCATCTGAATCTGGCACAATTAGTGGATACAAATCTTGTGTATGGCTTCCATCAAGTTCATAATAGGTCAAAGATCCATTGTACTCATTCCAGTAATTTCCTTCCATAGTTATTTCATCATACCATAGGCTATTGATTGATAAATCATATGCTTGAGCATCTGGAGAGTTCCATCTTGAAACATCATCTAGATTACTGATGAATATATTGTGGTGAAAAATATTATCTGCACTCAGTTCATTGCTCGTACTTCCATATTGGTATATTCTTATTCCGTAGTAATCGTTCCTGTAAATGAAGTTCTCAGTAAAACTATGGTGTCTTACTGAATATCCTTGTATTCCTATGTAACTATTATCTATCATATTATTGCTATAGTTTCCATAATTGCAGTTGTCTAGGCGAATAGCGTATCCTCCAATATTTTTGATCGTATTGTATTCAAAAACAGTGTAATTTGAATCACGGATTGAAATTCCTAAACTTACGCTATATTTTATTGAATTATTTGCAATGATTAAATTTTCTCCTAAGTCTATAGATACGCCCTCTGTGTTGAATTCAATTGTATTGTTTAGAATCTTACTATTTGGAGTATCATATAGAAATAGACCAAAGTAGTTGTTTATGAAATTGTTTCCTTGAACAGTGCAATTTTCTACATTGCTAATAATCATCCCATGTCCTCCCTTAATATGGTTACAATTGTTATCATAAAGAGCTGCTCTTCCATTAGGTATATTTTGGATAAAAATACCTACATCGTAAGCATCAATTGTACAATGTTGAATTACAAAATAGTCGGTGACATAGTTATGAAAATTCCGATATATTCCTCTGTAATAATAGACAAATATTCAATCCTGTACGGATCTCCTGCTGTTCCAGAACCATTGAAATTGTAACCTGAAGGACCAAAATCTAAGTCATCATCAATATATATTGCATCAAACTGTGTCTTAGTTAACTCAATAGTATCTTCATGAGTATCAACAATAGCTGAATTCAGCATAGAGGATGAAAGTAGGATAAAACCTAGTATAACAGCTATTCCCACTTTAATACAAACTTGACCTTCTTTTAACTTCATTAAAGAAACCTATTCCAATTTGAACAAAATTCATTCTGCGTATTAATAAGCCTTATACAATATTAAGAAAAAATAAAAAAGGAGAAGAGGGAGGATTAATGCATTCCTACCATTTTGGCAAAACCAGCCATACGTTCTGTTCTCAAAGCATATCTGAAGATTTCAAATAGGATACATAGACCTAAAGTGAAACCGATTATATATGCCCAATCTTCCAAGCTTATCAGATAATAAGCGAGACCATCAGCTGGCTTAAATCCAGTAAATACAGCTTGAAATGGTGGGATATAAACAACTCCTATTAATAGGATCCATGAAAGTACAACTGCACCAATCAAGTATTTGTTCTTAAATGGATGAGATTTGAGGAAGGACGTTGCATTATCGTTCCGAGCTATAAACACGAACCATAGTTCAAATGACAAAGTAGCTACAAAAGCTAATGTTTGAGAATAAGCTACCTTTGCTTCATATAATTGTTCGTGAGTTAATGTTAAGTTATTTGTAGAAGCCCAGTTAGCTATAACTCTGTCACCTACTCCTAAATATCCAACAAGGAACATCCCTAGAGATCCAATAAGAGCTATAACTCCCGCAAAGGAAGCAAAAGCATACATATCTCGAACAAATGAAGACTTTTTACCACGTGGAGGGCGTTTCATCAATTCAGGATCATAAGGATCGAAAGATAGGGATAAAGCTGGTAGAGCATCAGTGAGGAGATTGAGGAAAAGAATCTGAAGAGGTAGGAAAGGTAGCTCTTGGAATGCAGCATAAATTATTAAAACTGCAAAAATCTCATCGAAGTTGCAACTCAAGAGATAACGAATGAACTTCTTCATATTCTCGAAGATGTTACGACCTTCTTCAACAGCTGAAACAATAGTATTGAAGGCATCATCAGTAATAACCATAGCTGCAACCTCTTTAGAAACATCCGTTCCAGTAATGCCCATAGCAACTCCGATATCTGCCTTTTTTAAGGCTGGAGCATCGTTGACCCCATCACCTGTTACAGCTACAACATGATCTAAGTCTTGTAATGTTTCCACTACACGATATTTGTCTTTTGGACTCATCCTGCTGTAAACTTTTATCTTTTCTATCTGCTCATTTAATTCTTCATTTGTCATCAGAGCGAATTTTTCACCGCTTATAACTAAATGCTCATCTGTTTTTATTATACCAATTTCTTTTGCGACAGCTACGGCAGTTGGTTCTTGATCTCCAGTTATCATTACTGTAGTAATTCCTGCCATTCTACATTCTTCTATAGCATCTTTTACTTCTGGTCTTGCTGGATCAATCATTCCTGTTAGCCCTAGAAATATCATATCATCTTCTATTTCATCGTCTTTTGTCTTATCGTAATCTTTTGGTAATTCTCTATAAGCAACTGCTAGTACTCTTAGAGCTTTTTCTGCTAGACCAAGATTAGATTTCATGATTTCTTGCTCTAGAGCTTTTGTCATCTTGGTTTCTTTGCCTTTCTTCATTGCAGAATTGCATCTTGTTAGAACAACTGGAGGGCTTCCTTTCATGAACGCGTATTTCTTTCCGTTGTCATCATGAATTGTTGTCATTCTCTTTCTATCAGAATCAAAGAATATTTCATGTTCCTTTTTCAACAATAACTCTTTTGAAAATCCTGCTTTTTCTGCTGCTACAAGTAAAGCTGCTTCAGTTGGATCTCCTTTGATATTTATTCTATCGCCCTCTCTTATAACTGCTGAATTATTACAGTGATAACTTGTTTGTAACACTGATTTCAGAGTTGGTACTTCCATAGGATTTACTTTCTTTTCATCTTGTGAGAAATCACCATCTAATAGATAACCTGAACCTCCAACAGCATACAATCCATCAATCGTCCATATTTCTTTAACTGTCATTTCGTTTCTGGTTAATGTACCTGTTTTGTCACTGCAGATATAATCAACTGAACCTAGTGTTTCAACAGCTGGTAATTTTGATACTATAGTATTTCTCTTTGCCATCTTTGAAACACCAATTGCAAGAGTGATTACTATTGCAGCTGGTAATCCTTCTGGTACTGCTGAAATTGCTAATGCGACTGCTGTCTCAAAACTTTCTAGGAAGCTTTCTCCTAGTATTAGCCAATCAATTCCCATAACAATTCCACAGAGAACTAAGATGATAACCCCTAAAACTTTCCCTAACTTATCTAAAGCTAGCTGTAATGGGGTTAACTCTTCTTTTACCTGTGTTAACTCTGCAATTCGTCCCATTTCAGTTCTCATACCTGTATTTGCAACGATTGCTTCTCCTCTTCCATAAACACAAGTTGTTCCTGAATAAATCATGTTTTTTCTATCATGAATTCTTGCTTCTTCTGGAACTATATCAAGATTTTTTGTTACTGAAGATGATTCTCCTGTTAAGGCCGCCTCATCTACTTTGAAGCTGTTAACCTCAAGCAATCTACAATCTGCTGGTATCTTTTCTCCAACTTCTAGTCGCACTATATCTCCTGGAACAAGGTCAGCGCTGTGGATTACGGTCTCTTTCCCATCCCTTAGCACCACTACATCTTGTTCGAAATATTCTTTTAGTTTCTCTAATGCTTGATTAGATCTATAATCTTGAACAAATCCTATTATCGCATTAATTATAACTATGGTAAATATCGCTATTGCATCGATTATTTCGGATGTTCCTGCGTCGTCTCCTGCACCAACTAATCCAAGCACGAGACTGATAGTTCCCGCAATAATCAACAGTATTACTAGGAAGTTAGTAAACTGCTCCAGAATCATCTTAAGTACTTTGAAACGTTCTGTAATTGTGATCTTATTAGGTCCATACTTTTCTAGTCTGATAACAACATCGTTGTTGCTTAAACCTTCTACGCTAGAATCTAATTGCTTGAAAACATCACTTGTCTTTAAGCTGTGCCACGCCGTTACATCTTGTACTATTTCTGATTCCATTTCTTTTTTCTTCTTTTTTGGCATAATTGCACCTTTCTTCTGTAAAATGAACGCTTTAGATTAGGATTTTTGCTCTGCCTTAAAAAATTTTTGTAGTAGATATAATATTTAGGTACATAAAAGAAAGAAGAAAAAGCGCTTTAAGAGTTATATTGTTTTAATAGTTCAATCAATTTATCAATATCTTCCTCTGTATTGTAAAAATGTGGGCTTATTCTTATCCCTCCATAGCGACTCGACACAATGATATTCTTCTCTTTCAATTTTCTAACTATTTCAACATTATTCTGTATTCTTGCATTAACTATTCCAGATCGGTTCTCCTTATTTCTTGAAGTAATATATTCTATATTTTTCAGCTCATCTAGTTTCTCAAATAAGTAATCAGTTAGCAGCATTATCCTTTTTTCTATCTTATCAACACCATAGTCTAGAAGGATTTTCATCCCTGCATTTGCAACATAATATAACAAGTTTCCAGGATTAGTATCCATGAACTTATCAGCTGAAGGCAAGAATTCCAATTTGTTCACATTCCAGTAAGGTTCATCCCTCGAACCAAAATCTGTTCCATGATATCCTGCATAGGGGGGATAGAAATCATCAATAAGTTTCTTGTTGATATAAAATAGACCTTTATGATTGGGACCTATTAGCCACTTAGCAACTCCACAAGTTAGGAAGTCGACGTCCCAATCTTTCACATCATTGACCAAAGCGCCTGTGGACTGAATAGAATCTACTAAAATATATGCGCCATTTTCATGTGCAATTTTCGCTATTTCTTTCACATCTGATTTATAACCTGAGATCCACTGAACGTGGGATAAAAGAACTATTTTCGTGTTTTCATCTATTTTATCTGCAAATGCCTCAACTAGTATCTCATTCTTTTTGTCTGGAACTGGACGGTACTCGACATTTTTCTTCTCTTGGAGATATAATGCTTGGTAAACTTGTCCTGGATAGTCGTTCCAATAGCAAACAATATTACTTTCCTTGTCATATTTTAGCATATTCACAGCTAGTTTTGTACCATGTGTAACATCAGGAGTAAAAACAATTTCTTCAGCTGTAGCATTTATCAATTTTGCAAATTGCGATTTAACTTCTTCACAAGCTATATACACTTCTTCAAAATCTGATTCAGCCCAATGAGTTGAGTATTTTTTCAATGCTTCTGCAGTCTTACCATGCAAAGGTCCAGTTGAAGCGTGGTTAAGATAAATGTGCTTCTTGAATGTAGGCGATTCTTTTCTTATTTTTCTAATATAAGAATCCATGATAGTTCTATAGCATTTTTAACCCTAAATATTTTTCCCATTTTTGTCGAGACTTATGAGATATGGAGGTTGTTTTGAAAAATCTTGTTTTAGCATGGTTAACAAAGGTATTTTCCTGTAAAAGTAAAGAACAACAATAATAATTAAACATACTGCACCGAATATCTCATTAAGATAAACAGAAGGAAGTTTGAGCATTTCCAAGAACGAAAGTGATCTCTCAGGAAATTCATAGTTTACGAATGGAAATAACCAAGGCATAAAACCACCAACATCTAGAAGAATATGCATTTGCCACCCAACAATGAAACCTATCCAGATTCTTTTGTTCTTCCAAAAAACTGCAAGAACGATCAGTGATATAACAACATCAAATAATAAAGAATGGGCAATATATCTCCCATTTCCTGTAATTGGCAAAGATATAGTTTTGTCTATGATGTCAGGACCTAATGAACCTAGTAACAGAGCGTATAATGAAACATATCTGATACCCCAATAATCCGCATCTATACTCTTGTTGCTTAACTTTTTGAAAAAATATGTGATAATAAAAACTAACTCTACAACAAAAAATGTATAGCCTATATGAGCAAAAGGGAACATGATGAGTTTTTGTCTTGTTGTCATATAAGGACAACTTTAGTTGAGTGTATTTATTAGAGGTCAGCATATAAAACTATAACAGTTCTATACTCACTCTTAGCGGATACATCACGTATCCTCCTACCCCGTTCGCCCTGCGTTTAGGCAAGGCTTTCGGATCGCTTTTGAGTAAAATGTTGTATGCAGCATTGACATCAGCATTAATCAAGAAGCCGTTAGCGGATCTAAACAACCCTCGAGTAACT
>JABCTC010000115.1 GCA_018238545.1 Candidatus Heimdallarchaeota archaeon
GCTTCCCCTTTCTTTATGTATTCATCAGCCACAAAAGCGGATCTATCAGTTTTTCCAAGTGCTTTTTTAAGATGCTTAGCATAATCTAGCCCTGTTGTTGTCTCATAACAGATGAAAACTTTTTTAGACATTCTGTGCTACATATTTCCATTATTCTTGTCTTTAGTCATTTTCTTATCCCCCCATGAGATACACCACTACTAATAGCAATTCTTTCCTTAATTGGTGGCTTCTAGACAATAGTGTTATATATAATCAAAAATATATAATCAAAATAAATAAATTAACCCCAAGTTAAAATCATGATCAAGATAAGAAATCAGAAATTGTACGAGAGATATACAGAATTTCTGAAGGCATCTCTATCACTTTTTAATGAATTTTTTAAGAGAGGTGAAATAATTCCCAGAGTTGTTTACCACTATTGGAGCGGAACATCTGTTGAAAATAGTTTTTCAGCATTTATAGAAAGACATGAAGACGATGTTGTTGGTCTACCTGAGTCTATTTCCTTAATTGAACTAATGGTACAGGATACAACTCTTAGGGATAAGCTTCATGGAATCCTGATCGATGAAAAAGAGCCGGTTATTCTTTCAAACATTGAGATTCCATTTATAGGCAACTGGATAATGCCAATTATAGAAAGTTTTGCGGAAAGAAGCCAGTCTTTTGTGTTCAATGATAGATTATGCGATGAATTGTATAAGAAATACGAAGATTTCTTTTATGTTCCTGAAAGAGATTTGGATCCTATTGCACCACTCCATAATTTCAAATCCGAATTAGAAGTTATCCAGTTGGATAAAAAATTGAAAATAAGAAAGATACATGATAAGGAACAAAAACAACTCTGGCTTGAAAACTTTAGTATGATCCCTAAATTTGAAATTCCTTCCATAAAATTTGTGTTAGAAGCTCAGTATCAAGTTAAAGAACACAGACCTGATGAAATGTCTTACATAAAAGAATTATTTGATAGAGTTATCTCAGCAATGCGACTCTTCAAAAAGGGAACATTCGGATATAACAGAATCACTACCAAAATCTATGATGCGTGCCCAATCTCGAAGGCCAGTATGAGTTCTGGTAAAAATTACTATGAGCCCTTTCATGGTGATCAATATGAGCTCTCAAAAGATGAAGCTGAAGATTTAGTGAAATTCTGGAAGATGTTTGAAGAACGGGATTTCAAGAAGTACGGATTTATTGAACTTGCTATAAGGAGATTTAACTTAGCACATGTTAGAAAGGAATTAGAAGATAAATTAATTGACTTAATGATCGCACTTGAAGCTCTCTACCTGATTCATACTAAGCAAGAACTTGGTTTTAAGTTAGCAATTAGGGCGGCATTTATTCTGGGAAAGGATAAAGGGAAAACAGAAAAGGAAAAAATATATAATTTTCTTAAAAAAGCATACAGTATCAGAAGTGAGATAGTTCACGGCAATAAACACTTGGATAAAAATATTAAGCTCTCTGATGACGAGGAAATTTCTGTTCAGGACTTCTTATTACAGTTAGAAGATTATCTTCGCCAGTCTATTATATACTTCATAAATCTATCTATGAACTATGAGGTAAAGAAAATATCTCAATATCTGGATCGAATAGTGTTTAGTTGAGTTTTTATACCAATGTCGGTTAGCTGAGCACAAATCTATCTTTTACGTAACGTTTTTCGTTCTACTTGTAACTTTAACCTCTTTTCGTAATAGGTTCTTTAGATAGTTTGTGTTCTAGCTTTTCCAGGGGGTTTTTTGATTTTTGGAGTTTTTCTGCGAGTTTTGTTTTTTGTCCGTCCTAGCTTTCATATTACTAAATTTAGTAATGGCTATATGAACAAAAGAAAGTAAGAAAAACTAATGAATACACAAAAGGAGACATCTTAAGCGCTCATACTAAAACATATTCCTAAAAATGGTTAAAGTTACGGATTAAATTACCTGTTGAGATAGAGATGATATGTGACAAATTTGATTTTTGGCTTGTCCAATCGCCATTCTCGTTTATGCCAGCTCATGATAATCAATTCAAATGGGCAAGAATAGTTGCTAAGATGGAACCGCTGTCTGAAAGCATGAAGAATCCCATAGCCTATGATGCATATCCGAAAAATATTTACGAAGAGAAGAAAGAGAAACATCGAATAAGTGTAGGATTACGCCTCAAATTCGCAGAAATTGTAGAACCAAAGGCAGAGTATGTTCGAGAAATAGAATTTACAAGGTTAGAACCGGTCATAACCACAGCAGGTATCGGAAAATCAGAACCTACATGGGATTTTCGCGATAGAGCAGCGTTTAACCTTAAAGATGTAAATGCACTCTATATTATCATGAAAACGCCAATTAAATCAGAAGGTATAAAGGTAAGCTATTTTTCCTACGCTCAAATACACAATAAAATGTTAGGAATAATTCCTACGACTGCCAAACCATTACTGGGTGAAGAAACATATGAGATCAAATTTTGAATACATCACCTTCTCCAAGAACATTTTCATACCGGTGACGAACGTATGTAGGAATGCATGTGATTATTGCGTGTTTAAAGCACGCAG
>JABCTC010000116.1 GCA_018238545.1 Candidatus Heimdallarchaeota archaeon
AGGAACAATAACAGCACCACCAGCAACAACAATCTGTGGATTTGCTTCTCTGGGTGAGATTTGTAACGTGACATACCCCATGGCAAGAATAAAAATACTTAGCATTAAAGTAAGAGGATGGTCTATAAAGACTTTTGCCAACCTTCCTGCGATATTTGTTGGCTTGAACTCTTCTTGATTTTTCTCGCTCATGCGCTATAAGGTCTTAACCATACCAATAAAAAGTTCACATGCTTCATCAGTCTTACTCATTAAATCATCTTGTACTTCAAACCATCTACTCACATATCCATCTGAAAATCCATTAAAGAGATATGCCATTTGCATAGCACGTTCATCATTAATATTTTTATTTATCTCTTTAAAGCAGTTCGCTTGAAATAGAAATATATTTTGAAGAGGGTGTGCGTTCTCTTTGTATAAAGAATTAAAAAAGAATGGATTGTTTTTTACACTATGCTGAAGAGCTTCACTCTTATTGGTATAGTAAGAGAATTTCATCTCAATAAAAACCTTTAGTTTTAGTTCTGCATCATCAATAAGAAGTGTTTTCTTTTCAAGTTCTCCAGTGAATGTATGAATCTGATGCTCAATGTAAGCTAAATAAAGTCCTTCTTTTGAATCAAAAAAACCATAAATAGTATTAATAGAAACACCCACACTTTTTGCAAGATCAGCTACTTTCATTTCCTCATATCCAACATCTTCAAAAAATACAGAAGCCTCTTGTAAGAGTAGATCTTTTTTTAATTCATTCATTTTTGTTTTAATGTTCATAGAATACGCCTTAAGTGGGTTTATAGAACTATTGTATCCCTATAATTCTTTTATAGTAATTAAATTACTGAATAATAATAGTATTATTATTGGGCGAATGTAACCCATAAAATGAGACAAGATTGTGAGTTATGGTCAGATTAGTGAAAACCTTATAATCTAACATATTTTATAACGTTTATCGTTCAGACAGTATGTTTAGGGCTATATTTTTTCAGTAAAACATCCCACTATTTCTGAAAAAACTAGTCCTGATAATAATTTCCAAAACTCAACTAATTATCTAACAAGTGACGACATAACCATTTCATCTGTTGGCTTAACATAGTTCAATGTTGTTTTGAACGAAGTGTGACCAACAAATTTAGCCATTATTTGAACGTTAATGCCTTTTGCAGCCATTTCTGTCAGTAATCCTTGTCTGAAGCTGTGTGACGTATAATTTTGCCCTAACGTGTCCTTTATGAACTTATTGACGATCCTGATATAACTTAGAGGATGCATTGAACTTTTTGGATGTCCAGCACGCTGTATTAGTTTATTCTCTTCATTTTCTTGTATATCTAGATGCAACAAATCTTTTTTAAAATCTGGGGATAAATATATTTTTCTCTGTGAGTTTGTTTTTTGTGTAAAAAGATTAAATTCACCCTTTTCAAGTAGTTGTCTAACATCTTTTACTAGAAGTGTTTGCAATTCATTTATTCTAGCTCCTGTGTAATACAAAAAGACAAAAGTTCTTAGTAGATTTCTTTTTGTATTTCGTCTTAGATCTTCTCTACCTCTAGTGTAAATCATTAGCTGTTTGAACTCTTTGGAGTTTATGCTTTCTTTAATAGTTTTCATTATAAAACCTCCTATATAGAACATTTTATAACGTTTTCTATGGGAGGGTTCAAAAAATGGGTCTCTACATGTCGCTACAGCGATAAACGTTATAAAATATGTTAGATTATAATGTTTTGCAAAAACTGATCAGCATATAAGCCATAAACTAGAGAATACCCTTTAAGAGGGAAGAATATTAAAAATTCACCGTCATATATAATTTAGGACCGTGGTAAGTATAGTCTGCTTCACCTTTCCAATCTTCTGTATCTACTGAAATATCTACATTCAAATAATGGTAACCTACACCAAACCCTACATTTTCAAATGCTTGGTATTGAACATCAGCACCCATACTAAGTAAGCCACCACTATAATCTCCGATACTGGCAGAGAACCAATCTACCCTAGCAGTAGCGATTAATTTCGATGAAAAAGCATAGGCTCCATATCCACCGATGTTTGGGAGTGGTGCAAGAAAATCGTTTCCTTGAGTTACATATCCTACGTCATTTCCATCAATCGATGCATTACCGGAAATCTGTGCATCCAAGTCCATTAAATGTAGTCCTATCCCCGCACCTAACTCTCATTGTTCTGTTTGTTTAAAGGAATAGCCGACAAATAGTCTGGCAACGTCAACATTTAAACTGGATGTAACATTGGCTCCTATTTTAAAATCATGATCTTCCCAACTTATGTCTTTCTTTAAAGTAGCAGATGCTTCCCGGTCAATAGTGATGTACTCAAGAGATGCATGAAATTTTTCAGAAAAACGCCATTTAAAACTAGCAGCAAAAACACTACCTCTGTCTTCAAAACCCAAATCATTTTCGAAGTCAATGTCATCAACTATATCGTTGGGAAGTGAACCTCTTGCTCCCAAGTTTGTTTCAGTATCGGCATAGAGAAGACCTACTTGTCCAGTAAACTCATCGGTTA
>JABCTC010000117.1 GCA_018238545.1 Candidatus Heimdallarchaeota archaeon
ATTGCATGGCTGCAGAAGGTGAACTAACCCTTGGTGATAAACATATTACATTTTCACCTGATAATTCTTTTGGTGTTCTAGATTGGGGGCGTGGTGTATGGACATATTCAAACACCTGGTACTGGGGATCAGCTTCGGGGAAAATTGAGGGGAAACTGTTTGGATTTAATATCGGGTATGGGTTTGGAGATACATCAAGAGCTACTGAAAACATGATATTTTATGAAGGGAAAGCACATAAACTTGATCAGGTAGAATTTCATATTCCTGAAGATGATTATTTAAAGCCCTGGAAATTTACAAGTAATGATTCCAGATTCCAAATGGATTTCATGCCAATTCTTGACAGATATTCAAACACGAATCTGTTATTGATTAAATCCACACAGCATCAGGTTTTTGGGAGATTTTCAGGGAAAGTTATCCTGGATAACGGAGAGGAAATTATTGTAGAAAACTTGCTGGGATTTGCAGAAAAAGTAATGAATAGATGGTGATGCAAATACAGTTACTTTGCACGATGCAGAGAATGAATATTTCGCTAAAATTATTGGGATTGAGTGAAATAACAAGAAATGAAAGAAACAAATAACAAATCGTTGCGCCTGACTCTTCTGTTTCACTTCGCTTCACTCAAGCAGATGAGTTTTTCCGTAAGGTCGCTATCAATAATAATATTGGAGGTTTGAAAAGAAAATGAATAATACCAAAATAGAAGTAAATATTCCGCTGGTTTCAGTGATCATTCCTGCCTACAACGAGGAGAAGTGGATTGGAACAACTGTATCTTCCATCCTGGAGAGTGGCTTTCCCTGCGAAGTGATCGTCGTTGACGATGGTTCATCTGACAAAACTCCGCAAATTCTGAAGACATTCGGGGAAAGTATCAAAGTCATTTCCCAGCCGGTAAATAAAGGAAAGGGGGCAGCTTTAGTCTCAGGCATCAATGATGCATCTGGTGAGATCGTGATCTTCTGTGATGCTCATCTCCTGGGGCTGAATAAGTACCATTTAATGACTTTAACTCTGCCGCTTGTTTATGGTTTAGCTAAGGTGACTCTTGGTCAGGGTGTCTCTGCAGAATTTTCCCTGACGTCAACCTTCTCCCCGGTTTTAATCCTTACTGGTCAACGAGCTTACTTCAAGGAAGATTTAATGCCGCTCAGAAAAGACATGGAAAATCTGGGTTACGGGGTAGAGACTTTCTTGTTCCATCGATTCCCGCGTGATAAAACAGTCGCTGTCATGCTTCCTGGATTAACCCATCTCATCAAGAAAGACACTTCATCTGTCACTGATGCAACTCTTGAATACCTGAGAGAAATCATGGAAGTCCTTGAAACTATGGCTCGAATTGGGGTCTTGGAAAGAATAGAATTGGCCCAATTGAAAAAGTCTGTCACCTCAATTCTATCTAGATTTAAGTCTACCGGTGATTAGGGAGTTGAAAAGACCTAGCTTCAATTTGGCGGCCTACCCTCCACTACAGCGGACTCTTCGGTTTCGCGCTTCAAATCGTTTCATACTCGGCTCTGAGCCGTTGAGCTCATTAATTCCCAAAAATGAAGAAGAAGGTTTAAGATATTTACATGAATGTTCAAAAAAACTTATAGCTACATCTCTTTAGGAGGTATTTATGTATCAACCGGTATACAGTTTGCCCCACATGTGCGCCAAGGGCGCAAATGATAACCCTACAGATACTCACGAGATCCAATCCATGCCCCTTTTTTCCAATTTGGCTTTCTTTTTCACCAACAGGACCTTTAAATTTAATGTTCCTATATGCGCCAGTTGCCAACGCGAACTTAGAAACATTAATACAACAGTAACGATCATTACTATTATTTCTATCATTCTTGGTGGATTAATTGGTTATTACGGCGCCTTTGTTAAAAATATAGTAGTTGGCGGATTTTTTGGCCTAATAATTGGTTGGGGTGTTGGAGAAATTATTAAATTCGTGATGAATGCGAATATCGGATCGTATACTGTCTATCGTTACAAATTCCAGAATAAAGAATTTATGAAGGCTTTTTTTGATCAAAATCCCTATCTATCATAAATATTACACTCCTTGCTCTCTTTCAATTTAAAAGCAATTAGCTGCCTTTATTCTTCAAATCGGTTTCTCCAAATTCATATATTCTTTTTACCAGATGAAGCCCTTTTCTTTTATAAGATCCCATTTCATCATCGGACAATGTGAAGTAATCCTGAAGCTTGTCTAATGAATTGATCTCTATTCCCCTATCTTTAATAATGTCTTTTGAAAACAAGAGGTGAAGAAGGCAAATAAGGGTACTGTGCATATTCGCGCAGAAATATACACTAAGAAATAGCACGACAAGCCCGAATCCGCCTTGTCACGTATTTTCCGTGTTCCAGCTCAGGGTAAACAGTTTATCTGTTAAGACCTCGACGGAAGTTTTGGCAAAATATTTTTAAAATCTGCTTGCCCGGTCAGAACGTATTGGGCAATTGTGGCGAGATTGGTTGCGATGAAATACAGAGCCAGTCCGGAGGCAAAAGTCAGCGCCA
>JABCTC010000118.1 GCA_018238545.1 Candidatus Heimdallarchaeota archaeon
TCTGTACGCTCTTCTTTATCGAAAAGCAAAGTTTTTAATTCTTTAATCCCTATATCTAATAGGGAATGTTGGACTTGTTCTGACATTTTCCTAACCTTTTGTATTGTTTTTGATTATTCTTTTTCGTAAATTCTTAATATGTACAAGAGCTTCTTCTCTAGCTTGAGCAAGAATAGTAACTTGTCTTTCCCAATAACGCAATTCAGCTTCAATCTCCTTATGCTCCTGGAGCTTGCGGATTTGTTGGGGAGAGATCAAGTATAAGCTCCTCCTATTTTGAAATCTAATTTCTTGTTAGTTTCTTCTAACCATTTTATAGCAGAATTGTGCTGTTTAACAGAAAAGAGCTCAATCTTGAAATATTCAGGGATCCTAAGAGATTGTTTCATTTTTTGCCAAAGGAACCGTTTATCATCGGCAGTAGCTTCTTCTTGCCCTTTGAGCATGGCTATTCTTCGAGCTAATTTCCAGCCTTCGTTTTTTAAATGATAAAATTGAACAGTAGTGATACAAGTGCTAAGCTCTTTATCTTCACTAACTTGAAGACGTTTAACTTCAGCAGCAAGTAAGGAAATATGATCATGCAAAGTGCGGATCTCTGAACTAACAAAAGCGTAATCATCTTCTCGCTTAGCATCACTTTTAACTAAACGAGCTAATTCAGTATTAACCAAAGAAAGTCTATTAGTACGAAAAGTTTTAAGGAATTTTGCAACAGCTCTACGGAATTGAGTGGCTTTTTCAGTTTTAGATAACATGCAAAAGAGATAGATGCCTTCCTCATTAAACAAAACAACTTCACGTTTTTGACCTGCGTATACAATTTGTGTATGCAGGTATAAATCTTTGAAATCATCAAGATTGCGGTTGAGGATATTATTAACAGAAGCTCGATAATTAATATGTCCTACAGCTTGAGAGATCTGATTAGCTATAAACCAATATTCGCCATTCTTTTCAATTACTTGAAGGTTGCAACCAGCTATCTTCTCATAAGCAACAATGGACATTAGAATTGACCCTCCTGAAGGTTCCTTTTAATTTCTTGAACATATTTTTTGAAAGGAGTTTTCTTTTTGATAGAAGCTCTCATTTCTGATTTTGCGTTATCAATCAATTCTAAAACAGCTTGTCTAGTTATTGCAGTGCGATCAGGATAATCCCCTCGCTTAAGCATTTCATCCATTTCGATGAGACCTTGATTTGTAAGTCTGTAAGTGACTAAACGAGTTTCAGGCAACAGCTTTAACCTCCTGATTCTTTGGTTCCTGTAGAATGTCTTCAATTCTTTTTCTTATAGCTTCTACAGTAAATTCGGCTCTACTTCTATAGCTGAATTTGTGTTTTCCAATTATCTCGTCAATTACATGAGCTAACTCAGTTGGGATTTGAATTGTAGTATATTTTTTATCACTCATAATTTATCCTTAACTCACTAATAACAAAACCATATAAAAACATAGCGGTAATTTATGTGTAATTGATGGTTGGTACAAAAATTATATGTACTACATGTATGGGTTAAGGGTACATGGTTAAACATGTAACTGTGCAAATTCCAAAAAAATTAGCTGATTTAGTAGATCTATTAGTTGAAGATAACTATCAAGGATATAGAACTAGAGCTGAATTTGTGACTAATGCTATTAGGAGACAATTAGATATGATTAAGGAACTTGACGGATTACCAGAATAAATTTTTTTCCAGAAAATCTAAATATTAATCTCTCGAGTTGTTCTTTTGAGTATTCTCTTTTTGTTTCTTTGTCTATTGCTATTATTTTCAATTCTTCTTTTTTCATCAGGTTATATTAATTAATTTTGATGAAAGTATTTAATCACCAATAATATAAAAGGTAATTTTCAGGGGAGGTTTTACTAAATCTTTTTAAGCTGCCCCTCCTTATCATTATTATGGTATGGGGGAGTAATCAGCCCAGTTGTTGGCGCGCCCAACACACCCGTCCTCTCTGAGGTTTCCCCCTTTCTGACTTTTACAATTTTTTTTACTAAATCTATAAGGCACATAGAAACACCATTTTATGTTACATACAAAAATCAGTGTGGAGGGGATTGCACTAAATTACCAAGTTTTGGTATTGGAGCAACTCCAATAATTGGAGGAACGAATCAACCACAGGTTTAATAGTTAGTCGGGATTGCAATCCCGCTCGAATTTTAGTCCCAAAGTTTGGCACCTATTATGGGACCCATTATGGGTCTCATTTCCAATATGGCGGACTATCTAAAAAAGCTCCTTCTAACATGATATAGGGAATATTTAAGGGATTTAAATAGATTAAGCCAAATTAACTAGTTTTGCTAATTAGATTTGAATAATAGATCTCGAAAGAGCAACGCTAAAGAACTTTTATTGTCTTCTGAATATTAAACTATATGGTGTTTTTCACTTCTTTAATTGTTTCGGCCTCTCTAATACAACAACAGATACAAAACAACATGCCAACACATGCAACCACATATTACACCATACGACAACAGTTATATACATACGTGTTTATTGTGATATAGATA
>JABCTC010000119.1 GCA_018238545.1 Candidatus Heimdallarchaeota archaeon
ACATGACGAGTTTTCGCCAAGCACTACCCATATATCAGCACTTTCCTATATAAACTCGTAGAAAAATGGGAGAAAATTAGAGAGGTATTAACCATCATCACCTCAACATGCAATGATGAACAGCTCAGAGACTTATGGCAAGATTGAATAAGATTTTAATCAGCTGTTGCTTACGGTTCCCGTAGGAGCCCGTGTTCGGTGTTTTATTCCTCTAGGGATAAGGAAAGCTTGGTTAGGTCCAAGTTCTATTATTTCATCAGCTATGTCTATGAATAAAGTTCCATCAACTACATAGAAAAATTCATCATCATCATTGTGAGTATGCCAATAGAAATCACCTTTAATCACAGCTAATCTTACTGAAAAGTCATTTACTTCACATAACAGTCGATTTTGCCAATCTTTTTTGCATGAATCAATAACAGTCTTAATATCAATTAGTTCCATAGGTTGAAAGTCTACCTCTGTACCCATGGAGTATTTTGCATATTTCTCATTCACTTTATTATTCTCCTTAGAGCAGTTTAAATTTTATTTGTTGGATTATACTTTAAGTGTTTGTCGAGACAATATTGAATTACTTTTTAAAGAAGTGAGATTTATCTTTATTTTATGTTAGGTTTTAAGAAAATTACTAATACTGATTATTCTCTTATTGCTCTATTTTCTATTCTATTCCTTTTCTTCTTGCAGATGCTTTCTGTTCTCGTCGAAAGGGTTTATTCTTATGCGCTACTTAACTTGGAGCCTGATGAGAATATACTTGGTTTTCTTTTTCTGTTATCACCTTTAGTTTTGTTAATATTCTGGAAACGTGCTCCGAACATTGTTCTACTAGTCTCTGGAGAGCTTATGATTATTACAAGATTGATTGAACCATTAGTCAATAAACAAGCAGTTTACATAATGGCTGGAATAGCTGTTGGAAGCTTCTTTGTTTTCTTTGGCGGATTCCTCACAAAGATGAGAAAACAGGAACAGAAGATAAGTGTAGATATGGCAATAGGTCTAGCTATTGGAGTTGCAATGTCCATATTCTATAGAACAGCAAACTCAACAGTTGATATATCGCAATATGGATGGAATCAAATAATTGGCTGGGCACTAGGGATATTGGCCTCAGTAATCCTTGTTGGAATATACTTGCGTGATCGAGACGAGTATCTAAAAAACAAAGATACTGTTACATCTGAAGAACCTACTCAGAAAGGTGGTTTTGGAAAAATCCTTGGTTTAACAATGGGGTTGTTCAGTATTTTCGTGTTAATTTGGTTTGTTTTCATGAGTCCCACAGTGATCGCCAGGTGGACTGAAGGCAATTATATAGGAATTGTAGTTGGGATAGTTAGTATGTTGGGAGTTTTTATTGGAGTCATGTTATGGAAACCTGATTTCATCAACTATCTGAAATCTTGGATGATAGCGATTTGGAATGCAGCTTTTGCAATATCTCTAACAATGACTGTACTTGTCCATCAAATTTTCTTCACAAATGATCCAGCTGCTTTTCCATTATTAGCACCAGCAACACAGTGGTTCCACCATATACCACTTGCATTTGCTATACTTACTTCTCCGATTATTTATTTAAACTTCATATTCCTTGTAAGAGAGATTGTCAATTTGAAACCTAAACCTTCACAAATAGGAGGTAGCTTCACAATTGGTGGATTATTTATCATAATAATGCTCTTTGTTCAAGTGTTACCAAATGTATGGGGGTATCTTCCTCCGATAAGCTTCGCGTTTAGAGACCAATATTGGTTAGCCTTCTTTATACCAGCTTTTCTTCTTTCAGCAACCACATTGATTATTGGTCCATCTTCAATGAAACTTGACAAATTGGTTAAGAAGCGTAATTCAAAGATAGGAGTAAGTGTTGTATTCGGAATTATTCTTATAGGTACAATCACAGGAGCTGTTCTCACAACACCTAGACCCAGCTATTCTGCTGAAGGGAAGACATCACTTACAATATTAACTTATAACATTCAGCAAGGAATCAATGTTTCAGGAGATTGGAATTATGATGGTCAATTAGAGCTCATCCGAGAAATTAACCCCGATATCATTGGATTACAAGAGTGTGATCCTACAAGAATTTCAGGTGGAAACATGGATGTAGTACGATACTTAGCCTCTAATCTGAATATGTATTCTTACTATGGTCCAAAGACGGTTACGAACACATATGGGTGTGCAATTCTTTCAAAGTTCCCTATCTCTAATGCTCTTTCCTTCTTCGCTTATAGTGACGAAGAACAAGTAGGATCAGCTCAAGCTCAAATCACTGTTGGATCTCGAGTTTTCAACGTGTTTGTCAATCATCCTTCTGGTGATGAAGATATTACTACAATCTATCAAGCGCAAGAGATGGTCAGCAGAACATCAGGTTTAGCTGATGTTATCTATATGGGAGATTTCAATTTCAGAGCTCACTCAGCTGAATACAACATAACCATTGGTGCAGGATTAGCTGATTCTTGGCAATTAAGATATGGAACAGCAGCAGAGGACAGAATAGATC
>JABCTC010000120.1 GCA_018238545.1 Candidatus Heimdallarchaeota archaeon
TATTAGTATGTCTGGTATCATTTTTGTTGTAATAACGATAATATACTGGTTCTCTACTTCTGGTGTAGAAACATTTGTAGAAGAAGTAAAGATCGCTCTTATTCCATTTCTATTTCTTTTTGTTCTTTATTCAGGATTTATTATAGGAGTTAAAGGAGCGAAGAAAATAAGATGATAAACAAAAAACTACTCGGGATAATGACCTTTCTAATAATGATAACGCTATCTTTGAATAGTTCTTCAGCTTTAGTACCTACTTTAGACATAACTCAGACACCTGATATTGATTCAGTAACAACCAATAATAATGTTAAAGTTTCTGTGACAATTACTTCATCTTTAATAGATGATAATAAAGACACATTAAGCTTTTCTGAATTACGTTATCTTGTTAATGAAGAAATAAAAAATCCTATAATCTGTGATTTGTCCGAAGTAGAATTATCTGATTCACAATTGACAATCAATTTTGTGCTGGGTAAATTTGAATTAGATTCAGTGGTTGAATATACCATATACCTAGAATTTTTAACTGTGTTTGATTTTGAAAGTAAATCTTACTCTTTCACAGTTGGTTCTTTTTGGAGCGACAGCAGTAACTACACGATCTACATTATCATAGCGATAGTTGTTTTTTTTGCTTTGGTGTCTATTATAATATTCAAGAAAAGAAAAAAATAAAAAATGGTGATAAAAAAATGAAAAACAAATTGAAATTAAAAACAATATTGATAGCCTTAATGATTATACTTGTTCCTTTGACAAGTACGACAACACAAGCTGCGATGACCATAAAAATGACACAATTTCCAACTACAAACAATGTTAGAATAGGTAACATAGTAACTGTTACTGTGACACTTACACCCGAAGAAGGTGATGCTCAAAAGGAAATTCTTGATAGAACGGATACTTCTCTTAAATGGTCTAAAAACGGTGTAGAACAAACACCAATAAGATGTGAAGAAGTGTTGCCTGCAAGGCTATCTAAAGTAACGTTTAAGCTAGGTCCCTTTTCTATGAATACATTCATAGAATATTCTGTAGATTTAGTCTTAGCATGGGCGGTTGATTATCATAGCTCAGTTGTAACATTTACAGTTTATCCTGAAAATGTAACTACTACAGATGCCCCTGTAGAGGAATTACCTGCTTGGATTACATATGTCTTAATAGGTGTAGCGGTATTAGCTATCCTATTAGTTTTAGCTTACTTATTCAAGAAAAGGAGAGAGATTTAATTGAAACAAAGGATGAAGACAGTAATATTTGCTTTACTGTTTCTAGCTATATTCGGTCTATCATCTGCCGTAAGAGCTGGTGAGTATGCCACCTTATCTGATGTCGATTATCCAGCTACAGTTGAAATAGGAGAAACGTTTGAAATAATTGTTTCATTTGATTACCCTAGAGATATAGATTGTCTTTGGGGAGATCATATCTATCTATATTATGATGTAGGAGTAATCCCTGTAATAGATTATCGTCAAAATGTTCCAGTAGCCTTACCAGAAACACCCAAACCAGTAAATATAATCATAGAAATAGACACTTCTACAGTTGTTTGTGAAGTAAATGACACATTCATATTTCGGGTTGAATATACTACTGGACTGATAATTGGTGATACTGTTTACAAAAGTGGCGATATACTAACTGAAACTAGTGAATTGACAATAGTTGAAGCAGAAGAAGTAAGTGTATTTGCTTTATCTTTCATAATTCCATTACTATTTCTATCTACTATTATTGTTATCAGAAAAAGGAAGTAAACTGAAATGAAACAGAAAAATAAAACGATTACTCTGATCTTGATTTTTAGCATATTTCTAACAGCTATGAATACAATAGCTTACTCAGTAGATATATCAAATATTGATTATCCTGAAAGTGTTAGAGAAGGAGATATACTCAAGATAGTAGTATCATTTGATTACGAATATGTATCATCTGAACTCTATGGTGGGTGTATCTTTCTCATATATGATATAACATCTAGTTCAGATATACTTCTAGGTACTCCTACAACAGTAGATATTCCTATAACTAAATCTACACCGTCAAAAGTGGTCATTTCTGTTGCTACTTCTTCTCTAGGTCTTGAAAATATTGATGAAGATGCGCAGTTCCATTTCAAAATAGGTTATGGTGTCGGTAAATATATTGCAACAATCTACACAGATTGGCACGAAGTGACGATAATTAATACAAACATCAACACAGCACAACTAATCTACATCTGCTCTGGTTCTGCTCTTGCTGGATTGTTATTGATTGGATTATCTATTTATCTAATAAAAAAGAGGCGAAAATAAATGAAAATGAAAAATAAAACAAAAACATTAATCCCTCTAATTATAATAGTAGGTCTATTCTTGGCTGGGATGAATACAAGTGCTGGAATAGTTCTAGACAC
>JABCTC010000040.1 GCA_018238545.1 Candidatus Heimdallarchaeota archaeon
AGTTTCCTGGATAATGAGTACCCTAAAAAACGTAAAAAGTACAAGGGGAAAAGGATCCACCGAGGGCTGTTTCGTTCTGCTCAAGGCCACTTGATCAATGCTGACGTTAATGCCGCATACAACATTCTGATAAAAAGCGATCCGAAAGCTCTACCTAAACGTAGTGCGAACGGGGTAGGAGGATACGTGATGTATCCACTCAGAGTAAGTATAGAGTGTCTTCGCCCTATATCATGAGCTCTAAGCACGACATGTACCTAGCTTTGTCTAATAAGACAAGAAGACAAATAAGCATCATTAAGTGAAAACCCTCTTTCAGATAAACATACTTTTTAACTTCAAAAAGATAGGAGAAATAATAATGCCATTAGATATCAAAACTCCTTTAAAGCCAAGAGGAGACCAACCAAAAGCCATTCAAAAGATATTCGGAGGAATAAAAAGAGGGGATCGATGTCAGACGCTTCTGGGAGTAACCGGTTCTGGCAAAACTTTTTCGATGGCCCATATTATTAACAAAATTAAGAAACCTACTTTGATTATTGGTCCTAACAAAACTCTAGTGGCTCAGCTTTTTGGTGAGTTTAAAACTCTCTTTCCTTCTGCAAGCGTCAACTATTATGTTTCCTTTTATGATTATTATCAACCTGAAGCTTATCTTCCTTCAAAGGATATGTATATTGAGAAGGATGTTGATATAAACGAGGAAATTGAGCGTTTACGCCATACGGCTTTAGAAGCTCTTGCCACTCGTGATGATGTTATTGTATGTGCATCTGTTTCATGTATCTATGGCACCGGTCCTCCTGAATTATACCGTTCCAATCAGATAAAATTGAATATAGGTGATACTCTTGATCGACAAAAATTAATGCTTGAACTTGTCAAAAACCAATATCAACGAAATGATGTTGCTCTCACTCGTAGATGTTTTAGAGTTCGCGGAGATTCTATTGATATATTCCCCTTATATGGTGATTATGTTTATCGCATAGAATTCTTCGGAGATGAGATTGAGCGTTTGACTGCCCGCCATCCGGTATCCGCAGAGAAGATGAGAGAATATGAACACTTGTCAATCTTTCCAGGGACACAATACCTTGCCAATGATGCCTACTTTGAGAGCGCTCTGGAAGATATATCGGTGGAACTTGAAATGCGTTTTGCTGAATTGGAAAAAGAAAACAAAGTGGTAGAAAGTCACCGATTGAAACAACGAGCACTTTATGATTTAGAATTATTAAGAGAAACTGGATCCTGTCCAGGCATTGAAAACTACTCAAGACACTTTGATAGAAGGAAACCTGGAGAACAACCTTATACCCTTCTTGATCACTTTCCAGAGGATTTCCTGTTACTTATTGATGAATCACATTTAACGATACCACAAATAAGAGGAATGTATGGTGGTGATCGGTCTCGAAAGAAAAACCTGATCGATTATGGTTTTAGACTGCCCTCTGCAGCAGATAATCGCCCCTTTACATTCGATGAATTCAATAATTACATGAAAACCGTGATTTTTACTAGTGCTACACCGGGTCCTCATGAATTTGAGGTATCAAGTCAGGTTGTTGAACAAATTATACGTCCTACTGGATTATTAGATCCAAAGATAAATGTAAAAAAAACAGATGGACAAATTGTTGATTTGATAAGTGAGATTAATCAGAGAACAAGTAAGGGAGAAAGAGTTCTTGTAACAACTTTGACCAAACAAAGCGCTGAAACTCTATCAGATTACCTCCTTGATATGAAAATTAAATCAGTTTATCTTCATCATGAAGTAAATACCTTAGAGAGGATTGCCATCCTCCGCGATTTAAGATTAGGAAAGTATGACGTAGTAGTTGGTATTAATCTGTTAAGAGAAGGCTTGGATTTGCCAGAAGTAGCTCTCGTAGCTATTCTTGATGCAGACAAGGAAGGTTTTTTGAGGTCTAGGCGTTCCCTAATACAACTAATGGGACGAGCTAGCAGAAATATCCACGGTAGTGTTATTCTATATGCCGACAATCTAACTGATTCAATGAAAACAGCTATCACGGAAAATAATCGTAGAAGAAAGATACAACAAGATTACAATAAAAAACACAATATTAAACCAGCAACAATCAGAAAAGAAGTTAAATCCATTGTAGAACATCTTATGCAAATTACGCCAAAAGAAGAAGAAAAGATTGAAGTGCCTAAGGGGCTTACAAAGGAAGATCTTCTTTATGTTATTGAAGATTTAACAGGTCAAATGGCTGAAGCAGCAGGAAAATTGGATTTCGAAAAAGCTGCTCTTTACCGCGATAAAATTCGAGAACTTGAGAAATTGGTGGAAAGTAGATGAGTCTTTTATCAGATTTAGAATCTTTACCTTTGGAACCAGGTGTTTATCTTATTAAGGATAAGAATGAAAAAATCGTATATGTTGGCAAAGCTAAAAACATTCGAAATAGAGTTAAGCAGCATTTTCAAACTACTCCTGACCCAAAAGAGGAGAAATTACAAGAGTTAGCAAACAGGGTAGATTGGGTAATCACCAGAAATGAATCAGAGGCTCTGATTTTAGAAAAGAAATTAGTGAAACAACTTTCACCTAAATTAAATAGTCAACTAAAAGACGATAAATCACATCTTCTAATCCGCATATCGATGGAAGATAAATACCCCCAGTTTTATATT
Source organism: Candidatus Heimdallarchaeota archaeon (assembly GCA_018238545.1). GTDB lineage: Archaea > Asgardarchaeota > Heimdallarchaeia > Heimdallarchaeales > Heimdallarchaeaceae > UBA460. Next base: position 2,674 of record JABCTC010000040.1, read on the forward strand.
ACTAGAGAAACTGATTCTAGAATTCCTAAAAGTGTATACTTTGGTCCCTTTACTAATGATACAATGCTCAGACAAACAGCAAAGCTTGTTCTGAAACTCTTTCCAATATGTGATTGTGGGAAGTGCAAAGAACAAACTAGAAAAAGTAAAGCTCCTCTCCGTTGCATGAGAGAAAGATTAGGCAGGTGTTTGGCCCCTTGTGTGAATGATGTTTCTCCTGAAGAATACGGAAAAACAGTCAGAAACGTTATCGCCTTTTTAAAGGGAGACGTTGCAGATTTACTTGATAATCTTGAAGGGGAAATGTGGGCGGCTTCTGAAGGATCTAATTTTGAAAAAGCTGCAAACCTACGTGACCTTATTCAAGCTGTTTATGCAATTTTGAATATGCAAAAAGACCTGCACTCAAAGAAAAGAAATGTTGACTTATTGGCTTACAGAGAAGAGTCTAATATCCTTTCTTTGTGTAAGATAGAAATTCGCGAATATCGAATTCACAACATTAAAACTTTCATTTATGACGAGAAAGAAGAAATGGTTAATTTGGGTGAAGCATTGACCTACGTTTATGGATTAGATAAACCGAGACATAAGATTCAAGCTAGTGATAACTTCATTTCTAGGTTTAATAATGATATCAATCTCCCGGTTTTGAGCATTAGGGGAGACACAGCTAAACAATTGAATAATGTTACTGAGAAGAATGCATCTAAAGAATTGCAAAAGTATGTACGCGAATTAAAGTACTATGAGGATGCCGAAACTGTTCTGGAGGAAATGAAAAATATACTTAGGTTAGATGAGATGCCAGAGATTATACATGGTTTTGATATATCAACATTAAAAGGGCAACATTCGGTAGGTTCTTGTGTAGTTTTTGCTGATGGAAAGCCAAAGAAAGACCTATACCGACGTTTTCGTATTCGAAAAGAATATTCAGATTCAAATGATTATGAGATGATGAAAGAAGTAATTTCCCGTAGATACAAATCTGAAACTCTTAAGAAAGATCCTCTACCGAATTTGTTGATAGTTGATGGTGGAAAGGGACAATTGAATGTTGCTGTAAAAGTTTTGAAAGGGTTACAATTAAAAATTCCAATGGTAAGTATTGCTAAGAAGAAAGAAGAAATATTCGTAGAAAATCAGGATGAACCAATTATACTTGAACAAAGGTCAGCTGTTTTGCGGTTAATCCAATATGTCAGAGATGAATCTCATAGATTTGCAATAAATTACCATAAGAAGCTAAGAGATAAGTCTGTTAAACGAACAATTTTCGATGATATTAAAGGAATTGGCAAGAGTAAAGTCCAAACTCTATTCCATGAATACAAAAATATACAAGAAATTGCTAATTCTGATATAAATAAAATGAAAAAAATTCTAGCTGTCAATGAAGAGATAGCTACAAAAGTTATAGATTTAGCTAAAAAAAGCTTGCACACAAACTACATTCGAGAAAATTAGAATAAATAACTATAAAAGACACTAAGTGAATAAATTTATTTAGTGAATTAGTAGATGAGAAAAAGATTATTTGTCAATTTAAGCGTTCTTTTACTTTTTACATCGTTGATTTTTGTTACACCAACAGAAGCAGCAACCAATTGGGGAGTTGAAACAGATGTAATAAATAAATATGAACTGATAACTCTCAAGTTGGGAGGTTTAAATTATGCTGATTATTTAGCTGAAAATTTGACTATGAGAGTAGCTTTTGACAGTTTTACTGATACTGGATATACTTATACTACCTATAATTCTACAGGAGGCACTTCAGTTAATGAAACAATTTTTGTTGAAATGCCTGTAGGAGAAGAAAATGTAACTTTACCGGTAGGACTACCCATTGCTCTACCATTGTCTATAGGAACAATTCCTGATTATCTCCTATATTTTGGTCAGTTTATAAATACGTCAAATTCATTTTACCTTCTTGAGGAATTGTTACTCAACATCACTGAATATGCAAATGTAACATATACTGCAGCACATTCTTTGTTAGATGAAACATATTTGAGATTGTATTTTGATCTGTTTGCTCCAGAAGTTAACTCATCAATTCTTTCTGAACTGATGGGTGATGGTGATGCAGGTTTACCAATTAGTTTGCCTGTTAATATAACAGATTTCAAACTTAATACAACTATTAAATTTAACTCGACAAGTGGTTTATTCTACGATTTAGACATGAAAATACGTTCCAAGTCTCATATTGATGAGTACACAGAAGCTTTCGATATCGATATCAAATATGCTCTTTATGTTCCTCCTCCTCCCCCTGAACCTGAGCCTGAGCCTGAACCTACTGAATCTCCATATCCGTGGTTTATACCATCTATTGCCGCTTTCGCAGTGATAAGTATACTAATAGTTAGAAGAAGGAAATAACTTTCCTTATTTCTTCACTTTTTTGTGCACAACTTTTTTTTAATTCTAAACTATTCGTTTAATGAAATATCTTGATTCTTAAACAAGAAGAATATTTGATTCTCAAACATATTCTCAAAGAACCTATCATTCCTTATAGTAAATTAGCTGAACAAATTAAAATATCTCCTCCAACAGTGAAGAAGCGAATTGAGAAACTAATTGAGGAAAAAGTTATCAAAAGCTTTCATGCTGAGTATCATCCTGAGTCATTAGGTTTGGAAAGTCACATATTTCTCTTGCGTGTAGATTCAATTGATAAATATAGAATCGTTGAAAAAATTATTGACTATCACCCATATCTAGTAGTTAGACAACGATGCTATGGAGGGATAACAGGAATATTTCTGAAAGTACATATCCCTATAGGTACAATAAACAAGTTTCTTGAATTTCTTAAATACATTAAGGATAGCAACCTTATTGCTGAGATCGTGCATTCAACAACAATAGGAACGGGCATTAAAACCCATAGTGACCTTACATATTGGGATTCCAGTACTAGTAAATGGTTCTTCAGTTGGGATATCTGGAAGAAAAATGTTGACAGCGTTGATTATATTCCCCAATATGATTATTTTCAAAGAATAGCTAGAGAAAAACCTAAGAACGTTTTAAGTCATCTGAAATATCTTGATTTTCTTTTGTTACAAGAGATGGTTCGAGATCCTACCCAGAAATATGCAGACTTATCAAAACAACTAGGAACACCACAATATACTATTTCTCGCCGTAAGAAATTTTTGAACAAATATGTAATCCGAAATTATCTTGTAGAGGTTGATCGATCATTCTTTGGGCTTGAAGATGAGTTGGTTTTCAAAGTAATATGTAGTCAGCGTGCAATGACAAAAATTATCTATCTGATTAAGAACCTCCCCCTACCTTTTGAATCAGATTTTCGTCATACTGAAAAGGGTTTTCTCTGGAAAATGCTTCTTCCTCCCAAGGACAAATTGGAACTAATTAACCTTCTTTGGTCACTATTTCCTGATTTACAAATAATGATGCTTGACCCTCAAACAACTGTTACAAAACCATTTAATCCCAATAATTATTCATATATTGATCAATCTTGGAAGGATTCGGCTGAGTATATGATAGAACAATCGCTAGATAAAGCTCGTGGGGAATTAATACTAGCATAATTTGCATTTAAGGAAATAAAACTTAGTGCCATTTTTTGGCATTAAGTTAATGCTCGAAGCTCATGAACTATTTCATATTTCATCTGCTTTCGGATTGGCGGAATTATTCCTAATACAGCTGCAATTATCAAAGTAACAATCATGATAATCAGAGCGACTACGTCAATATGTAAAGTCATCGTCACAACTTCTTGAGACATGAGCAACGGTTTTAGGAAACTGAGTCCCATTAGCGTTGTAATAATGCCTAAGGGTATCCCAACTATTATTGTGACTAAAACGAATAATGAAATCTCGTAGACAAGCTGTCTTCTTATGTTGCTCTGTCTTCCACCTAATGCCATCAACACCGCATATTCCCTTCTTCTTTGTTCTAATATGAATTCAGTTGAGATAACAACATACACAATTGCTATGATGTCAATGAAAATTGCTCCAATCAGTAATATTACAGTAATTGGTGGAATATAGTCTGTTATGAAATAACCAATATAGTCAGGGTTGATCTTATCTGGATTTACAATGAACAGAGGATTAAGAGCTTTTATTTGATCGCTAATCGCTTCAATATCTGCACCATCACTAACGTCTGCAAGGAAAAGCGTACCATTTTCTACACCTAAATCAGTGAAAAGCTCTTCGTTTACAAGTGCCCACTCGCTTGTAATTCTATTCATTTTAGGATCATGTCCATGTGCAACTCCCAAACCTGGTGCTGAATTAATGATAGCAGATACATTGAATCGCATGTAAAATGGTCCACCTCTAAAATCTGTTACAAACATAGTTCTTCCTACAGAGAAACCAAGTCTTTCAGATGTATACTTACTAAGAATAATTCCCGTTTGATTCGCACCTAAGTCTGCTAAAGCGTCATCTGAATTAACATCTGGAAAACTCTCATCTAGCCACCTACCTATATTCGAATAATCTGTTGGATTTATGCCGAAAACCTCTACATTTTGATAGCCGATTGAGGCTATTATTGAATAAAACCCTAATGATTTCTCAATTCCAGGGATACTGTCAATCATCTCTTCGTATTCTGAAATATTGACTGGGAGAATGCTTTGGATTCTTATGTCTGATCCGTTTCTATAGGCGTCTTCTGCCTTGATATTGTTGATAGTTGTCGATCTTATCATGATAAAAGAACTCAATAAACATACCATTAACACTAAGAAGAAAGTCAAATCAGTTAAGCTTTTTCTTGACCTTTTGATATTTCTAAAGATAAAGAAATTTCTTCTTTTGAATATTCGTTTATATATACCCTCAATATTTTTTAGTAGATAATTTATTCCAATAGCTGTGAAGTAACACCCAAAGAAAATGACTCCAATAAAAGCGTAGAGAGTCTTGGAACTAGCGGATATTAGATTGAAGCCAAATGTGTAGCTCTGTTTTGCTATGGCCGCATAATCTAAATATAGAAATACAAAACCAGCAATAATTAAGGCAAATGCAGCTATTTTCATACTTAGACCTACAATCTGTTGCCCCTTTCTAGTTATCAGAAATGATTCTTGAATATCTTTTCTAACATACGAAATTACATTGATTAGTGTGACCCCTAGATATATTCCCAATACTAAAACCGCAAAGATTTCTATCTCATATGGAGAAATCTCCAAGTACTGGAAATACCTCACAAAGAGAGTTGTGCTAAAGAATCCACCATGTCCAAATGATGGAATAAGTGCAGAGGTCAATATCCCAAAACCTATGCTTAAAACAAGAGAAATGCTACTTATAAGAACGAATTCACCGAAGAAAAGTCCAATTATCTGACTGCTTGCTGCTCCTCTTGATCTTAAGAAAGCAATTTCTTCTCTTCTTCTCTTAATTGTAATCTGTGTAGATAACACTGTTAGAAAAATTGCTGATGCAATGGTCGGTAGAAATAATGAAGTAGCACTAAAAGCTCTTCGATACTCATCTGCCATAGTTTGGATTTCTTGAGAGAGAATATAACAAAACGAATGGTAAAACCTGATTTCTATTCTTTCTTTTAGAGCAAGCAGGTTATCTGGCATCTGAGTGATACCACCTTCTCTTAATAATTGTGCATTAGTTTTTATTAGTAATCTAGGTAATAATCCATTGCTGTCCATTACAAATAAATCTACTCCAGTCATATCTTCAGCTGGAAACAATATTGAGTCAAGTATGATTCCACCAGCACCTGCAACTCCTCCCCCCACTAATCTTTCAATTATTGAATTGTGTCCTACGTAGTTATATATTCCTGAAATGGTGTAATTTTCATAACTAGTTTCCTCAATATCATAACATTGCATTGTGTGTTCTCCCATATCTGTGTTTGGGATTCTACGAGTGATCGCTACATTGAGAACATACCCTGGAGAAATTGTTTCATTATACACTTTTTCTAGCTGTTTTGCTTGGGTATAACTAACCAATATCTCACCAGAATTTAATGTAGCATTTCCTTCAATTTCCAGATTGAGTTTTATTCTATCAATAGATCGAGAGGATACAATGAATGCTGATGAGAGTGATAATGGATTAGTCATATTTTCTTGATTTTCCTCGGGGTACCATCTATAGAACGGTCCCTTGTCCTCATAATTAAACAGGGCCACTGTTGGAAATATCCAATCTACTTGCTTAACCAATGGGTCATAAAAGACAAACTCGTAGACTTCATCCATTGCGTTTATCAAAAATGTTGAAATGAACATTTCATAATCTAAAGTTTCAATATAGTCATCGGCAATGATTTTCTGTGATGTATTAGTCCATATTGACGAAGTAAAGAGAATAGACATTGAAAAAACTAAACCCACAATAATGATGACAGTGCTTCTTTTTTTGTTCTTAATATTCTTCAAAATTAAACGAAGATTAAATAAAAAACCATGAAACACCCTTGAATAAAACGAATTCCTAGTTTCTGAGCTTACAAAATCGTCTTTTTCCATCATGTTTTATCACCTTTGAATTTATACTTAAAGTTCGTTTCATCAAACTCTATATTATCAAAACTTGATTGGCCATTTTCGACAACTAAACCATTCTGCATTAGAAAAACACGTTTTGCTAGTTTAGTTATATAAGGGTCGTGTGTGGTGTAAATAACCGTCATTTGACGTTTTTGAGCAATATCTAATAATAGATTCATTATTTCGTCGCCATTTTTACTGTCCAAGGTTCCTGTTGGTTCATCGGCGATTAGAATCGATGGATAATTTGCTATTGCTCTTGCTATGCTTACTCTTTGTTTTTCACCTGAGCTCAATTCTTCTGGGTGGTTCATCGCTTTTCTCCGCAACCCTACTTGTTCTAGCAGTTCCAATGCTCTTTCTTTTGCTTCATTTTCTGTTTTTCCTGCTAATATCATTGACGTCATTACATTTTCTAGCGCCGTTAGATGTTCTAGTAAATAGAACTCTTGAAAAATGATACCAATTTCTCGCAATCTAAAATCATACAACTTATCTAATGTCCACTCACCGATGTTTTCTCCACTGTATAGAACCCTTCCTGAAGTAGGTGCATCTAGTCCTGCTATTATATTTAACATTGTTGTTTTCCCAGATCCTGATATCCCTAATAGACAAATTACATCCCCCCTATTAATGTCAAAACTTGTCCCCTGTAGAACTGTTAACTCTTCAGCTTTAGAAACATAAGTTTTTGTTAAATTCTCAACAGATATGATTTTTTCGCTCATAGACTTATCGTTCTTTCCGTTTAGATACTTAAATTGTTTTGGATTTTAGGAAAGAGCTTGAATCACATAATATCCGATTACAATTAATAGGAAAAACAACATAGCTATCCCTACCTTCCCCCAGTCGCGGGAACCCTCCTCCTCCTCCTCCAAAATTTCCTCGTCTATTTCGGCTGTTTCCTCTGACATTGTATTCCTTTCTCCATTATAAGATAATAAGTCTTGTTTAATTGGTCTGAAACCAAGCTTATATTTTTTCTTATCTCCCAAAAAACTAACTAGCTTGCAATTATTCGATACTGTCGGGACATGTAGAAACTACTGATTTTGAAATGTACATTTGTGAACCTGCAACTAATGAAAGTAAAGTGGCATGGCTTGGTATCATCTGAAATCTCTGGATTTCGTTAACTCCCTCTAAACGAATTTCTATAGATGCTTGATAAGCTGTAGAGTATGGGACAATGGAATCAATGATCACTCGTTCTACAACACACAATTCTGGAACCAGTTCAGCTACAGTTAATCTTGAATCCGCACTTTCAACACCATCTAGTCTCTTTGCGATTTCTATAGCTATAGAAACAGGTATGCTAGTCATAAGAAAATTCTCCCCATTTTCCAATTCAAAATTAAGAAGTGGAATCTCTGCGTAATGTTTGCCGGTTGGTCCTTCTTCTGCTGAGAAGATATCTGGACTTGCTGTTAACACATCAATACGAATTACTTTTAGTAGTTCATCATCGTTAGCAGAGAGATTATCTTCCATAAGCTAACGGTTCCTTTTATCTTCAAAAATGTTAAGATAGTTTCCATGGTCACACTATAAGAGAAAACAATTTAACACAGCTTTCTAGGTTGTATTCAAAGGCATATGAACTCTGGCTTGTGATTATCTTTAAGCAGTTGATAAAATGAATAAAACAAAAAAATCGTCTAAGCAGCAAGAGATAGATAGAATTCAAACAATTCTAAAATTGTCTGTTACTGCAGCACTTGCAAGTTTAGGCATTATTTTATCGGCATTTGTTATTTTCTTTCCAAACTTCGAATTTATCTCTGTTACGATTTTTCTTATAGCTCTATTATTTGGAATTGAGTATGGACTTCTATCTGCTATATCTATAGCTGTAGTTTACGAGTTTTTAGTAATCCCAATTTACGGTTCCGGAGGATTACTTATACTTTTCAAACTTCTTTGCTATATTGGTCTCGCTTTAGTAGCTGGTTTGGGGAGAAAATTGTTTGTAAAACTTTCTTTTTGGGAATTAGGCGTTTTTGGAGCAATTTTTGCTTTAACCTATGATGTAATTACTACACTTTTTGGTCAGATTATTTTTCTTCAACAAAGTGTGACTGTAACTTATCTGATTAGTCTCCTCATTTTTGGTATTCCTTTTACTATGTCTCATGTGATTGGTAACTTTATTCTGTTTAGCTTAACGAAAACTTTGTTTAGCTGGGTCGTTGCCGCTTTTAAATATAGGGGGATAAAACTTTTGATGCTTCCACAGTTATCCGATTCAAGTAAGAACATTCAGACAAATAACATTAAAGGAGATATTTAATGAAAACGTCTAAAATAGTTTTTCTGATTATGAGCGTTCTTCTTTTAGCTATAATGACTTCTGGTTTAACATACTACCTCATCTACACCTCTAACTCTTCTTCTAATGGTGATATTAGTGTGACAGTTTTCATAAACTATGGCACCTTGAAAGAAGACAATCAAGAAGAATATAATGTGACGTTACCAGGTGGCAAATCTGCTTTATCTGCCTTTTCACAAGTGGCAAATCTTGAGTTGGTCAACTATACATTTGGCGTATATGTTGTTGGAGTAAATGGTTACGAGGAACAATTTCCTGACTATTGGTCATTCTATTACCACGATTCCAGTTCTGGACTGTGGGTATATTCTGAAATAGGTGTGGACAATTATTACCTTGAAGATGGAAATATGATCAAACTTGAATACACGGGATGAATCAAAAAACACTAAGAACTAAGGTGCTTAATTGAATGAGTTCAAATGAAAAAACACCATTTCGTTATCTTCTAATAACATATCAAACCAAACAACCTCTTCTTCTAGTGTTATTGCCATTTCTAATAATTAGCAATATAGTGGGATGGATTTACCAATATTACGAGATTATAACCCTTGATTTATCATTTTTTGTAGGGGAAGAAGGGGATGTTTCATTCCAGATTATAGATGGAATAATTTTCGTTTCGATAGCTGTAATAAGTAGTGTGATAATTGTGTTAACACTCAAATATGGTTTAGAACGTTTTTTAAAAATATTTTTTTCTATATGCTTATTCCTTTCTCCTATCAGTATTCTGTGGCTTCATGGATATCTTATTGATTTTTACTTGCAAAATGGTCAGTATTGGTTTGAGATATCATTTGCTTTGGTTGGATTAATAACAGGAATCCTTACTTTATTGGTATTTGTGTTTGACAAGGGGGATAAACATTCTCGAAATTCTTTAGTTGTTTTTCTGGGAATTATTCTAGGTTCAATATTTGGACTATTACTTTCATTGGCTACGTTTTTGACTTTGATTATACTAATTTCTATATTCGATATTTACTCAGTTTTCAAAGGGCCAATAAATAAGATGTTTCAGAAAGCAAATATGCCCTATGAACCAATTAGCAACCCACTTGTAAAGAAGGAAACCGCTATAGGTATTGGCGATTTTATTTTCTATTCCTCACTTGTTACATTTACAGCAACAAATTTTGGGTTAGCAATAGGTTTTGCATCTATCGTTGGCTTATTGCTTGGAGTAGTCTTTACTGAACGGCTTTTGATGAGATTTGGGAAATTTCCGGGATTACCTCTACCGATTTTCCTGTCACTTGCATTCTTGGGTTTTGGGTGGTTGATATCAAATTATCTCTTAAATTCGATCATTTGATTTCATTTGAAATTCTACAATCTGTAGTAACAAAAATCAAAAGGTTTAAAATGAGTATCGAAGGAATTTAGCTCGGTCGAAAAGCATGTCTTCACGCAAGTTTAGATACAGAGGATTTACAATAGAAGAATTGAAACAGAAAAGTATGGATGAGATACTTGAATTATTACCTGCAAGAAGAAGAAGAAACCTATCTCGTCAAGAATTCTGGACACCAAGAAGAAAGAAGCTATTAGAAGACATTAGGCGAGCTATTGAAGCTCAAGAAAAAGGCGAAAAAGTTGTCGTAAGAACACATGTAAGAGACATGACTGTTTTACCAGAGATGGTTGGAGCAACAGTTGCGATTTACAATGGAAAGGAATACATAGAAATTCTAATTCAACTACAAATGATAGGACACGTGTTTGGAGAGTTTTCACCCACAACTAAGAAGGTTAACCATGGATCACCTGGTATTGGTGCAACTCGTTCTTCGCTATATGTTCCACTTAAATAATCTCTCTTTTTCCCTCAAATTTTATAACATACCTTGTTTGTTTCTATTCTATGACTGCTTCTCCTGAAGAAAATTCTGTTTTAAAACCAGAAGAAACTAAAGCTTATCAGAGACTGGAAAAAAATTTTACTATTGACTTGCTTTGGATTTGGGTACTAAAACTGCTGAGGGAAGGACCAAAGTATGCTTATGAATTGCGTCAAGAAATACAAACTAAATTTGGTTTTAGTCCTGCAACAGTTACAAATTATACAATTCTTTATCTACTTGAGCGAGAAGGTGTTGTAGAAAAGGTTGAGAAAAGAAATTCTGATGAACGGATTGACCGAAAATACTATGGTATAACCGATTTAGGTGAAAAACTAATGGATACTGCGGAAACTTATTTGCGTACAACTATCAATAAACTATTCCATAAAAGTAGTTCCAGCAAGTAAGTATATTCTTGCTCATTTTTCAACAAACTTAAAAATTCATGCAATAAACAGTTAACAGGTTATTATAATGACGGTGTTGATTTAACATGCCTAAGAAGAGAAAATCGGGAGGACGATCTGGTGGTAAAAGAGGTCGTGCAACCGCTAAGACCTGTGCCAGTTGTGGTGCCAAAATTCCCACTGACAAAGCGAAGAAATACACTGTTTATAGCAGTGCTGTAGACTATAGGTTAGCGAGAGAACTTCGACAAGAAGGCGCTCATATCCCTCGCCAGCAAAAAATCGTTTATTATTGTGTTTCTTGTGCTATTCATAGGGGACGAACAAATATTAGAGCAAAAAAAGAGAGACGTGGTTAATCTAACTCCACTTCTTTATTCTTTTCAATTTTAAAGGGATAAAAATGAAGTTTTTTTTCTTAATACCTTCTTCAACAATCAGAACATCAACACTCAAAAAAGTTAAATCCGTAGTAGGTGGACAAGAGAGGGCTGATGTTTTCTCAAGAATTTTGCTCAACCTTTATCGTTGGAAAGACAGATGTGATGCTAAATCTGTAGTAGTGCTTTACTTATCTCATCCCGAGGAAAATTTAACTTTTACAATCCCTTTAGATCTTATATCATCTCCTATTGAGAATGAGTTAGAAGCTACTAAATTCATGATAAATTTGTTAAATTCTCCAGATGAACTAGGGATTACTTTAGAAAAACAAGATTTTTCCTCTTTACTAAGAAACTTAGCTGCAGATTGTAATCTCTTCTATCTTACGTCAACAGGCAGAGATATCTCAAAATTAGATGAAGATTCAATTAAATCAAACAATTTTTGCTTCATTTTAGGTAGTCAGGTGGATCTAACCGATGCTCAAGAAAAGGATTTAAGCAAGTATGACCCCACTTTAATTAGTGTAGGAGATAGGGAATACCTCGCATCTCACGTTGTATCTATCATTAATCATTATCTGTTTACTAAGTTTCAGTAAACTGGGAGATTACTAAAACTTTAATTCTTGTGGATAGGTGATTAATACAATGGCTAACGATGATAAGAAACCTAAGAAGAAACTTGATAGTTCAATCGTTTCTAAGAAGATGTTAGCAATTGCTTTTATGGCACCTTCTGTTCTTAGTATAAGTTTTATGGCGATTGCTTTCTTTGCAACACTTAATGCATCTGATACAGTGCAAATGATTTTTCTCGTTGTAGCAACATTTCTAGGTCTTGGGCTTTCAATAGTAATTATCTTTCTTATGCAGAAAAGAATCAATAAAAAAATTAGATGAATCGGAGAAAGAACAAACATAATCCAGTGAACTGTTTTCAACTTTTGTTGTTATTCTTAAACCATTGAATAGTCCGTTCAAATGCTTCTTCTCTTGATACAACTGGTTTATAACCAAAATCCCTTTCTGCTTTATCGCTAACAAAGGTATGATCAACACAAGTCTGGATAACTGCAAATCTGTTAAAATTGGATTTTGGAGCTACTTTTTCTGCAAACCATGCAAGAGTGTAAGCTACTTTGTATGGTATGGATATCTTTGGTGGAGAAAGTCCTAAAGCTTCCAAAAATGGTTCCATGAAAGTGAATAGATTTTCTGCTGGTTGATGATCTGCAATAAAATAACATTCACCCATTATTCGTGAACCTGTGTAAAGATGTTTAGCGGCTAATATGTGAGCATGAGCTGCATTTTCTGAATAAACATGGGAAAATCTAGCTGTTCCATTCCCAAGTTTAATGTTATTCTTATTTTTCGCCATTTGAACAATATTAGCTATGTGATATTTGTCTCTAGGACCGTACATTCCAACAGGGCGCAAAGAAACGGTCATTAAACCTTTTTCACCATTAGCTGCTATAGTAGCTTTCTCTGCAAGTATTTTTGTTCTTGAGTAATTATCTTTAGGCATATTCTTAGGATAGGATAAGGTTTCATCAGCATACACAATGGGCATTCTTCCATCCACAACAACATCCAATGTTGAGGTGTAAACCAACCGTGTTATTCCAAACTTGATGCATGAATCAATTACATGTTGGTTTCCTACAACATTTACTTCATCAAAAAGTATTGTAGGTGTCCGTGGATTCCAAACTGCTGCTGCTGTCTGAAAAACTGTATCCATCCCATCACAGGCATTTTTCACATCTTCTATGTTCCTAATATCTCCAACTAGCGATTCTACTCCCTCAATTTCTAGATGTTCAAGATCAAGAACACGAACGAAATGGTTATCTTCACGTAACTGAGATACAATTTCATATCCTAACATTCCGGCCCCCCCAATAACTAAACACTTACCAAGATTTGTTAGCGGTTCGCCATTAGTTTTCTTAGTGTCTTCATTTATTGAGTTGTTTACAATTTTTTCCGATTTTTTGTTACTAGAGAATTGAACTTGATTGTTTAGATTTGTAATTGTATTAAACCTAGTTAGAATTTTATTGAAATTGCTTGTTCTGGACATTGTTCTATGCACTTCATACATCGTGTGCATAGTGATAGATAAACGGGCGTTACTCTCCATATTTGCGGGTCATAGGGGTCATCATCTTTTTGAAAATCTAAGGATTGGTGTAGTAAAAAAATAGCTGGATCACACACCTTTAGGCAGATAGTACAGTTGCGCGGGTCAACTTTATTCCCATCCCCACAAATAGAGTAATCAATCTTTATCTTTGTTCTACCCATAAGCCCACCTTGAGTTAATAATTACCTTTCAGTGCAGGTATCTCGCTTCTAGGAACTATGCTTAAAGCATCAAAGCGACACGCATGTAAACAAACACCGCAACCATAGCATTTGGATTGGTCAACTTCAACACGTTTTGTTTTCTCATTGTAGGAAATTGCTCCAAATTGACACATGGTAATGCATCTCTTACATCCTTGGCAGTTATCTGGATTGTTTTGAACAACATACTCTGCCTTGAAAATTGATTTAATGCCAAATTCCGTACGAGGTCTGAATCCAGCGCACATCGGTGTTTGGCATGCACATAGATTGTTGATATATGGTGTAGCACCGTACCATATTGTTCCTATGTAACCTTTCTTATTGAATTCAGTGAACTTTTCAATGGCTTCTTCTTTTGTTATTCTATACTTGCTATCCTCTGGTTCAGGAATGAAACGTGGTAATTTATCTATGATTTCACTCATTATTCCGAAATTTATACAACAAGCTTCTTTTTCCCCTTTATGCATATAGCGGCACATACAGTATTTCATGATTAAACCATCTTCAGGAACGCAGGTTTCCAAAATAGTAATAGCATCGTCAAGTGGAATGACTTGACCAATATGACCTTCAGCTTTGAAAGGATTACGGGAAGGTTTGTCTGTGTGTAACATCCTTTCAGCGAATGTTTTTACAATTCGACCAATAATCGGCATCTGCATTTTATATCCTAAACCAACGGCACTAAACACACCAAGATTTCTCACTTGCATGGCTTCGAAAGTTTTGTATTGTTCCATTAAGAATTCTTTTAGATCCAACTCTTCTGCTAATTCCTTAGAATAATTTCTAGCATTAAAATACCATTTTCCAGCGGTTCCATGCTCCAAACAATGATCACACATATCGTACACCATGTATCGTAGAGGTGATTCTGGAGACAAGTAGTAATATATAAAACTACTTGCTAAGCCTCTGAAACTTTATCAGAAGTGAGAAATGCTTTTTTTTAATAATACAAAATACGTTTCTAATTTTCTGTATTTACCTAAATTTTTCCCTCTTTCTCGATTCTTTCTGTTAGAGCATAAATTTTTTAAAACTGGATTGTCTAGCTCGAAATAGAAACCTACAAAGGGATTTTAATGGAATTCAAAAAGAGAAAAATTTTGATTATGGGAGCCGCTGGTAGAGATTTTCATAATTTCAATACATATTATCGTAATAATGAAAGTTATGAAGTAGTAGCGTTCACCGCGACTCAAATTCCTGATATAGTAGACAGGAAGTATCCTAAAGAGTTATCTGGATCACTATACCCAGAAGGAATAAAAATATTTGATGAATCTGAATTGTCAAGACTCATCAAAGAATTAGAAGTTGATGAAGTGATTTTTTCCTACTCAGATGTGACACATGAATATGTTATGCACAAAGCTTCCCTAGTCAATGCTTTAGGCCCTGCTTTTTCATTATTGGGGACAAAAGGAACTATGGTTAAAAGCACAAAACCACTAATTAGTGTATGTGCTGTAAGAACAGGCAGTGGCAAATCACAGACTTCCAGAAAAATATTACAGTTAATAACTGAGGCTGGTAAGAAGATAGTTGCTATTAGACATCCTATGCCTTATGGAGATTTAGCTAAACAAGCCGTACAAAGGTTTGCTGACTATTCTGATTTGGATAAACATGAAACAACAATCGAAGAGAGAGAAGAGTATGAACCTTATATCGATAAGGGTTTGGTAATTTACTCTGGTGTTGATTATGAAGCTATTCTTAGAGAAGCAGAGAAAGAAGCAGACGTTATTCTGTGGGATGGTGGAAATAATGATTTTCCATTCTATGAATCTGATTTACAAATAGTGGTAGCTGATCCTCACAGAGTAGGACACGAGCTCACTTATCATCCTGGTGAAACCAATCTCAATCTAGCAGATGTAGTTGTTGTAAATAAAATTGCCACAACTGATTACGAAAACGTTCTCGATTTAGAAGAAAATATTCGTAAAGCTAACCCCAGCGCCGTTATTATCGAGGCTGCCTCTCCAATCTTTGTTGACAAACCAGACCTGGTTAAAGGTAAGAGAGTGTTAGTGATTGAAGATGGACCTACCTTAACTCATGGAGAAATGCAATATGGTGCTGGAGTTGTCGCTGCCCTTAGATATGGAGCTGAGGAACTAGTTGATCCTAGACCTTATTTAGTTGGTAGCATGAAAGATACCTTTGAAAAATATCCAGATATTGGTACCCTACTTCCTGCTATGGGCTATTTTGATCAACAACTAAAGGACATGGAAGAAACAATCAAGAATACTGAATGTGACGTTGTAGTTTCAGCCACCCCAATTGACATTACAAGACTAATCAAAATAGACAAACCTATGGTTAGAGTGAAATACGAGTTAGAGGAAATCGGTTTTCCAAAACTAAAGGACGTTTTAAAAGAGAAAGGCTTTATCTAAATTTTCTTTTTTTTATCTTTTCTTTCATTAATACCAAATAAAATATTGCATGAATTATCCACTTAAGTAAGCTTACCTCTTCTCTATCAAAACAAGTTTTATATTATTTCTTCCTCTGTTGAATCTGGTATAGATGAAAGATTCAAGTCTTATTGCAGATAATATTATTGCGGATGGTTCTGATTTATTCATAGTTTTGGACCAAAGAAAGAAATGGCTCGCAAAAGCGATTTCTGGAAAACAGTTCCATTGTCATAAAGGATTTATTAACTATGATGAGATAATTGGAAAACCGTATGGTTTGCGCGTTACTACGAGCAAATCAGCAACTCTTTCCATTTACAAACCCTTGCCCAGCGATTATTTGGCAAAAATACCTCATAGTTCCCAAATCATCTATTCTAAGGATGCTGGGATGATATTGATGAATACTGGAATAGTTCCTGGCTCTAAGGTTATTGAGACGGGAACAGGTAGTGGGGCTTTAACCTCGATTTTAGCCAATTATGTTAGAACTGATGGACATGTTTTCACATATGAAATAAGAGAAGAAGCATATAACACCGCGTCCAAAAATATTGCGCGATTAGGGTTTGAATCTTACGTAACAATAAAGAATCAAGATGCTTCTCTGGGATTCGATGAAACTAATGTTGATGCAGTTGTACTAGACTTGGGTGATCCATGTGAAATCATTGCCCATGCTTACACCTCACTCAAGTACAGTGGAATTATCGCAGTTTTTCTCCCAACATATAACCAAGTGGAGAAAGTTTATACCAAGTTACGGGAATGTCATTTTGGAGAAATAACTGCTCTTGAACTAATTGAAAGAGAAATGCAATTGAAAGTCAATGCAATAAGACCAAATACAAGAATGATAGGTCATACAGGATTTTTGATTTTTGCGAGAAAATTATTTTACGAGGAAGAAGAATGACAATCATTTTCCGCTGTAATAACTGTGAAACAATTAATGATATTCCAAACAATCATCAGTATAAACTATGTAAAAAATGTACTAAAATAATTACTTTTGAACCAGGAGAGTCTATTATAGTAAGTGATTCAGAAGCTGAGAGTAGTGTGTTTTTGCAAAGCGGAAAGTTATCTGCTTCCGAAGCTGAAAAATTCTTCAATATTGCAGACACCCATATTCAACAGATTTCAGCGTTAATAATGGCTCATGGGAAGAAATCAGGGGTCCTACTTAACATTCAGACAAAAGCTTTACCCGATACTATTCTGTCTATTTTACGACAAAGCACAACAAAAACTCTAGACGAGCTAATTCTGAATTGTAAAATGTTCGAAATTCCTCTATCTAAAATCGAACAGATATTAATCCAACTAAAAAAAGAAGGTTTTGTGTATCAACCAAAAAGCTGGTTGATATTATTAACTTGAATTTTACTTATATTTTCTTTTGGCTAATTTTTCTTTTAACCAACCATAAAAGATTAACCCAACAAGTGCCAATACGATAATCATAAATGTTATCCCAATTCCTATGATTGTTCCAGTAGGACTACTACCAAGATCTATAACCGACACGGTAATGTTTTCTGCAGCGGTAAAATCAATTGATGCTGCACCAAAATCGCTAGATGAATCATATACGTCTTCAGCCTTGAAGATGATTGAAAGATTATATTTTGCTTCAATATTTACAACCTCAGCTACTATTGTTCCGGTAAATGTATCACCAGATTCAAGTGTTCTATGATTTTGATCAAAGTTAATTGTATAATTATAATCAAATCGTTCGTTTCCATCCATGTGCTTGAAATAGGCAGTTAGAGAAATTACATCAAGAGATAAATCACCAAAATTTGCTAATGTTGCAAAAACATTTACTTTTTCTCCTCTTACAAGATTTTCTTTTGATATTCCTCCATCAAAGGCTTGAATATATCCACTTTGTTCAATTACAGAACTATTTTGAATATTGTAATCTATTTCTGCTTTAGTTGTGTTTGCAGATGTAACTAAAGTTAACATCACTAATATTGCTAGAAAACTTATTCTTCTAACTGATTTTTTTTGCATTGCAGTCATCCTTCTTTGGTTAACATTAGAGATAACTCTCTTTTTATCTTTCCTAATGCTCTATCTATCCTTTTTTCGTAAGTGTTATTTATACTTATTTTTCTGTCAGAAGTTTCAACAATTAGTCCTCCCATACAGTCAATGAATTCGTTGGACAGAGTTATCTTTGATTTAACGTTATTCTCTTTCTCAGCTTTATCTGCAGCAATCGAAAGAAATTGGTTTGAGAATATTTTCTGATCTTGTTTTCTACAATGAACAATGATTCCTGGTTCACTAAGAGTTAAAATTGCTACTGCCAAGAGATTTTCTAAGCTTTTTTCATACTCTTTAGTATTTGACATTGTTTTGATTTTTTCTGTTGCTTTTGTAATGAATTCATCAACTAATTCATCACGAAACTTTGTTAGTTTTAACCTTAAATCTAATTCTTGCTTAGCTTTTTCTTTTGAAAACACAGCTTCAGCTTTAGTTTTAGCCGCTTCTATAATCTCACCTTTTTTTTGCTGAATTTTGGTTTCAGTATCTTTGTCAATCTCAAGTATCTCTTTCTGCTGACTTGACACGATATCTTTGATTAACTTATTCGTGTTTTCACGAATTTTGTTTATGATTTCAGGATTGAAATATTCGTCACTCATCTCTTAACTCTCCAATTTAAAGAGAATTTGAAAAAGTCTTGATAAGTTGAATTATAAAAGTATTGGTTTATAATTAAACTAAAATCAATGCCCTATCGTTTCATCATTCGAATAGTGTCTCGTCCTCTGCATATCTATAAGCTATTATGAAAAGGATAAAGAAAATACATGCTGATAGTGCAACAACCAGTGTTATCATTCCATCCCATAATCTTGCCACGAAGTTTACTGCAATGAATATGGGAACCATTAGTATTCCTCCTCCTCCACTATCTCTTGACATTTTCTTTCTCCATCGTATGAGAACTTCTAGTAAGCTTAAGCCTACAGCTATTCCATTAATTATAAACATCGATAAATGAGATGCATCCCACCCTGCTGCAAATATGAAGATAAGCAAGAACCCTCCAAATAAAAGAGTCTTAATAACAAGTCCAATTCTGCTTTCAGTTGGTTTTGTATAGGATACTTGAGATGCTCCTTCTCGTAAGAGTAAGAAGAAGTTGGTTATTGCCATTGCACATGCTAAGCACAAAACTACCCCATAGAAGAACTCTGAATAAACTACCCAAAATTCCCAAATGGGTTGGATTACTGTAGAATATTCAACATAGAAAGCTATGGATACCATTAGGGGAATCGCAGCTAGTAAGAGACCTGGAATAACAATCAAAATAGCTGGAACATTCTTTTTAACTCCAAATGCATATAATAGTAATTTAGCAGCAAAAAATGCTCCAAACACAGCAATAATAGGAGATCCGAAAGGTAGAATGAAGAAGAACAAACAAAATATGGCATTTACCATATAGAATAGTTTTGTGTCGATTCTAACTTTTCCAAGAGCTCTCCACATTAGTTCATATGAATTTGCAATTCTATCTCTTTTAACAATAGAAGCTAAAGTGAAAGGCAGTGCAAAAATGAGCGGTGCAATAATTTTCAAGATGATAAAATCACCACTTCCTGAGGAGAAATAATTGCTATCTGACCAAAAAATGAAAGAATCTAAAGACATGTCTCTCATTGGGCCTAAAAACGCCCATAAGTAGAAGAAAGTTGGAAAAATAAAGATTTGAAGTAAGACAATGAGTCTATTGACCATCATTCCTCTCATATTTACCATTTATTAACACCTTGGAAAAAAATAGTAATGGAAATAAAAAAACATTTCCTTTTAGATTCCCAAACGGATCCCAAGCTCGGGTAGCCAATCGGGTTGATTTTTATTCACCTTCTAACTTGACGAAGAGCCACAGAGGCATCGCTGCCTCTTTGTTGTGGACCCTTTCCGCCATAGTCTCAGGTGTAGGGTTCCCCTTTTTGACTAAGGGGTTCTAAGATTTTGTGGGTTCTTTAATCCCCATTACTTTTTTCCATATTCCGGGGATCAGAAAGACAATGCATGCTATTGTGCTAATTACCGGTGCCATGATAAACATTGAGAAGGCCTTCTCTTCTAATTGGAAGGCTAGGATCATGGAATAGATTGCCAAAGGAAAACCACCTACCATACTCACGATTGCCCCTGACAGACCCATAATTCTCACCCATTCTTTCTTTTTGGCAAGGAAGAGTCCAATTGTGGTAATTCCGAATAAAATGGAAGCAATAAATCCTAAGCGTTGGGTAAGAATAAACACTCCGGCAACGCCATAATCGGGAGAATATTGGACCATCCTAGTCGTCGAAGCAATTCCATTAATAAAATTCAGGATGAAAGCCATGCCGGTGAGCATTCCAAATAGCATTTTTATCCAGGATTCATTTCTCATAGACCTTAGAAGAACGAAATACATCACAAGGTTTGGGAGAAAAATCAGAAACCAGACTGGTAATACTGCCCCACCTTCCATTGTTGGAATATTGGGCCAGAAGCTAGATTTTATTGAAAAAACTACTCCAATTACAGCAGCTGTATAGCCCCATTTCTTCTTTTGCAAAAATCCAATACCAGCTAATATCCATAATATTCCTCCTAGAATACCAATATCTGCAAATAAAGGGAAGAAAATTGGTGCTGTAGTTACACAAGGGTTATCTGCTTCTGCAGCCAAGATAGCTTCGAAGAAGAGGAGTGGAAGCAAATAGTGGAGAACTATTCCCAATGTACCCATGATGAGTGAAATTATTCCCATCATCATAGTTATTCCTGTTTTACTGTCTTCGGTCATTTTTATTTCTGTATTATTTTCAGTCATTTTTTTACCTTCTATAATCACTAAATTTCTAAATTATACCTGTTTGAAAAGAACAGATGCTTAAGAAGTGTTAAATTTCTGTGTCTTTAAAAATCTTGCTCAAGAAAATTATAGATCAAATTAATTGGGAACTGGGGTAGAAGATCACTCTTTTTGACTAAGTTCCCCTACAAATTTGTGGGCGTCACTGAACTAAACTTTATTAAATCTTATTTATTAATATTCAATGAGGTTTATGACAGGAAATCCGGCTTCTCTGGAAGACATATTAAAAAAATATGGTCTCCAAATTCACGACTTAGAATACATCTTAAACTTCATGCAAAAAGAGAGTATTTCTCCTCAATTAGCAATGCGCAGAATTAAACTATTTGAGAAATTACAAGAAAAAATGTCTAAAACTCAATCTGATGACAAAGTAAAAGAACTTACATCAGAACTTGATCACTTGTCAAAACTGGTAGAAGAGCTTCAAACTGAAAAAACAGAATTAGATAAAGAAATTGAGGATACAAGATTAGAACAGGATCTTTTCAACGCTGAAAGAGAAGAATTGAAGATACAAATGCATGCTCTGATGGGTTCTATCGAAACTATTGAATCAGAAGCTGTAGAAGAAGAAGGAAAACTAGACGAGGAAAATAAGAGCCTAAAAAAGAAAATTAGTGTAATGACTGCCGGATGTCAAACTGTAAAAGATAGGATTCTTGAGATTGCGTCAGAGAATTCTTCACTTCACACATTAGCTCAAGGTCTGGAAAAGAGTCTAGACATTATAATAGAAGGAAATCAAATTCCAAATGAGTTAGGTATTTCAGTTCCAAAAGAAATGATTGCTAAATCTCCCATTAAAAGAAGTGAACCTAAAACTGCATCAACTCCAAGCTCAGTTTCTGTAACTGAAACAATATCACCTGATCAAGTGAATTTTGCTGCAAAATCTCCTGTCTCTGAATCAATGCCTTCATCTCCGTCTGCTGCATCAACTCCAGCAACAACTGCTCCTGTTTCAGAACCAATTTCTCAATCTTCTACCGAACCCAAAGAAAGTTCTAGTTCTGTGTTAAGAAAACCTGTTATAAAAGAAAAGTTATTTGCGGAACCTGAAGATATTAAAAAACCTGTATCAACTCCTTCAAAAGAATCTAAGCCGGCTCCTCAACCAGAACCAAAGCCAGAATCTGAACCTAAATCCAGACCAATTGAGGAAGACAAACCCAAGAAGATTTCAGTAAGTTCCAAACCTGTACCAGAAGGAAACCAAGTACCTGCTAAAATAGAAAAAATATTACGTCTTTTCATTTCTTATGCAGAACAAGCAGATACGGATGAGAACTGGAAAGCAAGAATTTCAGCAATCTGTGATATGGATGAAGCTTATATTGAGCTAGGTGGTTTGGCTATGTCTCAGATATACTCTTATCAAACTCAAACTC
Source organism: Candidatus Heimdallarchaeota archaeon (assembly GCA_018238545.1). GTDB lineage: Archaea > Asgardarchaeota > Heimdallarchaeia > Heimdallarchaeales > Heimdallarchaeaceae > UBA460. Next base: position 25,304 of record JABCTC010000040.1, read on the forward strand.
TAAAGAAGAGGAAAGAATTCCAAAGATTGCTTAATTCATGGATTGAAAACGGGATACCTCGATAAAGCTAATCCCCTTTAACTTTTATACTTCTATTATTTTCTAATTCATTTGTAAGGTTTAGCAAAAATTAAAAAAGGTTAGAAAGATTTCGAATTAGTATATGGGCCAGTAGTCTAGTCCGGATAAGGCACCAGCCTTCGGAAGAAATGTTCTGAAGACAGCTGGGGGTCGCAGGTTCAAGTCCTGCCTGGTCCGCCACTTTCTATGGTTATAAGTAAGACAAAACCTTATTAAAAAAATTTTAACTATAAATATTAATGAAAACAGGTGTTAAATTTTTTAAGTCCACCACATTTCAAGTGGTTGCTATTCTTTGCATTTTGAATATGATTTTAACTTCGGTAGTTACAGGAAACCAAAATCTAAATCTTAAATCTGGAAATATGATTGAATATGCCATACTAGATTCAAGTGAAACCACAAATCTCTTCTATGGTGCTTGGCCCCCTGGTAATTACTATGGTAATTGGTCTGTCTGTCAAAACGAGAAGATTGTTTATGAGATTACCAATGATACTGAAGATGAAATGGAAGGGGTTCTAGTTTTAGGTAATTACACTTTCAACAATATACGTAATATTGATGTAGCAAGCGCTTTGGCACTTAGTGTCTATCCTTGGAACGGAGGTTTCTTTGCAAATACTTCAGATTGGACAGGCATAACAGAAATGATTGAAAATACGAATACTTCTATGACTCTAATAGAAGATTATAATCAAACCATCAATGATGATGATTACGCGCTTGATATCTATGAATTCAATGTAGAGGACTATTATGGACAATATTCTCTGTTTCGTTACGATGTTGAAAGTGGGATATTGTTAAACGCATTCACATCTTTTGGGGCTTACTATCTCAATATTTCCTTGTCCTCAACAAATATTGACATACAAGGAATGATAACAAACGCAATAACATATTATTTCTTACCAGCTGTTGTGTCATTCATATTCATTGGGTATTTTCTTCAAAAAAGATTGCGAAAAATGTGATAAATCCGAGTATTAAGATAATTTTTCTTGTTGAAAATATGTGAAAGTTAATGAACTAGCCACAAGAAATATTAAACCTAACCGAATATAAAGAAATGAGTAACATATGAGTGAGAGTACACAAAAGTGCCCAAGTTGTTCTGAGACTGTACCATTAGAATATTCTGTATGCCCTTTTTGTGGATTTGGTTTATTAGAATATGAACTTAAAAAATTTTCATTCAAGCCTAAGCTAAAAGAAGTATTTATTCGGATATATTCCTTTTTCAGAAGACCTTTCAAAACAAGTGAAGAATTTGGTGTTGCTACAGAATCCAAAGGTACAAACATATTATTGCTTTTATTCTCGTTATTCTTATCTCTCAGATATTATGTAGTTATTTTGAAAGCTAATCTTGATTATGCATTTATAGTTGTAATCGGAAATCCAGAAAAATTCCATATTTCACTTTCTATGGGATTAATACTGTTTTTGGTAACTTTACTTCTAATGCCCTTAATTGTGTGGATAATATACAAACTGCTTTTTGTTCTCGGAACTTGGCTAATGTCAAAGTTTGCTAATATGCTTGGATCTGAAACAACAAAGAAACAATATCGAACCATTATAGGCTATGCAATTACACCAATTGTTATAGGTGAATTTCTAGGTATTCTTTTTACTTTGATAGGACCTTCTGGTTCTTTAGGATCTACAGGTGGGATAAGCTTTGATGAATTTGCATCTTATGTAACGAATTTATACACCTCGCCCGTTATGCTAGTCTTCAAAATACTGATGATTATTATGTGGGTTATCATGATAATTTATTCAACAATTGGCTTGCGTGTGGTTGGACAAATGAATTGGATTTCTGCAGCACTTTCCACTACTTTGCCCATCGCCATTTTTGTTTATTTCTTCTATTTCCTCAATCTTTTTGGATGAGGAAAATTACCCTTCTTTTCTATTGTTTTTTAATACTCGATATATGTGCTCTAGAAAAGGTTTTGAATGAAGGAGAGGAATATTTTTGAGGACGTTCAATGAAAGAAGGAAAAAAGCCTTCCCTGAAAGATATAGGTGAGAAACAATTTTTATCAAAAATCTCTCAGTATGTTGACACTCCTCTCATAGATTTTAATGACGATGCTTCTGCAATTGAATTGCAATCAGGAGAACTATTAGTAATTAATGTAGATATGTTAGTTCAAGGAACTGATGTGTTACCAGGAATGTCCTCTCTTCAAATTGGTAAGAAAGCAGTAACTATGTCAGTTAGCGACATTATAGCAAAGGGAGTAACGCCAATAGGTTGTTTGGCTAGTGTTGGTTTTTCTTCAGAGATAACTATTGATGAAGCAGAGACAATAATTCAAGGCATTAAGGAACAATGTTCATTATATGGATGCTTGTTTTTAGGAGGGGATTTAAACGAAAGCAAGGAAACAATCGTGGACATAGTTACTTTTGGTACTTGTAGTAAAACCAATCTTGTCCTGCGGAAAGGTGCAGTTTCAGGAGATATACTGTATTCAACTGGTTTGTTTGGTTTTACTGCTATAGGTTTTGAAATGCTACTCAATGAAAAATTTGTTGAAGACTCTTTCAGAAAAAAAATACTTGAATCTGTCTATGAACCACTCGCAAAAATAGAATTTCTTGATATTTTGCAAGAGTTACCTATCAAAATCTGCATGGATAGTTCTGATGGACTTCTAGTTACTCTAACTGATCTTTCATTTTTAAACAATCTTGGAATTAATATAACTAATATTCCTATTCAACCAGAAGCTAAGGGTTTCGCAGAAAAAAATGGTATTAACCCTCTAGATTTAGTCTTTAGAGGTGGAGAAGAATTTGATTTAATTTTTTCTGTGTCTCCTGATTTTACAGAAATTATTGAAAAACAAGTTGCAAATATGGGTCTTGCAATATATAGAATAGGTTTTTTTGATGAGAATCTTAAAGGACTAACCATAACTGATGATGCTTTTAGTCACTATAAATTTCCAGAAAGTGGGTTTGAACATTTTACAGATAAGTAGTGATATACTGACAAAAAGTGTTTAATAACGAAGTTAAATTTATCTTTTGATTATCATGCCAAAGATAACAAAGATTATCGCAAGAGAAATTTTGGATTCAAGAGGAAATCCAACCGTTGAAGTGGATCTTTTTACAACTGAAGGTTTTGGTAGAGCACTAGTTCCTTCTGGAGCTTCAACTGGAGAACACGAAGTTTTAGAATTACGAGATAAGGATGAACGTTTTCTAGGAAAAGGTGTGAAGAAAGCTGTAAAAAATGTTATGGAACTTATTGCACCAAAATTGATAGGTGAAGAAGTTACAAACCAAGAAAATATAGATAAAATAATGCTTGAGCTAGATGGAACTGAAAACAAATCCAAACTTGGTGCAAATGCTATGCTTGGCGTTTCTTTAGCTGCTAGTAAAGCTGCTGCGAATGGTTTGAAATTACCGCTATATGCATATTTAAACAGTGATGCTACAACAATTCCGGTTCCCATGTTAAACGTAATAAATGGTGGTAAACATGCTGGAGGTCACCTAAAGATTCAAGAATTTATGCTTATACCACATGGATTTAAAAAATACAGTGAAGCATTGCGTGCTGGTTGTGAAGTTTACCAAGTTTTGAAGAAAAATCTAAAGAAGTTTGGTCCTTCGGCAATAAACCTTGGAGATGAAGGAGGATTTGGAAGCCCTGTAGATACTGCACTTGAAGCACTACAAATGCTAGTTGATGCAATAAAAGATGCAAAATATATTCCTGGGCAAGAAATCTCAATTGGTTTGGATTCTGCAGCTGCTGAATTCTATTCAGATGGACTATATGAAGTAGATGGCAAAAAACTAACTGGAGATGAATTAGTTGATTATTATATTGACCTAGTTGAGAAATATCCTATTATCTCACTTGAAGATCCTTTTGATGAAAATGATTTTGAATCATTTGCAAAACTTCATGAGAAACTTCCAAAAATTTCAGTTGTTGCTGATGATTTAACTGTAACAAACCCTAAACGAATCCAGATGGCAATAGACAAAAAAGCTGCCAATTATCTATTACTCAAAGTTAATCAGATTGGAACTTTAACTGAATCCTTACAAGCAGCAGAACTTGCACGAAGTGATGGTTGGGGGATAAATATGTCACATAGGTCAGGAGAAACAGAAGATACGTTTATTGCAGATTTAGCCGTTGCGATGGGTGCTGAACGAATTAAAACAGGTGCACCAGCTCGTGGTGAACGCACAGCAAAATATAATCAACTTCTAAGAATTGAAGAAGAATTAGGTGAAAAAGCAAAATATTTAGGTAACAAATAATCTTTCTACAATTCCTTTCTTATTTTATAATAAATTTTTGTCTTGTAGTCATATTAGCTACAATTGTATCAGTTTAAATGGATGGGTTAAAGTGAATATTACGGGAGTTTTTATAAGAATCTCTA
>JABCTC010000121.1 GCA_018238545.1 Candidatus Heimdallarchaeota archaeon
GATAAACCTTGAACTGGCAAAGAAGCCGGATTATTGTTTAGAATACATCATCGTGCATGAAATGGTCCACTTAATGGAAAGGCTTCACAATGAAAGATTTCTCTATTACATGGACAAATACTTGCCAAACTGGAAGCAATTGAAAACAGAGTTAAGCAAACTACCAGTAAGTCATGCAGATTGGAACTATTGATTAAAAAATCTCTACCCTGGAGGTCGGGCCATAGGAACATATTGATATTGTGAACAAACCATTACCACGGTCGGCAAAAAACGCGGCTGTTTTGGACGTTACAGACATCTGCTATTCGCGTAACAAATTGAAATGATATAATATTTGTAATATACAAAGACTATCTGCACTGCAATCGGTGGATTCTTGAGTAGCACTGTTGGCAAGATAGCTTTATTTTAGTCCATACATACAATTATGAGCAAGAAAGATACACTTGTAGACAAAATAATAAACCGCCTGAAAAATTCCTATGTTATTGCTGGAATTATCATTCTGTGCGTTGTTGTTGTAGCGTTGGGTAACTTTACCGAGTCATTAAGAAAGGTCTACTCATTTGGCCAGAAATGCATTTTATCTATGAGATCAAGGGGCATCGATGACTCAAGAGAAAGCCAAATTGATCTCAGGCAGATTCGCTTAAAATGTCAAAAACAAGCTGAACTATACCTAAAGGCTTTGCCTATACAAGATGGTGTCAAGTCCAAGTCAGATCAGATAAATGTTTCCTTGGAAAGAAATGCAGATGCCACAATGAGGCAGTGGGAAAAAATGATTGAGGCTGATACCGCGTGTAGAAGAACGAGAGATTACTTCACTTTGCTCCCAAGATATTTTCTGGGTAAAAACAGCTTTAAAGAAGTTAAATTGGTATGGGATAGCGGGGAGCCGTATAATGCCCCGTCTCCTCTCAAAGAATTAAAAGCTGATTGGCTTATGTGTCTTCAAAATGCCGAACTAAGTTTAGCCTCAGTGGCAGCAAGGTCGAAATCATTCGAGCTGTATAATAGAAAATTATATGAAGTTTTAGGCAATCTGTGGTCCCCTAACAACATACTTATTAGTAAGTCAGGTTCTGTTACCGCTCCGGTGCTGTATTTTCTGACACGCATGAGATCTCTTGAAAGAAGACATAGCCTTTTAAAGCCCAACGAAGAAAATCCTTTTGAAATTTGTGCACAAAATCCTGTGGATAATGTTTTTCCAATCGGAATAAACGACGAGTCAACTTTTCTGTTTGCTTTGTGTGAAAAATCAAATGATGAGGAAAATGTTCTATCACTTCCTACCGTCCCAGTATTGACTGGACTGTCAATCGATGGATCATTTGGCTATTATCGAATGAAGAACCCTGGAAGGCGTGTTGAGAATTATTCTAAAGAAAGAATAGATAATCGTATTAATATCCTTGGCCAACAAGTTGTTGCCGCTAAATATGTGTTACGTCGCCATCTTGGGTATTGGGACAGAATGAATAATATATATAGCTTTGTTTATAACTATTTCGAACCTACAGGACTAACTTCTTTGCTCGCAGTAGCAAGCAATTCTCTTAGGCAAATAAGAATCCTTGCGGATACTGGAAATGGTGACGCTTGCATGCATTTGCCATCCCTGGAGATAATTCATGTGTCGTTTAACAATAAGGAATCAATCTGGTATAATGTAAATAATATTAGAGTAACCCAAAAGACAAGCAAATATAACAATAATAAGTGTCTCGATCCAATTCTCGACTTTCAAGTAATTAATTACGCTCAAACACCTTGCATTATTAACAGTATATTGTTTCGTCACTACGGGACCTGGGATGAACCTAAAGCACAGCCATTGTTTGGCGTTCTGGAATCCACTCAGACCATCGATGTTAAAGTCAGTTTTGAGGATTCTGCGCATACCTATACTATTGAGCCCCCTATTTATATTATGCCGAATTCCCCTGGTAGATTCAAATTGCGGTTAGTTGAGTTCGCAAAGCGCTGTCCTGGAAGCGATACGTTTATTCAACTCGGCCTGATATACAATAGTGAGATATGTGATACGCCAATTTTTCACATGGATATACGAGGTAAAGGTGTGGAAAAAACTCATGGCGAGGCAAGCGAAGAAACAGATTCGGGCTTTACACCCAATGCATATTATAAGGTTGAAATAAAAGACATACGTTAAAAGTTGGATACTCAGCGAGGCGTTTTGTCATCGACGTAGTTTCTGCTATTCATGTAACAAATTGAAACGCTTTAAAAATTGTGATATGCAAACTTTATCTACATGAGAATTATCTGATTCTTGAGTAGCACTGTTGGCAAGAAATCTGTACTTTTGGGGGCAAAATAGGGGACGGGGGCAAAATAGG
>JABCTC010000122.1 GCA_018238545.1 Candidatus Heimdallarchaeota archaeon
GAAGTCTTTTGTTTCTAGTTTAGTTATAACTTCAAAAATATCTTCCTTAATGATTATCTTACTAATGATTGCCATCAATTTGTTAACTATTTTTTCTGCAACTACCCTTTTATCCGAAATCATTAACTCCTTGAAGATATTTATCAACCCCTCGAGAATTTCCGGATCTGATGAAAGATATAAAATAGTTTTAATGTATTGTTTGATATCTCTTGGAATCAACCCTCTTTTAGTTACTAATTCAGTATAAGCTAACAAAATCTGTTCCATAACACCAATATCCCTATGAAGTTTTAGACATTCAATAAATGTTGAAGCAAATTCCTTTGTGAAACTTTTTGGGTAGTTAAGAATCATGCTCTCTATAATGTTAAATGCTCTATAAGCTAAAAATGGATGATTTGATTTTAGTGTTACGTCTTGAATAAAAGGAATAACAATTTTTGCAACCTCTTCATCTAGCCCTGTCAAAGCCAATTTTTCTAATATTTGTATTGAAGAATAACAAATGTCTTCTTCCTTTGTATTTTGAACAATATTGTAGAGGGATTCAATTGCAAGGTTTGCAACATGTGGTTGCGATTGTAAAGTGATTAATGTTAGTGATTCTATCGCTCTTACTCTAACATTTTTATTGTGATGGGATTTGAGGATTTTTACTATTATTTGGACGTTATTTTCAGTAAGATATCTTTTGATAATGATAGCTTCTAAAGCCTTCAAACCCATTTCTCTTAACCTGTCCTCATATGTAGCTCTTACAATTCCAATTATCAAATCTATAAGATATGGCACTCTTTCTTCTGGAATCAAAGCTAAATCTGGATAAGCTGAAAGAGCAATTTCTCTTATTTTTTGATCATAAGAGAATTTTAGCAATTTTACAACATCATTAGTGTAGAGACTTAACATCGTTAAGGTTTTTGTTTTTACAATAACTTCTTCTAAACACTTGAAAGCAAGCATTCTCATTTCATAATCATCAGATGCTTTGAATATCATAATATAAGCTTCTGCGATACCAAAGAAGGGAGTGTATTTTTCAATATTAGTTATAATATTGTTCAAACAACCAATAGCTGTTAGTCTTTCTATCTCTTCAGTACTAACTCTGAGGATTTCGAAGATTGATATTGCAACATCTCTTCCCATATCAGAATCATCAATAGGAAGGAGAAGAAGGGAATTAATTAAACTTCTAACATTGATTTGTTTTGGTAAGTATCGATCTTTTTCAACAGCTGTAAAAAGTTGTTTCAGTTCGAGAGAATCTTTCCAGTTGAATTTTACTTTTTTCATACCTTTACGAATTATCTCAAAATCTTTGGATAAGTTAAACAATTGATGAGGAGACACATCATCAGAGCCCTCACTCTTTTCTCTTCGTGAATCTTTTATGTGTTCTATGATTTCGTTTTCGTCAAAATCACCTGAGGTTATAAGCGACGCTAAAGCTTGAGATGCAGCATCTCTAACTCTTGGATTAGGATCAGTTAATTGAGCATTTAGAAGAGCTTCTAATACTTTTGATTCTCTAATATTTGCTAGGATATAAGCTGCTCTTTCCCTTTGAATGGGAATAGAACTGTATTTAAGCTGCTTAATTAGCCCATCAATATTGGATTGGTCTTCTGAATCACTCATTGTCCTATTTTATAAAAAGTGAAATGAGTATAAGAATTTTCGTTTAGGATTTCAACAAAAATGAAAATTTATTAACTTGCAATTTTACAACGATTCATGAAAGTTCTTAGCATGGTTAGAGCAACTGATGAAGAGAATCAACAAACGAGAAATATTTTAGATCCTTACGCAGAACTGATTATTTACAAAGACCTTAATGAGAAGGAGAAGGAAATAGCTCTAGAAACAGCTGATATCATTATCGGTGGGAGACTGACAGATGAACAAATTACTAAGACTACTAATCTAAAGATGCACCAAACATTCGGAACAGGTGTAGATCGTCACAATTTGGAATTGATAAAAAAGAAAAATTTCTTATTATGTAATAACCATTCTCATTCTATAATCATTGCTGAATATGCTTTCTCTATGCTGAGCGCATCTTCCAAAGAACTGTATTCCAATGACAAATTATTACGTGAAGGAAACTGGGATTATAGCAAATTCCCATCTGTTACTCTGTTTAATAAGACTCTATTATTTCTAGGATATGGGAAGATTGCTCAACATGTTAAGAAAATGTGTGCTCCTTTCAATATGAAATTCATTGCAGTTAAAAGGACACCAGATCTAAAGAATAATGATGTCAAGGTCTTTCTTATAGAAGATAAACTTGAAGCAATAAGAAGAGCAGATTTCATTCTTAATAGTTTACCAAAAACAACGAATACAGTA
>JABCTC010000016.1 GCA_018238545.1 Candidatus Heimdallarchaeota archaeon
AAAAAAGACTGATTTTGTTATCATCATTGACAGACCAGTTCATTATAACCTTTCATTTATTGCTGGTGAGACTATGAAAAATGGAGCAATAGGGGCGGCTTATATTACCGAATACCCCAATGATGTGAAGATTAGTTTTAGATTAAGTAAGGCTTTATCGGCTGAAGAAATTGATAAATTCAGAGTAGATTTACTAGCACAAAGCATGTCTGGTGGTGGTCATAAACCGGCTTCAGGAGCAGAAACAGAAACACTTGAAGAAGCATTGACTAAGATTGAAAACTGGGTAAAAAACCTTAATTTTGAAATGGAAATTATTGATTTAAGAGAAAAAGAATAAAAAAGAAGTTACCCCTTTACATTTCCAATTGGTGTAACTCTTACTACAGGGTGACTAATCTGAGCTAATTTTAGGGCGTTAACAACTTCATTAACATCTTTATATGCAAAACCCGCTTCTTCTGCTAATCCTGGCATTGATGCTCCCTTGACATAAATACCTCTTTCTCTCATTGCTTTTTGTAAAAGATCACCTCTAACTTGTCTTTTGGCTTTGCTTCTACTCATGGTTCTTCCTGCACCGTGTGCTGTAGATCCAAAACTAACTTCCATTGACTTTTCTTTTCCAGTTAGAAGATAGGAGCCAGTCTCCATTGATCCACCAATAAGGATTGGTTGACCTATGTCGCGGTATTCTTGTGGAATTTCATTATGATTGGGTGGAAAGCTTCGTGTTGCCCCTTTTCTATGCACCATTAATTTCTTCTTTATACCGTCAACTGTATGTTCTTCAATTTTAGCAATGTTATGTGCAACATCATAGACAAGATTCAGTCCTAGTTCATCTTCATCTTTGCTAAAAACTTCAGAGAAAACTTTTCTAACATTATAAGTGATAATCTGTCTGTTTGCGAAAGCCATATTAGAAGCACAACCCATTGCTGCAAAATAGTTTTCACCCTCTTTTGACTTAACAGGAACACTAGCAAGTTCCTGATCAAGAATAGGAATTTTGTATTTTTGCATAGCTGTAAGACTTGATCGCAGATAATCTGTAGCTACTTGATGTCCAAAACCTCTTGAACCACAATGGATCATAACAGTTACTTGATAAGGTTTTACAATCCCCAATTTTCTTGCAATATCTTCATCAAATATACCACCAGGTTTAACGACTTGAATTTCACAATAATGATTTCCTGAACCCAATGTACCTAGTTGTCTGAGTCCTCTATTTTTCGCTTTATCACTAACTTTTAAGGCATCAGCTTCAGACATTTTTCCTTGACTCTCAATACGACGAACATCCTCTTCTCTTGCATAACCATTCTCTAAACACCATCTAGCCCCATTTTCAAGGACTGAATCAAATTCAGAACGTGATAGATTAGCTAATTTTGGATCGTGTTTGAGCTTAACCCCTACTCCAGCAGGAACCTTTTGATATAACTTATCAACTAGCTCCTTAATCTTAGGTTTGACATCTCTTTCTTCTAATGTGGTTGTAAGCATGCGGACTCCACAATTAATGTCAAAACCCACACCACCAGGGCTAATAACCCCTTCTTCCATATCAAAGGCTGCTACGCCGCCTATAGGAAAACCATATCCTGCATGGGAATCAGGTAGTGCTAGTGCATACTTTTGAATACCTGGAAGTGTCGCAACGTTGGTTATTTGGTCAACTACTCGTCTTTCTATGCCTTGTTTAAGAGCTGGAGTGAGAATCATTCTTGCAGGTACTCTCATACCTTTCTTGAAAGACATAGGAATTTCCCATGTTACTTCATTTATTTTTCTCATTGGAATATTTTCAGCTGACATTTATCTCAAGAGAACTGGATATTGGTATTTAATAAATCTCGTGATTAGACATAAAATTATCAAGAAAGAATGATTTTTATTTTGAACTTTATTTCTACAGATGAAGCTCATGTTCAAATATACGATCCTTGATGATGAAGTGAAATCAGATTTTGCTTTTGAAGTAATTGCAGACACTCTTTCAGAACTGTTTCGTGGAGCTGGAATCGCTTCTATGGTTGCTATGGTAAACATTAGTTCTGTTAAAGTAACAAATGAATGGAATTTTGAACTTGAAGCTGAAGATGAACAATTGCTTCTTTATGATTTTTTAAGCGAACTGATATATTTGAAAGATGCAGAAACTGTACTCTTCAAAGATTTCGAAATTACCATTGAAAAAAATGAAAAACTAAAACTTAAGTGTAAGGCATTAGGTTCACAGATTGACTGGGAGAATGAAGGATTACTTACTGATGTTAAGGCTGTAACTATGTACGAATTCAGGATTGAGAAGAAAAAAAATCAATGGTCTTGTCATGTAATCTTAGATCTTTAACAGTTGTTCTTTTTGTGAATTCTTACTAACAGCATCTTGCTTTCTATAAGGTTTTATTGCACAAATAACATAGATTAGACCTACTGAATAAAGTTTATAAAGCAACCTTTTCTTCGTTAAACATCCCTATCGAAAAAAGAGGAATCGAGATGGCAGATACAACAATTAAAGACAAATATTTGATCAAGGGAGAACCTTTTCTCTACACTAAAGAATTTGAATGGGTTCTTCAAGAAGGAGAAGTTTACATATATGGTATCTCAAACTACGCCGCTGTAGAACTTGGTGAACTTGCATATGTAGAACTACCTGAAGTAGGAGACACCTTCGAAGAAGGAAAATCTATGGGAATAATAGAGGCATTAAAAACAGTCGTAGACTTCTATGCACCTTTTGACTGTGAAATCGTTGAAGTTCATACAGAACTTGAAGATGATGCTTCTGTCATTACTGAAGACTGCTATAATGAAGGGTGGATAGTTAAAGTCAAACCCACTGGACCAACTGATGTTCTTATAACACCAGAAAACTTCGTTAAGCAAGTTGAAAACGAGATTGAAGAAGGATCTCATTAATTATTTAAGAGGTGATTTTTATGGGTGATAACTATGCTCACCCCTATTTAGCTAATTCTAAAAAGGATATAGACGAAATGTTAGAATATCTAGGAATCAGTAGTATAGAAGAGCTATATTCTGATATCCCTGATGAAATTCGATTTAAAGGACAATTGAAGCTACCCCATTACCAAAGTGAATTTGAACTGATGGAAGCTGTTAAGAAAAAATTAGGCAAAAACATAACTACAAGAGAAGTTCGATCATTTCTTGGTGGAGGCGTGTTAGATATTTACATGCCAGCTATTCAAGATGAAATATTACGAAGAACTGAATTTTATAGTGCTTATACACCTTATCAAGCTGAAGCAAGTCAAGGAACACTACAAAGCATGTTTGAATATCAAAGTTTGATATGCGAGCTTGTTGGTATGGATGTTGCTAATTGCTCTTTATATGATTGGGCCACAGGAGTTGGTGAAGCAGCTCTGATGGCTTCAAGAATCACAAAACGTACAAAATTTGTTTACACAGCCGCAATTGCTCCAAACAGAGAAGATGTTTTGAAAAATTATGTCACTGGTGCTAATCTTGAACTAGAAATAGTTCCTTATGATGAGACTACTGGAAAAATGGACATAGCAAAGACCAAAGCATTACTTGATGACACAGTAGCAGGCATCTACATCGAGAATCCAAATTTCTTCGGAATTATCGAGGATGAACTTGATGAAATTATTGCAGATGCTCATGCCAAAGGAATTAGAGTTGTTGTTGGAGCTGATATGAACTCTCTTGCATTGCTTAAACCTCCAGGAGAATATGGAGCAGACATAGCAATAGGAGAAGGTCAGTCCATAGGTGGTGGGCCATTAAATTTTGGAGGACCACTTCTAGGAATTCTTGCAATGAAATATAACAAGAAAGAATCTAGACAAATGCCTGGACGAATTGTAGGAAAAACCATCACTTCAAATGAAGGAGAAGTAGCTTATGCCAACACTCTCCAGACAAGAGAACAACACATCAAAAGAGAAAGAGCTACAAGTAATATTTGTACAAATGAAGCATTGGTTGCTCTAAGTTGTGCAATTCATCTAACTCTATTAGGACCACAAGGTTACAAGGAAACAGCTGAAACAATGTACCTTAGTGCTCATCATGTAACCAAAGAACTTGATAAAATTGGTGTTAAGAGGGTATTTGACAGCGAATTCTTTAACACATTCATTCTTGATCTTAAAATTCCTAAAGGCAAGAAGCAAGAATTTACTCAATTCATGTTGGAGAGAAAGATATTCCCAGGAATACCGTATTCATTTGATGGAGAAAATTATGACTACATTGTGACTACTTCTTACTTGCTTTGTGAAAAAGACCTTGATGATTTTGTTAAGGCGATTGGTGAATGGAGGAAATAAAGATGTACAGACAAGCAAAATACGATGAACCATTAATTTTTGAACTTGGTAAAAAAGGACGAAGGGCCCATTTACCTCCAAGGTGTGATTTTTCTAGAGAGGATATTAACATTCCTGAAAATATGAAAAGAATCACTCCACCTGATCTACCAGAGCTTCATGAAGGAGAAGTTATGAGACATTATGTTCATCTTTCACAGATGAATTATTGTGTTGATACTAACACATATCCACTAGGATCATGTACAATGAAATACAATCCCAAAGTGAACGAATCTATTGTGAGATCTGAAAAAATAATGTATCTTCATCCTAACCAACCTGTTGAAACAGTACAAGGAATTCTAGAAATTCTTTATGAATTACAAACTTCATTAGGAGAATTAGCAGGATTGCCACACACTACACTTCAACCACCTGCTGGTGCAAGTGGTGAGTACACCGGATTAGCTCTCATTAAAGCATATCACGTAGATAATGGTGAAACACAAAGAGATGAGATTATTGCTCCAGATTCAAGTCATGGAACAAATCCAGCAAGTACTGTTTTGAATGGTCAAAAATTAATAGAAATCAAGTCTAATGAAGATGGCAGAGTAGACATGGATGCATTAAAAGCAGCTGTTTCTGATAAAACTGCAGGTTTGATGCTCACTAACCCAAACACTCTAGGTATTTTTGAAAAAGACATTATTGAAATGTCTAATACCGTTAGAGATGCCGGAGGTTTACTTTATTATGACGGTGCTAATTTCAATGCAATCGTTGGTAAGATTAGACCAGGTGACATGGGTTATGATGTGCTACATTTCAATTTGCATAAAACATTCGCTACACCACACGGTGGAGGAGGTCCAGGAACTGGTGCAGTTTGCTGTAATGACATTCTCGAACCATATCTACCAGTTCCAACAATTAATCATGATAAGGACAAAGACTATTATTACTTTGATTATGACCGTCCAAAATCTATTGGAAAAGTTCATGGTTACCACGGTAATGTAGCCGTCGCTCTTAGAGCTTATGCATATATTGCTGCCCTTGGTGAGATTGGTTTGAAAAATACATCAGATCAAGCTGTTCTCACAGCTAATTATGTTATGAGAAAAATGGAAAAGATAGATGGATTAAGACTTAGTCACACATCATCAATACCAAGAAAACATGAGTCAGTTCTTGAAGCAACACCATTTTTACGAAACCACGATGTTTCAGGAATGGATATAGCAAAAATGTTAATCAGTCGAGGCTTACATGCCCCAACAGTCTACTTCCCATTAATAGCACACGAAGCTTTAATGATGGAACCAACTGAAAATGAAAACAAAGATAGACTTGACCAATATGTTCAGATCTTGGAAGAAGAGATGGATAAAGCACGAAAAGATCCTGACTATGCTCATAATGCACCAAAATGGACTTCAATTGGAAGGGTAGATGATGGATACGCCATACGAAACTTAACTCTATCTTGGAAAATGATGAAAGAAAAACAAGAAGAATAATAAACAATTATTCTCTTTTTTTATTTTTCTATTTTTTTACTTTTTCTTACGTTTTGTTGTTTCTTGTAAAGGAGGATTAATGAAAACACCAATAATAAGAATAATTGACATTCCTAATATTTCTTTGAATGCGACATTGTCAACAATGTTTACTGGCATACCATCTCTTATAACTTCTATTGCTTCGAATCCAAAAAATACTATAAGAAATTGAACAAGAAAATAAATCATAACAGCAATAAAAGCTCCTTGAATCAAATATCTGAATATGGGTTTTTCTTTTTCTCTTTCTCTTTTATATAGATATTCTGAAATTAGTAAACCTACTGCACTTAATCCTAATGCCCCAAAAATTGGAAAAGCAATTAGTAATGTAATTTGCTCTGCATTATTGAAATTAACTATGTCACTTAGATAGTAGAAGTGTGGTACTTGTGCTAGAAAAGCTATTGAGAATAAAGCAATAATACTGGGCCAAGCTGCTTGTCTATCCCATATTCGTTCAGTTTTACTCATGATAATCGTCCTTCTGTCAACATTCTTTTTGAAATCTACAAAATCGTTTAATTATAACTTTTGTGATGGAGAATTAAAATTGAATCATCATTTTTCTCTATAATAATAAAATAAATTGGTGAATTGAGATTAATTATCTTCTTCATCAAAGGAATATCCTTTTTCAATTCTGAATTCACAGAAGTTATGACCTGTTCCATGACATTTAGTCTCTGTTACGATAGGAGGATCTTTGAGTATGAGAGCTAATCTTCCTGCTAAGTAACCCGATTGAAAATCACAGAGAGTTTCGTTGAGATTTGTTTCTGAAAGGTTTGCACCAGATGCATATGCACATTCATATATTCGAATGAACATTTCATCTTCATCTTCGCTATCTCTAACTTCAACAAAGGAATATCCTCTAGCTAGGTAATTTGTCGGATGAGTCATGTATTTCATGATAATCTCTGTAGCCTTCTTTAATGAGCTGATAGGCAAGGTTTCATCATCTAGAAGCTGGTAAATAATGTTCTTTCCAGGTCCTATAACTCCAAGTTCTCTTCCAGCTGAATAGAGGAGAGCGCCACAGAAATTATCTCGGAATTTCAGAGAAATTATCTGCTGCTGTAAAGCACTAATGTGAACAAAATCAACGTCATTAGGCCTTAGAGCTTCTTTCATAAGCAAAGAATTATGTCCGTGCTGTGTTGTTTCATGTATGAATTCATAGAAAAGTTGTCTTCTGAAATCTTCTGCAGGAATTTCACCTAGGAATTGAACACGTTTATCTCCTTCTTTAGGCTTATATACCTGATAAGGTGCTTTGCCAACTTCCTTTCCTAAGAATACTTCAATTTCAAACTCACAACAATCGTCGCCCAATCCTCTACACTTACTTTCAATAACACTAGTTGCGGAACCTATCATTGCTTCTATTGTTCCTGCAATTTCTCCTGCAGTATAATGGCATAACGTTTCTCCGATGTTGATTGCGCCAGCACTATTAACTAACTCATATATCCGAAGAGTTGCGGTGTAACCTTCCACTTTAGCTATATCACAATGTGTAGCTAAGTATAATGGAACTACATTGTTGTGACTATAGAGTTTAGCAAGTGCAATCAAAGCTTCTTGAAATCGTTCTGCAGGTTTAACAGCTCCTACTTTAGGGTTCAAAACTGTTAAGTAATAAGGAGCAGCACCATAAATGCCTAGTTCTCTTCCACTTTGGTAAAGTAACTGGGGGATAAGTGGATCTAACTGGAGCAATGACATCATGACTTGTTGATAAATGCCGATATGGACGTAATCACCTAGATTGTTTCGTACGAGTTCTTGGGAGATTATACTGCTGATAGTATTCTTTGTTAGAATCATCATGCTCTCTCTTAGTCTAGTATCACGTTGTCTGTTAATGATGTTAGGTAGAATTGAAGACCAGAGCTTTTCTCTAATGACATCTTCTGTTATCAAGCCTTCTGCAATCCTTTCTTCGTTCATGATTACTACAGGAACACTCATAATACCATATTGAGCAGCAATTTCCTGCTCTTCAGTAATGTCAATAGTACTTACATGAAGCATGCCTTTCATAGAAGTACCTGCGATATTCTCGATAACACGTTCAACTTCAGGACAAGCAAAACAGTCAGGGCTTGTAAAGAATAGAAGCCGCACTTTTTCTGTATCTTGAAGTGTTTCTTCATCACTCATTTAGGATATCCCCAGTAACAAACAATTATACCTTAACGATAAAAATGTTGTCTTAATTTCCAATGAAAAGTTGAGATAGAGAAATAAAAAGGATGGAAGTACAATTAATCCTAAATTCGTTAAAAGATGAAAGAAACTAAAAAACAAGTATTCAGGGATTTCAAGTCAAAAAAATAGCTTACAGCAAGATTTTGTAATTTTTAAGAAGATAGCAAAGATTATATATCAATGAAAAGAAGTCAAAAGTGAAATTTAAGTAAACATTTTATGTGATAATTATGATAGGACAAGGACAAGTGCCGGTAATAATTTTGAAAGAAGGTACTGAAAGATCTAAAGGTCGAGATGCTCAAAGGAATAATATCATGGCTGCGTCTATTGTAGCAGATACTATTAAAAGCACTCTAGGACCAAAAGGAATGGACAAAATGCTAGTTGATGGTCTTGGTGACATTTTAATTTCCAACGATGGAGCAACATTGTTAGATGAGATTGATGTTCAACATCCTGCTGCAAAAATTATGGTTCAAGTAGCTAAAGTTCAGGATCAAGAAACTGGTGATGGTACAACTAGTTCAGTTATCATTGCTGGTGAATTACTCAAGAAAGGTGGCGAACTCTTAGATAAGAAAGTTCATGCATCTCTAATTGTTGAGGGATACAAAGCAGCATCAACTAAGGCTCAAGAGATTCTTGTAGAATTAGCTCAGAAGATGGAACCTTTCCAAGATGGGAATGAAGTTCTACAAAAAATTGCTGAAACCTCTCTACACAGTAAAGCTGTTCATTCAGCTAAAGAAGCATTTGCACAAATCGCTGTTAATAGTGTCAAGAGGATAGCTGATGAAGATGAGGGTAATTATACCGTTGATTTGGATAATATTAAAATCATACAGAAAACAGGTAAATCCTTAGCTGCATCTGAACTTATTGAAGGTGTTATCATTGACAAAGAAGTTGTTCACACAGCTATGCCTAAATCTGTAAAGAATGCTAAAATTCTTCTATTGAACCAAAACATCGAGGTTCAGAAAGGCGAATGGGATCGCGAGATTAGAATCAATGACCCATTAGAAATGAAGTCATTTTTAGATAATGAAGAACAAATGTTACGAGATATGGTTGAAAGTGTCAAAACCGTTGGAGCTACTGTTGTAGTTTGTCAAAAAGGTATAGATGATATGGCACAATATTTCATGGCTAAAGAGAATATCTTAGCTATTAGAAGAGTTAAAAAAAGTGACATGGAAAAAATTTCTCGAGCTACTGGAGGAAGGATAGTTACCAATCTTAAAGATGCTAAAGCAGTAGATCTTGGTGATGCTGGGTTAGTTGAAGAAGTGAAACTTGGAGATGACGAACATGTATATATCCGTGAATGTAAAAATCCAAAGGCAGTTTCAATCATCTTATACGGCGCTGCTAAGTATATCACTGATGAAGCAGAAAGAGCATTACATGACGCTTTATGTGTTGTAAGAAATGTTGTTGAAGATAAAACCTACCTACCTGGTGGAGGTTCAATTTATACAGAACTTTCTCTACGAATAGATGAGTTTGCTGATGAATTCAAAGACAAAAGACAATTGGCAGTTAAAGCATTCGCTGATTCTCTACTAGTTATACCATCAACTCTTGCAGAGAATGCTGGAATAGATCCATTAGATATACTCAATGAAATCAGAGCTGCACACGCAGAAGGTAAAATAGCTGCAGGTAGTGATATACTAAAAGGCGGAAAAATCACCGATATGCAAAAAGCTGGAATAATTGAACCACTTAGAGTTCTTTCTCAATCAATTAAATCAGCAAGTGAATCTGCTATAATGATAATGAGAATTGATGATGTCATCGTGTCAAAATCCGATAGACCAGCTATGCCCCCAGGGGGTGGAATGCCTCCAGGTATGGGTGGAATGGGCGGTATGCCCGGCATGATGTAAAAACTAACTCCTTTTCTCTCTTTATTTTCTTTTATTATATTTTCTTGGTTTTTAGATAATCTTATAAAAAATAGCTAAATTTGTGATTTAATGTTAGAGAAAGTTGAAAAATTTCTAGGGGAAAATAATTCATTACATATTGCTTCAAGTAGTTATAATATCCCCAATCTTTCCAAATGCACATATGTTTCAGAAGGAACTACATTAATTATTGCTGGAGAGCAAAACAGTTCGCTCATTGAACAAATACGATTTAACCCAAAAGTGGAAATAATAATCACTGATGGTGAGATTACTCTCAAATATATAGGAAGAGCTAAAATTGTTAGTGATTATCCTAATCAGGAAAAACTTACTGAAGATTTAGCGAAAAAAGATGACCTAGAAAAAAAAGGAATTTTTGGTGTTGATCTTGTACAAATTGTTCCCACAGTGATAAAAGTGTCTCAATGGGATTATAATCAAGAATTCAAAGAAAATAGACCTTCAATACTGAAAGATTTCTTCTATTCAATAACAAAAACCCTTAAAATCTGGGCAAAGGGAATAAGATTACCATTCATTTCTGTTACAGTGTTATCAGTTGTAGTTGGAACTGCTATAGCGTATTATAAGGATAGAAGCTTTGATTGGTTAATTTTTCTTCTAGCAGTTATTGGTATTTTAGCTTTTAATGCATGTGTTGATTTAATGAATGATTTCTTTGATCATTTATCAAGAAACGATGAAGTTAACGAAAAACTCACTCCATTTTCAGGAGGATCTCGAATGATTCAGAACAAACTTTTCTCTCCAACTCGGACATTGGTGGGAGCTATTGTTGCTTTCCTAATCACTCTTGGAATTGGTTTATACATTAATTTTACAATCCTCGGAAACGTTGTTCTCTACATTGGCATTGGAGGGGTGTTTATAGGAATTTTCTATGTAGGAAAACCAATTAATCTTGCAAAGTTAGGATTTGCAGAAATAGGTATTTTCATCAGTCTTGGACCAGTTACTGTTTTCAGTGCATATTACATACAACAAGAGAAATTTTCTCCAATACCAATTTATGTGTCAATAATAGTAGGACTCCTAATCTCTTTAGTGCTATTTGTTAATCAGTTTCCAGATTACGAGGCAGATAAAGAATCTGGGAGAAGGAATTTTATTGTTTTAGCTGGGAGAGAAATTTCCTCTATAGTATTTATCATTTTCTTGAGTTTAACTTATGTTATTCTTATAATATTAGTAATTCTCCAAATTCTACCCTACTTGAGCCTTATTGCTTTAGCATCTCTTCTATTTGCTGTGAAAGCTATGATAACAACCAGAAAATATTATGATGACTATTTAGCAATGATTCCAGCTCAAGCTATGACTATACTTACAACCCTAGCTTTTACTGTTCTATTAGCTATTTCCCTATTTGTTGCTGGTGCAGTACGCACGTTATGAAACTTGGTCAAACTTGCCAGAGGCGGTCTAACCGTTGTTTAAGTGGGTCCCCTCACGTGCGTTGAGGGGAAGAATCATGAGGATCATGATTGGGGAAGGAAGGAAGGGAGTGCGCATTTACTCCGACAACATTCCTGCCATTGCGCATCGTGCTGTATGGTTCAAGCTTTATTAACTGAGGGACAAGTGTTCAAACACTTGCGAACCATAAATATGGCGAGTTTTCGCCAAGCACTACCCATATATCAGCACTTTCCTATATAAACTCGTAGAAAAATGGAAGAAAATTGGAGAGATATTAACCATCACCACCTCAACATGCAATGAGGGACAACTCAGAGACTTCTGGCAAGATTGAATAAGATTTTAATCATCTGTTGCTTACGGTAAAAACTATTCCCTTATTCTCTCTTTATTTTTCATAACAATTTTTCCATCTTTGATTATCATATTTGTGTGATTAACCGCATATTGATATGGAAGCGAAGAGACACTAGGTAAATCTAGAATCAGAACATCTGCATTCATTCCTAAATCAAGGCTACCAATTTGTTGTTCTCTGTTAAGCGATTTTGCTCCACCATAGGTTGCAGCTAATAGAGCTTCTTCTGGTAACATCTTCATCATAAAACAACCAAGAGCTACAACAAATTGCATATTTGTTAGATAACAATTAGGGTTAAAATCTGATGATAACGCTACTGTCACCTCTGCATCTTTAAACATATTATAATTTGCATATTTCTTTGACATTAGAACAAAAGGCGTTCCTGGGAGTAAATTTGCGACTACTCCTGCATCTGCCATAGAACGAGCAGAAATTGCTTCTGCTTTTAAGAGATGGTCAGCAGATGTTGCACCAATGGTTGCAGCCATCAATGCGGCTCCGACATTTTCCATCTCGTCTGCATGCACCCTTAGCTTGAAGTCGTTATCTAATGCTTCTTTCAGGAAATATTCAGATTCTTCAATTGAAAATGCACCTTGATCTGTCCAAATATCAACATATTCTGCTAAATTTCTTCTTTTGATTTCCGGCAAAAGAAGTATCATACTTTCAATATATTCCCATTGGTTTCCTATGAAATCTTCAGGTGTAACGTGACATCCCAAGAAGGTTGGTATAACATCTATTGGATGTTTTTCATTGACTTCATTTATTACTTCGAGGATTTTAATTTCGTCTTCGGCATTTAATCCATATCCAGATTTTGCTTCAATTGTTGTAGTACCATGTACGAGCATCTCATCTAGTCGTTCCATAGCAAGTGCTACAAGTTCTTCTTTAGAAGCGGCTCGTGTCTGATTAACTGTATAGGATATTCCTCCTCCGCCTTTAGAGATTTCAGAATAAGTCTTTCCTTGAATTTTCAAACTTAGCTCATGTGATCGGTCACCTGCAAAAACCAAATGAGTATGAGAATCTACAAAACCAGGACATATAGTTTGTTTTGAACAATCAATTATCTCAAAATCGCTTCTTGTATACTCAGCTAGTATCCGAGAAGAATCACCTATGGCTTCTATCACTCCATTACGTATTACTAAACTATCAGGAACTTCATTTGAGTAGATAGGTTCGTATTTCGTAACATTCCCTAGAAAAAGCTCAGAAGCGCTCGTTAGAATTATACCTTCTTTTTGATTAGAAATCATGATTGTCATATTTTTAAGAAAATGCGTTAATTTAAAGTTTACTTCAAACCATTAAAAAAAGGAAAATAAAGGAAATGAGTTTTTTATCGTTTACTCATTCAATTAATGCTTTAGAAGTTTCAGCCTAAGCTTCCAATTTCTTTTTCAACTTCTTCTAGAATTTCGCAAGATTTGACCAATTCTTTCATGTTGGTATGATCATCATACAATGGTCTGTCTATATCTAGGAACTCTACATGGCGTCTGATAACCTCTTTGGCCTTAGTGACACCATCACCGAATTTAAACTCTCGAAAGTCCAAAGCTTGAGCAGCAGCCATAAATTCTATTCCCAAAACACCATACGCATTATCCATTATTTGGAAGTTCTTTATAGCTGTATTCATACCCATAGACACAAAATCTTCTTGATCTGCAGCAGCAGGTATTGATTGAATACTTGCAGGCATAGATAGTATCCTCATTTCAACGATTTGCATATCAGCAGTATATTGACTAAGCATCAACCCCGACATTAAACCTGCTCCTTTTGATAAAAAGGGTGGTAATCCCACGCTTAGAGCTGGGTGGTTTAATCTATTCATCCTTCTTTCAGACATTACACAAACCATTGTTATAGCAGCTCCAATCATATCCATAGGTAAACATACAGGAGTTCCTTGGAAATTGGCACCGGTTATCTGAATGTTCTCATCTGGGAAGAAGACTGGATTATCCCCTACACCGTTCAACTCTATTTCAACCTGAGATCTAGCCCAGGCTAGAGCATCATGAACTGCACCTAGTACTTGGGGTGCTGAACGCATGGAATATGCATCTTGAACCTTAACTTTAAGTCTCCCTTCATACAAATCTCCACCCTTGAAAAGTTTGGTTAATGATTTTGCACATCTTACTGCACCTGGAAAACCACGAGCTTCATGTAACAGCGGAGTGTATGGTTTCATATTTCCCATTAAAGCTTCAATAGACATTGCACAAGCAATTTCTGCTTGTTTTATGAACCTAAGAGAATCATAAAGGAAGATTGCACTCATAGCTGTAAGAAGATTTGAACCGTTAATTGCTGCTAAACCATCTCGTGCTTTTAACCCTGGAACTTCAATACCTGCCTTATCCATGGCTTCTTTACCCTCAAGTAATTCACCTTTATAATACGCTTTTCCTTCACCCATTAGTAAGAGTGCAATTTGTGACATAGGTGCTAAATCACCAGATGCACCAACAGATCCTTTTTGGCAGACAAATGGAGTTAGCCCTTTATTTAACATTGCAACTAGTGTTTCAGCAATAATTGGTCTATTTCCTGAATTACCATGGGCTAGAACATTAATTCTACCTAGCATTGCACCACGTACATATTCAATAGGTGCTGGATCCCCTATGCCTGCGGCATGGTTATAAATTAGATATTTTTGAAATAAACCAACTTCTTCATCAGTTAGTACAACTTCGGAAAATTCTCCAATTCCAGTGTTCACACCGTACATAATTTCTCCAGCACTAATTTTTTCTTCTAGCATTGCTCGACATTTTACCATCCTTGCCATTGCATCAGGATGTAACTCGACTTTTTCATTATGTCGTGCTACCTTTACAACATCTTCAATTGTTAATTCTGAACCTTTTATAATATAAGTCATATTCTAATCCCTTGATATGATTTAGAAAGACGATATGTCTTTCATTTAAAATTTTTGTCCATTGGATTTGGATAATTACACGATGGATATATTTGTACACTTTTAGGTTTTGTATAATTATCCTCAATGTTAGAAAACGTAATGGATAAATAGCACAAAACAAAATGAGTGTAGGTAATAATGGAACATGAAGATATCATTTTAGATGGAGATTCTCTTTCAATTAATAGTTTGATTGAAGTTACTAGGTTTGGAAGAAAAGTAAGAATTGGTGAGGAAGCAAAAAAGAGAATTGAAAAAGCAAGAGAGATCTTAGAGGATAAGCTTGAGAAGAATGAAACCATGTATGGTATTTCAACAGGTTTTGGAAAACTTTCTGGCACAATTATATCTCCATCAGAAAGAGAAATACTTCAAAAGAATATTATTAGATCACATAGTATAGGTTTTGGTCCTTACCTTCCTGATGAAATTGTTTTAGGATCAATGGTTATAGAACTTAATTCCTTCTGCAAAGGAGGTAGTGGAATTAGATTCAAAACTGTGGAAATGCTCAAGAATCTAATTAACAACAATGTCATACCATTAGTACCCAGTATTGGTTCTCTAGGAGCTAGCGGTGATTTATCCCCGCTTGCATATATTGCAAGAGTTCTCATAGGAGAGGGGGAGGCAAAATATGAAAACAAAGTGCAAAAGAGTTCTGATATCCTTTCGAAACTCAAGTTATCACCTATCAAACTACATGCAAAAGAAGGGATTTCGCTAATAAATGGGACACATGTACTAACTTCATTTGCTGCTCATGTTGTTCTTGATTCAGAAAACATTTTGAAGAATTCTGTACTTGCCATAGGATTAACATTAGAAACTTTTGACGGAAATGTTAATGCATTTTCTTCATTTATTATGAATCTTCGTCCTCATAAAGGGCAGATGAGATTTGCCAAATCTGTTCTTAATGTTCTTGCAGGTAGTGATTTGCTTACTAAACAACCTAAAAGAATTCAAGATCCATATTCAATTAGATGCTCACCTCAAGTCCATGGAGCAATTCTAGATGTAATTGAACATAGTAAAAAACTAGTAGAAATTGAAATCAACTCAACCACTGATAACCCCTTGATAGATCAGGCAACATCAGATGTGGTATCTGGGGGGAATTTTCATGGAGAACCAATTGGATTAGCGATGGATTATTTGGCTATAGCTATGACCGAACTAGGTAACATATCTGAAAGAAGAGTAAACCTCCTATTAGACGCTTCAATATCAGGACTACCTTCTTTTCTTTGTGAAAATCCTGGCTTAAATTCTGGTTTAATGATGATACAATATGCTGACGCAGCTTTATCGGGAGAAAATAAAATACTTTCATCACCAGCTTCTATAGATAATACCTCTGTATCTGCAAACCAAGAAGATCATGTTTCAATGGGGTTAACAGCTAGTAAGAAAGCTTACCATTTGGTGAAGAATGTGGCTCAAATGGTTGGGATTGAGATTTATACAGCATGTCAAGGTTTAGAGTTTGTGGAAAACAGAACTCTATCAGATATTCTTAGTAATATTTACTCATATATTCGAGAAAAAATACCTCCACTGAAGGATGATAAGCTATTTGATGAAGAAGTGTATTGGGTCATAGATCAAATAGAAAACAGATCATTTATCAAAATTGCTGAAAAAAGTATTGGGAGAATCCTTGGTGATGTCTTGTGACGATAGCAGTTATTGGAGACATTCACGGTTCACTCAACAATCTAAGTAGACTTATTCCAAAAATCAAACATGCAAAGGCACTTTTTGTTACGGGAGATATCACAGGTACGATTTCATACTCTTTAATTGTGAAATCAATACTTGAAACCAAAACCATTTCCCGTGAAAAATATACTGACCTTGTCTATGGAAAATATAGGGAGAAGTTTGTTAAATTTCAAATTAAATCAGCAGTTAAATTTCTTAAGCTTGTTCGGAAATTGGAGTATCCTGTATTCTTTACGCACGGAAACAGTGAGACTGAAGAGGTTAGAGAATTTTTCACATCACAATCTAAAGACAATGATAACTTATACTACTTAGGTAATTCCGTTATCAGACATGATGAATGGATAATTACTGGATATGGATATTGTTCTCCAGCTGTTTATAGAAAAGCTTTGCAGACACCTGGAGAGAAGGAAAACAATGAAATCATCAAAGAATTGCAAACTTTGGAAACTAAGTTATTAAGCATTAATTCAGATATTGATTATACTAAATTTGCTTTGTTTCATGAACCTCCATACAATACAAAAGCAGATTATCTCCCATTTCTGAAAACGCATGGGGGTAGCAAAAATATTCTCGCCCATATTAATCGTGTAAAGTATGATTATGTTTTTGCAGGTCATATTCATGAATCTCAAGGGTATGAGACTAGGGAAGGATCAACAATCCTGAATCCTGGAGCTTTAGTGAATGCTCAATGGGCTATCTTAAAACTCAAAGAAAAAACCGTGCAATGCAACAAATTACTGTCGCTTTTCAATCTGAAGAGTTTCATCTATAATACTCGCCAACATTATCAATGATGCTACTGGTAAGGTAAAAGAATAAACCACAATATTAATAAGGATTTATTTTTACTCAAAAGTAGGTAATTGTTCAGAGTGATGATGATGATACCAGTTGTTGATGTAGATATTAAAGAAAAAGAAGTTCAAGCAGTTCAAGATGTAGTAAGGAGCAAGTATTTAGTGGAAGGGAAGAATGCGCGTTCCTTTGAACAAAAGTTTTCTGATTTTACGGGAACAAAACATGTTACAACTGTAGTTAATGGAACTAGTGCTTTGCACCTAGCGTTGACAGCTTTAGATATTGGTCCAAAAGATGAAGTAATTACAACACCATTTACATTTATAGCATCTTCAAACTCAATTCTCTTTACTGGAGCAATTCCAGTTTTTGTTGACGTAGATCCTGAAACATATAACATAGACCCTGAGAAAATCGAAAATAGCATTACAAAAAACACCAAAGCAATAATGCCAGTTCATATCTTCGGAAATCCTTGCGACATGGGCGCTATAAAAGACATAGCTGAGGACAGGAATCTAGTTGTAATAGAGGATTGTGCTCAGGCACACGGAGCATCTATTGATGGTAAGCATGTTGGTAATTTCAGTGAAGTATCAGGATATTCATTTTATGGAACAAAGAATCTTGTTGGAGGAGAAGGAGGAGCAGTTACAACAAATAATGAAGAATTATTTGAGAAGATAAAGAGCACAAAAAATCATGGCAGAAGTCCTGCAGGTGGTTATTCACACCATTTAATTGGTTACAATTATCGTATGACAGATATGACAGCTGCAATAATGAATGTACAAATGGACAGAGCAAAAGAAATCTTATCAAAAAGACATCATAATGGAGATAAATATAGAGAGCTCCTCAAAGATACCGAAGAGATTCAATTACAAAAAATCTTACCAGGAAATCAACACTCAGACTATATAATGGCGCCTATTATTATGAATGATGGTGTGTCTCAAGAACAGATAATCGAGTATCTTAAGTCAAAGAAGATAGGATCAAGAACAATCTATTCTATATTAGCATATCAACAACCATGTTATATGGATTTGTCAAAGTGGGCTTTATCCAGAGTTATCGAGTATCCAGATTATTCCATTGTTAAATGCTCAGTAGCTGAAAACATTGCAAAACAGCATTTTGAACTACCGATGGTTACTTCCTTGACCGAAGAAAACGTAGATTACATTGCAGAAACCCTTAAACAATACTTTTAACTTGATCCCCTGAGCTAGAAGTTCGCACTTTTTTTCTTATAACTGATTAATAGTTCCGAAAACCTTTTTTGAGCAAAAAGATAATTAGGTATGAATAACATGAGTGGTACGAATGAGGATGATTTTCCTCTTTATATGTCATCAGTTAACGTAAAAGAAGATAAAAACGTCGAACTAGAGCTAACGTATAGTGGAGAGTATACAGGAATTGACAATATTTTTCTTATTGGAAATAAAAATGGTCTTGTATCTGATTTAGGCAAGGCAAAGGTTTTTACAAAAGAAGAGGAACCATTTGTCACTTTCAAAATTACTATCCCAATATGGGAAGACGGTAATTTTCAAGCAGTGGTTGAGAAAGAGGGAAAATACATCTATGAGCCAGGAGAAGCTCATAACATAGTATTTAGGGGGCGCGGTATTTTTCTAGATCTTCGAAAAATATTTCATTTAACTTCGGATGTCAAACCACCAAAAGGTGAAAAAGTATCCAAAAAAGATAAAAAAGCAATAAAAGCTCAAGAGGAGATTCAAATCGAAGACAGTGGATTACCTCAGGCCTACGATGAAGAAAACATGTTATCACTCATGCCCCGTGACTTCAAAATTTTTGGTCCAGATATGAAAAACAACATGCTTCAATTGTTAGATTACTTAGCAAATTCAAAATGTAAGCAACTTATTTGTGATAGAGTTATACTCCCAGATATCGCTAGATCTTTGAAACAATGTATCGCTCAAGAAGGAAGAGCATCCGTTTATGATATCTGTTTTCCAGTCATAATTTTTATTGAAAAAGCATTGATTCTAAGTGGAATGATACACAAAGAAGTTGTTGATGAAGAGAATCTGCAGAGATATCAAAAAGAAGTTGTCAATAATATTCCTGAAATCGTTAAAAGAATCAAGAATACAGAATTTCGTAATTCAACGGATTTAATAAAGAAAGAATATGACGACGATGTTCATGAACTACGAAATAGGTTAAGAGAAGAAATTTAGTTTACTTGAACATATATTTTCTTCAATTTATATTGATGATAACCAATCAGTACTCTAATGAAACCATTCTTGATATTCTCAAAAGTTACAGGTTGTTCCAAATCGATTTCAAGCTTATCAATAGTTGTTAATTTCTGCTCTGAAGAGACGACGATTAATTGAAACA
Source organism: Candidatus Heimdallarchaeota archaeon (assembly GCA_018238545.1). Lineage (GTDB taxonomy): Archaea > Asgardarchaeota > Heimdallarchaeia > Heimdallarchaeales > Heimdallarchaeaceae > UBA460. Next base: position 19,704 of record JABCTC010000016.1, read on the forward strand.
TTGAAACTCTATTTAGAACTCTTGAACTAATTTGTTGATTACCTCGTCCTAATAGAAAACCTTGACCTCCAATAGGTGTCAGTATAACTTTTACTTCTTTTTCAACAGTAATCTTGTGCAATTGCTCTTCATTAACATCTCTGTGTTTTATTTTACCATCTATAAGTACATCAATGCCTAGTAATGTTTTCTCAATATCGATGGCTTTCATAATATGGTATACTGTACTTCCTGTACCCAATATTACTATACCCTTGAGAATATCATATTCATTAACTAATTCTTCGAAAAGAGGATAAAAATCTTCGATAACTCCTCCAGAAGAAGAAATTTTTCCTCCTTGAATTAAGCCTGTTTTTTGAGGAACAATTAATTGACCAAAAAGAGAAGATTGTACCCTATTCTCCCTGAACAATTCTTCGTTTACATCCATAACATCTTCTGGAGCTAGAACGAGCTCTTCATGAACCATTTCATCAAGAATCTCTCCCAAATCGTTTGGTCTATACAAAAAACAACCACTAAACATCTTTACACCAGAAGGGATTCCCAAGGCAGGAATTTGATCTCCAACTACGGAAGCAACATCTCTAGCTGTTCCATCTCCACCAACAAAAAGGATTAAATCTAAATCTAACTTCAAAAACGCCTTACAAGCTTCTTGTGTGTCATTTGCGGTTGTTCGTTGTTTGGAAGGATTGAACACAAGTTCGCTCTTGAAATCATAGTTGGAAAGAATAGATTTGCCCATTGGATCATCACAATAATAGAAGGATATAGGAAGAGACGAGTCTATTGAGTCTAAAGCTTGTTCCACTCTTTCAAAAGCGTAAGTTTCGCCACTTTCAAAGAATCCCCAAGCTTCTTGAATAAGATCAGTGCCTTTCCAAGCCTTTTTTCCACCAAGACCAGCAATAGGATTAATAATAAAACCAATTTTAAGCATTAGGAACAAAATATTTCAGTAGTTAGATTAAACTTTCTATTGAGCATTAAGAAAGTGTTAAATTTTTTATTTCTCCTCTTTAGAAGGAGTTGGTTTTTCTTTAGTTTTAACTGATTTCTTTTTCTTAGGGGATGGAAAGTAGAGATCAATAAGTTTTGAGAAACCCACTTTTTTTTCATACCGCTTCTCAACAACCATTTTGTGTAAAAAGAAAACACCAACCAATACTACAATGATTATAGCATATCCAAAAAGAGCTAGTAGAGGATTATATGCTAAGAAATTAGAATTAACATCATTTATGAACATAGGGTAAGCAAACATAGATATCAACCAGATTAGTCCCCAGATGCTAAAAGTAACAAGGATATTATGAAGAGAGAAATCACTTAGAATGAAGAGGAATAAAACGGTAATCAAAATAGCAATAAGCAAATAAGCACCACCGTAAAAAAGCAAAAGCTCTCTTTTCTTAAAGTCAGTCACAAGATTATGAAAGTGAAGATAGTTTTAAATTTAACTAATGGTCTGCTTTTTGTTTCAAGGATGTATTTTCTGTTTGGATAAATAGGCAAGTGAAATGAAAGAGAGTAAGACGATAATCAGAGTCATAGAAGTGGAACTAACAGAATCATCAACAGAATCAACAGTATAGATAGTTGTTCCCCAGGTAGGAGGGATAGGTTCTTGAAAGATAATAGTTTCCTCGAATGTTCTGATAACATAGGTGGAAAAGGATACAACTGTATAATAACCTTCATAGTAAAAATCCAAATCAACCCAGAAAGCATAATGACCATAAGGAAGAGTGACCAAATCTGTAGAATTAACAATTACAACAAGATCAGTAAAAGTAGTTGTCAATCCGGGTTCAAAAAGAAAGGTATTCGGTGCGGGATAAACTCCCCGAGGGATAGAGAGATCTAAAGACACATTATCTGGTCGAAAATCACCGCTAACATTAACCAGATTCTGATTAGGAGTGTGAATTTCAATACTTTGAGAATATGGATTCCAAACTTCATATAAAATTGGAAAAGTGAAGTAAGTGATAGTAGCATAATCAATAACCTCTCTTAATGGAGACCAAGGAAAATCAGTTATCTTAAAATCTATAATAATTTCATCAGAGGGCGAGTATAAGGAAAAAGCAGAATTACAACAGAAAAGAAAAAGAAGAATAAGTGGGAACATTTTGGGAAAGGACAACTATTTCACTAGAAAAAGAAGGTAAAGGCAGTAAAAAACATTTCCAAAAATAAGAAGAAAATTTTTGTTGCAATAACCAAAAATGCAAATTTTCAACAAATAGTAGCGAGAAAATTTAAATTCTCACACAATTTTTGGAAAGGTATATATAGGAAAAATGGCATATAATATTGCTAGAACGTTAGAGTCTGACAAATTCCCAAAAAAAGGGAAGGAATTCATACGTATTGACAATATGTATGGAAACGGCTTGAAACTCATTAGAGTAGAGGTATTTGGTTCTCCTAAAAGTTTATAAGGACTGATGATAGGAGAGAATAACACAATAAAAAATTACGACTCTTAGAGAGGCTCTAATGAGTAAGACAACCAAGGATAACTTGGTTGAAAGTAAAAATAGGTGAAAATCATGAAAAGACGCAAACTTCCTCGTGGTGGAGAAGATATCATGAAGGTCCTGGATATTAGTGGACCAATGACACAAAAGCAGATATTGGGTTCTGTCGACCAGCCTGAAAGAACTGTAAGATATGGTATTAGAAGGTTATTAGAAAAAGGAATCCTAAAGAAAATGTCCAATTTATCCGATATGAGATCGGTATATTACTATCTTGATTTAGATATTCGCGCAAATTTCGAATTCTTAGTTAGTTCTAAGGAAAAAGTAGAAGTTTCTCAGACAAATTAATCTTATTTACTTTTGGGTCTTTTGGCCCCTTTATTCCGGGAGTGGGAGAGGGATTTTTTTTCCTTTTTTTATATTTGTTTCTTCTTGTTTTCTTTTTTTTGAGTGGTTTTTTTCTCTCTAACAAAATATATATTAAAGTTAGTTCCTATGCCTTATTTGTTATGAGTGATATATCTCCCCTAACTGAAATTACCAATCTCAAATCTCTTGCAAACTGGATGCAGAATGTAATCAAAGCTTATGAAAGTGGAGCCATTAATAAAAAGACTGCTGCTGCTTTAGCCAAAAGGACTTTGAAAAAATTCAATAATTACATTGCAAAACCTGAAGAGAGCGAAAATTACGAGAAATTATCAGATTTATGTACATCACTTTCTACTATTCAGAGATCAGAGGGGAACTTCGAAACGTTTTATTTAGAAAGTTTGAAAGAAGAATTGGATATTTTGCTAAAAACTCTAATGGGGGTATAGAATGAGCAGTTCCCAACCAGATTATAATTTTAAGATCCTTCTTCTAGGTAGTGCAGCTGTTGGAAAAACCAGTCTGGTACAGAGATTTGTTCATGATCGATTTGATTCCAGTTACTTGATGACAATTGGTATGGAACCATCTGAAAAACGTGTACATCTTAAAGATGGAACAAAAGTAGCCTTATCCATTTGGGATTTAGCAGGTCAAGATAGATTTCGTTTCATCAGACCTACTTTTTACAAAGGTGCAAAGGCGGCAATTCTTGTTTTCGATTTAACACGCTCAACAACTCTGAAGGATATTAAAAAATGGGATAAAGAATTCATTGACAATTGTGGCTCTAAAGTTGTCAAAATTCTAGTTGGCAACAAAGAAGACCTTCAGAAGGAGAGAGCTATTTCAGAGTCAGAGTGTGAAGCGATGAACAAGAAAATTAAGAGCAAAATACAGTTCAATACAAGTGCCTTATCTGGAAAACATGTAGATGAAGCATTTTCAAAGATAGCTGAATTATTAGTTGAACAAGCTAAAGAGATGGATTAATCTTTCTCTTCTTTATCCCCTGTTTTTTCTACCTCAGAGTCACTTTCTTCTTCAAAGTCATCATCAAATAGTAACACACTATCTAAAACAGATTCTAGCAAAGGTCTATCAGGTGCATTAAGAAGAACATCTTGTGATTCAGAGACGCTCACGTCTAATGAAGAGAGATCTGCTCTGGGTCCTCTGGTTCGAGGTGTGGCAAATGTTGCGGTTCCGATATTCTTTATCATTGTTTTCATTGAAGAAATCTCGTCTTTTAATTCAGTGAAAGCAGGGAAATCATTAAGTTGATCTATCAGCTTATCTACCTTAGCCAAATCTTTCTTAGTTTTTTCTTCAAGTTTTTTCCCATTTTCTATAATCTTTGCCATTTTTCCTTCGGTAACAGGAGAATTCATATGATTTATCGGTTGATAAACTCTCTCTGGAGGAGATGTCTGAGTTAGTTTGAAATCATCCAAAGTGCCAAATTGCTCTTTGTGATGAGATTTTATTGATTCTAAAATAGCTCTTTCTGGACTTCCATAGTGAGAAACAAGATCTTCTAGCATATCAAAGAATTCCATAGGGATAGGTAATTCTATGATTCTTGCAATTCTTTGTCTTTGCTCATCACTATACATTAAACAGCCTCTAAGATTCAATTCTACTCTTTAACTTAAGATAGATTTCTCTATATATAGTATTTATTACTGCTACGTTATTATATCTAAAGTTTTTTGGGTTTATTCTTTAAAAATGCACAAATTTAAAAGTTTAATTTTTTTAGATGAATTAATGACTGATGAGAAAAAAACCATTTTGGCTTGTTTTGCACATCCAGATGATGAGATTGGTTGTATTGGCACGCTTTCAAATCATGTTGACAAAGGAGATCAAGTTATCTTAGCTTGGACAACAAGTGGTGAAATGGCTTCCCACTTCGATAATATGTCTTTCAATGAGGTCAAAAAAATCAGAGAAGAACAAGGGCAAGCAGTAGGAGAGATTGTTGGAAGCAAGACTATGTTCTTAGGGTATGGAGATACTTCTGTTAGATCAACAAGAGACAGTGCTCTAAAAATGGCTAAAGTAATAGCAGAAGTAAAACCTGACGCAATAATCACATGGTCAATGAACACCAGACATCCGGACCATAGAGGAACAGCAAACATTCTTTATGACGCGTTGACATATGCCCGTATTCCAATAATAACAAACCCTCTTGACGCCTATAGACCACCTTTGCACAGCCCAATTTTTATGTATCATGAAGAATTATCACCTTTACCTACTGTTTATGTAGATGTAACAGAAAATTTTGAAAAGGTCAGAAAAGTTGCTAAACTTTACGGAGATTTTTACAATTGGCAACAAGTAGATGATTGGATTGACGTTGGACGACGATCTAATGGGTTAAAATGTGGAGTTAGATACGCAGAAAAATATAATATACTAACAAGATACCCACCTGTAGACAAATTATTACCTATTAACAAAGACTAACTAGAGACTAAATTTTTTCAAGTAAAAATAATGGAAAAAAATAGTGAGTGAAAAGGCAAGCCCTTTTCAGCTCTTTTTAAATTGAAAGCTTGTTCTGATTTTTAGATGTAGACAATCTTCTCAGATAAGTATAAGACACAAAGAGGATAACACTAGCTACCATTAATGCAATTCCAAAGTAAATGTAAAGATGGCCATTAATGAAATAGTTTACTCCATCGATTATATGAGATGATGTAACCATAAATGGTTGAATAAATAAGCCCATCCCAATACTCATCAGCATTAATGAAACAGTAGAGATTATAGTAGTCTTAGTATCTATTTTTTCTGTGCTATCTGAAGAAAATTTCGAAGGTGCTTCTGAATCTCTTTCGGAAGTTTTGAATCTAAGTTCGTAGAACGGCGGAAGCAACAATAATAATAGAACGATTCCATAAACAACTGTCCTCATTAGAGAAGGAGAAAATGACATCCCATTGCTTATCACCAAAAGTGAGGGAATTAGTCCACTAGCTAAACCAACAACACTTGTTGCTAAAGCAACAGGATAAAACCATGTCTTCCTAGAAATTAATGCCCAGATTAAGCCTCCAGAAACTATAGCAGCTACATAAGTTAGAAGCGTGGTTATTATGAAAACCCATTGTAATTCATTCATTATGTAAAGGGCGCTAGATGTATCAGTTGTCGGATTAAATGTCGGACAACTACTACCAATAGCACTTACTATTCCAATAAATGCTGCAAAGCTTTCAAAAACTATCAATGTTCTTATTTTTCCTTTCATATATTAACCTCAATATTAATTAGCATGTTTTATTTTTTAGATTTTTAAAGTTTCTCCGAATTAGCCTATTCAACGCCTTCAAGAACAAATGTGCATGCGTATGCACACTGAATGCTTTTATAATAGGATTGTTGGAAAGAATTTATATTCGCTTCAAATATTAGTTTTAAGAAGTGTATTAGGTGAAAAATATGTTTATGACAGATATTCTTGGACTTGTACTGTTATTAACAACAGGTGTTGTTGCACTTCTAATGTGCATCTGGCTAATTATTGATTATGCAAAAAACAGAAAACCATACCATATCCTTTGGGCTATAAGTATGGCCGTTTTATTTGTATCTGGTGTCTTAATCATCCTATTTGATTGGGGTGTTCTTGAAAACGCACTGGTTCCTGCTGTGGCAGCATTAATTCCAGTAGGTTTTGCGACAGGTTTGCTATATGTAACATTTGAAAATAGATGGTATGCTAGAATTTTTGGCGTTTTGGAGGTTCTACTAATAATTACTCTTGTATTTTTACGTTATTTTGCAGAAGATCTATCAACTGCTTTCATAATGATAATTCACATTCCTGCAGGACTTGCTATTGTAATCCTACCAATTTACACAGCGATTATCAAAGATACGGAAATGACCAGTATTATGTTCAGCATAGGCGGTTTGTTAATTTCAATTGGTGGAGCTTTGCTTGCTTTCCTAAAATTAGGTAGTGCCATCTTATCCGCAGAGACAATTTTCCTCATATTACCAGGTTTGCTTCTTATCGTAGGTGCCCTGATCTCTCTAGGAATAATATTCCCAACAAAATGGAGACCAACATTTGAGATATTTAATAAGAAGCAAAATATTTAAAGCAGAATATTTGATAAAAGCAAAAAGGCGGTAAAAAAGATATGTCAAATAACGAATCTGATGAAAGTAAAACATTTTCAGGTCGATTTCAAGGTATGCTTAGATATGGTTTTGGTACCTACAAGGGATTAGTTACGTTAATTATTGCTTATTTAACCCTAACTATCCTTTTCTTAGGTACTTTTTCACAACCAATCGTAGAGATTATTGGAAAACCTATAATACCGATAGTATTAGACGATGCATTCCAAGTAAGTCGAATAATTATGTTATATCACTCAATTGCGATGCCATTTTTGGCAGCTGTTGTTTTCTTAGTTTTGGATACTTGCAATGTTCGAGAGAAGTTTAAACCTCATGTCAAATGGCCAATTTTAACTGGTTCTCTACTAACTTCAACAATGGGTTTGACTTTTGCATATATATTACAACGGAATATGATTGTTCATGCATTTTTTATTCTTGGACTTTGTCTAGTTTTCTATGGTGGTGTAGTTTTGCTTATTGGAACCTTCCCAACAAAGAATTTTCCTGATTATGAGAAAAACAAAGATGGTCCTTATTTAGGTAGATTAAACCTAGAACAGCTAAATATAATGTTAGTAGCTTTTTGCTTGTTAATTACAGCTTCAATAGCAGCTATTGTGGGGGCAGATATTGGTAATTCGCAAGGACTATTTACAGACCCTCCACAAGTGTTTTCTTCTCCTTGGACACAAGTGTTTTATTTTCCATTTTTAGCAGAAGAATGGCTTAGATTTGAACATGAGACTTTGCCGTATCTCCGTATGATTATAGCTCATCTTCATAACATGCTAGCTATGATAGATGTAGCGGTACTATTGATAGTATTTCGTCGCATTAAGGTCACTAAACTATGGTACCTTGTGGCCAACATTTTAGTAATCCCCGGAACTTTAATTACATCTATCGGAGCTTGGTTAGTTGTTCCTGGTTATGAGGATGCGCATGTAATCATCAATGTAGGCGCAGCTTTCTTGCTATCTGCCAGTTTGATTTTAGTTATATTTGGATTTATACAGATTAGCAAAAAAGTTCTCGGAGAAAATTATGAGACAGCATCTATTTGGAAGCGTTTTATATCTATCTTCAAAGATTCTGTAAACTTTGGTCTTTACTGGCTATTTATTTGGGTTAACTTTGTGGTAACTGCTCCTGGAGTTTATACTGCACTTAATCTAGAGTATGTTAGGTCTCAACCTTGGATTCAAGAACGCACCTTTGCTTCAGGCCATTGGCATGTCTTAGCAACTTTGACTGCAATGATGGTTTTACTTTTCTATATCGATCTCATAAATATGAAAGGTATTTTGCGCACAATCATAGGATGGTTCGTTACAGTTGGTGGTCTATTGGGCTTTGGAGCTGCTTTGTATTTCATGATGGTTGACAATACTAGTTCTTTTGCCACTATAGTAACCGATATAGGATTATTTGCGCTATTCGCAGCAATAGGCATTTTCTGTATATACCAATTAGTCAAGATACTAAAAGGGGATAGAAGCAAGGAAATAGAACAATAGATACTAAAGGAAAATGAGAAATGGCGAATCCAGAACAATTTCCAGTTATAACCGGAGAGGAGGTAAGAACCACAAGCAATAGGTTCTTATCCCTTCGTTTATATCTAGGTTTAATAAAAGAGAAGCAGACAATATTACTAGTTTTCACTTCGATGCTAGCATACTTAATATCTGCTTATCCGTTTATTTCACTTTCTGATTGTCTCTGGCTTCTCTTTTCCATATTTTTGGCTGTATCAGGTACAACTCTGTTAAACATGTATATTGATAGGGACATAGATAAAATAATGGAACGAACTAAAGATAGAGCGCTTCCTAGTGGTAAAACATCTCCACAATCTGTTGTAGGACATGGAATTCTCTATACAGTTTCAGGAATCGTGTTTGCAGGTGTTTTTCTTAACCTAACGGTTATGATCATAATTTTTCTAGGATTCTTTTTTGATATAGTAATCTATTCAATGTGGTTGAAAAGAAAAACTCGCTTTTCCATTATTTTTGGTGGAATTGCTGGGGGGTTACCTGCACTTGCGGGAAGAGTTGTGTTTACTGGACAAATTGATTTAATCGGAATTCTGATGGGAGTTTTTATTTTATCATGGATACCTTTGCACATACTTACGCTTGCATTATTGCCAAAAACATTAGAAGATTACAAAAATGCTGGAGTACCAATGTGGCCTGTAGTGAGAAGCAAAAAAGAGACAATTATCGTTATTACAATATCCGCACTCATCAGTTCACTCACGGCTATTGTTATCAGTATACTTCTCAATATTTACATCGCGATTACTATAGTAGTTGTTTTTGCTGGGCTTATCCTAATTAGTTTATCAATCATGAATCTCATTAAACCAGCAGAGAAAACTACTAAATTCATTTTTATGGGTGCGTCACTGTTTATGGTTATTGCATTTTTACTCTGGTTCATTGGCAAAGTCATTTAATAATTTTCTAGAGCCATAGAATCTCCAGAATTATTTATGAAAAATATTTATCACTAAATATTTTCTCTATTAGAATTATAAGCAAGAGTTGTGTAAAAATACACTTAAGAAGTAGTTTTTTACCATTAAATCTGTTGAGATACTTATGACTGCGGACGATGCATTAGACAAAATCAGGAAAAAAAAGGCTCAAGAGCTTCTTGAAATTGCTAATCTGAGAAAGCAGCGGATGGAAGAGCTAAAGAAATCTGAGCAAGCTCCAGCTAGTGTTGAAGAGAAAGATAAACTAGCTTTGATGAGGTTCTTTTTAGTTCCAGAAGCTTATGATTATTGGTCCAGTCTCTATGAGAATCAAAACAAAAAAGTTACCGCCGAAACTATTTTTAAAAATCTACTATATATGGTTAAAATTGGTTATATGGAAGGTAAACAAATCACTAGATTAGGAATAAAGAAGCTTGAAAGAGAAATTGAGGGCATACCTCCATCAATCACTATTAAAAGGAAAGGAGAGAAGGAAAGAACTGTAGATTGAAACTATTTCTACTTTCTTCTTTCAGAACTCTTGTAAAATATGACTAATTTCTCTTTATAGTGTTCTCTTAATCTTAGTATAACTTCATCAATATCCTTGTTTGAATCATTCTTACTAGATTGAACTGGAATGACAAGTTTATCATAACTACTTGTTTTCTTAGTTTCTACTTCTTGTACAATTTTATCTCTAAACAATAAAATTCTATCTCCTTTAATTTCAATTGAATTATAAAATGGAGTAATGTCTGTGTCTACTTCTTCACAGATTTGGTTAACTACATCATAAATCATTTAGGCACCCCTTGCGTATATTTTGCTCTGTTTTGGGCAGAAATAATTAGTAATTAATCATTCTACCTATCATAAAAATCGTAATCTCATAGTTAAGACATCATAATACATAGAGAATATCGGCATGTGTAAATAGCAGGAATTTTTGCAGTTTTAGAGATAGCAGTGTAGCGCATAATTATATAATAGTTGCAAATCATTTGACAAGCTTTAATAATGAATAAGTCAATAATGAAATTAGAAAAGCAAAGGTGAAAATAAAATGAGAATTAGTGTCGTTACTGCAATAGGAGGAGGGTCATTGGAGCTGGACGTGGATCCCCAATCAACAGTAGCTCAATTAAAGAGAGAAGTTTCAAAAAAGAAAAAGATTCCAGCTAATACCGTGATTATCGTGTTTCATGGAAAACAACTAGATGATAGCGATATTTTGAAGCAAACTGGTATGATGGATGGAGATAAATGCTATCTAATTGCCAGAACTAAAGGCGGTTATTGATTAAAAGCCAAATCCCTTTCTTATTTTGATTTTACAGTTTTATTCATATTTAAGTAGAATTTCAATTTTCTGAGTTTTCAATATTGTTTTAGCTGTTCAAAAAGAAACATATATCAGAAAACAATAGTATCATATCGTTGGTTTGTGATTTAATGGTAGATGATCGTTACTCTAGACAGCAACTGATTCCTGGTTGGAACCAAGAAACTCTTTCTGAGAGCACTATAGTTCTCGTTGGGGTTGGTGCAATTGGAAGTTACGTAGGAACCATTCTTGTATCATCTGGTATTGGGAAACTAATAATAATAGACTTTGACACGATAGAAACATCTAATCTCAACAGACAGCTATTATATCGTGATGCTGATGTAGGAAACTCTAAATCAGAAACTGCCGCAAAAAGATTGAAGGAATTAAATCCAGAGGTAGACATCGAGTTCTATCATAAGAAGATGGAAAAGGTTTCTGTATCAGTATATGAGGAAGCAGATGTAATAGTCTCTTGTTTAGATACATTTCTGGGACGTAGGTGGATTAATTCAATGGCTATCAGAGTGAAAAAACCGTTAGTCACAGGAGGTATGTTTGCTTTTTTGGGAAACGCTCAAGTCATCATCCCTTACGAAACGGCGTGTTTTGAATGTCAACCTTTAGTTCCTGAAGAAGAATTAGCTCAAGCCTGTACACCTTTTGGTGAGGAAAGAAAAAAAGAAAGGGGAGAAATCGAGAAAGAACCTCCTCTTCCAGCTGTTGCAACATTATCGTCAATTATTGGAGGCATCATGGCTCAGGAAGCCTTGAAACTGACACTAAATATTGGTAATCATCTTCAGAACTATCTTTTTTATGATGGATTAAATAATGCAACTACCATTTTGGAATTGGTTCGATCTGAAGAATGTCCTACTTGTGGAGAGTTATATAAGCTTGAACAGATAGAATTTGTAGCTCATTCAGATGAAACAGTTAAAGAGTTAGAAGTTCGGTTAGCCTTAACTTATGGATTGGAAAAACCAGAATTAATGATAAAAGGAAAATTATTAGATTCAAATGCATTAATCAAAGATTCTATCTCTAAAGGAAAAGAAACAGTGTTTGTTCTAGATAAAAATCTTGCAAAACCGATAAAAATTATACTTCAGATAACGGAATGAACTGAGTTTTTGCTTTAATTTTACAAATTGAATGCAATGTTTTTTAAAGTTTCATTGTCATCATTTGATATAGAGAATTATAATAAGGTGAGACAAATATCTACAGATGATTACATCCTTGCAAATGAAACGCAGTTAATATATGAAAATGCAGCAGGATTCGAACCAGTAAGAGGTAATCTTAAACACTGGAAAGGTTATGTAGGAACAATTGAAGGAACTGAAATTCCTATCTTTGCAAATATTTTCATTCAAGATGGGTTCCCCGATATAGCTCCTTTTGTTGATATTACACCAAAAGTGAATCATCCAAATACTGACGATGATGGAACCTTGAGCATTAAAATATTAGTAGAATGGAACAGAAGTTATCATGTTCATGACGTAATTAATGATACAAAGCAACTTTTTACACGTGTTCCAGCCAAGCCATATAAAACAAAGAAATCAAGGAAAAAGGAAAGATATACAGGGTTACAAAGAGCTACCATTCCTGTCAGACAGCTTCCTCAAGTTGAAATGGTTACAACTAGAAAAGAAACTACTACAGAGACTGAAAAACGGAAAATTGAAGATACAATTATGGATTATCAATCAAAGATTGACGATATAGGTAAAAAAATTGAGAAGGAAAGAACCTCTTTACTAAAAGAAGGTGGTATCAAAGTTGATAGATCAGATAAAGAAATATCAATCTCCTTAGAAGAAAATCTTAAAGCTGAAAGTTACGCAATTCAAGATACTCTAGAAGTACTCCAAGAAAAATTTGAAGATGGAGACATGACAACTGTGGATTTCCTGAAATTATATAAACGGTACTCTAAAAATGGTTATAAAGCTGAAAAACAGCACAATCATGTCAAAGCGAGTGGTAGTATGTCAAAACTAGATGAAAGAAATCTTGAATTAGAAGCTAACCTTTATGCCTCAATTGTAACACTAGATAATCTTGCTATAAGTTATGAAAATAATGAAATAGATCAGATTGCATATAGAAAGCAATTACGTTCTCTCATTAGAAGTATTTTCAAATCACGAATGCAACTAGAAAAAGTTGGATTCCAACTTGAAAACTTTATCAAAAAAGAGAAGTTAGATAGCAAATATCCTAAAGGCATTCGTCATCTTCGTGTAGCTGAAGGAGTTGAAACTGCTGATGCAATATCTATACCTTTTGACTCGTTGAAGAAAATGCCCACAAAAACTGCGGATTATGTCGCTTCTGCAATTGAATTGATCGATTTAACAAGACTTCGTTCGGTAGCCAGAGCAGATTTACTGTTAGCAGATATGGATGAGATGTTACACATTCTCAAAACATTTCCATCAATTCCTAAAGATCATTGGGTTATTGAAGATATCAGTAATTGGCGTAAAATCATTGGCAAATACAAACCTGAAGAGGTAATAAAGGAAGAAGATTGTGAAAAACTCGAATTCCAAGCAGCAAGATGGCTGAATGATTTTCGACGAGTTCTCAAAGAATTATAATAAACGAAGAAGGATATATTCCCTCTTCTTACAATTCTTTTCAGATGAGGTCTATCGAAACATAACCAGGTGATTTGACTGCTAGAAAAAAACGTTAATGACGCACAATTTACCAACATAAGACAGTTATTATTTGAATTAATCAATCTTATAGAGATTAAAATAGACGTTGGTTACATCCTTGAAGAGATAGAGGAGATTACTTTAGAAATCGGGAAAATTAACCAAAAGGGAGAGAGATTGGGAGATGAGATGAAAGAGGTGTATAAATCTCTTTATAGAAAATACAAGAACAAGCTTGCCGCATTCCTTTCCCCACGGGAAGCAAATCAAATAATGGGAAAAATAAAGAATTGGATACAAATTTTACCAACTATCTTCTAGTTTTTTCCGACTAATTTTTATTTATTTGAGAAGATATAAATAAGTGCTATACAATTACTATTTGGAGATTGAAGTGGGTTTAAGAGACATAGAGAAAAAAATCAAGATAAAATCTGCTTTCCAAGTAAAAGATGCTGAATTAATGATTCAAGAATTACAGCAAATGATGGATAATATTCAAGTTATTAAGAAACAGTTGAAAAAATTCGAGAAAAAATATGGTGATAAAATCTCGGAGAACAAAGAATATTATGACAAACTTGCAGGTTTACGAGACGAATTAGGATTACCTGCAGAAATTGGTCGTTTTGATTGGAAAGAAGCACCTACACTCAAAGATAAATTAACAGGTAAAGGGTTTTACGATATTTTGGCAAATGAAATACTGGAACTAGGTCAGAGTTCGACTCCAGATAATGGAGGCATCATGTCAGTAGGAGAATTATTTACTCAATTAAACAAAATCAGACCAGGAAGAATGGTTTCAATTGATGACATGTATAGATCTATTGAGAAACTTATCAATTCTAAACTCATTAGACCATACAAAAACCTTGAATCTGGTGTCAAAATCATAGAATTTACTCCAGTTGAGTTCAGCCCAGATCACGATATCATATTGAGCTATGCATCAAGATCAGGGTATGTAACAAAAGAAAATCTTTTGATGAAAACTGACTGGTCAGAAGAAAGAATTGATAGATGTTTAACATTCTTTGAAGAAAACGGTATTGCAAGAGTAGATAGAAGCTATTCTGAAGGCACGAAATTTTGGTTCCCTGGTTTACTAGGGATGTAGTTTTTTTCTAAAAAACTTTATCAGCTTCAAATTGAATTATCGTTTTTTCTTTATTCAACCATTTTGCTACTTTGTTTTCAACTAGCATTTCACAAACTATTATCAAATCATCTGCTGGCAAATCACTCCATTGTTGTTGAAGTTGTGAAAGATCAAAAAGTGAGTGTATTTCTACTACTCTCCCTGTTTCAATCATGAAATCTAACAAATTATCTGCCCATTCTTCATTTGTTTTCCAGTAAATACGAGCTCGTGTTTTTGTTTTCTCATCTAACCATTTAGCTACACTCTGCTTAACAAGATGATCTATAACCTCTCGAACTTGCTTCAAAGACATCTTCTTATTGTTTATAGTATTATTAAATGGATGAACATTTCGGATTTCATTAATATTAATGATGTGAATAACAAAAATACGACTATAGTCAAGAACTATTGCTGACCAGCTTTCAAGCCAAGATTCAACTTGTGATTCTTTCTTTGGTTTAATATACATCCATGGAGCTTTTACCCACTTTGGTAAACTGTCCTCAAATTCAACTTCTAAAAATGCTCTTTGTTCTTTTGAAAGATCTACTTTTGTAATAGCCTTAACAACAGGCATAGTAGTTTTTAGGTCTTCTTCAGTAATTTCCAACCCCTTGATACTTGCTTCAATTAGCTTAAGTTTATTATCGGAAATTTCTTTTTCTTCCTTAAGTTTCTTAACGTCTAATTTTTCAGTACGTTCCTTATCATTTTTTTTCTTTTTAAGGGTAGACATGAGTTAGACCTCTAGTTTTAAGCACTACTACCGAATTCTTCGTTCCATTTGTCGTATCTATCTACTTCTTCATCACTGATTGATGGGCTGATAGCTTCTATTGCTTCTAAGAAATCATCTTGTGTAACTGAACGTGCTTTTATAGTTGTATCAGTAATTGCTCCAGCCATGTCTAACTCTCTGATAGGTGTCATTATTGCTTCTCTGCACACCATTGCAATATCAGCACCAGAGTAACAATCAGTTATTTCTGCTAAAATAGAAAAGTCAACCTCAGAACACATTTCTATACCTCTTGTGTTATATTTGTAGATTGCTTCTCTAGCTTCAAGGTCTGGTAAAGGTATGTAAATACGTCGTTCAAATCTCCTTCTAAAAGCACCATCTATTGCTTCTGGTAAGTTTGTCGCACCTACAGTAACAATACGATCTGTTTCTGAACTAGATAAACCATCCATTGCAGTTAATAACTCAGTTTTAACCCGACGCATAGCATCATGTTCTCCTCCCCTTGCTCCTGCTAATGCATCCACTTCATCAATGAAGATAATACTTGGCTGTTTTTCACGAGCGAGAGTAAACAATGTTTTTACTAATTTCTCTGATTCACCTAACCACTTAGATATAATCGAAGATGCGCTAACATTGAAAAAAGTAGCCTCAACTTCAGCCGCTGTAGCCTTTGCTAACAGAGTTTTTCCACAACCGGGAGGACCAAATAACAAAATCCCCTTCCAAGGTCTTCGTGCTCCTGAAAAAAGATCTGGACGCATTAAAGGCAACACTATTGCTTCCCTCAATGTTTGTTTAGCATTTTCTAATCCTGCAATGTCTTTCAGTGTGACTGAAGGTTTCTCTGTAACGATAATATCAGAAATAGCTCCCGATAATTTATCATCTGTGTCATCATCGCCAGCTGTTGACTTCTTCTCTTTCCGTTTTTGAAGTAATCCTCGCAACTCCTTTGAACGAGCTAAATACATCTCCGCTTTCTTTTTCAAAGTTCGAGCAATTTGAGGGTTACGTTCAAATCTAATAGCTTTCATTAAAGCTTCAGCTGCATCCAAATAATAAGGAATAGCCTCACTATAGTTTTTTTCTTTATCAAAAGTATAAGCTTTTAAAGCAAATTCTCTAGCATGATCTATTAAGCCTTGTGCTGACACGTGAGTCACAACCGTTTTTTTCAAGTTCTATACTATTATTATTATTATCATCAGATATAAAGGTTTTATTTTACTTTTTACTGTTCTCCACTTTCCCTTTAAAAATAAAAATAAAAAGGAAGATTTAATCTTCACTCATTTTTTTCTTCAACGATTCAAGCTCTTCTTCAAGATCTGATGTGTCTTCTTCCTTTTCACCTGAGACACCAGCTGGTGTTACGGGTAATCCAGAAATATCGGGCAAACTTGTTGTTGTTCCAAGATCCATTTCAGCCTCTAGCTGTGCTAATTGATCATCAATAGCAGCATCATCTTCAAAATCTAGAATTCCTTCTGATAAACTTGGATCAGATAGTGCTTCAGTCATCATTTCAATTTGATCACGTTGTTCCATAACTGTATCCATAACGCGTTCTGTACGTTCTGGAGATACTTGCTTGATTTTCTCGCCAACTACTTTTGTGCCAATTTCCATTGCTTTAACAGTATCAGCAGTTGATGTTGCTGTTTGGATACCATCTATCTGAGCTTGAAGGTTCATAACAGTATTATGAAGAGAGTTGAGACGTTTCATGAAAACTGCTCTTCTTTTGAGGGCTGATCTTGCTCCAGCTTTATTGCCAGTTTGAAGCATTTTAGCAGCTAATATTTTCTGCTCATCTGCTTGTCTTTCAAGATTTCTTGCCTCATGTTCCATTCTATTCATTTGTGCCTTGAGTGTTGAAAGAGCATCAGCATCTTCCTTACGTTTTTTGCCAAAGAGCCAATTTTTAACCATTATTTATCACCTATTTAATCTTCTTCTCTTTTTCTTAGCTTTTGGATTTCTTGTTCTAAATCATCTGTTTCTACAACACCTACAGAAGGCAATCCTGCTTGTGTTGAGACACCTAATTCAACAGCTGTTTTTTCTATTAAACGATCTACTTCAGCTGGATCAGTGTCTGAAATCAATAAATCATCTATACCATCCTCAATAGTACCAGTAGATTCCTCAATACCATCAATAGAACCTTCCATATCCTGGATTACTCTATCTAAATCTGGTATTTGTAACTGTTCATTAGCTGCTCTGAGAGCGGATGCTACACCGTGCATTTCTGCCGCCATACTGGCAGCAGTATCTGATCGTTCGAGTTTGAAAATTAAACCGTTTATTCTAGATACTAATTTTTGATATCCAAATTCCCAACGTTGATTTCGAACAATATCTGTAGCAAACAATCTCGCAGACTCTAAATCTCCTCGTTGAATACTTTGTTTCATTTTCAATTGCATCTTAGATTCGTCACGTTCAAGCTTTCTTTGAGCTCTTTCTAATCGACGAACAGTTAATCTTAGATTTACTATGTGGTCACGAGGGTTTTTCTTTGAACCCAATAGCCATCCCATAAAATTTCCGAACATCTATCTCACTGTCTAATTTGTTAAGTTATACCTATTTAAGCTTTCGTTGTTATTATATCTATTGTTTTAAACTCACATACATAAAGAAGGGTCCTTTCGAAATTTTTAAATTCAGATACTTAAAATAGAGCATGAAAATAGGTGATAATCTATGCTCATGAATAAAAAAACAGCAAAATTAGCAGTGATAATCTTTAGCATTGCCGGAGCTATAATGTTGATGTCGACAGGTGTTCTTGCACAAGATCCCCCATCGGATAATTATTTAAAACCAATTGGAGCAGCCCTTGCAATAGGGATTGCTGGAGCAGCAGCAGCAATAGCAATGGGAATGGCAGGAAGTGCTGCAATAGGTGCCATAGTTGAAAATCCTGAATTATTCGGAAAAGCTTTTCTCTTCATTGTACTTATTGAAGCGGTAGCTATTTATGGGCTGCTTGTGGCAATTCTGATAGTATTCTAATCCCACAATCTTTTCTTATTTTTTGGGTGGAATTTATGACTGATACTAACAAAATACAATCTCCAGCAGCTATTAAGCTTGCTTCAATTAAAGATTTAGTGAAAATGATGATTTTCAGTGTAGGAACTGAAAGACCTGCAGGATACATAGGATATTTTAGAAATAATGAAAAATCTTTTTATTTCATTTTTAATACAAGTTTAGGATATTACGAACTTAATGCACTTCCTTTTGTAATCTGGGTTGAAGACTCCAAGGAACTTGAAACAGCATTTATCAGATATAGAACATCTCCTGTTGAAGAGATGGAATTTTCTGATTTTGCAGCAGATCCAAAATGGGTTACTTTACCAGTAATTGCTTTTGAAGAAATGCCTGAATTTCTTAAGGTCTGGAAAAAGAAGTAGTCTAGGTTTAACCAATTTTTTCACTACATTTTGGACAGAATTTATCTTCTTTCTTTATTTTTTCGCCACATTTGGAACAGAATTTGTTAACTTTCTTCTTTCTCAGTATGATTATTTGAATTATTGCCACTAATAAACCAATACTTCCTAAACAGACCAGAATAATGTAAGCGTAATTGGTAGGAGTTGGTGTTTTTATTATGCCAAATAACCCATAACCGAGGGCAGCAATTCCAACAATCAACTCAGTAACTATCCAAGTATATTTATCAAAGACACTTTTCTTCTTAGGCATAACACTCATCACAACAAAAGAATGCTAGTATTTATGCCTTTTCTCAAATCTCCCACATATCATCGAATTCATCGCTTTTTCTGCGAATATCTTCCATTTGTTGTTTCAAACGATTGTGTTCGACAGTAAGTTTACTCAATAGTCCATCTATGCCTCTTGTACTTCTTCCTCCATATCTTCGAGATTGATTTAAACGATGAACCTTACGTTCTACCGCTAGCAGTTGTTCAAACAGCTTGTTGAACTTTGCATCTTGACCCTCTCTCCAATATAACTCCTTTTTCAGTTCACGTTTGTTCAGCAGGTAGGATCGTAGATGATTATGGTTACGTTGAATATTGCTCTTGAGTTCACTTATTGTGAGTGAGTAATCTTTGAGATCTTCGATTATTGAAGATTTATGAATAGAAAAATCAATATAATTGTCCACTAATTGAAAATAAGTTAAAATCTGTTCTAGTGTCGCTTTTCGACCATATAAAACGTATGAATCCAATCGAGTTTTGAATCTGAAAGTTTTTCCTGATAGCAATTTTGAAATGTATTTTTTATTAATAATATAAGATAAACTAATAGCTTCTTTTGTTATTAATTTTACAGAAAACAATCCCTTTTCTCGCAACAAATAGAGGTTTTGGCTTGTGAAAACAAGAAGATACTTTTTAGCAATTTTACTGTTTTTCTTTAACCAGACACGAGGAATTACAGCTATAAGTTCTTCTTTTTCATTATCTGGAAGTAATTGATGTATTTTTTTTAGAAATCCAAACTGGAACTTCAAATAGTTTACTTTCTGGTCGAGTATATCAAAATCAGCTTCAATTCCCTCAAATTTATTTTCTAACGTATTATCCAAAAGCTTCAAGCGGTTTTCCATCAAAACTAAAATTTCTTCTGCTTTCTCAATATTGTTCAGGTTCGTATATCTCATATAACCAATATTGCGAAGCTTCTCATCCATCATAGTAAAAGTTTCATTTTCAAACTTTACAAGATGATCTATGAAAGTTGCGATTTTACTTCTAAGGAGCGTTATTTCATCTTCAACATCTGCGAAAAGCATTATTTTCGCTTTTCTGATTTCGTAAACAGTATCAACAACTTCAACATAGTGTTTAGTAAGTTTCCATACTTTGGATAATTTCTTATGTAGAAGAGTTACAGCAGAAAAAATTAGCTGAGGTAACTGTTGATAATATAGCAAACCGTCCTCTACTGAAGCAGATTTACACCAATCGCAACGGTGAACAGGTTCATGCCTAGTTGTTGTTGTTTCTTTTCCACAAGTGGGACAATTTTGTTCATAACAGTCTTCCTCACAGTTATCACAATAGTACACAGTGTTTGAGATTATTATGTGATCTGAACAAAGTTTCCTCTTACATGATTTACAATAATATTGTGCAGGACTACTGCAAAAACTACAATTTGCTATAGCAGGCATTATAACACCTATTTTAGTAAAATATCAAAAATTACTTTATTTAGGGATGTAATATCTGGGAAATAGTATACTGCGTCCAACTTCAAAACAATGTGTGTAATAGTCAAACCAATACTTTTATTTTTTGGGAGTTATCTTTTATTTATCACAGCAGGGAATAAGATATGAAGATATCAGAAAGAACTGAAAAATTTAGCTATGCTATCCGAGATGTTCTAACCGTAGCAGCAGAAGTTGAAGCACAAGGACATGAAATCATTAAACTAAATATAGGCGATCCAATAAAGTATGGCTTTAAAACCCCAAAACTACTCACTGAACCTTTGAAGTATGCAGAAGAGGAGAACTATAATTTCTATGCCAACTCCCAAGGACTTCCAGAATTTAGAGAAGCAGTAACCATATATGAAAATGGCAAACATGGAGTAAGTGTCACAGCAGACAAAGTTGTTGCAACAGCGGGTGTGTCTGAGGGCATACAGATGACATTCATGGCTTTCACAAATCCAGGAGATAATGTAGTTATACCAGGTATTCATTATCCTAGTTATTCAGGAAATGCTACAATTTTTGATACGAAAATTCAATATTATAAAACAGTAGTTCAAGATAATTTTTATCCAGATGCAGAGCACATCAGATCTTTAATGAATGATAAGACAAAACTTGTCTTCCTCAACAGTCCAAATAATCCTACAGGATCAGTTTATCCAGAAAAAGTGCTAAAGGAAATCGTCGATGTTGTTGGAGAATATGATGCATGTATCGTTTCAGATGAAACCTATGATGGATTAATATTAGATGAAGGACTGAAACACATAGCAACTGCAAAAGTTGCAAAAGATGTTCCAGTAATTGCATACAACGGCTTTAGCAAGGTGTTTTTAGCTCCAGGATGGAGGCTTGGATATGCCTACTTACACGATCCTGAAAATAAAGTAGAGGGACCTTGGGAAGGTTTGAATAAACTCACAAGAATCAGGTTGTGTGCATCTACACCTTTACAAAAAGCTGGAGCTGAAGCACTGAAACAGGATTTAAGTTCCTATCTCCCCGAAACAATCCGAATACTACGCGAAAGAAGGGACTTGATGTATAATAGGTTAGTAGAGATGGAAGGAATAACTGTCTTCAAACCAGAAGCAGCATTCTACATTTTCCCTGTTCTAGATATGGAACAGTTTACTTGGAAAAATGATAAGGAATTTGTTTTTGACCTACTTCGTAAGAAACACGTTCTATCGGTTTTTGGCTCGGGATTTGGTCCTTATGGTGAAAATGGTTTCAGAATGGTGTATCTTCCAACATTGAATCAAATAGAGAATGCGATGAATAGATTGGAAGACTTACTAAACGTCTCTCGGATCTAATAGTTTTTCTTTTTCTTTTCTTTTTAAAATATACTTTTTGATTTTTGGAGAGAAGGAAGTTATGATTACTCCAGTTAAAATTATCCCTGCATAGAGAATAGTAAGAGGCGCAGGGAATTGATTAGAAAAGAACATTGCAAGAATTGTTGCACCAATTGGTTCACCTAATATTGCAACTCCAACCACAAATGCTGGGAGTTTTTTTAAAGAATAATTGTAAGTTGCATGACCAATTAACGAAGGACCTACAGCTGATAGAATAAATAAAACAAAAACAATTAATGGAAATACAAATAGTTCAAAATTTTCAAACTTGTTATAGATCAAGCAATAAATAAAGAGAAAGAATGCAGATGATAGATTTACAAAAGCAAAATATGGCCAAAGAGGAGCATTCTGTAAAACTTTCTTTCCAATTAGAAAATAGAAGGTAATGGTTAAAGCACCGATTAACGATAATACTACTCCAAGTAATGAGTTGAATTGATCAGTAGAACCATTAGATGAACTGAAGGCTAATAAAACACCTCCCATTACTGCTAATCCAATGCCTATCATTCCAAAATAATTAATTTTTTCTTTGAAAAAAATATAACCAAATACAGCTAGGAAAATTGGAACAGTGTCAACAAGAGTTGTAGATATAGCAATAGAAGTAAAACCAAGTGAAACAAACCAAGAAGCAAAATGAATTGCTAATAGTAAACCTGCAAGGACATACCAATGGGTTTTTCTCAAAGTAGATTTCTGGATTATCCAGTTAATCTTTTTTTTGCGAAATGAAAGAAGAAGAGCTCCAATCCCTGCAAATAAAGTCCGATACATCGCAGTAACTTCATATTTAACACCATATGTTACATTAAGTTCCACTACAATAATTGCAGAAAATGAGACAGCAACCACTGCAATGAGAAGCAACAGAAAGGGAAAGATTAATTGAAACTTTGATTTTTCATTTTCTTCATTATGCTCCAAACTTGTGCACCAATCTCATCTCGTTTAATGCTATACCCATTAAATACTTACCTACAACATGCCCCAATGAACCTTTAATCGCATAAGATTCACCGAATTTTTCAACTTCGTCTCTTCTACAATCTGAAGAATAGATGACTACTGGTACAGGATCTGCAGAATGATCCTTGAAACTACATGGGGTACTATGATCTCCAGTAACCATTATAACAATCTCTTGATCAAAATTCTCAGGTAGAAACCTATACAATTCTTTGTCAACTTTTTCTATAAAATGTGCTTTTGCCATATAGTCTCCATCATGAGAAAGATTATCTGTTCCCTTCACATGTGCAAAAACAAAATCATAATTCTTTAGGTTCTCAAGTGTAACCTCAAATTTTGCTTCTAGATTGGTATCTATGCCTCCAGTTAGTCTTTCATCTTCAATAATATCCATCCCTAGCATTCGAGCGATGCCTTTATAGAGCCCACCTCCAGCAACACAAGCTGATTCAAGACAATATTCCTCTTCAAAATTTGGTACTTTAGGTACTTTACCAGCCCCTCTAATTAATAAAAAGTTGGCAGGTAAAAGCCCTTCTTGCACTCTTTCATCATTAATTACAGCCTTTGATAAGATATCTCTTGCCTTCATTACGTAAGTAGTAAGAACACGAGCGGTCTTTTGAGATTCAAAACTTTCGTCTAATGGTTTGCAAGTTGGTGGTTCTTTTCCTTCAACCTTCGGATCATTACCATATATTTTATCAGTCAACCCTTCTCCTCGAAGAACCAAAGCTGCTCGGTGTTCAGTTCCAGCCTTGAGTAAAAATTTTATTCCATCAATCTCAATTCCTTCAAGAAGATTCGATAACTCTTCTGTTCCAGTTTTTATTCTACCAGCTCTTCTATCAGTAATAACACCATTGTCATCTATTGTAGCAAAGTTGACTCTAAATGCAATATCTCCTTCTTTAACTTCTAATCCAACTCCTGCAGCTTCAAAGGGTCCTCTACCAGTGTAATATTCATAGGGGTTTACACCAAAAAGCGCTAAGTGTGCGGTATCACTACCTGGAGTTACCCCAGGTGCAATAACATGCAATAGACCATTCATTCCCAAGGAGGCTATTTTATCTAAATTGGGAGTATTTGCATATTCAAGTGGAGTTTTTCCACCCAAATCAGGTATTGGTCGATCTCCAAGACCATCCAATACTATAAACAAAAGCTTCATGATATGGTTAAATATGTTATCTAATAAAATGTTTCCATTTTTTCTGTTTTTCTTTCATTTTAAATATAATTGATTATTAGTGGTAGTTTTCTGTTATCATATGTTAGCACGATAGTTTAACTTATTCCCGTTTTCTGGTTTCAATAAACTTAATAGTATAACGTTTGTTAATAATTAACTAGAAGGAACTGGTGAACATAATGTCTATAGATTTAACAGCATCACAAAAAAAACAATTAGTTAAAATACTGAAACAAATTTCATTAGGTTGCGATTTAGAGGCGTTAGCTGTCGTTAATGCAGAAGGTATCAAAGTTGCATTTTTTTCGGAGAAGGGAACAGATCCTGATTTACTCAGTGCGGTCTCTTCAGCGGTACTTTCCACAGGAAAAATGGTAACTAGTAATTTAGAGCATGGTATTTTAGAGCTAGTATTAATAAGAGGAGAAGAAGGTTTCACAATATTAGCAGGTGCATCAGATTATATATTAATAGGCGCTAGCAGGGATTTACACAATGTTGGACTAGCTATGCAAGTTATTAAGCGATATGTGCCAGAAACAATAGAAGCTTTGTCGGAAAACTAAACTATCGCTAATTTTTATCAATTTTTTAAGAAAGAAGAATAACTAGAAAATCCCATAAAATAGTAGATTGTCTCTAATTTCGGATTCAGCAAATCCTGCACTTACTCCAACAATTATTCTGATAACATCCATTACTTCTGCAAGTTTTAATTCAAAGAATCCTATTAAAGCATCTGTTTCAAATACAGTTCCAAATCTAAAGGTCTTTTTCCAATATTTTAGCAAGTATTTCTCAACAGCAAATTCGAGGTCATGCAAAGGAATATCTTTTGCATTAATGTATCTTGAAAAAACAGCCTTATACGGTTGATAATTATACTTTGAAAGTACTTCCGAAACACTAGTAGATTTCAGAGCTTTAGCTATAAACTTATTTGGCAGGATGTATCTATATGCAGGTATTCCCAAAGTTATACATCTAGAAAGAGCTAGGATGTTTTTCATGTTAACATATGTTTCATATTTGTGAGAAACTTTTGGAAGTGTAGTATAGATATATTGATCTATTGCAGACTCTATAGGAGTGAAGCGTTCAGTTTCTTCAAATTCAATGTAAGCTTCCCGTAATTGCTTTTGAAGATTTGAATCTTTTTGAGATGAGATAATTTTAGTTATGGGCATCAAAAGTAGTTTAGTATAATAATCTATGGTGTAGCCAGCTACAGGTACAATACGGGTCATAATATCATCATGTTTCATTCCTACATGAATGCCTTGTAATATTATTCGTAAATTTTCTGCGTTGTATCTTTCACTAAACAGTCTAATTTTCTTCTTAACTGAAGATGATGTTTGATTATAAAACTTAACTAATAGTTCAGCGAAATTTGTTTTTAGTTTCCTTGCAACATCTTCAAGTTGTGTTTCGAAGTTAAGATGTCCTATTATGGAATCATATCTTGTTTGGGTAAATGCTGCTCTTAGTTCCTTAAGATTTTTGGAGGATAATAAAAGACTCAATTGGGACTTTGTAAGTACATTCCCAACTATCCCATGAGCCCTGCCTAGTAGATAACTTATATCACCGAACGACATTTCAACTACCTTTTGCTGGTACTAATTCGATAAAGGATAGATTTTCTTTAAGAGGGGTGTAAATTTTGCCATCACCGACATAGAATTTTGAGAAAAATTCTACCCAATGAAGCCTTAAAGTATTCAAGAAGGACAATAAACCTTCGATAGGCACAATTATGAATAGGCCCATTGCTATTCCAACAACCCACCATAGCCAAGATTGAGCTAGTGGTGCCACTAATACTACTGGTGTTAATGCTTCAAGAGGAAAACCAAGGGTCATAATTACAGAAGAGACAGTTATCATATTGTCTATTCCTGTAAGAGTAAATGGTAACGCGCTTAAAATTGCATGAACTAGAAGCAATGCCATGATTCGGCTGAAGGATAAGGTATTGGAAACAAGAGCAATTATATGATCAACTGCATCCATAATACCATCTGACTTTGCGTGAATATATTCAAGAACAAACAATACAGGAACCAAGCCTACCAGAAAGATAGCCCAAGAGGGGAACAAAGGCAATGTCCAATGATCTACATTTAAGATTATTGCAACGAAATGAGATTGAACACCATCTGCCATGATATTATATAGCATTGCAAATATTCCAATGTATACTATTGAAAGTGTTAATGGAGCACCCCATGAGGCAAAACCATGCCCATACTTAATGTTTTGATAGATTTTCAACCATATTCCGATTTGAATGATAAGGAAACCAAGAAGTAAAGCGACAACAAGAAGCAATTTAGTTTCATGTAATGGATTAACTAAAGGTATCCAGTTAATGCTAATACTGTGAAAAAGATGAGGTAAGAATTCTTCATCACCCAATAAAGATCCAAACAATATTCCAAAGAATGCTGCTGCTGAGCCACAGAAAATTAATAACTCGCTACCGGAATATAGATACCCTGATATTGATTCACTAGGTTGAATCTTCTTCCTTCGTTTTCTAATAGCAAGAAATGCACCTATTAAAGCAAGCATTATACCATGTCCTAAATCAGCAAACATGACACCGAAAAGTAAAGGAAAAGTGAATTTCATGACATTGTAGGGGTCAACCTCATGAGGATTTGGTTGACCTATTCCCCCAATAATTCCTCCAATAGCACCAAATAATTTACCTCTTTTTGTAATAGATGGATTTGGAAGAGGTACCTTGTCTGTAATAGTTATATTAATCTTAAAATTCAATTCTTTTTCTTTTTCAAATAGGGGTTCCATGGCAAAACTTGGAATCCAGCCCCATAAAATCACTTTACCTTCAGAAACTTGACAGATTTCTTCTGTAGTAATCCTATCCAATTCTACAGAGATTAGTTCTTCAACTGCAGCTATTCTATCATTGGTTTCTTTAGTAAGTTCGGTTAATCTATTTTCCAATTGCTCAATATTCAGAGTGAGTTCATTCTTTTTGTTTTCGAGTGAATCTTCTTGCTGAAGTAATTCTATATCATATTCGATTGGTTGAAAAGTATATTCATTCAATACTCTGGAGATTGCTGTCTTATATTCCTTTAGCGCCAAAATAAACAAATTCTTCTCGCTCTTTTTTGAACCTAAAGACTCTGTTGCCCAGAACATTATATTGCTATTTGTAACTTCATTTAAAAAGAACTTAACCGCTTTGAGATGGTTCTTTGGAATTGAACCCAAGAATGTAACTGTTTGAGAACCTCCTTCAGATAACATGAATTCCATACCTTCACCCTTCATCACTTCTATTGTAGGGAGAAATAATTCAAGCTGATTTATTTCTTTTTTCAATTGATTGTATTCTGTGAAGGTTGTTTCAACTTCTTTCTCGTAATTATTAAGAAAGTTCTCTATAAATGCTTTAGAATGAGCTAAATCGTCAACAATTTGGAATTGTTCACAAGAATTTTCATCTGATTTCTTTAGATTTAACATCTCTCTGATTTTCTTTACTCTTGCATGATATTGTGTAAATTCTATACGTCTCTTGGTAATAGAATCAATTGTAATAGTGTCCAAAGAACCAATCTTTACTGGATGAATTGAATTCAAAGAACGAATAAATGAGATAAGCTGACGGGTGTATTTACTTTTAGTCACCATTTTTACAAAAGAAGCTTTTTTCGGGAAAAATGGTCCACCTTCAGGTTCAACTCCCCTATGAGACAAGCTTGGTACATGTTTCTCCTTTTCTTTTTGAATCATTTCAGGTTTTGCTATTTTCAGCTCATCATCCTCTTTCTTTGTTTTCTTATATGAAAATGGAACATCATCAAGTACAGAAAATTTAGGCTGAATCTTCAGTGATTCTATGTCATTTACAAAAGTTTCGTAATTTTTATTCGTTACCCATCCCCAGATTGTAAACATTTCTTCATCTGTTCGACCTTTTTCTTCTATTGTTTGAAGAATGATTTCGGTTTTTATTGAATCAATGTAGAAAACAATTGTCTTGGTTAGGTCTACTAAGTATCCTTCTAATTTTTGTTCTATTTTTTCCAATTCAGAATTTATCATGGAATATAGATCACTTACTGTTGTCGAAGATGTATAATCTTCAATAGTTTTGAGTGACGATAAGTCTAAATTTGTAGGTTCAAAATGATTTTGTTCAAGAAGTTCTTCTACATTTTCTTTTAAGTCCATTAAGGAAATACAGATTATTGTTTTGGTTTTCCTTCCTTCAGTTGCGACACTCCATAAAAATATCTTTCCACCAGTAATTTCATTTAAATAAAAACGAATTAGTTCTTCATAGGATGAAGGAATTTCACCGTAAATAGTAAATGTTTTGGAATTGGAAGATAGAAGATCAATTGTAAATTTATCTTTCTCAATTTGACGTTTGAATTTGTTTAAACCTGCAAGGATACGCTCTTCCTTCTTTAATTGCTTATGTTTGGTAACTTGAATTGATATTGCTTCTTCATGTTGGTCAATAAACGATTCTATTTCACTTTGCAGTGTTGAAACGTCTAAGATTTTCTCAAAAGAGTATTTCTCTTCTGCTGCAAAATCATCAAAAGGTATTTTGATTAAATTCCCTATCTTCACCAAGCGAAAGAAACAATTTTCAAGTTTATCCTTCGTTTCTTGTATTCTTGCTTGCTCTTTTGGACTTTGAGGATCTACTATAATCTGGTCATAGTAATCTAAAGTAACAATTTTTCTAAGTAAGTTTAAGGTATTGTCCTTTGGAACCTGTATTTTAGATAAAACGACTTTTGCCATCTATTTGCACCAATAGCTACTATAATCACGAATAGAGAATTTTCACGGATTTTAAAATGTTCCTCTGTGGCAGAAGAAATCAGAAATAGTATCTCTCTAAAGAAAGAGTAATATTAGTTCACATAACACGTTAACTATTATAAAATGGAAGTTAGGAAAAGAAAAAAAAGGAAAAAAAAGCATTTTAGGTATGTTAATTTTTATATTTCTTGAAAGCTATCATGGCGGCTAATCCTAGAAAGGATAAGAAGACTAAACCAGCGATACTGGTCTCGGTTGGGATTTCAAACTCTATTTCGAATCCAGCGTCTTCAACAAGAGATCGTGCAACATCTAAATCGTAGGTGTATGGTTCAAGTGTATCGTCATAACCAACGACTGAATCAGGCACGGAAGTTGTAGCTGGTGCACCAAGACCATTCAAAATCTCGTCAACAATGATGTCACGAGGAGTTGCATGACTGATTGCTTGTCTAATGAATTTAGCTGCTTCAGCAGTTCCTACTGGAGTTAGTTCTCCGGTTCCAAGGATTGGATGTTTCATATTAACTGACATTTCTTGGTGTGAAGGATCCTTAACTAAAACACCTTCAATACCTGTAACACCTTCAAAATCAGATAGGTCTGGGAAGTATTGTGCATCCATAATGTCAATCTCACCTGACATTAACGAAGCAACAGCACTATCTTTACCAGAAATGAAAGTAAGATAGAAGTGTTCCAGAGTTAATGGTGTTCCATGCCAATATGGATTAGGTATGCAATGTGCAATGCTTAGAATTGGATCATAGTCTGCTAACATCATAGGACCACAAGACATGACTAGAGCGTCACCTACATTTGCTCCTGGGTCTAATGGAACTTCGTTGAATATATCATAACCATGTGCACTGATTGCTGCTTCAACTTTTGTTTTTTGAATAAGAGGGTTGTACATGAGACTTTCAGCTAAATTGAAAACACCAGTTAATTCGAAGAGAAGTTCTCCACCGGCTACATCAGGACCAACAACTGATATTGAATCATTTGATGCAAACCAGTATGTGTAAGTTCCATATGAACCAGAACCAACTGCAGGAGTCATATGCAATTCATAGCTGTATTCAACATCTGAAGGTAAGACAGAATCACCATTACTAAATTTAGCATTAGGATCTAATGATAGCGAGATGTTAATTTTGTCGTTGATAATCTCGGAAACAGTCCAACTACTACCTATTTCAGGCTCCCATCCGTGTGTAACTGGGGCGCGTTTAGCAGGAGAACCGTATACACCTTGCATCCATTGTAAATCATAATATGATGAAAGTACATAGTAATTGGGTTCTTTGAGATCTGCTGGTACAGCGTATTTGATGATATGATCTGCTGGGTCATCCCAGTTTTCTACACGTTGGTTAGAACTTGCTATTAACAAATCATCAATTCCGGTTAAACCTTCTTTGAAACCAAAGAGAGATCTTGGATAGACAAGGGCTATTCCTGGAACGTCTTCATAGATTATGCTTTGTAGTTGATATCCTAACTCAGCACGAGCTGTGGGATCAACTTCTACCATAAATTCATCTAAAAGATTATCATATACATGATTGCTATATTGATAGTGATTATCTCCATAAGGGGTAATAGCAGATGTTTCATACAAGGATTGCAAATTCAGGTCTAAATCCCATGACCAACCTACGAACAGAATATCGTATCCACCTTCTGCATAAGTTGGAATGTAATCAAAATCTATCAAAGGATAATCCCATGTTCTTGGGGCAATGTTTCCCCATCCTGTAGATTCATGGAAGGATATACCAATACCAATTTTTGGTAGGGTTTGTTCCATTAACAGTGACCATTGATTACGTGCAGGGCTAGTATTTGGAGAAAGAAGGTTTATTGAAAATGCTGTCCTAATTTCTGTATCAGCCGATGTAGGTATTATCAATGGTGACATACAAAATAGCACCAGTAGTGCTACACCAATAAAGGGTTTTTTATTCATTTTTGTTTTCCACCTTTTAATTTTTCCACCGAAGGCGTAAACCTTTCAGTAGATTAACCACACGTCACATTAGGCACTTATTAACGTTTTACCGTTATTTTAATAATTAGATTATCAGTGTTTTAATTATTGAAATGCATTGATAGCAGGAAAATGAGGAGTTGGGAAGCATAAGGAGCATTTCACAAAAAAAGGAGCTCAGTTTAATCATTAGAAAGAAGCATTCTCACAGATTAAGACTGTGTTCTCTATTAGAGATAAGAGTGTTGTTTGACACGAGAAAGTTGGAAACGCAGAATTTTTATTAGATTAATATGTTATTAATTATAACAAGCATTCTGCAAAGTGGATGACGGGGATAATTATGAAGATTGAGTTTATACTTCAAAGCGAGGGACAAGAATATAGCTTTGAGGTAGAATCAAACGTTGAGGAACTTAATCTTGCGTGTTTATCCATAAACAAAATTAATCTAGAATCGTTAGAATATTGTAATAACATCAAGAAAATAGATCTTAGTAATAATAATTTATCTAGTATTGATTTACTACCTGTAGTCAACTGCAAGAAATTTAAAAGCCTAGACTTGAGCAATAATCGGCTCTTATCTATAAACCTTAGTCCTTTGAAATACTGTAAAGAATTAGAGGTAATAAATCTCCAAAATAACTTCTTAGAAAGTTTGAATCTCAAACCGCTTTATAAAAATGTTAAAATAAAAATCATAAATATGGATAATAATCTTCTTAGAGAAGTAAACTTCAGAAAAGAAACAGAGTGGAAAGCCATAGAAGAAATTCGTCTATTCAGTAATGAAATTGAAAAGATAGATTTTAAATTTCTTGAAAAAAGCAAGAATCTTCGAGAGCTAGATTTAGGTGACAATAAGCTTAGGAAAGTAAAACTTGATCCGCTTTCCAGAGACAATAAGCTTTCAGCAATTTCATTAGAAAGAAATCTCCTAAAGAATATAGATTTAAGGGGGATGGGAGAGAAGAAGAAATATGTTTTGTGCACAGACCCGAATGTGGAAATTCAAAGCATGTCAGAAATTAAATCAAAAAACAAACCTACCATAGTATACTCTAAGGGGAGTTTCTATTCAGAAGAACAAGAAAAGAGGCTGGATGAGTTTTTCAAAGAAGAGAAAAGAGAGAGAAAAGAAAGTAGAAAAGCACTTCTTAAGAGGAATTCCATCTAGAACAAACTAGAGTCGTATTAACATTGAATCTAGCAAATATTTTCGATTATTTCTCTCAGAATTTAATTTAAATTTTTTTTTCTAGATAGTTGTGTAAAAAAAAGGCGAGTAGACCAAGAGTCTTATGATGGGCTTATAAAAGCTACGTTAGTAATAGTAGTGTACGTGGCTAATACTATCAAAACACTTAATAAAAAAAACATGTGTAGTGAATCCATAAGACCACAATTAATATTAACTAAATAAAAAGGTGACAAAATTTGGAAGAGATGATACAAAACAAACCGCTTGTTATCGATAATGGTACGGGCTTTACCAAAAACGGTTTTGCTGGAGAAGATCAACCTAGAAGCGTTTTTCCAACGATCATTGGTTATCCTAAATATCAGATAATCATGACCGATGTAGAACATTACGTTCGCGAATATTACATAGGCGAAGAAGCTATCAACCTACGAGGTGTTTTGAAGCTTGTTTATCCTGTTGAGCATGGACAAGTTCAAGATTGGGATGCTATGGAACGCATTTGGCATTATACTTTCTATAATGACTTACGTGTTAATCCTAATGAACATCCTATTCTGTTAACTGAACCTCCTTTGAATAAAAATCAAAACAAAGAGAAAATGGCAGAATTAATGTTTGATACATTCAATGTACCTGCAATGTATATCTCAATGCAGGCTATTCTATCCCTATACGCATCAGGTCGTACAACTGGTATAGTTGTAGACTCTGGTGATGGTGTTACACACATTGTTCCTGTCTATGAAGGTTTCGCAATTGCTCACGCCATTCATCGTTCTGATATCGGTGGTCGTGATGTAACTGACTATTTGAGAAGATTACTCCGACAACGTGGATATTCACTTTCTAGCAGTGCTGAGAGAGAAATTGTCCGTGACATTAAAGAACGTCTTTGCTATGTAGCTTTAGATCCTGAAAAAGAATTGAAGCTAGCTGAGAAAGTTTCTGGAATGGAAAAGACATACACTCTACCTGATGGTGAAACATTAACCATTGGTGCTGAGAGATTCATGGCCCCTGAATTGTTCTTCAATCCTGGAGCTATTGGTTCTGAAGAGAATGCATTAGATGAATTAATTTACAGATCCATTCAAAACTGTGATGTCGATCTTCGAAGAGATCTATACGCCAATATCGTATTATCAGGCGGATCTACAATGTTCCCAGGTCTAAAAGAACGTCTCCACAAGGAGCTTACTGAATTAGTACCTGAAACAATGGAAGTAAAAATCATTGCCCCCCCTGAAAGAAGATATTCTGTTTGGATTGGTG
Organism: Candidatus Heimdallarchaeota archaeon; assembly: GCA_018238545.1. Lineage (GTDB taxonomy): Archaea > Asgardarchaeota > Heimdallarchaeia > Heimdallarchaeales > Heimdallarchaeaceae > UBA460. Next base: position 53,165 of record JABCTC010000016.1, read on the forward strand.
GAAGTATCTTAAGTTCCCTTAAGACATTCGCAAAACTGTGGGTTACCAAGAAAGAATACAAAGAAATTGGTGTTACCGCAGTTTACCGCTGTATCTAAGACATAATCCCTCTTTTTCCTTCTTTTTCTTTATTATCTTTAACTTCATGCTGAAAATAGATTCAATCCTTTCCCTTTTATCAAAACATTTATTTTTCATCTTCAAAAGCATTGTTTAGAGATTATTAGATTAGAGGATTTAAAATGGCACAACCACAATTGACACCAGAACAACAAGAAAGCCTTCAACGTTACCAACAACTAGCTCAGCAATTAGAGATAATTGGAAGACAAATCCAGCAATTAGAAATGGAAAAAAGGGATTTAGAGATAGCTAAAAAGGAAACTAAAGAGTTGGATAATTCTGCAGTTATTTATCGTTCAGCAGGTAGGTTATTATTTAAAACAAGCCTTGAAGACGTGACTAAATATGTAGCAGAAGAATATGAGAAGGTTGAAGTAAGAATTGCTTCATTGACAAAACGACAGAATAAAATGGTCGCATCTTTTAAAGAGTTACAAACAGAACTTTCTGGGAGTCAATAATCCCAGCACAGAGTTTTAAACAAAAAGGGTTGAAAGTTTATGGATTTAGATATAACTGATATTGGACTTAAATCTTTGTCCAATGATGAGCTTGAAGAGATAGTAACAATAGTTGACAACAAGTTAGAATTATTTCTTCAAAATCATAAATATTGGAAACTCTTAACTGATTTTGGGGTTATTGTAAGTTTATCCCAGGATTCCGACAATGTTCTCACTCTAATCCTAGACTTCGACATATCTGGTGGTTTATCTTCTTTACATTTAGATGAACTTCAACAAGAGGTTTATGAATACTCACAAGAGGCGTTAAAGGAGGAATTGCTCTGTCGGAAAAATTCTTAGATATCATAAAGATCTATCAAAAAGAAAATTTTTCTCATGTAGGAATCTTTGCTCACCAAAATGCAGATCCTGATGCAATTGCAAGTGTAGTCGGACTAAAATACATATTAAAGCAATATTTTCCGAAATCGAAATTTACCATGTTCGCACATTCAATTAGTACAATATCAAAAAAACTACTTTCAATCGGAAATGAATTGTTTCAAAGTGATACTGTGCCTAACGACCTTGATATCATTTTCATCTGCGATGCCAATAATATTCAACAGCTTGGTAATATCTCATTAAATGATTTCACTTCTCAAAAGAAGCCAATCATTGTAATAGATCATCATGTAAAGATAGAACAATCAGATGAGATTACTCATTCAATAGTCAATGCTGAGACATCAACCGCTGAAATGATAGGAAAAATATATGAAAAATTAGAAATAGCATTAGAACCTAAAATTGCTACATTTTTGCTTACAGGTATTCTTTTTGATACTCGAAGATTCATCTATAGAACAGCATCAACTTTTGATACTGTTCAATTTTTAATACAAAGTGGAGGCAATTACGAGAAAGCACTCTCTATTTTACAAATAGAGCCAAGTGATTCAGAGAAAATTGCTAGATTAAAAGGAGCAACAAGAACAATAATTCATAAAGAAGGAACTTACATTTATGCTTTTACTCATATTAGTTCTTATGAATCATCGTTAGCACGAGCATTAATTGGATTAGGAGCTAGCTTTGCGGTCGTATTAGCTGTTCCTTCTGATACTCAGTTCCGCGTCAGTATGAGGTGTACCAAAACTTTTGCAGAAGGAAATAAAATCTCTCTTGGAAATCTAGCAAATGTGATTTCTGCTCAATTTGAGGGATCGGGTGGAGGTCATCAAACTGCAGCGGGGATGAATTTTAATAGACCGAAGGAGTTTCCTAAGGATAAAAACAAAATTGTACAAATGCTTCTAAAAATGATGCTTAAAGAAATAAATCGGAAATAAATCATCTCTGGTGATCTAGATTGAAAGAACCAATAATCTCTTTCGAGAATTTTTCTTGTCAATACCATTTTCGTAACGAATGGGCACTTTCAGATATCAATCTAACGATTTCACAGGGGGAGTTCATAATAATCACAGGTTCAAGCGGCTCAGGAAAGAGTTCGCTATGTTACTCATTAGTTGGTCTCATACCCTTTTTCTATGCTGGAAAAACAAAGGGAGACGTATTTGTTGGAAAACAGAAGGTGCAAGATTCTTCTATTCTATACCTATCTAAAAGAATTGGATATATTCCACAACGCGTTGAAAATACACTGGTTACACCTTTTGTTCTGACTGAATTAGCTTTTCCATTGGAATATAGAGATATAAAAGAGGAGGTTGTTAATGAAAAGGTTCAATCAATTGCATTGAAATTACACATAAATAATTTACTGGAGAGTAATCCGCAGAAATTATCAGAGGGGCAAAAACAAAAAGTCGCGATTGCTTGTGGTTTGACTTCTAGTCCCAAAATAATTATAGCTGATGAGCCTTTAGCAAATCTTGATACCAACAACAAGAAAATGATCTGCTCACTTTTAGCTGAATTGAATAGAGAAGGAAAAACCATAATTGTATCGACCCATGATATTTCAAATTATCTGGATGTTGCAACAAGGGTTATTGAGATTAAGGAGGGGAAGATTGTAAGAGAAACTACAATAAAAAAAGAGAGAACGAATCTAAAAGAAATTGCAAGTATTCAGGAGAACGAGGAACTAAAAGAAATATCAATAAAAAGACAGTCTCTTACGCAAAAAAGCATTTTATCGGTAAAAAACCTTGAATTCGAGTTTCCAGAAGGTTTCAGAATAAATAACATTTCTTTTTCATTCAACGAAGGGGAAGTTGTAGGGATTATAGGAGACAATGGATCAGGAAAGACAACAGTAGCAAAACTTCTTTGTGGTATATTAAAACCTACAAATGGTTCTATTAAGATTAAGGGGGTGGAATTCGAAGATTTGTCTTGGGAAGAAAGAGCTAAGTGTGTATCAATGGTTTTTCAGAACCCCGAAATTCAATTCTTTGAAGATAAGGTTAATCAAGAGATCGAATTAGTTAAGGAAAGTTTAGGAATCGAATCTAAGGGCTCAGACATTGAAATCTTACTTGAAAATAGTGGCTTAGAGAAGTACAAAGACCAGAATCCACATTCGCTCTCCCATGGTGAAAAGAGAAGGTTAGCTTTTATTGCTGCAATATACCACGACCCAGACATCATTATTTTAGATGAAATCACAAATGGATTAGATATATCGAATAAAGAGTGGTTAGTTAACAAAATATGTGATTTAAGAAATGATAACAAAACCGTGGTTATTATTTCACATGACTCATCTTGGTTGAAAGATTTTTGTAATAGATTATTCCTTTTGGAAGATGGATTTATAAGAGAAATAGAAAATCTTGAGAGTTTAGGATCGAGTACCAGTGAATATAAAGAAATTCCGAATCAAATTAGGAAAAAAAGTGAGGAAAAAGTATTATCTGAAATTGGCAGTAGATGGCACTTAGATCCTAGAACAAGAGTGGTGGTTGTACTAACATTGCTTATTTCAGCACTTTATGCAAGTAATGTTTATGTTTTAATTACATTGCTTCTCTTCTCAATTTCAATTTATATCACTGGTGAAATAAAACTGAGATTTCTAACTCAAGCTGTGTTTTTCCTTACAGTTTTTTCTATAATAGCTACTATAATCGCATTCTATAGTGGTATTATAATTGACCCTCTTACAACATTTGTCCAAATAGAGGTAAGATTTGTAGTATCTCTGTTAGTAATAACTTGGTTCTTTAATTCCGTTAGTCCTTATGAACTAGCAGTAGCTTTAGAAAAGATGTATCTTCCTGCAAAACTTGTGTGGCTAATTATCTCTATTTACCAATTTGTCCCTGTATTAAGTAAAGAAGCAACAGACATCAATTCCATCAGAAAATTGAAAGGATTAATAGGAAAAAGATTGAGTTTGAGGAGACAATATTACATCATGAAGAAAACTCTTCGTCCTTTAATGGCAGGATCAATAAACAGAGGCATAGATTTAGCAGAATCCATGGTTCTAAAAGGATTCGAACCTAAAAGAAGAAAAAATCACATTTTGGATGTTCATATAAAGATAATTGATATTGTAATAATAATAATGGTTCTTACAATATTGGGTTTAGCTATCTATTTTACTGTTTATTATTCTGCACTTGTGTAATTAATTTGAGAACATCCTTTTGGATTTCAGAAATTTCTTTAGTTGCATCAAGTTTTATTATTAATTTGGGGAACCTTTCTGCAAGCAATAAATAAATAGACTTAACTTTTTTCAGACTTTCTTCTTTCTCAAAAGTGTTTACGCCTTCCGTTCTTTCAGATGAAATCCTTTCTAGAGCTACATCAACAGGCAAATCCAAAAATATCACTAAGTGAGGTGCAATTGCAATTTTTTCATTCTCCTCTAAGATATATTGCCAATCAAGTCCTCTTGCACCTTGATAAGCAACTGAAGAGAAGTAGTATCTGTCAGTAACAACAATTTTTCCAGCTTTGAGTAAAGGAATCACCTCACTCTTCACATGATATATTCTATCTTCCAGAAAGAGTCTAAATTCATCTTTAACAGGTAATCTAGTAGGAGCAAAAAAGCTATCACGAAGTTTTTTTCCTGGTTCAGACCACCTTGTTGGTTCAGTTGTATAAACTGCATCATATCCTAAAGTGCGAAGTCGTTCAACTATTAATTTTGAATGGGTGGTTTTCCCTGAACCATCAATCCCTTCAAAACAGATAAACAATCCTGGACTGGAAGCATCAGACATTATCACTCATTGAAAATGAATGAAATAAAACAGTTTTGGTGACCAACTTATAGAAGTAAAGAAAATCATATTTTGACAAGTTTTTTCTTACATTCTGGGCATCTGTTATCTACAGGAGTTACATCTTTAAAACAATTCCAACAGATAATTGTTGTTTCAGAAACTCCTTTATTCAAAGATTGAAGAATGGCTTTAAGCTGTTCTGTCAAGATTTCTGCTTTTTCAATTTCATTTTTCTTTTGATACGAACGTACTATACCACTAGTAAAATAAAAAACTAAGAATATTCCAAGAATTCCAAGGGAAACATAACCAACAGTAGACAGAGGGTTCCCAGTATCAGGTAGAAAACTTAGAAGGGAGGAACCTACGAAACCAATGATAAAAAACAGCCACCAGAAACGGAAAATTGAACCAAAAAATGATCTTTGTCGGTTACCTTGGTTTGTCCTCTTCAGTCTATTGGAAATGAGTTTATCAATTGAAAAGAAATCAATACGAGTTAGTTCGATATTGACTAAATTACCAGTTCGATCAAGCTTAATATGAAAATCAAGTAACCATTGATAGGAATTCTGAACTACACGCAAGGTTTGATATTGTAAGTAGTCTTCTTTTGGTTTTTTAACTTTATAATCTAACTCCTTAAGTTTAGATTCTACTTCCTGCATGATAGTTTGAATGTCTTGTTCACTACAATGAACTTCTATTCTTCCTAGTACCATATAGCAAGTATCAGAATGGCTATCTATTTGAATTTTTGCTCTATAGAATTACAAGTAGAGGCGAAAATTCAGAGAAATGTTTAAATTCAAAGTTTTTTCGTTAAGATTACCTAAGGCTAGATTTCGTTAGGATAAAATAATGAGTGATTACATGTTTTCTGAAAGCTTCCAAACCATGATGGATTATGCAGAAAAAGCTCTTGAAGCTAGTTCATTTGATTCTTATGAGATGAGCTGTATTGATAGACTTCATTCTCTTACGCGTTTTGCTAACTCAACGATACATCAAAATGTCTCTGACCATACTTATAGATTTATGTTTCGGGCTTCAAAAGGCAAACGTATTGGATCTAATTCTTTAACCACTTTGACAGAAAAGGCAATTGACGATACAATAGATCAGTTAACAAATGTGCTCGAATTTGTGCCTGAAATCCCCTTCTTTCAAGGATTTCCAGAAATGAAAAACGATCAAATACCAAAGGTTATAGCTACAGGAAACCTATTAGATGAGTTTCAGAGGGCAGACATGGTTGAATCAGCTGTAAATTCAGCCGAAGAGGTAGATAAGGATGCCAATTTAGCTGGATCGGTATACATAACAGATCTACGGTTTCGCATACTTAACTCAAATGCTATTGATTTATCTCATCAGCTTACATACAACGGAATGATTGTTAATTCACTTACAGAAAAAGAGAACAAGGGATTCGGAAAAGAAGAACAAGTTGTAAGGGATCCATCAGAATTTAATCCAGAAGAACTTGCACGCAAAGCTACAGAACTCTCTGTTAGTACATGTTCCGCCAAAGATTACGAACTTGGCGATTATGAGGTAATTTTATCACCGTCAGCTGTTAGTACACTTGTTCGCTTTCTAGCTTTTGGTTTTAATGGAACAGGGTATCATGAATCTCAGAGTTTTGTAGCTGATCAGATAGGGGCACAAGTATTTGATAAGAAAATTACTCTTCAAGATGATCCTCTAAATACTGAAACAATTTTAGCGACCCCATTTGATGGAGAAGGAGTAGCTAAAAAACCACTTTATATTGTAGAAGAGGGTGTTCCAAAATCAATTATCTACAACAGTTTCACTTCAGCTCGATACCTTAATGATAAGGATCAAACCACAGGACACCAAGTTATACCTTTCTCTGATTATGTTTTTGGATGGGTGATGCCCAACAATCTTACTCTGTACACAAGAGATTCTTCACTTGTTGAGATGTATGAAGAAACAAAACGAGGGTTTTTCGTAAACCGATTACATTACACAAACTTTGTTAATAGAAGATTAGGTGCAATTACAGGACTTACAAGAGATGGTTTGCTCTATATCGAAGATGGTGAAATAATCTCTGCGGCAAGGAACTTCCGGTTTACTGATAAAATATCTGACATCCTCAGTAATGTGCCTCTTATTGGAGATACTCTCGATACAAATATCACAACTAGATGTCCACCATTGAAATTGAATTCTTTGAAGTTCACTGGAAAAAGCACACATTAACTTTGGATTATTTGGTAAACTTGTAACTCATTGTATATACAGGTAGATGTGTATGTTAAACAAGGTAGAAGAAACATATAATAGAATAAAAGATAGAATTAATCAAACACCAGTTATGAAATCTTCAACTCTTAATGAAATGCTAAACTGCAATTGCTATTTCAAACTTGAAAACTTCCAAAAAACTGGTTCTTTTAAAATTCGAGGAGCTCTCAACGCATTAACTAATCTTACACCTGAGCTAAAAGATAAAGGAGTTACTACACACTCTTCAGGTAACTTTGCTCAAGCACTCTCTCTAGCATCATCTTTAGCTGAAGTGAAAGCCGTAGTTGTTATGCCAGAAAATGCCCCTAAGATCAAAGTTGCGGCCACTAAAAATTATGGTGCAGAAGTAATATTTTGTGGCAATAAATCAGGAGATAGAGAAAAAGCTGTTCAAGAGCTCATCGATAAATATGGTTATACTTTGATCCATTCATCCAACGACATAGATATAATTTACGGCCAAGGAACAGCCACATACGAGTTGATAAAAGAAGTAGGTAAATTGGACTATGTTTTTGCTCCTTGTGGAGGAGCAGGATTACTTTCAGGAACAGCAATAGCTGCTAAAAGCCTAAACAAAGAAACAAAAGTAATCGGTGTTGAACCTAAAAATGCAGATGATGCGTACAGATCCTTGAGAGATGGTAGAATTTACCCTTCTATAGACCCCAAAACCATCGCAGATGGTTTAAAAACACAACTTGGCGATATTACTTTCAAAATAGTACAAGAATATGTAGATGAAATAATAACAATAACTGAAGAAGAAATTGTTGATGCAATGGAATTCCTATGGTCAAGAATGAAATTGGTTGTTGAACCTTCAGGAGCGGTTTCTCTAGCGGGGGTGATGTCAGGAAAAATAGAAGTTCAATCAAAAAATGTTGGTATAATAATCTCCGGAGGCAATACAGACCTAACAGACTACTTCGAAGGTTGGAGAGAGAAAGTAGAAAAATTGAAACTCTAATTTAGATATTGTAAAAAAGAAAAAGAAAAAGAAAGAAAGGATTTATGGTGTTTTTGATTTAATCTTTGGAACTATTACTTTTATGACTAACGCAGCAATACCACCAGCTACAACAAGACCAGCTGCAATAGATATACCGATTATAGCACCAGTAGAAAGACCGCCTAATGATGTGAAATCAATAGGCTTAATCTCTGTACAATTGTACGGAATAAATTCTATTGAAAATGTTCCATTGTAACCTGCGTGATTCACGCTAAACATGAAAATTAAATTGGGCGAGTATACACCAAATTCTACTTCCCATGTTACTTGCGAGAAATTAGAAGAATCATATTGTCTGAAGAAAGTACCGTCAAAAGAATCAAGATAGTAATATTCATTCCAGACAGCACTTCTATAGAAGTAACTAGGTCTAATAGAATCAGGATTATCGTAGGTATAATACGTACTATCACGTGTTCCATTGACTATAACAATCTTAATCTTATACCAAGTTAATTCTGGAACTGTAGCGTTAAAGAGGTATAAATCTCGATCATTAACAACATCTGTAAAGCTAGTAGAGTACGATCCTTCTCCAATTCCTGAAAGATTAGCATCGATGAAGTGAACATTTGTATTGTCAAAAGCTTCTGGTTTGCCAGGATCTTCTCTGATTCTTAGCAGGACTGATGTTTGGTTTACATAAGCATCTCCTTTAGTGGGCCAACTATAACCAGTATTATTGCAAACGTCTCTGATATATATTAACAGATAACGCACACTATTTGGTCGAATTGTGAAAAATTCCAATGCTTGAGAATTATTACTTGGATATGCTTGGAATATTCCATCATCTTCTTGATTACCTAACACAAAATTACTTGTGTATGTATTTTTAGCGTAATCACCCACAAATAGCTGGTAAGATAAGTCAACTGTATAGTTATTTTGCATAGTCATACTGAAATTGTAATTAACAAACGCAAAATTTGCCATTTCAAATTTGAGAAGTTTGTAATTTGATACATCTCCATTCTCCTGTTCCAAATTGAAAGACATTGATGTAGTGTTAAACAACTCGAAATCAATCGCATTAAACTCAAGGTTGAAGTCATAGCTACTGATAACAGGTCTAAGGAAGGAATAGTATCCTGGATCAAGCATAATTTTAGCAGCGTCTTCACCGTATTGTTCTAAATCATAACTTTGACCTCTCATTAAACCAGATTCCTCATGTTTAACTAACCAAACATCTGTTGTTCCGCCTAGAGAATAGTTTAGATAAATCATTTGTTTTTGCTCAATATTGATTCCAAAATTAATCATATCGTCTTGGTATTGATATTGTTGTCCTTCTTCTAGAAGTGGAACTTCAATGTCTCTAATGGATAATAGGTAATCAAATTCAATATAATCTATATTATCTGTTTCAGCTGTTATATAGACCAAAACTTGTGTATCAAATTCGAAGTGTAAATCAAATTTTTCAAATGATCCAGTACCTAAAGTAAAGTCCAAGAAACTGTAGTATGAACCTTCTTCATAATATACTAAAGGTACTACAATATGAGCCCTTGTAGTTATTGAGTTATCAAATCTTATATATTTGAATTGATAATCTCCTTGAGACACATCAAAATAGTACGCGTGAACAGTTTCTTTCTTCAGATTATCTTCAAAGAGATTCTTTGTTTCATTCCAGATTAGATCAGGTTTGTTTAGGAAATACCCTGAAACCGGGATATTAACAGATCCTCTCGAAACAGAAATGTCTCTCGGCTTAATTATTATGTAGTTATCAGACGAGGAATAGAAAAACAGTTCATAATCACCTCTTCCTCTTGAAGCTAGTAGTTGTACATCTCTAGAAATACCATTTATCGTATCTGCAGCTGCTAACTGTTCTTCAAAGTAGAAATAATAAGTGAGTGAATCAGTTGTTTTAATATTCAGATCATATATATCATCAGCTTTCAAAGTAACAATATATCTGTAAAGAACCTCAGCTTCCAATTCAAGTGCAGTTTCTTTGTTAAGGAGGAGTTCTCCTTGATTTTTTACACCAACAGTGAAATTAAGATTTGGTCCTGTACCTGTATTATTGAATGCCTGGATATAAGTTGGGAAATTTATCCATTTATCGTCTTCCTTCACAAATTGATTATTGCTTTGATAGTAAAGTGAAGTAAAAGACGCTCGGAAATCTTTAGAGCTATTCGCCATATTTTGTGTTGTTGACCCAAGTGGTTCCCTGACATATCTTATATCTGTATCATATTGTGCTTCTAAATACTGATTTTCCATTGCATGATTACCGGTTAATACTCCATAACCTGTGTTATCATACTCCTGTAAAGTCACTGTTTGTGTTACATCCCAGTCATAAGCTTTAGTTCTAACAGAGGAAAAACTTGAAGAGATAAACAATATAACAACGACTAAACTTAGTAAGGTTAATCTTTGTTGATTTCTTTTCATTTAAATCAAAGAAACGTATATTTATTTGACTAAAAAAGCATTATGTTTCTTTCCATGTCAATTTGTTGAATAACTCTGCTTTGAGCTCTTGAAGAAACGCTTTTAGCCACCACTTACATGAACATATCTTGGTTGAATTTTCACTAATACTCTAACTTCTCCCTCTTGAAGAGGGTATTCTGGTCTACCAAAGTATCGTTCTGAGAGTTTATTGATATGCTTATGAGCACCATTTTCAGTTACTTCTATTACTTCTCCTTGAATAGCAATGTAGCGATAAGGATTAGATTGATCTAATACATTAATAGCAACTTTTGCTCCCTTAGACATGTTTCGAGCCTTCTTTCTACCTCTAGCTGTATTCACCAAGATATGGTTATTTAATTTATCATAATCTATCCACATTGGTGTTACTTGAGGAGAACCATCAGGATTAATGGTAGCTACACTAGCTACATTTTTACTCAGTAATAAATCATGAAACGCTTCATTTATCTTCATTATTATCAAATAACAGCTATCTAAATTTCTAATAAACCTAGGTTATTTACAAAATTCATTTGGATACATTGTTTAAATTCTGTGGATTTACATTTGCAAATCTGTAAAATTTCGTGTAAATGACAATCAAAGTAGTTGTTATTAAGAGAAAAATGCCTGAACCTGTCATTGTGATAACAACTCCAATAGTATCAGCAGTTATACCAGAAAGTGAGAAACATATGACTGTGAAAACTTGTATGTAAGCATTTACAACACTATATGCTCTTCCTCGTACTTCATTTGGAACATTTTCTGCAAATAACGCATTAATTGCTAAGCTGAACATACCATTTAGAACACCCATTACAAAACCTATAATCAAAATTGCAAAAAATCCTGGTTGGAAGAGGAAAGAGAAATAATAACCGGCAATAGCGACTGAGCCGAGAAAGATAGCTATTGGTCTCCCTATGATTTTCTCTAAAGCACCGAAAGACAATGTCCCTATAATTGACCCTAGAGCTATAACAGCACCAATGTATCCATATTCAATATCAGCCAAATCTTTCAAACCATTTCTGAAAAGAGGATTAAATATACGAAACGTGTTTTCTGGCGTATTAAAATACTGAATGGCAATTGCATTGAAACGTATTTCATAAAGATATGGAAGTAATAAGGGGCCTGCGAAAGCTGTTCCAATTATTAAAAACGTGAACATTAAGATAAGTAATCTAACTATCTTGTTTTTCAGGAGAAAAACTACACCTTCTTTGAAATCAGAGAGAACTGTTTTGAATGTAAGTAATTCATTTTTATCTCTCGAAGCGGAAGGGATGTCTATGATAACAAGTATCAAAGCAGATACAAAGAAGCAACCACTGGTTATCCAAAATGTTGATGCCTTAAAAACAATATAAAGCGGAGCAGCAAAAAGTGGACCTATAACTGCTAAGGTTTGAAAAACTAATTGACTTAACGAAATTGCTTTTACATATAATCTCATACCTGTAATCTCAGGTATTGCAGCGGATCTAGGTGCAACAAAAGTTGCAGAAGCGGCACCTAAAATAAAAGCTATAGCAGCAATTCCATAGATGTTTGATATGAAGGGGAGGGTCAATACAGCTAAACCTCGTACAATATCAGCCCCAATCATCAATGCTTTTCTACTAATTCTGTCTGCAAATACCCCTGCGATTGGTCCGATTATAATCCAAGGTATAGTTTGAGCTGCTAGGATTAGAGTCATTGATGTAATAGATAAAGTGATCTCGTAAACATACAATTGTATCGCAATGCGAAACACCGCATCTCCAAAATTGCTGAAGAATTGTCCAGATAGAAGTTTCATGAAATTCTTGTTCTTAAAAACCTCGCCATAAGTAGGTTCTTTGTGAGATGCTTCATCCAAAACCTTACTCTTGGAATCAACAGATGAACCTACAATTTTTTCTGGGGGGTCATAATCATCATCCATTGAATCCACGTTTTAAAATTATGTTAAACGGGAAATACCTAACACTTATAAATTTGATGTAATTATTCTGAGGTTGATACTCGAGAATATTTTCTCTATTGAAAAACTTAATAAATAGTTATAATGCAGTCCATATAGGAGACCAAAATGGGGTATCGTTTTCTTCTTAACTAAAAGGAAGGATGATTGCTTTAGAGGTCTTCAGGTTTTTTGTGCCTTTTACAGTAAAATTATATCAATAAGTAACTCTTTTAATACAATGTTTTGGTTTTTTATAAAAACACGTGGTGCTAGCTGTATTAGAAACAATAAAACTAACACAATTCTAGGTGAATTAAAAAATGACTTTTCTGGATGAAATACGTCAAATTGAAAAAAAATGGCAGAAAAAATGGCAAGAAGATCAGATTTTCGTTGGAAAAATAGATCACTCCAGACCTAAATGGTTTATTACATTACCTTATCCCTATGCCTCTGGAGCATTTCATCTAGGCCATGCAAGAACTTACAATTTAGGAGATGTTATTACTAGATTTAAAAGACAACGGGGGAACAACGTACTATGGCCTATGGCTTTTCATATCACTGGAACTCCTGTTCTTTCAGTATCATGGAAAATCAAGAATAAAGACGAAAAAGAATGGCAAAAATACCGTGATTACGTTTCAATTTATGAGAATGATAAAAAGAAAATTGATGAAGCAGTCGCTACATTTGAAAAACCTGAAAATGTTGCAACATATTTCGCTAACAAAATAATCAATGATTTTCTTGGGATGGGGTTCTCAATAGATGATACTAAACAGTTTACCACTGGTGATTTAGAATATAATAAATTCATTGAATGGCAATATGGTATTCTCAACGATAAGAATCTTATCACGAAAGGAGCATATCCAATTCTTTGGTGCGTAAATGACAAAAATGCTGTCGGTGAAGACGACATCAAAGATGGTGATGAGGTTAAAGTCGAGGTTAACGAGTTTGTTGGTATTAAATTTGAACTCGATAATGGAACATTTCTTGTAGCAGCTACTTTAAGACCTGAAACTATCTTCGGAGCAACCAACATTTGGATTCATCCTGATGCTGATTATGAAGAAATACAAATTGATAACGAAAGATGGATTGTCTCTGAAGAAGCAACCATAAAACTCATGGAACAAGATCATAAGATTGATGTTCGAAGGAAGTTGAAAGGAAAAGAACTTGTTAATCAAGAAGCCACCGTTCCAATAACTGAGTCGAAAATTCCCATATATCCTGCAACATTTGTTGATACAGATCATGCAACAGGAATAGTATATAGTGTTCCAGCACATGCCCCCTATGATTATGCAGCACTAGCAGATCTACAACAAGATGAAGAAACAATTAAAGATTATAATCTTAATAGAGATTTACTGAGAGAGATCAAACCAATATCACTAATTACAGTCAAAGGATATGGTGAGTTTCCTGCAGTAGAATTGTGTAAAAAATTTGGTGTCAAGAGTCAGAAGGACAGAGATAAATTAGAAAAAGCCACTCAAACAATTTACAAAGATGAATTCTATTCCGGTATAATGAGAGAGAACACTGGAGAGTTTAAAGGGTTAAAAGTAGAAAAGGCAAAGGATGTTGTTGCTGATAAATTAAGATCTAACAATCTGGCAGCTGAAATATACGAAACCTCAAGAAAAGCTTTTTGTCGTTGTGGAGCTCAAGTCATAGTAGCTGTTTTGCAAGAACAGTATTTCCTAAATTATGGAGATGAAAAATGGAAAGAAACAGCTTTCAAAGCATTAAATTCTATGAGTATTATACCTGAAAAATATCGTTTAACATTCGAAAATACCTTTAATTGGTTAGATAAGAGACCATGTGTCAGAAAGAGAGGTTTAGGCACTGAGTTTCCTTTAACAAAAGGTGAAGGTTGGATTATAGAATCTTTAAGTGATTCTGTCATTTATATGGCATTTTACACAGTAATCCAAATTATAAAAGAAAATCAAATCAAACCCGAACAGTTAAAGCCAGAGTTGTTTGATTTTGTTTTCTTAGACAAAGGAAGTATAGAAAAGGTGATGAAAAGCACAGCAATTTCGGAAGGTTCTATCAAAAAAATGAAGGAATCATTTGAATATTGGTATCCAAATGATTTCCGTCATACAGCAATAACACATATCTCTAACCATCTTTCGTTTACCATTTTCCATCATGTAGCTATTTTCCCAGAAAAATATTGGGTTAAAGCTTTTTCACTAAATGAAAACTTGATTAATAATGGTGAAGCAATGAGTAAAAGTAAAGGAAATGTAATCCCAATTGCGCATATACCAGAAAAATACAGTGTAGATTTGACAAGGTTACATCTAGCATCCGTTGCGACAGCTGATTCAGTATTAGATTGGAGAGAAGCTGAGGTTAATTATGCTCAACAGCGGTTAAAGAGGTTCTGGGAATATGCAACAAGTGTAACAAGCGTCGAGAAAAAGGCGATTGATCTCTCATTTCCTTCAAAGATACTAGTATCTTCAGTTAATTCAAATCTGAAAAAAGCTCTAGATGCAATGGAAAATTACAATGTTCGAGATTTCATATTAAATGCGTTTTTCACTAATTTACGAGCAATAGATGACTATGTAAAATTAGCAGAACATATCCAAAAAGAAGAAACAGAAATTGTTCTAAGGACAATTATTGAAAAAATGGTTCTCATCATGTCACCTGTTATCCCTCATCTATGTGAAGAACTATATGAGAGGATGAAAAATGCGCAATATGTTTCATTAGCTGAAATTCCTGACATAACCGTTAGTGAAGAGGACAAGTCGTATGCTTTACAAGCAAAGTATTTGGCAAATTTACAAGAAGATATAGAACAAGTAATCAAATTGGTGAAATCAACTCCTAAGAAGATTCATATCTACATTAACGCTGAGTGGAAGAACAAGTTATATTATTTAGCTAAACTGATTTTCGAAGATGAAGCAGTTAACATTGGTAAAATTATGGCAGAAGCAAAACAGGTCACTGAACTAAGTAATAATATGAAAGATGTATCAGACATTGCTAAACAAATGATGAAAAATCCAAGCGTCTTCAGAATAGAAATGATTAGTTCCTCACAACAAAAGAGTGCTGTAGAAGAATACAAAGAGTTTCTGAGTCGAATCTTCAATGGAGCTGAGATAGTCATTCATGTTGAAAATCAAGAAGTGAGCTATGATCCTCAAAATAAAGCTAGAAAATCTCGACCGATGAAACCTGCGTTACTGTTGGAGTGAATTTACTAGAGAGAACTGGAAAACTGAAAAAAATAAGTTGAAAAACCACATTCTCAATTTTTCTATTTTCGCCTCTATATCCAGAATTTGATGTTCTTTCGCCATATAATATTGCTCAATGGATATATTTTTAAGTAATCACTAGAGAAAGAGTTTGCACATTGGGGCAGTTACAAAAACAGGCTAATATTATATGCTGATAGAAACACAGAAAGGTTAAATATAGCGCATAAATAATAAAGTTGTAACTACTAAAAACCCTTCTACGCATGAGGATGAACGAATGATGTTACCCAATTCGAAAATCGACGGAATTACCTTAAAAAAAATGATGATTACTGCTGCAAGTAACTTGGAGCAAACCAAAGAAGAAATTAACTCAATAAATGTATTCCCAATACCTGATGGAGATACTGGTGTTAATTTATTTTTAACAATTAGAACTGTTGTAGAGCAGTTTAATGAAATTAATCCTTCCTCTATACAAGAAGCAGCACAACTTATTACAAAAGGGAGTTTTCTAGGAGCTAAAGGAAATTCAGGAGTTATTATCTCCCAATTTTTCCAAGGTTTTAGCTCTGAAGTTGAAGAACATGATGAAGTAGGAATTGAAGAATTCGCTAATGCATTAGAAGCAGGAAGTGAATGGGCATATGAGGCAGTACTACATCCTACCGAGGGAACTATTTTAACAGTTATCAAAGATACCGCAGCAAAAGCTAAAACTATTGCAGCCAAGGGCGGAGATTGGACAGAAATGATTACAGAAACTTATGCAACAGCTCTCAAATCATTAGAAAACACTCCAAATCTTTTACCTGTATTAAAAGAAGCTGGAGTTGTTGATGCTGGAGCAATGGGATTTGTTAATGTCTGGTTAGGTTGGTGTTTCCAACTGATGGATAGTCTAGGCATTAAAATTGCTCATATCACAGAAGAATTCGAAAAATTACAAAATGGCAACTAAGTGCCACTTTTCTTTACTTTAATTTGAAAAAAGAATAGAGCTGTTAAATCAGCTATTCATAATTTTTTATTTGATTTAACACTTGCTGTACAAAGTCTTCGGGATTTACTCCAAATTCTACTTTGTTACCTCTTGATCTTACAGCTATTGTCTGAGATTTTATTTCTTTATCTCCAACATTGAGTATATATGGTATCTTTTGCATAGTCGCTTGTCTTATCTTGTATTCCATTCTATCACCACTGAGATCAGTTTCAGCTCTTATTCCAACCTTTTTTAGATTAGCAGTTATTTCCTTTGCATATTCAATATGATTGTCAGTGATTGGGATAACAACTGCTTGAATTGGGCTCAACCAAACTGGTAATTTCCCTGCATAATGCTCAATTAATATTGCAAGAAATCTTTCAGTTGCACCATATATTACTCTATGAATAACGAAGGGTCTATGCTTTTGTCCATCTTCACCTATATAGTTTATATCAAATCTGTCTGGTAAATTGAAATCTACTTGAATAGTAGAAAGTTGCCATTTTCTACCAATTGCATCTTGAATATAGATATCTATCTTAGGACCATAAAAAGCTCCATCTTTTTCTTTAATTTTGTAATCAATATTGACACGTTCCATAGCTTTCATCAGAGATTTTGTAGCATGATCCCACCCTTCATCAGTTCCAATAGCGCAGTCAGGCTTAGTACTGATGAAAAATTCCCACTTTTCAAAACCGAAAGTTTTGTAGAAATGATTCACCATCTCTATTACGCCAACGATTTCATCTTCGAGTTGATCTGGAAGCATGAATAAATGTGCATCATCTTGTGTAAAACTCCTTATTCTAAATAATCCGTGTAAAACACCAGATAATTCATACCGATAGACAGTTCCCATTTCAGAAAGTCTAACAGGTAATTCACGATAAGAGTAGGTTCGACGGTTATAAATCATCATATGTGCTGGACAATTCATTGGTTTCACATACCATTTTTCCCCTCGTAAATCTACAGGAAACATATGTTCTAAGAAATATTCAGTATGACCACTAGTTTTCCAAACCAATTCTTTGAAGATATGAGGGGTTTGAACAATTTCATAACCAGCTTTCTTATGTTCCTCTTCCCAGAAATTTCTCATAACTTCAAGAATGGTTCTCCCTTTTGGGAATATTAAAGGCATTCCGGGACCCCATTCATCAGCAGTGTCAAAAAGATCAAGTTGTTTTCCTAACACTCTATGATCTCGTTTCTTTGCTTCTTCTAGCATTTTCAAGTGCTTCTTGAGTTTTTTCTCGGAAGTGAAAGCTACACCATATATCCTTTGCAATGATTCACGCTCTGAATCTCCTCTCCAAAATGCTGAAGAAACATGCAGTATTTTGATTGCTTTTACTTTGCTGGAACTGGGTATATGAGGACCTCTACATAAGTCTTTGAAATGTCCTTGATCATGAGAATAAAATGAAATGATCGCATCTTCAGATTCTTTGAGAATTTCAACTTTGAACTTGTTCTTCTCTACAGTCTTATAATACTGAATAGCTTCTTCTTTTGTAACTTCTTCTCGCATAAATGGAGTATCTGCAGCAATAACTTCTTCGACCTTTTGCTGTATTTTTTCTAGATCCTCTTGAGTAAATGGTTTTTCGATATAGAAATCATAGTAAAAACCAACTGGTTCAATACTTGGTCCTATAGTGGGTCGGGCTTCTGGAAACAAATCTACTACTGCTCCGGCCATGATATGTGCAGCGCTGTGATTTAGAACATGAAGGGAATCCTCTGACTTGTCTGTTAATATCTCAAGTTTGTCATCTTCATTGATTTTCTTATTTAAATCAACAAGTTGTCCATTCATCTTTGCTACAATCGCAGCTTCTGCTAATCGCGGACTAATTTGTTGTGCCACATCATATACGGTTGCACCCTTTGGTACGTCAATTTTGCTACCATCTGGTAGTTCTACTTTAACCATTTTATCACCAAAAAATTATTGTTCAAGAGGACAGCGATCCTACTTAACTGTAGGTCATTAAAAAAACCATCAGGAAAGTGTTTCACATTCACCTAACATTATCCTCAAAATTTTTATCAATAATATATTTAAAAAAGTTATTACTTATTCATTTCCTAATCACAATCTTTAATACTCGTTTAGATTTTTCTTGAAACAGAAAAACCTAGAATGCTTTTAAAGTTGGTTTTGGATAAGAGGTAACAGATAGAATGCAAAGAAAACACTTCGCAGGGCTCTCAGTTTTTCAAATGATGGCTATGTTTAGAAGAGGAATTTTCTACTTTTTCTTGAGCATTTATCTATATGAGTTTCTAGGAGTCTCA
Source organism: Candidatus Heimdallarchaeota archaeon (assembly GCA_018238545.1). GTDB lineage: Archaea > Asgardarchaeota > Heimdallarchaeia > Heimdallarchaeales > Heimdallarchaeaceae > UBA460. The sequence continues at coordinate 72,197 of JABCTC010000016.1, forward strand.
ACTACAGAGATGACGCTCTTTGCAACTCTACCAATGATTGCTAATATTGTTGCACAATCAGCTCTATGGGGGAGAATATCTGATAAATTTAAAAAACGTAGAATGTTAATCTTTTTTGGTGAAATTTTTGCTGCAGTAGGTTATTTAATTGTGTTCTGGATACACAATTCGGTTAATAAGGAGAAGGTAGGAGTTGGCCATATTGGAGATGTGATTTTCTCCCAATCTGAGATACTACTACATTACTCTGATCTAGCATCATCAGAAATCCAGAGTATGCTTCGAATGTCTGCTTATACTATCATAATTGGTTTTACCATTATTGAAGCAGGTTGGAGTAGCAGCAACCTTGGATGGTCAACACTAATAGCTGATTTAACAAAGGAATCTGAAAGAAGCAAAGTAATGGGATTATTGCAGTTTATCGGAGGAATAGGGAATGTTTTGGGAGTAACAGCGTGTGGGTTTCTTTATCAGAATGGATTAGGATTTTGGAAAGGGGATCTATTCTATATTTCTTCTGGCATAATGATCTTCAGCTTACTTGCCCTTTTCATAATCCCAGAGTCGTATGCTGATTTAGAGAATGAAACGAAGGCAGATAAAAAGAGCGTGAAAAATAATGATAACAGTGATGCTAAGATAAGAGTTCAAGATATCATCAATCAGAATTGGGCACGGAAATTATTTATTTGGCTAATAATAGTTTTAGCAATTGTGAATATAGGTGGAAATAGTATCGGACAACTAATTCAGATATATGTAAGATTACCAGATACGTTTAATTCCACGGACGTTATAGTAGCACAATTACGAAATATAAGTAGTATAGCAATGATAATTGGTGGGTTGGCTATCGGTTGGCTATCCACACGTTTTGGAGAAGTAAAGATGCTTTTAGTAGGATTTCTGATACTGTTCATTGGAACAATATCCTTGCCTTTTGCACCCCATATCACCATATTTTTTATTTACATGGCTTTAAAAGGAGTTTCAAGAGTCTGGATACAAACAACTTCATACTCAATGGTTAATAGAATTGTACCTCTCGAGAAAAGAGGGAAGATGATGGGATACTATAATTCAGCATTTTATTTATCTTGGGGACTAGGAGGAACAATGATAACAGGTCCAATCGCAGATGCTCTAATAAATCAAAACTATGGTGTGTCATTTTCATATGAGATTGCTTTTTACGTTGCTGCATTTTTAGTGTTGGTGGGTTTACTAATTTATTTGTTCAAGCGACCAAACGATTTCAAGCTGCTATCTGAAGTGACCAGTGCAGATAAATAGATTGTTTCTTATTCGATGAAACTATAATTCTCAATTTTTATTCCTTTTTGGCGAACCATACTTTGCATCAGTTCGGTTCCTTCAGCTTTTAGAATTCTAACTGGTATATCTGGAAAACGAGGGTGATTTGTTAATACTCTTGGTTTGAAGTTAACGATTGCTTTTATATCGTCAAGTAGAGATTTAAGTGAAGCTTGTGTTCCAGCATATTTAGATCCTGCACACAAAATGATCACCTTAGTACTATTCCAAGGATTCGGCAGTAGTCCAATAATACCTGTCAACAAACCCAAATCTGAATGCTCACTATAGGTCTCATTTGTGAAAGAACTGTGAATGTTTTTGCTTAGAGGTGAGAGAAAACGTATTGGAAGACTGTCACCATATAAATCCATAATCTCTGAAGTTATTTTGTTAACTGCGCCTGAACCTATTACCAGCATATTTTCAGTTTTTACTTGGGTTGTCTGATAATCCAATAAAGATTCAATTAGTATCTTATCAATTGGAATTTTCTTAATTTTTTGAGCCCAATAAGTAAGCATTTGTACTATTTCAGGAGTATAAAGAGCATCTATTGTACTTGCAGCATCTGTCATCCATGAACCATAAACCACCTTCAATTTGAAACTATCACCAAGAATTAGACAATCTGGAAAATCATCCCATGTATATTGAAAATCAAAACTAAGTTTAGCAGGCCACTCAATATCTTCGTGTTCAAGAAGCAAGTTTCTGAAGAATTCACTGGAAAGAAGTTCATGATTTGGCGAGTAAAAGACTCTATTTGAACTCCCTAGTTTAATTTCTTGTCTTCTAATTAGGTTTAGTTCAGTAAGCCTATCAAGTATATTATATATGGTGCTTCTGTTCGTTATTGGTAAACGATTCAACAATTCAGTTGCCGATACAGAACGGGAAAATGAGATAATTTGTGAAAGAACCATTCTTCTCGATGAGTCTGAAAGATACGAAGAAATCTCTTTATGTTCTGACATTGAATAAATTCTCCTTACATCTATAAAATGACTCATGATGCTTATTTGTTTTCTTGTCTTATTAGACAAAGCTAGGTACATGTCGTGCTTAGAGCTCATAATATAGGGCGAAGAGACTCTATACTCACTCTGAGTGGATACATCACGTATCCTCCTACCCCGTTCACCCTGCGTTTAGGTAGAGCTTTCGGATCGCTTTTTATCAGAATATTATATGCTGCATTAACGTCAGCATTTATCAAGTGACCAGCAGCAGAACGGAACAGCCCTCGGTGGATTCTTTTTCCCTTGTACTTCTTACGATAACGTGGAAACTCATTATCCAGGAAACTGCTCTTAGAGGTGTATTGTTCAGGGATGGTCTCAACTTTTATCCCTCGTTCTGTTCCTTTATATTTCAGGATCTCAATGATTTTCAAGTAAGGGATGGTGACGAACATCTGGGTGGTTTTCTTCCAG
>JABCTC010000074.1 GCA_018238545.1 Candidatus Heimdallarchaeota archaeon
CATTTTTCAGCAACTCCTTAAGTTCTTCTAATTCTTCACGTAATTCTTTTTGTTCTTTCATTTCTCCTTTTTTATATTGCCACTATACTTACTCGCAAACCTTTCTGTTCAAGAACATCGATTCTTTTGTGATGAGAATCGAATTCATCAAAAGTCATTATAATAATGTGGATTCCAGTTTGTATTTCGGTCTTACCTGATGAGTGCATACCTCTACCAACCCTTTGAACCGATTGCCTTCTTGAACCTGCAAAGAAATCAATTTCTATTACTCGTGCAATGTCTAAACTTAATCCTTGATCTGCAACTCGACTAACAAAACAAACTTCTGAAGAAGTAATTATGTCTATACGATCTTTGGGATTGGTTTCTCCATGTACGAAAGGATATTCAAATTCTTTACTTAGTCTTTTACCTAAAGCAATTTCATCACAGAAAACAATGGTTTTCAAAGGTATCAATAATAATTCAGCCAGTTTCTTTTTCTTATCCTGAAAGGTTTTGCAAAGATAAAGAACGATGTCAGGTTTCTTGACAACACCAATGGCAAAGAGATCTTCCCAATTCATACCGACAGGATAGCCAGTGAGAGCAATGATTTTCCAACTGTTACCATCTTCACGGAAGGGAGTCGCACTTAGCCCTATTCGATGCAGAGTTTTAAGACCAGCAAGCTTTTCATAAGTGAAAGCTGGAAGTGCGTGAGATTCATCATATACCACTAAAGAATATTCTTTCTTCTTGAAAGCTTCTGCTGTTCTGCTTGTAGCGTGAGTTAAAAGCTGATAAGTAACAACATTTACTTCGTGAGCAACAGAAGTATGTTCTTTCAATCTGTTACGCCATTGTGAGACCAAAATAGAACTAGGTACTATGACTAATTTAGATCCTTTAATTGAAGCTATTGCATCTAAAGCCAGATAAGTTTTTCCAGCTCCCATTACCCAGTAAACACCTATAGCTCCTTTTTCAAGAAAAATTTGCTTAGCTTCTTTTTGATAATCACGTAAAACAAAATTGACTTCAGGTTCACGTAAAAGTTCCTTTGCTACTGGTTGAGCTAGATAAGGCAAAATACCATCATCTAAGAGCTTACCATGTAAATTAAATTCATGCCCTCTTTTAATCCGTATTCGATCTGAACCTTCTCGCCTTGAAAGATGTTTGCTGTACCTATTCCATGCTTCGTCTTGGTGTTCACCAGTCAATAACATACCATCGAAAATTCTGAAAGGGAATTTCTCTCGGAATTTAAACTGGTTTTCTAAGTCTTTAGGTATTTCTCCAAAGAAACTTGCTAGACGATTAACACGAAAAACATTGTAAGTGTCAGTGGAATATTGATAAAAACCTAAATTGAATTTGATGAATTTCGGCACAAATACATCATATACGCCTTCTGAAACAGGGGAAGTAACCCAAGGTTTACGCAGAAATTCTTTAAATAGTTCTAGATTATGTTCATACATACTAAAACGAGTTTCATCTTGCAGGGTTTCTGTTAATTCAACAACTTGATTCCTTTCTCGATTGATGAACTCTTGCAATTCATCTAATTCTTGGAAATACTCTTTCCCAATAGATCTGATGTATTTATACTTTTCAGGTAATTTATCTTCTTCATTCATATTATTTAACCTCATTTTTTCTAGTTTGTTTTTGATATGCTACAAGCTCTTCAATGGAAATTTTACTTTCCTCTGGTGTAGTTTGCTTTTTTGGCAGGAATCGTTCAATTCCTTGTATTTCTTTCAAAATCGCCCCTTTAGATAATTCATTCAGCTTTTGGATCAGTTTTGTTCTGGTATTGTTTTGAGTTACAAATTTGCTCCTGGTAGAGTTTAGAACTTTCCAAATTCTTCTTCGTAGATCATCAAACACTAACACACCTATTCCATGCTCTTTTAACAAATCAAAGTGTGTAATAGTTTGATGTAACATTGTTCCAAGATAATCAGCTACAGGGAAAGCAATGTAACAATAATTACAAAAAGTTGAACGAAGTAGAGCTTGTTGAAAAACACCCTTAAAATCACTCAACTTCACTTCAATAGAAGTAATATAGAAACACTTCTTACGATGCTTGTAAAGGCTGACAACATCCAATTCGTTAGGATGAATACGTACAGAATCATAAACCCAGTGAGGATTTTGACTACTAAATATATGTTGATCCTTCAACCATCTGACGAAAGCAGGATAATAATCAACTTCTTTCATTCTTCTTTCAGATCTCCTTTTTCAATTTCTTCTTTTATTTTCGCAAGTTCTAATTTAAGCTGTTGATCCCAATAAGTAAATGATGGTTCTAATTTCAGGTTCCATTCACAGTCAGGGCAAAGCATAGACATGGGTTGATTGGGAGTGTGTGTTCTGGTTTCTCCACAATTCAAACAAATAAGAGTTTGATAAACTCTAGGAAGGATATTAAGATCACTAAGACTCTGAACTTGATTTAGATTCTTGAATTTCTTTCGTAAAGATCGTATATCTTGTAATGATGCTGATTCTATTGTTGTTTCTCCTTTAAAATTGTCATTTTCTTTAGGTCGAATTTCAGTTATAGCATATTTTATAACAAATCCCTTTTCGGAAATTTCTGCTTCTTTTGTAATTAAACACCTGGAACATTCATGGAAATAGGTAGGTTGAGAAAAAACAGCAGTTTCAATAACGTTTTTCCATTTATGCCCAATAATCTTACATAGTAGACTCATTTTTCTTTCAGTCTCCATAATTTTCTTGGTCTTCCTCGCTTCCCTGTAGGAACATCTTCAGAAACTATCACTCCCTTTTCCTCCAACTTAGAAAGATAACGTATAAGCCCTTGTTTCTTCTGTCTAAGAGCAATTTCTAAGTCGTCTAAAGTTAATGCCCTCTCCGTTAGTTTCTCAACTATTAAATCGCATTTCTGTACAAAGAAAGTAGTCTTCTCCTTGTATAGCAATTGCAGCAGTTCTGTATTCTGAACGTAAGTTCTTTGAATTTGCCCAAGTATCCTTTCTTGGTTAGACTCTAGTCCTGAACGCATTTCGATTGTATAGCTACTCAACACACTCTGATTTTCGTTCATTGTGCTTTGATTCTTCAGTAGATCATTGATACAGTCAATGGCCACATCCAACTTTTCGTCTGTTACATCTAGCTTATTTTCTAATAGAACTATTTGTTGTTGTAATACACCTACTTCACCAGAACTACTTTGTTCAGGAAGGTAAATATTCATTCCAGGAGGAACGATTTTTCCTGAAGAAACTTGTTTAAGCATTTTTACCATTTCAGAAGAATGGTTGATTTCTGCTCTCATCTTCTCCTTATCTTTGCGATAGACTTTCAATGTCACAGGCTGATTGGTCAGGTAGAAAGAACTTACTCCTGTTGCTTCCATGATGTTCGTAGCTAGTTCATCAGTAATTTTGAAGTTGATAGTATATTCTTCTCCATCAATGACCATTTCAAGAGGACCAGAATGACCACTTACTTGTTTAAAAAATGCCAGCAATCCTTCTAGCTGTGCTAAATAAAGAAAATTGCTGCTATCTAGATGACTAACAACTAAACCACTATCATAGACAAAGATAGTACCATAATGTAAATCAAGACGTAAAGGTTTGCCAGAGAGCTGTTCACCATCAACACCAGAATCTAACAAACGATGAAAGAGAATGCTAGGAAAGAAGAAACGAGCATGAAAGTTATCAACTTCAAGATTATTAAGCATAAGAAGATCGCTAAGGTGGTCATGGTGGACATGGGGAGGTAGGGAATGACCACTTTCTTTTTCTAAATTAGTTTGGCTAGCTTTCAAGCCCTCTAATAAGACTTCTTGATATTTTAATAGTATCTTTTCTAAAGTACCACTGGGTAGGTGGTCATTACGGTATAAACTAAGAATCTTGTGAGCTTTTTGACATTCAACCTGAGAATCAAAATGTTTGATAATGTTGTTTTGTTTAGGACTATCAACTCTAAAACGAATGTTACAATAACAACAATCTTTCCTCCTACGTGTTGTTGTAGTTGTATTTTTAGAAGGATTATAGACATGGAACTTCAAACAACTAGGGCAAACTACCAGAAACCACAGATTAAGCAACCTCCAATTGTTTTTGTTTAGGATTAAGGATCTGTTTGATAATATTGTAAGAGATATCAGGGTGTAGCATGTTTCTAAGAACTTGCCTTCTTTTCATTCTATCTTTGATGTGATCTGTAACCCGGGATTCAATTCCGTGATATTTTTCCCAATCAGGTATTCCCATCCATCCCCAATCTTTAGCTCTTTCAGGAACTTTGAAAGAAATGATGGGTTTATTGCTCCAGAAATAATGTCTACCAATTTTTAATGAGGGATTAATTGGAGGAGTGTAGTAAGGTTGAACATTTTCTACAACGAAAGGAGTATCCTGTTGCTGCAATTTTCTTATGAGATCCCAAAGACGCATATCTGGATTCTTTTTGTTGTAATACATATTGCAACGAGAATGACTTTGACAGGGAGGACTAGCCCAAATAAAATCATGTCCGAAGATTGGATATTCCCAAGCATCTTCTTGAGTAATAATTGAATCATCAGGATTTAGTAAGCTATGAGACCAAGTAATTTCAAAATCATTTTCAACAGCTGTGTAATAGAAATCAATGTTTTGCTCATTAAGGAATCTTTGTATTCCTAAAGCTGTTCCACCTACACCAGCAAAGAGATCTAATACATTAAACAATTAAGGAACCTCCTTTGTTAAGAATCTATTAAGATTCCTTTTCAAATTCAAATAATCTTCAGCAATTGAAATATAAGTAGGATTGAGTTCTATACCTACCCAATTCCTTTTTTCTTTTTGAGCAACTAGAGCTGTTGTGCCACGACCAAAGAAAGGATCTAAAACCACTCCTGGTTTCCATCCTTTTTCGCAACCACAATCAGTCCAACCTAATGTTATCCATTCGCTTTGCCAGTCTTTATTAGGAGGTTTTTTGAGTGTTAGTTGATGTTTGGCATATTCCCCTCTCTTTTCGTCTAATTCCTCTTGTGTTTGACTTGATTCTATTCGTTTAACTATCCTTTCTCTAGGTTTGCCACACTCTTTACATACCCATAAAGGACAAGTGCCTTTAATCATGGGGAGTATAAGTTTTGGAGGGAAAACAGCAAAGTGAGCTTCCTTAGTACCAGAAGCTGGAGAAATAGTCCAAACATCGTGAGGTTTCTTACCATTTTTATTAGGTTTGACAGTTTTGGGTTTAGCTCCTTGTTTTAATCCTTTTGTACCTTTAGCTTCTTTGCAATTAGGATCACTATTAAGGAGAGTGTGTTGATACTGTTTCCTTTCTAAACCACTTTCAGAATAAGGGATTCTGATGCTTTCAACATCAAAATAATATTTTTGTTCTTTAGAAAACATGAAAATAGATTCATGACTATTAGTAAAGCGATCTCGAATAGAACCAGAAGGAAGATAATTTGGCTTAGCCCAAATAATGTCATTCCGTTGAATCCATCCTTGTTTATCTTGCATGAGAATAGCTAAACGATGGTTTTGATTAGTAAGACATTTACTACTAATTGTATAATTTGGTTTAAAGTCAAAGGTTATACCTCTAGCTTCAGCAGCTCTGTTGGTAATGTTTGGATGCTCACTCCAACGAGATCTCTTACCCATGTGTCCAGAATAACTGTTTCCATGAACCCAAAACATAACTCCTGAAGGTTTGAGAACTCGCTTAAGTTCAGCAGTGATAGAAAGAAGTTTATCTAAATATTCTTCTAAAGAATCTTCTAAACCTAGCTGACCTTCAACTTTGTAGTCACGTAAGCTCCAGTAAGGCGGGCTCGTAATAATTGTGTCTACACATTCATCAGGAAAGGTTTGTAAGACTTCCTCAGCTTTACCTTGATAAATGCTGTTAAGTTGTAATTCTTTTAATCTCTGCAAATTAAATGCCCTCCTTCTTTAATTCAGCAAAAATAAGATCCTGAGGAAGTAATTTCCAACAAAACCAGCTAGCATTAAACCAATTGTTTTTCTTTCCAGTAAAATCTATCCTCTTATCTAAAACCAAAACTTGAATACCATATTTCCTAAAAAGGTCACTTCTAGCTTTAGATGTAAGAGTAGTTATAGGCAATAAGAAAGCAAAAGGTTTGCCTAACTCAAAAGCTCTCTTTAGAAATTGATTCTTTAGGCTGTATGGAGGATTAGTAACAATAATATCATAATCGAATGGTGAATTATCTTTTAGAAAATCTATTCCATCATCGATATGAGTTTCTTTAATGTTAAAACGATGAGCTTTCAAAACTGCTGTTATTGTACTTCCGTTTCCTGTACATTCCCAAATGGTTGAACCTTTAGGAATATAAGGAAGGATAGGTTTAACTGCATAAACTGGAGTGTAGAGTTCATCATAAACTACAGCTTGTTGTTGTCCTTTGTTCAAGAATTAGCCTCCAGGTATTTTTCAAAAAAATCTTTGAATGGACAGAGCTGATTGTAGGTGTTTGTGTCTATCCAATCATTCTCTTGCAAAAATTCAATATCATTAGAACAACCCCAATGAGTAATGCTAATGTAACCAGATTTACAAATAATAGCATACCAATGATCATTATCGAGATTATTTTCATAAACGAAACGACTTAATCCTGATAAACCAACCTCTCGTTTAACTTCTTTGAAAATCCCTTGGTCAAGGATCTCGAAGATGTTTCCTTCCCATTCAAAGAAAGGTTTCTCAGAATACTGAGTAAGAAGGGTTTGTTTCAGGATAACTCCTCCATCTTAGTCATAATTATTTTGGCAGTATGGGTAATATTCCAAGGACTCTTTTTATTAACAAATGAACACAAAACAGGAGCCATCCCCTTGAATTTTCTTCTCTCAGGATTAAGTTTGGAATAAACGATATAGAGACATGCTATTACAAACATGCTCGGTTTATTACCTTGAAAATATCTCCTTAATTTGATTAGTTTTCTAACTTGAGCAGTTTTAGGTGTCAGTTCAGGGTAAGCTTCGAAAAGTTTGGGTTCAAATTCTTCCAGATAATCTTCAATAGTGAATCTCTGAGAGAAAGGAATGATTTTGATAGCTCTGTTAATGTTATATTTGGAAACGTTTTTGCCGTTTTTCCTAAAAGTTTCATATATGGTTTCGAAAGGTAAAATAATCTTATGTTCCTTTGTTGCTTTGTAGATTGACATAAAAGCAAGAATGTTGGAAATGTATTCTCTTTCAAAGAGTTTTCGATATTTCTTTTCTTCTGAACATAATTTCTTAAAAATTTGAATAACTCTAAGTTTTGCAGTTTCAGAAAGATGAAGATCATCACAAATTTTTTGAATTGATTGATTGTGATACAAGAAAGTGTAGCATTGATCAGAAGAATAGTTTAAACGCTTTAATCTATAAGGAAGTTCTGAATCGTCAGTTCTGGAAGAATAAATAATTGAACGTAACTGATGATTTGCTCCTAAACTTAATTTTGGTTGAGTGAGGATTCTATCATGTACCAACCCACACTTGGAACAAACTAAATATCCTGTAGATTCTATCAGATCAGCAGAACAATCTTTGCAAGAGCTTAAACTTTTTAATTTAGGAATGGAAACGACAACTGTCAAAATATTTCCTCCAGGAAGGTGAATAAAGAGAGAGGGGAACTAAAGAAAGAAAAAAGGAGATGCACAGCAATGTCGGGATTTGTCCCCTCTCTAAAATGAGCATAAACTACCTTCTTATAAGATAGAAACGGAGTTCCAGTAAGCCTATCTTCTGAAAAGGTAGATAGGTGTTTTTGCTTAAACAGATTACTAGAAAGTTGATCTGATTCATAGGAAAATTGATTTTCTAATAATTTGTTTAAGATACTCTCAGAAGTGTTTCTAATAGCGTTTTCATTGTGCTGTAAAGGGAGTACCCTTCTAATATAGTCCAGATTATAGAAAGAAGATTGTTTTAATCCATTGAAATTCATGATACCACCTTACTAGCTCTAGCTTTCTCAGCTCTCTCAATTGCAATAGGATGAGTCATTTCATCCAACAAAGAAATAACAAGAGAAGCAGGTATTTTAGGACCAAAGAAATAAATTATTTTCTTCTTATCTGATGATCTACTAAAAATAATTGAACAATTATTAAGATTGTTTCCAGAAGGTAGAAAACCCAGCTCTATAAACTGTTTGAAGTCTTTCTGTAAAATAGAAAGGTTCTCCTTTTGTTTAAGGAGCTGTTCATCATAGAAACCAGCTATCAAAGAATCTACATCAATATGTAAGCTCAATTAGATCACGCTCCTCATCCTTTTCCTCACTATCTCTATTTTCTTTTCAAATAAATCCACAAACCTTCTATGTGTCATTTGATGAGCCATAGCACAAGCATAACCAGAAGCTAATACATCAAAGAGTTCAAAAACAAAGTCTTCAGAGTTGGTTGTTTCCTTAAGTTCATCAATTTCTTCTAATAGTTTTTCAAATGCTGAATCGCCGTCAAGTTCTCCATATTTCTTTCTTGCCCAATATTCGATTCCTCTTAACTCTTGAAAAATAAGCGTCTCCTTTTCTAATTCTCTTCCTAATTCAATAACACATTCGTTACAAACCATAAAGGGTTCAAACCAGCTAAGAATATAATTAAAACCTTCTTTACATCGATCACAAATTTGTTCCTTTTGAGTATGAATATCAGTTATAATAAATTCTTTTGACATTCTTAGATCATTCTCCCTCTTGTTTGTTCACAGCTTCAAATAAGCTCAATAAGATGTTCACGTCTCTATAATGAGAATCACAATAGTATTCAGTTACTATCTTTCCGAAACGATTGTATTTTACAGGATTTGTTCCTTCTCTTTTACAGCTTTTACTTTTACATTTAACCATCTTAGATCATCATCCTTATCAATATGAAATATACAAGGTACAGTTCCTTGTTCTTTCTCCAGCCACTATTAGCTTAAACAAATCTTTGAAGAATCGTCTGTCAAAATCATTAATTACTCTATCATTGTTGTTGATAAGATCAACCAATAAATCTACAGAAACAATATCTCTTCTTCGGTATTTTACCTTCTTAGCTTTCCAATATTTTTTAGGAAACATTGCATACAAAATAGCTCTGTGCCACACTTGGATATCATTATAAGAAACCCTAAGGCGAGCTAGTTCTTGCCTTCTTTTGTTAAGTGATATATTTATTGCCATCTTAGATCATCATCCTTCTCGGATTGCTTGTAGTGTGTCGGCTAAAGTTTCGAGTATCATTTCTACTTGAAAGATTTCTTTGCTCATCTTATCATAAGATTTCAATCTTCTATCAATTTCCTTCCAATGTTTTGCTTCCTCATCAATATCTGAAG
>JABCTC010000123.1 GCA_018238545.1 Candidatus Heimdallarchaeota archaeon
GAAACAGTAAAAGAAGCAGAATCAACAGTGTAGAGATATTCGTAAGTAGAATTGAGATAAGCTGTTTCTTCTCCAGCACTGAAAAGAACATAAGTAAGATTATGATCTCCAATAGTATTATTCTTGAGAATTGTTTGGAGATCTGTATAAACACCTAGATAAGTTTCATCGGAATAGATTTCATAAGAGTAATCGTTATCTGTTGAAGTAAGATAGAAACTCGTATCAGTTTCAATCAGTTCAGGAGGTTCAATGTGAGCATATCTGATAAAATCTATTTTCCAAAGTAGGTTAGTGGTAAATGTTCCAGCATCAGAATCAAACAGAATACGAAACTTTGTTCCAGTCTCACCATTCCAGCCTAAAGCCTCGTCTGTAAGAAGTAGAAAGGGATTAGCAGAAGTAATATACATGGCATCAGAATATTCTAAAGTTGGATCGTCTTTTCCAAAATAGACATAAGGAGAATCTGTTGTATCGTTTACCGATATTCTAATAGCACAAGAATCGTAATATGAAGAATCAAAAGAAACATCTGGAAGTTCAAGTCTGCCATAACTAGATAAGTGTGTCTCAAGTTGAAGATAACCATTTTCTACAATTAAATTATATACTGCTGAACCACTAACCCAACCATCAAAATCTCCTTCGCTGAAATCCCAAGCATCGTTTAATTCTGTTTCAGCGTAATCTGTTTCAGTAGGATAAGAGGGAGTGAAATAAAAACTACAATTGTTGAACTCTCCAGAGCTGTAAGAGTAGGTCCAGATCTCATACTCTTTATGTTCTATTGCTTGATTATATTCTAATTCAAAGATTCCTTCAGTACTTGTTATATTTGTTGTATATTCTACTGTTTGACTGCTTCGTTCTAATATTGTTGTATTGAGCGTATATTGTCTTTCTAAAAGGGGATTCTTGTAACCATCAAAAGCAATAAGAGTAGACTCTATTTCATATTCACTTGATTGTGTTGTTTCAATAGTTGTAGAAGTTTGAAAAAGGAGTGATTCATAATCGAAATATACTGTAGCTGTTGTAGCTGAAACATAGAATTGAAAGTTTCTTCCAGAGTCATCATCGATAATTTGCATATAAAATTGTAAGTTTTGCCATCTATCGATAATTGTATCATCAAAGTATTCATGGTTCCAAGCTGTACCATTCCACCAAGCTATTGAAACTGTTTCAGCTCCTCCAGTAATAGAATCAATGTAAGCCCAGCAAGAGACATAATAATAATCGTTAGATAAAAGAACATAAGAAATACCGTAAGTGCCACTATTTTGAACCGTTTTAAGACTGCTATAACCAGCAAAACTTTGTTCTGTGGATGTTTCAAAAGTTTCGAAAGGATTAGAAGCCCAATTGGTGTAAATATCTGTACTTCCTTCAAAACCAACATCCGAAAGAAAAGACGTGCTTACATCTTTTATTGCAAGATGATTCTGGCAAGTAGAAAGAAATAATATTTCATAATCTATTTCCGTTGGAGAATTGATAGTTAAAACTCCACCAGTATCAGTTACAGAAGCGTAAGGAGTAATCGAAGAATATGTCCATCTTGTTTCATCGTAGTAAATATTCATCTCTTTAGCAAAGGTGATAGATGGAGGATTAACTCTATGGGTTTTTGTTGTGGGAGAATTATATTTGTAAGTAGATCTAACATTATTGGTGATAATATCTCTAAGAAAATAAAGATAGTCAAAACAAAAACTATGTCCAATTATACCTTCAACTGGTGTTTGAGATGCGGCTACTGTAACACCATCTAGTTGAGTATCACCAGTTATATCCCAATAGAATATTTTGTAAACAAAGTAACTAGTTCCTGACTGATAAGCATATAAATAAATATGAAAATAACCTTCGGCATCCAACATATTATTAGTAATTGTTAAAGTATCACTACTCGAAGAAGACTGGTCTTGATATTGTGTGCTAGATTTCCAATAATTTGATAAACCATAATACTCCCAAGACAGTACTCCTGCACCACCACAATAAATCTTAAAATACCAATAAACCTCAGCACTAGGATCTTTACCTCCATCTGTCCTTTGAACACCAAAAAGAGCAGAAAGACCATCATTACCATAGATATCAGGTAGGTCTTTATAATACACATTGGGATCAGTTCCCATGAAAAATGTTGTTGCTTCTGCTGGTAAATCAACTGTTTGTTTGTTAAACTCTATGTCACTTGAAATGCTCTCGCCTTGAAAAACTTGATTATAATCAATAACAGATTTTGTTGCAGAAGGTTTTATAATTGAATCATATATTGGTTTTGGAGCTGTAAA
>JABCTC010000075.1 GCA_018238545.1 Candidatus Heimdallarchaeota archaeon
TAGTAAAAAATCATTCGTTTTTGCTAGTTTAACTATCCTAATAGTTTCTGCAATTAGCATTCCATTATTCATAATATATCTGAATTTAGAAGACTCCTCTGTTATTTGTTCTAATGCTGAGATATGTATTGATTCTGATGATGATTTCAAATATTATGGTTTTGAGGGAGATGGAACCAAAAATTATCCTTACTTAATTGAGAATCGAAATTTTACTAATCAATCTCAACAAGGAATTTTTATTGCTAATACAACAAGTTATTTTACTATACAAAATTGTATTTTTGATAATAGTTATTATTCTAGCATAATCATCTCTGATATAAAAGAAAAAACAGCTAAAATAATTAATAATTCGTTTCTAAGCGAGCGGGGAATCCGGATAAATCGAGCTGACTCTACATATATCACAGATAATTGTTTTGATAGTTTTGACATTGCTTTATATATTGAATACAGTTCAAATTGTAATGTTTCTAATAATTACTTCTATGATAGTTTAATTATGGGATTCGATTTGGGGGGTTATATAGGTTTAGGAATAATAATCTATTACACTGAGAACACCACAATAGCAAACAATGAATTTAGCTCTACTTCTTTTTGTATTAAAACTTCCTACGCGAATTCAACTAATATCACTAACAATTCCATTTTAACATCTGGTTGGGGGATTGAAGCTTACAAATCAATAAATGTTACAATATCAAACAATCGCATCTCAAATTCTGAATGGGGAATATTCATCTTTTACTCAAAGTCCTCTATTATTGAGAATAACACTTGTTCTTCTTGTCATTATGGGATTTATACAAATTGTTCACCTTACTCATTGATTAAAAGAAACAACTGTACTAATACCGGTTTTTACATTTACAATGTGTTTGAAGCAGATTATGAAACATATCGTTTTTCATATAATTTAGTAAATGGAAAAAAGTTAGGTTATTTTGCTCATCTAGATAATTGTTCTTTCGTCACACCTGATTTTGGACAACTAATCTTTATCTCATGCGACAATCTCCTGATTGCAAATCAATCTTTGAGTAACACAACTTATGGCTTAATATTCTATTATTGTAGGTGGTCAGTGATTATCAATAATACTTTTGATTTTAATTATTCTGGGGTCAGTTTTAGATATTCTGGTTATTCAGAATTGATTAACAATACCTTTAGATCTAATACAGTTTCTTGTATCCAAATTGGTTCCTCAACTTGTATGTCAATTACTAATAATACAGTGGAACAATCCCTTTGCGGTATTAGTCTTCAGCAGGTTTTATTAACAAATATTACTTCAAACCGCATTATTCAAAACGAATATGGGATTAGCATAGGACCTAACTGTGAAATCAATACGATTTCATTTAATATCTTCTTAAAGAATAAAGGTAATGCAATTAGTTTAGGTCATTCTAGTAATATCAATTTTATTCATCATAATTCCTTCTTCTATAATAATGAAAATTCTACTTCCCAAGCATATGATAGTGGTTCAGGAAATTATTGGTACGATACATTAACACTTGAAGGAAATTATTGGTCTGACTGGAATCAGACAAATGGCTATCTAATTAGTGGTTCCTCAGGATCAATAGATCCCTATCCTTTGTTAGAACCTCCAAATTCCTAGAATTTTATGGGGATCTGTAAAACGTATTTTTTATATTCCATAAACTGCATTTCTTTCAGATAAATTCAATGCTTATAGAACATATTAGAAGGGATAAGATGTTATCCTTGAGGTTTTATTCGCACTTAAGAAGGAGTTCTGAGAAACAAGACACCTTCTTATATGGAACACACTATTTTTCTTTGGTATTGATGGACCTTCTTGTATAGACGTAGTTCCTAGATAACCACCTTAACGACAAGGTTGTTTACATATGGCAAATTAAGACTTTTAGAAACATTTTAGTAAAGAACGTGTCAGACTGTTATTAGCCTTTGTTGAGTTCCATGAAAGAACGTTCTTCCCTATTTAAGAAAGAAGCTATTGCTTTGTTGCTTTTCATCCTTATAGGTGTAGGTCTCCCTCTCTTGCTATCTTACGAAAAGACATATTACATTGATATAGCTTCTGATAAAGATTTACAGAAACAAGCTGATTCAGGTGAAGGAACAATTTTAAATCCATATATTATCAATAATCGTTTTATTTTAGATGAAGGACGAGTAGGTATTTCAATAAAAAATACTAATAGTTATTTTATTGTTCGAGATTGTTTCCTCTCAGGTAATTTCTTCTATGGACTTCGTCTAGATAATGTCGCAGAGGGTACAGCATTATTAGAAAACATTACTTCTATAGGTCACAGTATAGCTGGGATAGGTATTCATTCTTCTGATGAGGTGAAGATTGTTGATAGTTACATTTACCTAAATGATATAGGCATAGAATTAACCAATTCAAGCGGTGCAGTTCTGGAAAACAATTTTGTTGTTGCTATAGTTGCTGCTGGACCAAATTCTCCTTTGTATGAAGGTATAGTCATTGAAAGTTCAGACAATGTTGAAATAACTTCGAATAAAGTAGAAAAAATCGCTAGAGCAATTATGATTGAAGATAGTAATAATTGTTCACTTTCAAACAATATTATCAAGCAAATTACTCATATAGGTTTCAGTTTTATATCAAGCTCTAATTGTCTTATACTTAACAATACTAGCAGTAAGAATTCCATGTATAGTTTCAGGTTTACGGAATCGCATTCCAACGTTATAGAAAGTAATGCTATAATAGGGACTGATAAGGGTATATACTTGACTGAAAGCAATAATAATAGAATCAGATTTAATTTGATACAACAAAACACTTTAGGTATTTACGCTATAGACAGCTCTTCGAATAATATAACACACAACTCGTTTGTTAACAATACAGAGGAAGCTGTATACCTCAGTGGTAGCAGTAATTTTTTGGTTCATCACAATGGTTTCTTCTTTAACAATTATGGAAAAGTTTCTCAAGCTAGAGATAATGGGGAAGAAAATATCTGGTACGATCCCATTGTATTTGAAGGCAATTATTGGAATAATTACAACGATACTGGTTATTATCAAATAAGTGGAAGTGCTAATTCCACAGATCTTTACCCTCTTGGAGAATATTTATCTTATTTAATTAGATTTCAATCAAACAGATTCAATTTTCATTCTATTATTCTAAATCTGACGTTCCGAAAAATTGTGGTTTTTCTAATTTGATAAAAGCATTACAGAATAAATCATACATAGCAGAAAGGAAGTAAGTTAATTTCATTTTACTATCCATCAATGAGAATATATCTAAAAGATTTTTATTTTTATTATCTAAACAAGCTAAAATGATTTTGTGATATTCATTACAATCCGCTAAAGTCAGCTTTCGTTCAATGCAACCCGATCTACCATAGAAATCTTTTGATGATTGTTTGGTAGAAATAGGAACTGTTACTGATCCATTCAAGAGTATTTCTAATTCTTTGAATTCCCTTATGAAAGAATCTTTCTTTAATTTTTCTTCAAGATAGGATATTAGCAAAGTAAAAACTTCATCTTTAATGTGTACGGTTTGTTCAAGCAGGTTCGCTATTTCTTTGAACCATCGTTTAGCTTTTGCTACATCGGTTTTTTTAGAAACATTAGCGTAAATGTTTACAAAACAAAATTGAGAGTCGATCCTCACATCACGATCTTCAATAGTTTTTTTTGGTTCTAATGAATATTGAAGTTGTCTTAATCTATCTTTAACAACTATTTCATTGATGACTGACGCTTTGAAGTTTTCAGGGGGGTCAATTTTTATTTTAGTTAACCCTGATTTTCTTGGAACTGGCACGGGTATACTTGCAAAATCGTCAGGCGTAGATGTTGTAGCTTCTTCGCTGCTTATGGGCACTTGTGATCTGACTGCGTATTGAGCATCGACAAACAAAATCAGTGCCGTAAGTTTATCATCTTTGCATTTGTGAATGTCTACAAACTCACTTAAACCTCTCGAATCAACGTTTATCTCCATTCCTGCTGGAAAGAGTATTATCCTTTTTTTTGTGCAAATGTTACAAACATAGGTGATTTGTTTGTGTTTTTGTTTTGTAGACAAAGTAGTAAACTCCGGATTGTAAATAAACATAAAGGCATTAAGATTTTAATTGTTTCTTTTCTCACAATGCTCTCCAAGGTAAAAAAAATCTTAAACCACAATTATTTTCTCAAACTGAGATAATCCAAATGCATGACATCAAAATCCTTGTTGGAAATAGAGAAGACATTCCAACAAAATATTTAGAACAGCTGTTTGCTCTTCAACAACTAGAAGAGGAGGAAAAATGGGGAATTTTGCCTTCTGAGATCGAGTTGTTTAGAAAGAAATGGAAAGTCAGAGAAGTTCATTGGATTAATCAGTTAAGAGCAGTAGCAATAAACTCAGAGGATCTTGTTGTAGGATTTGGGACTATCGGTTGGCATACAAAATATGAAAACCTTGATAGAGGTTGGTTTATGGCATATGTTGCTAAAGAGCACAGAAGAGAAGGGATTGGAAAATCAATACTTCAAGCTCTTATCACCAAACCCCCTGAGCAAATTAAGATTATTTATGCGGGAAGTGTTTTAGGATCTGATGGAGAGTTCTTTCTAAGAAAAATAAAGAAAGACAATGATTATCAAGAGAAACGTAATGTTGCAGAGTTAACAGAATTTAATGTCAAAGAAGTGAAAGAGGAAGCCAGAAAACTGCTGAAAATAGCAAAGGAGAAAGGTTATAGTGTTGTCAAAATTAAGAATATGACATTTGAAGATCATGTTGACATGAAAGAATTCATCACTGTTGCTCAGCAGATATGGAATGATATGCCAAAAGAAAAACTTACCTATGAAAATCAAACTTTAACTCCTGAAAGATATAAAGAGATGTATGATATTGAAATGCTCCGTGGAGACAATTACTATTCTTATCTATGTATACATGAAGAAACAACCAAACCTGTAGGATATACTACATTTAGTACAAATCCATTGAATAAGCAAGTAGTATGGCAAGATGACACTGGGATAATTCCAGAGCATAGAGGAAAGGGATTAGGTTTAATGTTAAAATACCAAGCTCTGTTGCAGCTCCTTGAAGAAACTAATGCTAAGTACTGGATAACAGGCAATGCTGGGAGCAATGAGCATATGATTAAGATCAACAAGGCATTGAACCATAAATTATGGATGACAGAATTAGAGTTTGAATTGAAAAGAGAAGAAATCGAGAAATATTTAAAATCTCAGTCAATCATCTAGAAAATTGATATGAAGTGGAAGAGTACCAATCAAAAGTTTATATCGAAAACTACTTTGCTTTCTTGTTCAACTGCTGCAGCTCTTCGCGCATATATTGCTTCATCTGCTTTTCTTTGAAGACTCTCTCGGTAATCGGCTTCTAAAGCATTGGAAATTTCCGGTGTAGCTTTAATCGAAGTAAATGCAATTGACAGAATCTCTATACCCATTTCTTCTAGAATCTTTGCTTCATTGATGGTTTGCATAACATAGGAAGCTAAGTTCTCTGCAGCAAATAAAGCATCAATTAAAGACATCTTGAGAATCTTTCCTTTGACCATCATATGGACAACATTTCTGATTCGTAATTCAAGTTTTTCAGGATCTTCAGTAAGGTAATAATCAGTAAAAGGATCAATTGTGAAATCTAAGATTTTAGCCATAACTAAAGGATCTTTTATCTTATATGTAAAATGCCCTTGCAAGGTAATATTTTGGTGATTTTTTGATATTTCGTTAAATATGTAATTTGAATCTATTGTCATTGCAGGTATAGTTACAATATTGTTCCTTTTTCTACGGTACCAGAATCCAATACCCATTCCTTTACGTTTAATCTTTCCAGAACGGTACTTGATAACAAATTTTGAGGGTTCACCTTTATAATATCTCATGATAAACAAACAGTTTTGATGTTCCTAATATTTTAATGTTTCACCCTAGAAAAATGGAATCTTTTCTATTATTCTAAGATTATCGCATTAGTTGCAACTGTGACAGTTTTAAGAAAAAGTTAATAAATTTCCTCCTTTTTTAAATGAAATTATCTGAAGGAACCTCTTTAGAAACTAAAGGCGGAGTTTGTGAGAGTATTTTGTCTATTTTTATGTACCCTAAATTGAATCCTCTATTTTTTTTAACACCTTGATATGTTCCTTTAAACTGATATGCTTTAAGACCAAGGTTGAAAGAAGATACTGCAACATATTCTCCTATTTCTAAAGGTAAATCAGCTCTAATAGCTAAATAATCTCCTACCGGTCTCATCCCCAAAACTGGAAAATGCTCTAATTTGTTGTCTCTTATGACGGTAAGATATTTGGCACCCATCAATACGCTTGTATTCTTGACAACTATAGGATTAGCTTTTTTACCTTCTGGAAAATCGTTGGGTCTTTTTCCACCTAGTTTTGTTGACATCCACTCTCTCGCTACGGAAAACAAGCTTAAATTGAGAGGTTTAACTTCTTTAACTGCAATAGTTCCAACTGATCTAAGGAGACCGATTGCTGAATATCTAAAAAGATCTAAATTGCTTAAAGTATCAAACTTTTCACCTTGTGTCTCAAAACCTAGGAATTCTCCTTTAACTTGATAACTATCAAATTTACTGGTCATAACACTAGCAGTAACTGGAGAACCATTTCTAAGATTCTTTTCAGTCTGCCACATTAGAAAAGTTCCAAATATTAATTCATCCTCACCCCATGGGCTTAAAGTGGCAATCATGGCAATATTAGGGACGTTATTCTCATCTTTGGTTGCCATAAATTTTGCTGCTTCAAAGATACTAAATGCTTCTTTTGCTTTTTCTGGTAATTTCATTTTTCCACTTATCCATCATTTTCTTCTTTTTGCAAGACTCCTGTCCAGGTGACAGGCACACCAGATTCTTTTGCTAATTTTGCAAGTTTCTGGATTTTTTCAGTTGTTACTAAAGGTAATTGTTCTAGTTCATAACAAAAATCTAATCTTTCCCATTTTGAAACACACAGATTATTGTAAGTTAAGAGATCCCACCTTTCAACTACATCACTCATATTCTCTTTTATGAATTTTGCAATTTCAATTATGTTCGCTTCTTGATCAGTATACTCTGGAATAATTGGAGTTCTTATCCAAACCTTCTTCTTTTGTTCCCCTAACCATTTAGCATTTGTAAGAATCATCTTTAAATCTACATTGGTAAAACTCTTGTGTAAACTAGGATTCATCTGTTTTAAGTCTAAAAGAACTAAATCAGAAAAATCTACCAATTGCTTAAATTCTTCTAATTTTGAAAAACCAGTAGTATCAATTGCAGTGTGAATGCCTTTTCGTTTTAAGGACTTTAATATCTCTAGACTAAATTTTTGTTGAAAAAGAGGATCTCCTCCTGAAATTGTCACTCCACCCTTAGACTTATCATAGAAGGGTTCATCACGCAATACTTGCTTTGTAACAGCTTCTACAGACAACTCTTCCCCCATGATTTCAAAGGATTTTGTTGGACAAGCTACAACGCATTTCCCACAACCAGTACATTTTTCTCTATCAATAATCATCCCTTCATTTGTAAGGTTGAGCGCATTTTCTGAACACGATAACAAACAATCTTTTGCGGCAATACATCTATCATTATACCAGACCAGTTGAGGTTTCAAGTACCAGCTTTCTGGATTCTGACACCATTTACACCGTAAAGCACAACCTTGAAGAAAGATGGTTGTTCTTATACCTGGTCCATCTTCTGTAGAGAAGCGTTGGATGTTTAATACTCGACCTGAAAGATCTGGGGTTATTGACATTAGTTATTTGCTCTTTAGACTTTATGAGATTCTCTTGCAATAATCTCATCTTGTTGTTCTTTTCCTAGTGTAGTAAAATAGGCATTGTATCCTGTTACTCGAACTAAGAGGTTTCTATATTTCTCAGGATCAGCCTGAGCTTCTTTGAGTGTATCAACACTGACAACATTTGTTTGTAATGCAGTTCCACCTACTTGTCCATAGGTTCTAAGAAGAGAAACAAGTTTGTCTATGTGTTCTTTATCTCTAAGACTTGCTGGACTAAACGACATTGTATGAGATGATCCATTAGGTTGAACTTCCATACCTAGTTTACCAACACTCATAATGGCAGCTGTTGGACCACTTGTGTCAACACCTTGTGTAGGACCAACACCACCTGACAAGTAAGCTCCTCTTGGACGACCATCGGGAAGAGCTCCAGTCTTAGGTGCAAAAGATATGAAATAGTTCCAAGATAGATAACCCCCTCGGTATTTACGATTAGTTATAGGAGAGGTTTTTGTTGAAACGTAAATTCCCCAATATTGAGAAATCTCTCGTGCAATACTATCTACATAATCATTATCATTACCATATTTTGGCGCATGGTTTAGCAGGAGTTGTCGAGTTTCTTCATGTCCTTCATAATTTTTCTTAAGAACTTCTAGAAGATGACTCATTGTTATTCTTTTTTCTTCATAAACAAGTTTTTTGACTGCAGCGAGAGAATCAGCAACATTTGCCAACCCCAAAGCTTCGATTGTTATGAAATTATATCTAGCGCCTCCAGCTCTACAATCTTTTCCAGATTCTGCACACCCATCAATTAATAGCGAAACATATGGAACTGGTTCATAAACTGCTCTTATCATATCTGCATGGTTGTTTGCTTTTATAGCTCTATCTAGCAATGCTGTGAGTTGCTTAATGTATGCCTCTTTGAATTGATCAAATGTTTTGAATTTCTTAGGATTTCCTGTTTTTGGTCCTACTTGTTTTTTTGTTTGGAGTTCTCTACCATTAAATATTGTTAGTTCAATTGCCTTAGCAATGTTTACATTAACATCAACAGTTCCGGAAACATCGTTACCAATCATAGTATTTTCAAGACATCCTACTGGACCATAATTCCAAACTTCGTCCTCAGGTATCCCTTGCCAAATCATTCCTTTCATTGCTGTTTCATCAAAATTCATTAAAAATGGGCTTCCTTGAGATTTAGCAATCATTTCAGCAACTTTCTTCATAACTTTGTCTGATGTTTTTGCATGAAGCCTTACATTAGGTTTGGGTTCAAGAAGATTAATTTCATCGATTATATCCAACATCAAA
>JABCTC010000124.1 GCA_018238545.1 Candidatus Heimdallarchaeota archaeon
CCCAAAAGAAAGGCGTTTTTAGAATGCTTGAACATTCAGATTGTATAATTTTGTTAGAATCTAGAGAAGAATATACAGTAGCTCTATTTACGGAAAACTTTTCTTATGATTTGAAGAATAAATTAATCGAGTTTGCTAACGAAGTTGTAAAAAGCATTAAAATTCTTGAACAACAAGATTTCATTCAAAAATCCAAACTGGACAAGATACAAGCAGAATTAAATGAAGCTGTAAATAAAATATTTAGCCAAGTTTCCAAAATTGAGCATTAAAACAAGAATAACTGGAATTAGGAAACTGATCATTTTTTAGCATATTTTAGAAACGAAGATTCTTTGTCTATATACAGCTGATGTGACATTCCTACACTTTTCTTCCTTAATAGTCCTTTTCGCTCCATTTTCGCTACTATTCTTGATAGGGTAGATTTAGATATGCCTGTATTCTGAACTATTTGTGCTTGACTTATTCCAGGTTTGTTTACTATTTCTTTAACTACTAATATCTCATTTTCATTCAGAAATCCCTCAAGTTTATCCACTTTAAGATTCTTTATCTGTTCTTGTGATTTCTTCTCTTCTATCACTTCTTCAACTGGTTTCATCTGCGAATACATGTAGAAAGCTAATCCTCCTAGAGCAAGTAGAGCTACACCAATAATCAATCCTACAACCACCCATGGATTAAGCGAGTCTTCAACATAAACAGAAACAACGCACGATATTTCTTGTAGACTCATATTGGTATTGAAAAGGATCACTCCCTCAAATTGACCTGTTTTGGATATATCCATTTCAGCTATTATTTCTTTCTGAGAAGAAGGACCTACAACAAATGATTGTTCTATGTCTATCCAAGAGTTGTTATTTATCACATCTACCCTTATTGCTGTATTCAACAGGTTAACAATAGTAAACTGCTGCTTGATTGTTCTTGAACTTTGAGAAATATTTCCTATGTTCCACACAGTTGGACTTACAGTTATTATTTCATATTCTAATGAATCTTTGAATTCGATTAGTAGAGCAAAACTATCTATCATTATCGTATCCCATGTCATCTTTATCCTCTGATTAATGACACTAGTTGTTTGTGGGGTAGGTGAGGTTGATAATAACATCAAGTATTTTTCTAGATATACTGTAGCTGAAAAGACTGAGACTGTTTGTGTCCAGTTGATAGAGAAATCCAATATCCTATTGTGTACAGTAACTTTTGTGGGGAGTATGCTAAATATTGATGCAGTATATCTCTCCCCCACATTGAGTGCTCTTTGTAATTGAAAAGTTATATCTGTTGCATCTAGAATATCGTCATAGCTACTACCAATTAAGAGATTGTTATCCAAAGAATCTTTAACAAAGACTTCGCTAAGATTGCCTTTGATTGATATAGTATCTATAAACCTAGTAGAATTTTCTTCAAGTTGTATATATTCTATTGTCAGGTTTATTTTTCCTATCAAAAGATAAGTGTTGATAACTAGATTAACTTTAGATATTGCTGTTTGTTTGGTTTGATCTAAGCCAAAATCTCCCACAATAGGAGTTATATTGCATGTAGAAGGAGCAACTTGTTGTAATGATAAGGTTACAAGAAAAACAATCGTTACTAGAGCTACTTTTCTGTTCATGCTATCCCTTCAACTGTAACTTGTTTACTAATATTTCTTCAACTATTTATTTTATTGCCTTAATTTTAAAAGAAAAAAGGAGGGGGGAAGATTAGATCATTACTTCAGGAGGACCAAAGAAGCAGGTGGAAACTTTGAAAAGTACTGTTAAATCAACATCATCCAAAGTTACCCAAATTCCTGAACTTAGACTCATACTGTAAATGTCTGCGTACCACAACCCGTCATAGAAGAAGAGGTAAATCTCATAATCTGGATTATCGTTCATGAAATCAACAACTTCTGTAAGTGAGAGGACAATTGCTAGTACTTCGCTTTCGTCATGATTAGGAGGTACAGGAATATAGCTTTCAATCCATAGTATCTCTCCTGTTAAATCATCTATCTCAATGAAGACATAAGCATCGAATTGTATGCTTGACCACGCCCAGACGTACCATGTTCCAAAACCATCATACCACAGATCCCATTCAACGTTGTCATACATTGCTAGGAATTCTTGTACCTCTACAGTACTATTAGCTATATCAAATATCTCTGTTTCAGTTTTGGTAGCTGGACAAGACATCCATGTGTCAATTATCTCTCCTGTAGCATCATCTATCCATACTTCTATCCAATCTCC
>JABCTC010000017.1 GCA_018238545.1 Candidatus Heimdallarchaeota archaeon
AACGCATAGAAGTGGAGTATCATCCAGCACTGAGCAGAATCTGTCATCAAGCAAAAAATCTCTATAATCGAGCAAATTTTCTGATAAAAACTTCTTTGAAACAAACAAACAAACTTCTCTTTTACTACGATCTTGACAGAAAGTTGAAACAGGAGGAGTGCTACCGTGTCCTCCCTGCTCCGAGGTATAAAAGTGGAGACTATTCCTGAACAATACACCTCTAAAAGCAGTTTCTTGGATAATGAGTTCCCTAAAAAACGTAAAAAGTACAAGGGGAAAAGGATCCACCGAGGGCTGTTTCGTTCTGCTCAAGGCCACTTGATCAATGCTGACGTTAATGCCGCATACAATATTCTGATAAAAAGCGATCCGAAAGCCTTGCCTAAACGCAGGGTGAACGGGGTAGGAGGATACGTGATGTATCCACTCAGAGTGATTATAGAGTGTCTTCGCCCTATATCATGACCTCTAAGCACGACATTTACCTAGCTTTGTCTAATAAGACAAGAAGACAAATAAGCATCATAAACAGTGTGCAATCAAGAAGTTACCATTTGAATCTTTCGCCATCCCATCCTCTAAGAATTCTGGCTAGCTCTCCTATATGAAATGCATTGTGACGAAGCATGTAAACCAGTTTCCCTAATATGGAATCAAACCAATGAAAATCATCTTTTTTTAATAATTCTTCATTTGAAACGTCGTTAAGAAATTGTTCTATCCTTTGTTCTATCTCTTTGCTATATTCCCTTAGCGTATTCTTTGTAATAGTGAGTTTTTTTTCTGCTATTTCCTCTTTGGAATTCGTTTCCCAGTCAAATCCTGCTTTATCCCCCCATTTCATTATGTCTGGAGTATCTCTAGAATAAAAATCAGCTGTTTCAATAATATGAAAGAGAATCCAAGAAAAACGCCAGTTTTTCCTTCCCACATGAAATTTCTTCTCAGGAACCTTATCTATAACTTGATTGAGATGCTTCCATTTGTCTTTGAACTGTGTGATTAACATCGAACTTAAGGAACTTATGCCCTCATCTTTCATGCAATTACTAGCGAACAATTCTATTTATATTTTATCTCTAGTCCCATTTTACTATATTTCTATATTTTTCTGGTTTTCTCAGTTCCAGTAATTTAATACTTACACTAAATGTTTTTTTTCATGATTTCCTTAACTTCTTGTTTTAAATCCTTCATTGTTAATCCTCTAATATAGTAATTATTGTTGAATTTCCTTTAACAATTTTTCTGTTTTACTTGTCCACTTTAAAACAGCTTCAGATACATCTATTCCCATTAACACTGTCATCAGATAGTAATAATGGTCATCATCCTTATCCAAATGATCGATCACGAAGATTCTTTTAGAATAATTTTAACATCTCGTTTCCTTGCTTAATTCCACTTTTTGCCTCGTTGATGTAATTTGATGTGACTTCAATTGAAGTGATATTACCAAGATACACTTTCAGTAATAACTCTTGCATTATGATAAACAAGTTACTCGAACCTTTTGTATTAAGAGGAAGAGCTAACCATCGTTTAAGATGGCTTAAGGAACATGTATCGATGTGTGTCCGAAAAATGCAATTAGCTATACTTTCAGTTCTAATCGCAGCAATATGTCTAAGTGATTATTTTTCTCTTCTTTTTGTTAAGAATATATACAAAAAGAAAAAGGATATTGAAAGAATGCTAGTGAATAATGGGACAACATATTGGTAATGAGAAAATACATCATATCGTGTATAAGCAACAAATATAACGATTAGAAGAGAACCGAGAATTGCTGTGATGAACGTAGATATCATAAAAACAAGATTATTGTTTTTAAAAATCACTGTGATCACGATTGTTATTAGTGCAAAAGCTGCACAAATGTATCCAACAATACTATTTATTTGCATCATCTTCAGATATCCTGCATCTGCTGGAAAGATATAAACACCCATAATTCCAAATGCAAAGAGACCTGTTAAACCACTAGATACAAGTGAAAGAATTTTGAAGATATTTGGTGATACCTGCAATTTATTCTGCGAACTTTCTTCAGTATAATTAATAGATTCCATTGATAATTTAGAGAGGCTATCTATCTGTTGTTTGATTGTTCTCCATTGATCGAAAATTACATATAATATAACAAATAATCCTAATAAACCATTTATTGCAGCCAGTAATTTGTCAATCCAGAGTAGAATGAAAGAGGAAATAATCATAATCACAATAAAAGTCAGCTGATATGATAAAACAGTAACGAAGTTTCCTTTTACTAGGTATGCTGGTACTGTAATTGGTACATCAAAACTTCTCATTTTTAATCCTTCAGAAGTTAAAGTGAATCTGTTTGATGGGAGTTTTTGAATTAAGTTATGTTCTTCCAGTTTGTCAAGATGCCTACTCACTGTGCTCGAGCTGCTCATCCTTGTTGCTTTCATTGCTTCGCGTATTCCTACGCTTTCTGGATTTTTTGATTTAACAAAAATAAAAAGCTTCAATGTAACAGGATTTTCAAGTATCACCTTTGATTGAGTTAAATTATGTTCTTTCATTTTATCACTTTTGTATAGGGATTAGTAAAATTGCTCCAAGAATTCATTTATTGCCTCTGTATAAATTGGGAATAATTCTAGAATTTCACCTTTGTAGAAATAATCATATTTGTCTCTACCATCCTCAAACTCTTCAGAATTTTCAAGCCTTATCCCCCAACTAGTTGGAGTCCCTATATATTCTGTGAATCTTACTAAACGAATAAAGATTGTATTATCATAAGTTTCTATCCAGAACATTGAACCATCTCTATAAATCTGTTTAATTTCAAAAGAAAATACGCCTGGCTTCCTAGTTTCGTTTATTTCTATCCAATAGTTTTCAGAGACATCAGTTTGACTTTGAACTGCTTCAAGTTCAGTTGTAAGTGCATGATAAAGCGGATCTAAAACGCTATCATTCATAATGTGATAAGTTTCGTACTCTGTAGTATTATCAAGATAATCCATCATCTGTAAAATTTGTTTATCATTTTCTGCAATATACCAACTGTGAATTGAAAAAACTGAATAGTTAAAATATGGAATTAATGTACTACCCCAATTCGCCCCCACTATAGATGTTTCTGTTGTTAGAGCTATAATGTGTTCAGATCGCTCATTCATTTGTAAAGAAAGTGTTTTCATTGATGAGAAATCCCACTCAAATGGCGGTAAAAGCTTATATCCTTCATCTTCAGAAGAGCTTACACCATAATATATGCCTATTGCAACTGAAGTTGTTATTAAAGCTGTAATAAAACCAAAAAGAATACCTCTCAGATATGGTTGAACTTTCATGTTCTTCAAAATACGATTATTGAAGTCCCTAATAAACCCCATTCCAGAACAGCGTTGCTCTCTCCTGAAGAAGAAGCAAAGATGGAACTACCCAAAAGAGTTTTCGAAAGCGAACCTCCTTTCTTTTAACCCCAATTCTTCTTTTTTTCCTTTTTTTCTTTTACCCGTTAAGCTTTGAATAAAGAAGTGTTAAGGTATCTAAAAGATTATTTCTTCCTCCTTTTTGTTATTATTATATGCAAATAGACAAATAATATTGAAAGAATGCTAGTGAAAAATGGGACAACATATTGGAAATGAGTAAATGAATATTCTCCAAATGGAGAAACAGCAAATATGGAGAATTGAAGAGAACCGAGAATTGCTGTGATAAAAGATAATATTGTAAAAACCCAACTATTTTCCTTGAAAATCACTGTAATTACTATTGTTATAAATGCGCAAGTTGCACATATGTAACCAACAATACTAATAATCTGTATGAGCTGCGAGTACACAACATCAATTAGCAAGAGCAAAATTCCTCCAAATGGTTCAAATCCAGATAAGAAACCTGTCATACCAATAAATATGAGTGAAAGTGTTTTGAAAATATTTGGAGATAGTTGCAATTTAGTATGAGAAATTTCTTTAGTATTCTCATTGAATTCCATTAGTAAGACAATTGTTGTAAATTTATTAAGTTTATCGAACTAAACCTTGACTAATAGACTTTTTACTTAAGTAATACTTGTATACAAAACACTTATTAGTTTGGCAACTACTACTATGGGTAGTAGTATTAATTTAATTGATAAAGAAGGTGATAATTTGGCTACTCAGAGTGAATATGTCATAGAAACAACAGATTTGGTAAAAATATACAAAACTGGTAAAGTAAAAGCAGTAGATGGTTTAAATCTGAAAATAAAGAAGAGTGAGATCTATGCCCTTATTGGTGCAAACGGTAGTGGAAAAACAACTGCATTAAATATGATAAGTGGGGCATTATTCCCAACTTCAGGGAGCATTAAAGTACTTGGCCATGATATTCCTGAAAAAAGAAGCCTGATTTCAAATCATATTGGAATGGCTCCTCAAGATTATTCTATTTATCATGATTTAAGTCTAGAGGAAAATGTTCGCTTTTTCTCTCAATTATACGGGATGACTAAAGCAGAATTTTCTCCAAGATATGATGAATTACTTAAAATTCTGCGTTTGAAAGAGAAAAGAAAAGCCTTGGTTAAGAATCTATCTGGTGGAATGAAAAGAAGAGCTAGTATAGCTTGTGCTTTGATACATTCTCCTAGAATAGTGTTTTTTGATGAAGCCACTGTAGGTGTTGATCCTGTTCTTAGAACCTTTTTCTGGGAATATTTTAGGTCACTAAAGGACGAAGGTATTACTCTCGTAATTACCTCACACGTAATGGATGAAGCTGAAAGAGCAGATAGGATTGGTTTGATGAGAGCTGGAAAATTAATAGCAGAAGGAACCCCTATGGAGTTGAAGAAAGAACACAATGCTTCCACTATAGAGGAGATTTTCATAAAATTAAGTGAAGGAGAGATTATCGATGAGTAAAAAAGAGAAAAATGAAATAATTCCTAAAAACTTGAATTTTTCATTCAGAAGAACTATGGCAATTGCATCTAGAACAATGAATCAGTTCCGAAGAGATAGAAGAACTTTAGGTTTACTAATTGTAGTTCCTATTGCTATTATGCTAATATTTGGTTTAGCATTCAGTGGAGAAGTGAATAATGTTCCAATTATTCTTGATAATCAGGATGTGGAATATATGAGCATAAACTTTGGCCTAAATTTTTCAGAAGCTCTTCAGGCAGACAATAGCGTCGATATAACTGATGGTGATTACACTGAAGGCATTGATTTAGTTGAACGTGGCAGATTCTATGCTACGGTTCTTATACCAGAAAATTTCTCTGAAAACATTGTCCGAATGTTCATGGGAGATGATGTTTCTGGTGATCTTTTCATATATATTGATGCAACAAAACCCCAGGTGCGCGCTAGCATACTAGGAGCGATTCATGACGCCTTGGATGAAGCCATGGGGGAAACAGGAATAAATGTTGTGCAAATATTGGCACATGAGGGAGCAGAGTTTACAGGCATAGATGTTGGTATTCCCTCTGTTATTGCATTTGTTCTGATATTTCTTCTAGTCATAGTAGGTGTAATAACCGTTACAAGAGAAAAAATACAGGGGACAGAAGATCGTCTCTTTGCAACACCATTAAGATCTTCAGAGAGATTATTGGGCTATGTTATAGGTTTGTTACTAATTGCCTTAATAATGATAACACTGGTTTTAGTCTTTGGAGTATTCATATTTGGTGCTAGAGTTCAAGGAAATGTCTTCTTGCTTATATTTGCTGCCACTCTATTTGGTATAGCTCATGTATTCATGGCAGTCTTCTTAGCAAACTTTGCACAGAATGAATTGCAAGCAATACAATTTGCTCCACTAACAGCTATTCCAAGTATGGCTTTAGGAGGAATGTTAGTACCAATTGTTAGCTTACCCGTCTGGTTACAACCTGTATCTTACGTTGTTCCATTGACATATGGAATCAACTTATTTGAAGGGATAATGCTTAAAGGATGGGGTTTCGCAGAACTCTGGGTAGACTTCTTAGTTGTAGCTGGGATGTGTGTATTATTTTTCATATTTGCAGTTCTAACTGTAAGGAATAGAATGAGAGATTGAAGTGATTAAATGAACACAAAATCTCCCCCTTCTTTTTCTAAAGAAGATGCGATCACAGCACTCTCGAGTCTTGGATTAGCACTTGGTGAAGCTAAAACCTATACCTCATTAGTGGGAATGGGACCAACTCATGCATCAACAATTGCTCGTTTAGCAGATGTTCCGCAACCTAAGGTTTATGGCTTTCTAGAAAGATTAGTTGAGCGAACTTTTGTTACGAGACAAGAGAAGGAAGGTATACCTGACACTTTTATGGCCGTTCCTTATGAAATTGTTATTGAATCTTTAGAGAGTCAATTCCAATCAAAATTGAAAGTTGCAAATAGATATTTTGAGCAAGTAAAAAGTGAACAACGTACTAGGGATGTAGAAGATCTTTTCTCATATTTTGAAGGAAAAAGGGCTGTTTATGCGGGATTAAAGAATATAATCGATAATATGCAAACAAATATTGTCTTTCTTCTTTTAAGCTCAGAAGATGAAGAAACAATCCAGAATTTGTTGAAAGAGCGAAAGAAATCCAGTCCGAAAATAGATATTTTACATTTGCAATCTAGTGAAAGGCTACAAAAGATACCTCCATTGAGAAAGCTAATGAAAAATGAAGAGTTTCAAGATCTACTTGCAAGTAAGCTAAGTGTATTCTACATTGATGTTGACTTTGAGAAAAATTCTTGTTCATCGATGAATATGGTTTTTCCGCCCATTGATCCATTTGGTCAAGTTTTAATCAACGTTAAACATCCAATAGCTTTGAATGCTCAATTACAACTGTTCTCAAGTATAATTGATGCTTTGCAAAATCTTGGTTTGAAGATTAGTGAGCTAAAACTAAAATGAAGTTGCAACACTTCATTCTCTTCTTTTCTTTTGAATCACTAACTATTAAGTTAATATCAAAATCTGTGACTATACATTTTTTTCAGAGTTACATATAATTTGCAGGAATTAAAACATTGAATTTATGAGAAAAATAATTATAAACGTAAAAATAACTAGATATTGAATACCATGGCTGAAGCAAAAAACTCTGAACTAACTGGATCTGAAGTTATCATAGAATATCTCATTAAAGAGGGTCTTCCTTATATCTTTGGCATTCCTGGTCATGGATGTTTAGGTTTCACCGATGCCTTATACAAATATCAAGATAAGATAAGAGTTATTCAACCTAAACAAGAAATGGCTGGTGTTCATATGGCTGTAGGTTATTATAGAGTAACTGGGCAGCCATTAGCTGTTTTTACAAGTATTGGACCTGGAGCAATAAATACGGCAATAGGACTAGCAGATGCCTATGTTGATTCAATGCCAGTGCTTGTCCTCACAGGAGATACACATGTACATATGAGAGGAGTTGGTGTGCTTCAAGAAATCGAAAGAAGAAAGGATAGTTCAATGCCTAGAATACTTGAATCGATTGTGAAGAGATCATTTGAGTTATCATCAGCTGGTCAAGTTCCCAAGGTTATTCAGAGAGCTTTCAACATTATGCTTACAGGAAGAAAAGGTCCAGTACATATCAATTTACCAATGGATGTTCAATGTGACTATACCGAGGGAAAAGTACCTATTCCTGAAAAAAGAAGATCAACCTCTAAGATAAGGGGAGATATTGATCATATTAAACTTGCAGCAGAGATGTTAATGAGTGCAAAAAGACCTGTTGTTTGGTTAGGTGGAGGAGTAGTAGCATCCAAAGCTTTTGAAGAAGTTAAGGAAATAGCAGAATTCACAGGGGCTCCCGTACTTACATCAATGATGGCAAAGGATGCATTTCCAAATGATCATCCTCTCTTTGGTTGGGCAACAGGATCGAAAGGAACAAAAATGGGCATACAGCTTAGTAGCAAGGCTGATGTTGTCTTAGCTATTGGGACAAGATTTGCAGATGAATCTACATGTTCCTACAGAAAGGGAGTAGCATGGAATTTTGGTAATGGAATAAATGATACAAGATTGATTCATGTGGATATAGACCCAAATGAAATTGGGAAAAATTATCCAACAGATGTGGGAATTGTGGGAGATGCTAAAGCTGTATTGGCGGATATGTTGGATGTTTTAAGACATCATTTCACCCCAGTAAATTATCTCACATCCTTCTACTTCAACGAAATTCATCAACGAAAAGAAGAATGGCTAAAATTTGTTAATGATTGGAGAATTCCTTCTTTGGAACCCGTAATGATTTCATGTGTTCTAAAAGAAGTACGAGAATTTTTGAGAAGAGATGCGATTGTTGTAACAAGTTCAGGTAATGTTCAAGCTCAATTAATTCAAGAGTTTGAGTTTTATGAACCTTATACTTGTATAACAGCTGGAGGATTCTCTACCATGGGATTTACATTACCTGCTGCTATTGGAGCAAAACTTGGGCAACCCAACAAGCAAGTTATAGGACTTGTTGGAGATGGAGATTTCATGATGACAATGCAGGAACTTCATACAGCTAAACAGCTGAATCTGAATGTTGTTATTGTAATTCTAAATAATGCTGGATGGATTGCAATCACTGATTTGCAAAGAGCTGTCTATGGAGAAAAACGCGGATTTGCTACAGAGTTCAAAGATCATAAAGGTGAGTCTTACTCACCTGATTTTGCAGCTTTAGCTAAAGGATTTGGGTGCTGGGGTCGAAAAATTTCTAAAATAGATGAAATAAAACCTGCATTAGAAGATGCCTTTAAACAAGAGGGACCAGCAGTTGTTGAAATTATGGTTAACAGAGATCCTAAATACTCTGGATCACCTGCATGGGGCTGGTGGGATGTACCTATTCCAGCTTATATGAAAGAAAAACGAGAGAAATATTTAGAACAAAAGCTCGAAGAAACATTATAACTTGATAGTTCAAAACTTGTGAAAGTTTTTATTAAAGCATTGTAAAAATCATACTTATGACTAATGAAGTACCTTTAGGCAGAAATCTTGCATACGCTACCGGAGAAATAACTGATGCAGTAGCCTATCATGTATTCTCGTTTCTTATTTTTACTTTTTATTATGCGTTGTTGGGATAGAAATTAAGTATATCATGCTGATGTATATACTTTGGTCTGTCTATAATGCCTTTAATGATCCTATCCTTGGAGGTTTATCAGATAAAACTAGAACAAAGAAATTTGGTGGTGGAAGAAGAAGGTCTTGGATGGTCGTAATGCTGATTCCTCTAGCGTTGATAATGTTCTTCTTGTTTACACCTTTTGCAACTTATGCGGAAGCTCCAGTTTGGACAGTAATCTACTTCTTCTTAATTATCTGTCTTTTTGACACAATTTATACTGCTTTTTCTCTTAGTAGAACTTCACTATACCCTGAAATGTTTAGAACTGACAGAGCTAGAGAAGAAGCTGGAATGGGAAGGAGAATTATGATGGTATTTGGCTTGATAGTTGCAATGGTTGTACCTACCTTAATCATTCCAGATTTAACCATATCCACTCAAAGTAATATCTACAATTATTGGATTGCTGGTGCTGTTTTAGGAATTATTGCTTTCATTACAGGATTTATCAATATTAAGTGGGGTGTAAAATAACCTCCTGTTGAAGAATTAGAACAAAAGGATACCATGGGTGTATTCCAATCAATTTGGTACACAATCAAGAACTGGAAATTTGTTGTTTTTGCATTATGTTCAACTATGAACTGGTATGTGTTCGGCATGTTTCCAATGATAATTCCAATATATACAAAATTCGCACTTGGAATGCCAGAAGGCATATACGCTAGCATCTTACTCTTAGTAGCGTTTATTAGTTCTGCCCCTGGAGTCGTTCTCTGGACGTTTGTAGATAGAAAATTAGGTAGTAAAGTTGGTTTTATTATATCCCAAGCATTTTGGATAGCTGTTCTTATTCCAATGTTTTTCATAACAGATTACACTATTGCATTGATTATGTTTGTTTTCAATGGAATTGCATTGGGTGGTTCACCCTACTTCATTGATAGAAATATTTCAAATATTGTAGACGAAGATGAATTGAAAACAAACCAAAGAAGAGAAGGTTCCTACTATGGTGTTCATGCACTATTTGTTAGATTGGCTGCAATTTTAGGTATTGTATCAGTTACTGTGATTCTATCAAAATACGGTTGGTCACTATTTAACCCTGAAAATGTTACCGGGGATCTATTAGCGGGATTAAGGTCATTAGTATCAATCTTCCCATCAGTAGCATTAGCTTTGGGAATAACCTTTCTATTATTCTTCCCAATTAACAAAAAAACCATTGCAGAAATACACGAAAAAACTAAACCGAAGAATCTTTAAATTCTTCATTTTTATTCTTTTTAATCCTTTATTATAAGTGAAAGATAAGGAAGTGATTACTTTGTAGTAAATCTTGCTTCCAAATATTCAGCTGCTGTTAAAGCTGCTATAGTTGCTAAACCAACTGAAGTTGTTACTTGACGACTTAGTGGGTTTTTTATCTTTGAAGTTACATCTCCAGCTGAGAATACACCCGGAACATTTGTTTGGCAATCATCATCTATTTTGATTAACCCACCTTCAAGTTCAACGTCTAACATTTCTGCAATTTCAATATTAGGGATGGCACCAATTTCTGCAAAAATCCCATCTACTTTGAGGGATGTTCCATCTTGAAATAGAACTTCTTCCACAGTATTCGTTCCTTTGATTTCAGTTACTTGTTTGCTATACAATATCTCTATATTTTCTTTAGCATTGGCACGCTCTATATAGATTCTTTCACATTTTAAGTAATCAGAACGTGAAACCCAGAAAATCTTCTTTGCACCAACAGACGATAGAGCTAAAGTTCCAGTTGCTGCTGCATCACCACTACCTACTACAATCACTGTTTTTTCTTTAAAGAAAGCTGCGTCACATGTTGCACAGTAACTAACACCTTTTCCAACGAATTCCTTCTCACCTGGAACATTAAGTTCCATATGTCTTCCACCAGTTGCTAAAATAAGTGCTTTAACAAGATAGTTACCCATATCAGTTTTTATAAGAAAACGGTTGTCCTTAGTTTTTTCAGCTTTTTCAACTTCACCAAAAACAATTGTAGTACCAAACTTTTCAGCTTGATCTTTCATCTTATCAGTTAATTCAATTCCAGAAATATTTTCGAATCCAGGGTAGTTTTCAATTTCTAAGGCTAAACCCATTTGTCCTCCATAATCTCTTCCAATACAAACTACGTTTATACCTGCTCTAGACGCGTAAATTGCTGATGTTAAACCAGCTGGTCCCAAACCTATAATTCCTAATTCAAATTCTTTTATTTCTGTACTTTCTTCTTCTTCTTTTGGAGATAATATTAACATTTAATCACTTTGTCTTACTTTGTACAATCTAACTTATTTATTTTCTCTATACTCCTTTTAAAGAATTAAGTTATTACTAAATATTTTTTCTTACTGGTTCTTTCTCACTTTCAAATAAAATTATTGTAATTGTGATAAAAACACATCCGAGAATAAATAGTACGACACAGTTCAAAGCTATTACCAATGGAGTAAAATCTCTAAGTAGTAAGTTTGTCGATAATTGGAAAGCATTGTAGTTGATTATACTATCAAAGGCAAGAAACGATGTCACTAAGGAGATAACTAACACTATTCCTGCTGATATTGCCCCAGCAGAGATTTGACTTTTAGCTATGGTTGAGATTAATATTCCTATACTCATATACACAAACAGAATTAAAGCGTAAACAGCTAATGATAGAAGAAGTGATACTATCTCAACAGGTCCTACAAGCAGAGAAGTAATAAAGTAAGCAAACAGTGTCCCAATAATTGTTCCTATTAATATGATAATATATCTAGCAAACAATTTTGTCAAAATAATCGAGTAAACAGGAATGGTTTTAGTTCGAATAAGAACTAATGTATTTTTTTCTCTTTCTCCCGCAATTGCATCTGCACAAAGGATAACAGCTAATATTGAAACTATGCTGTTAACGTTGCTCATATAACTTTGAATAGCCATTTCAGGTGTCAATTCAGGCATAAGACCTTCTATCATGGGTATAATGTCTGGTAATATCATCAGCATCCCTATAGTTAGAGCACCAAAAATTGCTAGACCTATAGATAAAGGTAGAATTCTCCCTCGATTGTATATCCACTCTTTCTTAATAAGAGCATAGACTGGATTAGTTTTTGAAGAATTCATGATGCAGTCACCATCCTTGTAAAAATTTGATCTAAATCTGGAATATTTGGACCAAAAGAAACTATTTCAAAATCCTTCATTATATCCTTGATGACCTCAGATATCAAATCTTTGTTTTCAGTTTTGAACAAAAGCTTATCATTTTGAATGCCAATCACCGAAACTTTAGGATAATTTTCTAGATATTCTTTGATTGCTTCTAATCCCATTTTTACAGTTAAGAAATAAGAATCATCACTCATCTTGGAAAGAATGTTTTCGGGTTGATCTTCAACTATTAGTTCACCTTGATTTATAACAAAAATTTTTTCACATAATCTCCATATATCAGCCAAGATATGACTTGAGAAGAGAACTATCCGATCTTTAGCAAGCTCTCGCATAAGTTTTGTAATATGTTCTCTATTTATTGGATCTAGACCTGATAGACTTTCATCAAGAATTAAAATTTCAGGATCATGTAGCAGTATGCTAGCGAATAATAGCAACCTTCTTTGACCTGTAGATAGATACTTGACTATCTTGCTAGGGGGATAGTTAATACCAACGAATTCAACAACTTCTTTGACCTTATTTTTTCTTTCTTCTTTAGGAATGCCATGCATACCTGCCATAATGTGAAGAAATTGTTTAGCTGTTAGCTTTTCATATAAACCAGAATCTTCAGGTAGAAAACCTATTTTCCTTCTCACAGCGAAGTTCTTAGGTTTAACAAGATTACCATTAATGTATACTTCTCCAGATGTTGGTACAAGAAGACTTGAAACACATTTGAGTAGGGTCGTTTTGCCAGCCCCATTTGGACCAATCAGCCCATAAAGACCAGTTTTCTCTATTTTTAGAGTAACCCCTTTTAGTGCTTGGATGTCTTGGAAGGACTTTTGTAAATTTTCTATTTCAATCCCATGATTCTTCATCTTCAGATTTCTCCACAGGTAACCTTCCAAACAAGAAGTATAATATCCAACCAAACATGTTAACAAGAGCGATAGCCACTAACCATCCTATTTTGTTTACGTCACTTCTTTTATCAAACGACTTAATCAAATCATAAATTGCATAAACTTTGATTGCTAAATCAACCACAGCAATTGGAATAACAATTGCCAAAATAACCCAATCAACCATTATTATCTTGACAATCTTGAGATTCAACAATATAAATATTCTCAAATGTAAAATAAAAGAGTAAAAAGTTCAGCAAAATGAAACAGCACTATTTTTCATATGAGAACAGCTGTGTTATCATCTTTGCAAGTTTCAGAATACTAAATGGTTTTTGTATGAACTGTGAGACCCCCAATTTACTAGCTTCTTCCCTAACTGTTGGATCTGCCGTAATGAAAAGTATTTTTGTCTTTTTAGGTAAATCTTGGAAGTACATTTCTTTCAGAGTATCCAATCCATTCTTGATAGGCATCCGATGGTCTATGATAATTACATCAGGATAATTTGGTAAATCACCAATTTCTTGAAGAGCTTGATGACCATTATACGCTGTGCCAATGATTTCATGTCCCTCCAAGGCTAATCCTTCCTTGTAGAGATATTGAATGGTCTCTTCATCATCGATTATGTATACTTTTGCCATATTTATCCCTCTAATAGAGTTATTACGACTACAGTGCCTTTTGATGGGTCATCAGCAACACGATTCTCAAATCGTATTTCACCATTGTATGATTCAATTATTGTTTTTGAGATATAGAGACCTAATCCTGTTCCTTCGTGAAATCGACTATCACCACGCGATAAGGGTCTGAAAAAAGTTTCTCTAATTTCTTCGGGAATACCACTACCATAATCTGCTATTCTACATTCAAAGAATTCTTGATTTTCAATTTCGAGTGGTTGGCAAGAAATTTCTATCACTGCTTCTTCTGATTTGTTGTGTTTTATAGCATTATTAATAATATTTTCAAAAACTGTTTGTAAGAGATCTCCACCAATTACAGAAATGTTATGTGGGGTTTTCATATCAATCTTAATTTTTCGATCTGGGAAAAGATTTTGTTGTATTTCAATTGCATTTTCTAACATAGCAATTGCAGGAACGCTTCCCTTTGTTTTTCTCTCCTGCTGAATCTTGAGTAATTGTTGAATAGTTTCAAGTATCCTTTCTCCTCTATCTACAACACTAATGCTTCTGGTTAAATAATTTTTAATTTTGTCTGAATCCATATTTTCGAAATTTTGGTCAAGAAGCTCTAGATAACCTTGTACTGAAGTGTTAGTGTTGAGGAAATCATGTGATAAAATATCTAATAAAACTGAAACAAATTGTCGTTCCAACTCACTTTCCATATAAAGAAATTGATGTTCATAGTTTAATGTGATTTGATTTCCAAAAGTTAGGTATAAGTCAACATCTCCTGGTACAAAGAGATTTTTAACTTTAGAACCTATAATCATAAAACCTGCAGGAAGATTGTTCAGATGTAAAATCGAAACAATTGCAGATCTGCCATCTTTGTAAAGTTTACAGCCTCCATTTTTATAGTGCTTAACAAGATTCCCTTCTTTTGTTAAATCTTCTAACATTTCTTGAGGTGAAAAATCTTCATTTATCTCTCCATTTTCTGCAACTACATCTCCATCTATAAACACTAATCCACAATCAGCTGAAAAAATATCTACTACATCCACAATAACTTTTTGCCAGAATAAGGAGAGATCTCTATATTTTGAGTAAAGAGCATACTTATTGAGTGTTGAAACGATTAATGATAATTTTTTTGTAGGTTCAATATTCGTAAAAAAACCAACTGATCCAATAACATTTTGGTTCTGATCATGCAGTAAGGATCCAACAACACTAAATGTTATGGGGCGTCCATCTTTATTGATTAAAATCAACTCGTAAGAACTAGAGCCTTTACTACCTTCAAGCCGATCTCTTGAAATTTGATGATACAAATCTCTAGAAGCTGGATGGAAGAAATCAGTAATTGATTTGGTTTTAATTTCTTCAAAGGGGTATCCAAGAACTTCACACATTTTGTTATTAATGTAGATAGTGTTGCCTTTGATATCATCAACCCAAAAACCAAGTTCACTGCCAATTGAAATTGCGTCCAGTAGAGACCGAATAAGTTCAGGAGGTTGATGCATTAGTGCTTTTGAACTTATATCGTGAGCATACCATAATCTTGCTGGCTTTTCGTCAAAAGTTATATCATTAACTTTTACGAAAACTAGAGAGACTGACCCGTCTTTATGCATTATCCGGACTTGGAGCTCAGCAGGAACTTTGCCTCCTTTATCTAAAATCTTTTGTCTCTCAAAGAAAATATGCTTGTCTTCTTCATGAACTAGATCCATTATATGTTTAGCTTCCATATCTGATGCAGAATACCCAGAAATCTCATAAAAAGCCGTATTTGCGAATGCCAAATCCCAGCTATGCATTGTAATGAACACAGCACTTGGCAACATATTAAGAGCTGTTTTCAAAGCTAAAGATTCTGGTGATTCATTCATTAAATATAAGAGGTTAAAATTACATATAAACTATATGAAAAAGGCTATGGGCTATCTTTGTTAAGTTATTGGAAATTTCAGCAAGAATAAATGAAGCTAATAGATATATGCAAAGCTAAGATAGAAATAAAGAAAGACAAAATATATACATAAGGGGAGAAATTATGCAATTCAATAAATCAATTGTTGAAATTATCACTAAACGCAGATCTGTTAGGACATATGATGCGACCAAAGATGTTGAAAAGGATAAAATTCAGATTATCGAAGAAGCTATGGTTGTAGAGAGAACAGAAGGTTTTCGATTTGTTATAGTTACATTTAATGAATTAAAATCAAGAAAAGAAAGGTTGGGGACATATGGTTTCATTCAGGGGGCGAAACTGTTCATGGTGGGGATAATGAGTGAGGATTATAGTGATAGAAAAAACCAGTCAATTAGCTTTGGTAGAACATTTGAGAGAATTATTTTGAAAGCTACTGATTTAGGATTAGGAACTTGTTGGATGGTTTCAACATTTAATCGAAAGAAACTAAGCAAGAAAATAGGTTTAGGAGACCATGAAAATATTGCCATAGTATCACCTTTAGGTTATTCAGCTTTGAAGAAAAGACCTGTAGAAAGAATAATGCGTCAGATACCAAAATCAGATCAAAGAAAAATTTGGGGAGAACTCTTCTTTCACAATGATTTCAAAACACCTCTTAATAGAGAAGATACAGGTCAATATAGAACTGCACTGGAGATGTTGAGATTGTCACCATCAGCAGCAAATACGCAACCGTGGCGAATAATTAAACAGAACGATGGATATGATCTATACGTAGTTAAAGATAATAGGGGTGCACGGCATGTGATAGATTGTAACTACAATGATGTAGGAATAGCTATGTGTCACTTTGAATTGACAGCAAAAGAGATTGAATTATCTGGAGAATGGAAAATAGACCCCTTAAAAAATAATGCTCTAAAAAACAAAATGGAGTATGTTAGCACTTGGAAACCAATGTGAAAACTTTCTTAATTAGCGGCGTTTTCTGAAAAATAAAGAAAAAAGAAAAAAGGGGGGTTTTATTCGATAGGAGGTTTAATAAAACCGTTATCCATCAAACTTTTTGTTAGACTACGGGCTTCATCAATACGTTCTTTTGCAAGAGCATAGATTTCTTCCTCAGTCAGTATTGTACGAGCAACACCTTGTTCGATAGCTTTCATACCTACTTTAGATGCTACGTATGGAAAAATCTCAACATCATCCATTGAAGGAATCACGAAATCATCTCTAAGACCCTTCTTCTCTGCAACTTCAGCAATAGCACGAGCAGCTTCGACACACATCTCGTCAGTAATGGTATTAGCATTAACATCGAGTGTTCCTCTGAAAATACCTGGAAAACCAAGACTATTATTGATTTGGTTTGGAAAGTCACTTCTACCAGTACCAACAACTCTTGCACCAGCTTCTTTGGAATCCCAAGGCCAAATCTCAGGAAGAGGATTAGCACAAGTGAAAACAATAGAATCTTTTGCCATGTTGGTTATCCATTCTTTTTTGATTGTACCTGGCTCAGACTTAGAAGCTGAAATGAGAACATCAGCACCTTGGAGAGCTACACCGAAATCACCTGTAATCCCATTTGGGTTGGTCTTTTGAGCTAAATCATACTTGAAAGTATCATAATCTTTTTGCTCAATAATGTCAGGACGATTTTTGGTAATTATGCCCTTGGAATCGCACATAATTATGTTCTCAAACGGAGCACCAGCAGCATGAAGAACGTAAGCTGTTCGAGTATTAGCTGCACCTACACCGAGCATAGCAATCTTAACTTCTTCAAGTTTCTTACCAACGTGTTTCAAAGCACCAAGAACTCCAGCTGTTACAATTGCAGCGGTTCCTTGAGCATCATCATGCCATACCGGAATAGTAATTTCAGGATCATTACGTAATGTTTCTAAGACTTTGTAGCATTTTGGTTTTGATATGTCTTCTAAGTTTATACCACCAAATGAAGGTTGTATCAATTTAACAAACTTGATTATTTCATCAGGATCTTTTGTGTCAATACATAATGGTACTGCATCAACGCCACCTAAATATTTGAACAATAACGCTTTTCCTTCCATAACAGGCATTCCTGCCCCAGGTCCGATGTCACCTAACCCGAGAACTCTTGTTCCATCAGAGACTACTGCGATAGTGTTTGCTCTGTTTGTTTGTCTGTAAGATTCTTCGGGGTCTTCTTTTATTGCTTTACAACTAGCTGCAACTCCTGGTGTATACCAAACACCAAAAGCATCGAAATTCCATATACTACATTTGGGAACAACTTGAATTTTTCCTTTGTAGAAAGGGTGTAACCTTAACGCATCAGCTGAAGGTTTATGTGCTCTAGCAAGCAATTCTTCTTTTGTAAACTTTTTTTCTGTCATAACTAACATCTTCAAAAATTAATAGTTACTTCACATCAAAACATTCACCAATATATATGTTAGTATCAGACGATAAATTTGATGGCTTTCCATATATTGGTAATTATGTTGCTTATTGAGCATAAGATTTATTGACTTTTAATCACTTCAATATCAATGATGCGAACTATTTGAAATAAGTCATTATCCTTTCTTTGTCTTCTTCCTCTAACTCATCTAAACCAGTGGTGTTTTGTTGACCAATTTTCTTCCAGAAAATGTACTTTTCATGATTCCATCTATAATTCAGATGGTCATCATAATAATAAGGTTCTCCAACTCTAACCTTCCCCTTTTCAATTTTCATCCCACAAGATTTACAAGTAGATCTTCTACTTTTTGCATACTCGATTTTCCATTTCTCTTCTTTCTCTTCCATACCCGGTGTTCCATTCTGCGTTATTTC
The DNA here is from genome assembly GCA_018238545.1 of Candidatus Heimdallarchaeota archaeon. Classification (GTDB taxonomy): domain Archaea; phylum Asgardarchaeota; class Heimdallarchaeia; order Heimdallarchaeales; family Heimdallarchaeaceae; genus UBA460. The sequence continues at coordinate 18,562 of JABCTC010000017.1, forward strand.
CATGATTACATCATGTGGGTTTTTACCTTCTAGAAGATTGTCTGAGATTTTTAGATGGAAAGTATCATGTTTGTTCATAACAAAAGCTAGTTGAGCTGCCTTATCTTTTTTAAGTTCTTTTTCTATTTTTACTTTTGGAGGTAAATCATCATTCATCAAGATATATTTTGCACAAGCTTCTGACAATAATTTGGTTATTTCTTTTTTATTCATTGGTTGAAATTTGTTTCCTTCAACAATCCCGTATGTAGATTGAACGACTGTTCTACCAATATCTTCAATGTATTCTTTTTCTTTTATGTTTACAAAAGAACCCGAAGGGATATCCTCTTCGATTTTATATATTTTGAAAGTATCAGGTTCGATGAACCATCCCCACTCATTCTCTGGATCTATTTTCATTTTCATTTCAAACACTTTTTTCCATTTTTATCAGCTAATTATTCGATTTTATTTTTATATTCATCTTTAGTGTGACACATTAACCAAAGTGATGACAATATTGTAAATTTAAAAGTGTTTTCAATTTATAAAGAAGGAATATTTTGCTAAGAGATTCATCTAGAATAGGTGAAAAAACTATCGTTTTATTTCCAAATGTTCTTTGTAAATGCTTTGCATTTTCGAGCGTAAGATTTATTGACTTTTGATTTTCTTTACTATTAATGAAGAAAAAAACTCTACTTTTTCAGGTTATTCTGGCTATTTTACTTACCAATTCTATTTTAATGAATAATTCGTCAAATCTGATTTCCGCTACTTTAGACAATAGCGATTCGGCTCCATCTAAACTTACAAACTATAATGCTACATCTTCAACAGAGTATTTTAACGAAACATCTCATCCGCGTTATTCTTTAGCATCCCGACCTATAGACCTCATCACTTATCCTCATAAGGGCTATCCTGAGATTATAATTTTCGATGAATCCCTTACAGTTCTTGTAAATACTACATCTGATGCTTCTGATTGGGAATTCTATCTCAAATCTGGAAATGAAACCGTTTTCTTGAATATTTTACATACAAAGTATGAAGGTGGTTTGTGGCATTTCGATCTAAAACCAAGTATAAACTCTGCAGGTTTGTTCGATTTACAATTGAATTGTAGTGCAGGTTCTGATTATCAAACACATTCAGTTAAAATTATGGAAGAGAAATCCTACCCCTTCACATTTGTTCATCTTTCTGATACTCACTTCCCCGCTTATGATATCTATAATACCACAGATATTTGTTTGAGGAATATAGCAGAAATTAAAGAACAAGATATAGATTTTGTAATATTTACAGGAGATTTGATTAATGGTCCAAGTTGGATGTTTGTTGATCCTCTTACTCAAAGACCACTTGCTGCTGAAATTGGTATGAGGTTAGCTTTATGGGTTATGGATCTTTTAGATTTGCCAGTTTATATGATTGCTGGGAACCATGACCTCGATTCTTCTACAATTTTACCAGATGATCCTGCAACAATCTGGAAGAAATATCTGGGTGAGAACCCTGTACTGAATTATTCTTTTCTAGATTGGTCATTTATAGGATTTGGCTCCACTAAGGAAGGTCTTGATCAAAATGATTTTAATTTTCTTAAATCTGCAGTAAGTTCACGTGCAAATTCACCTAATGTTCTATTCTACCATTCTAACTATAAAGAGCAAGCTTCAACGATTAGGAATAGCTACAATATTGAGGTAATGCTCTATGGTCATGAGCATAAAGAAATTCTATCTGTAAAAGATCACACCTTATATTACTGTCAAGCACCTCTCTTTTATAATGCATCAACAATATTCACTGTGTTAAATGAAACACATCTAGAAATGAAAGAGAGTACATACGATTTCACTATACTACTTGAAGAAGTAACGGAATCATCTTACACTTTAACGTTATTTACATCAATGACTCTGTTTGCTATTGTTTATGTTATTATAAGGAAAAGGAAGGAGAATTTGTCCTAAATTATTCAATAAGTGCCGATAATCGATAAATAAGTCTTTAAGTGTGAAATATTTTACTTTAATAGAGCTAGTCTTTCACTTTGTTTCATGTTTCTCACCAAAATTTGAACTAAGTATCGCTAGCTCTTTTAATTTCACATAACTTCTCATAAAAAGCTTTTATACAGAAAGAATATTTCTCAAATTCTCGATGTTTTTATTTTCAACGAAAACCTTTAAACCTAGTTGACCAATTATTTTTTTCATAAGTAAAACAGCTATTGAGACCTATATTAAGCCGCAAAAAATTATTTAGAGGAATGGTCCATGAGTAAGGGATTTAATAATCAAAGATCAAAGAAACGTAAGAAGAGAGTCGGTTTTCCAAGAGGATTACTTTATTATTATTTCAAGGATATGTGGGAAACATTTTTTGTAAAATTAGGTGCTGAAGTAGTACTTTCATCTCCTACTAATAAAATAACCAAGGAACGAGGGGTGTTAGAGACTCTTGATGATGAATGTTACTCAACCAAATTATATCATGGTCATGTCTTAGAACTTGAAGACAAAGAGTTAGATTATTTATTTGTTCCTCGATTTGCTAGTAGAAAAAAACTGGAAGTTGGTTGCCCAAAATTCGTAGCGCTAGCTGATATCCTAAAATATACAAAGAAAAATCTACCACCAATAATAGGTCCATATTATAGCACATCCAGAGAAAATCATGGATTCTGGCGACTTACTAAAATAGTATTTGAAATTGGTTTTAAATTCACAAAAAACCCTTTAAGAATTATACGTGCAGCTATTCTAGCCTTAAGAGCACATAGAAAGGCACAAGATGAACTAATCATTAGCGAAGAAACGTTAGAGAAATGGGAAAGATCTGAAATTTTATTAAATGATCCTCCAATAAATAATGATGGGGAGGATTTGTTGAAAGTAGCATTAGTAGGGCACAATTATGTTTTGAATGATGACTACGCATCGTTAGGTGTTAGAAAAAAGTTGCAAAAATTAGGTGTAGATCTAATTACTTCTCAACAGATGCCAAAAAATCTGATTAAAAGACAACTATTACGTTTATCAATGATAGATTACGGTTTAGAATTTCCAGAACCAGAGAAATTACCATTACAAGAATTAGAAAAACATCTAGTTGGAAGAAACGATTATCTCTATTTTGAATTTGAACATGATATAGTTGGAACAGCTATGCATTATCTTGAAAACCAAAAAATTGATGGGATCCTTATGCTTGTGAATTTTATCTGCGGACCAGTTTCAGTTTCAATGGAATATGCAAAACATTTCGCAAAGAAAATACAATCTGAAACTCCTTTATCTATATTAACACTTGATGCTCATACCGGTGAAGCAGGATTCCAGACTAGATTAGAAGCGTTTTGTGATATACTTCGAATGAAGAAAAATAAAGGGTTTGTTCCTGAAGCAGCAGAAAAAGAATCTGATCTACTTCTAAAAAATTGGAGCTGAAATTTGTGTCTTATATAACCTATCCTCACTTTGGTCCAATGACTCTTCTGTTCAAATCGATTTTCCAAGAAATGGAAGTTCCTGAAGAACGTATTATTAATCCTCACACACCTAATAAACACACACTTGATATTGGATCAAAACACTCTCCAGAATGGATGTGTACTCCATTTAAATTGAGTCTAGGTTCCTTGATTGAGTGCATAGACAGGGGAGCGAATCATGTTTTTCAGATTGGAGGGATAGGAACTTGTAGAGCTAGCTGTTATGGACCGGTTCAACGGGTGATAACAGAAGAATTAGGGTACAAAGTTAAGTATACCAATATTGATTATCACAAACCCATGGACATGCTGAGAGATTTACAATCAGTTAGCAATAATTTTAACACATGGCAAGCTCTTGGAGCTCTTCGTAAAATATGGGTAAAAAACTATTCTCTTGATCTAGTTGAGCATCTGATAAATTTCTATCGTGGAGTGGAACTAGAAAAAGGGGAGACAGATAGAGTAGCGAAAGAAGTTCATAATAAAATATTTAGTCTTCATAGAGTTAAAGAAATCAAAGAATTCCATAAACTTATACCAAAAATGTTTGAAGATCAAGTGGAAATAGATGAATATGCAGATCCTCTGAAGATAGGAATTATAGGAGAAATATATGTGGTACTTGAACCAATGCTACATCTGAACCTATATCGAAGATTGAATGATCTGGGAGTAATCTGTCGAAACACTGTCTCTTTAAAGAAATTTACAGATTTGCCAGCAAAAGTGAACCCTTTTGTAAAAGAATATTATAAGCTTTATAGAGATAAAGCACGTCCGTACATGCAACAATATGCAGGAGGGGATGGACAAGAAAGCTTAGGAGCAACAATTTTACTTCGGGAAATGGGTTGGGATGGAATGGTACATGTCTGGCCATTCAGCTGTATGCCGGAATTGAGTGCTCAAAGTATCATTCCAAGTATCAGTGATGACTATGGAATGCCTGTTTTACCATTGATTGTAGATGAACAAACAGGAGAAGCAGGATTTCAAACAAGACTGGAAGCATTTATCGATATGTTAAAAATCAAACGGGAAAGCGAACGAAATGGAAAACCTGTAGAGAAAATTAGTTGGAATACTTTCAACTATGATTGAGCTAAACTCTTTTTGCCTTACATCTTTTCTATCCTACCTTCTTGTAAACTATCTTTTCAGATGGGGTTCTATGTAACAAGTGGCGTTTAACAACTGTTTAACGGGTGTTTAACACCCTTCTAATATGAACTCTTTTGAGAACTTCCACAATCGGATTTTTACTGCTTTGTGTTACCTTTAATTCAAAGAGATTTAAAATTCAGTTTCTAAGGATCTTCAAACAAAATTACTTAGTTTTAAGATATATTCATTCTTGTATTTACTACTGTTTTGCAGAAAGATTGCCTATTTCTTCTTTTTTTCTTCTTTTTCTTGTTGTTGAATAATAATGGGAGTTACTTGCTTTATGTAAGCTTTTCCTTTGTGATTTTCAATGATTTTAATAGCTGTAGTTCCATCAAAAGTATGTGTTGTGGCATGGAATAATGATAAAACTAGATCTTGAAATGTTTGATCATCCTCAAGGTGTTCAATTATTAAGCCTAATGCTTCAGCCTGATCTCTATCAATATGACGTCCATGACTTTTGTATGTAGAATGGTCAGCTAATTTCTCAGCAATATCTTTTGATATTTCGTCTTTATTTTCGCTATCTTTAAACATGTAATCATTAAGGAAAGTTGCAACTAAATCTTTTGACAAATCTAAAGCATTTTGACATTGAATCAATAGAGCTGGACCATATTGACCTAGAATTGGCATCCATACTCCCATGTTTTTTGAATCTTCCTTGCATTCTGCTGAAGCTTTATCAAATTGATCAAGAATAGCTTGAGCAGGTATAGAACTCACTCCTAAAGGGGTCGATAATATTATCTGAGAATCAATAGGACCAAGATAAGAATGCTTCCCCATTACAATCTTATCTGCTGCACAAGCTAACATTGTAGCAGCAGACATTGCCCCTTGAGGTATGATTGCTCGTATGTAATCATATTTTGTTCTTAGGTATTTAACAAAACTTTCAGTAACTTCAGCAGATCCACCAGGACTGTGAATAATCAGATCAAGTTCTTTTCCATCTAATCCATGAATAACTTCCATTAAACCTTGAATATCGTCTTCTGTAATACTAATTAGTTGTGGTGAAATATTAATACTTGCTTGTGTCCATTTTGTTGCATAGATTATTGTATCCCTTTCAGTAAATTCATTAAGCTTGTAGAGATATCGTCGTCGAATCGAATCATAAGGTGTTTTGGAACCCTTATCTTTCTTTTTCTTTAATTCGTTTAATATTCCACTCCACGTAGGCACTTTGTTCCCTCACTGTTAATTGATACTAGTACTATCTGATACTGAAACCACACTCTTTGGCTTGGTTTCGTTTAGGTATCGATTGGAAATTTCAAGTAATTCTATATAATTACCATAAACAATCGTTAGCTCCTCTAATCCTGGTTGTTCTTCTAACTCTTTAATAAATGATTCAATCTCCTTTTTTCTACCCTTCTTTCTCATAATTTTAGATTCTTTGTGGAAACTATTAAGTTTTTTGTAAGAATATCTATAGTTCTCGTATTAAATACAAAAGACATATTATTTGCTATTTATTTCCTTTTCATACAGAAAGCGTAAAGCTGTTCTAATGATTTCGGATCTATCCATATACTTGCCTGAATCTTCTAATTCCTGCAGCATTATCTTCAGCTTGGTGGGAAGTCTTACACCTATAATCTGTTTTTCTGCTTCAATCTCCATTCTTAACCACCCCTTACAAGTTTAAGCTTACTAGCTGTAGGTTGAAATAGTATCCCTTCTTGTAGAAGCTTTGAAACAATTTTATCAACTGAATCTTCACTGATTTTCTTATCCTTTATTTTTAGATATTTAGTTAGATCTCTCCGATTAAATGGTCCTTTATGGATCTGTTCTAAATCTTTGCAAGCTTCTATAACAGGTTGAATAATTAGCTCTTTCTCGGTCGTTTGCTGTCGTTCAGCCTGTTGGTGAATATTTGCATCTTCAGCTGATTCAACAGAATTATTTTTTATATGCTTATTTTGTGTTCGGTTGTACGGTATATTCTGTTTTGTTGTTTCAGACAGTTTAGCTCGAGATTTCTTCATTTTTATACCGAACATTCGGTATTGTTCGGGGTGTACGGTATCAACTAGTTTCTTATCTAAAAAGTGCAACTCTTTTAGATGTTCAAGAAAGATTTTTCCTTCCAGGTAATCAGGATTACTCTTTTCAATTGCTGCAAATTTTTCTTGTGATAGATCAGTTAGGTTTATTTCCCATATCTTTTCTATTCTTGTTAAATCAAGCTCTATAACTGAATCTATTGCTTGTGATGTCAAATAATAAAGATAGGTTCGTTTATCCTCTGAATCTTTCTCGTACGTTAAATAATTCTTTTTACATAAAGTCTTGAGATATATCCTGATAGTATCCTTTGATTTGGTCTTTATTCTTTTATGCAATCGCTTAATAGTCGTATGATCTTTTCCGCTTTCTTTAATCTCATTAACTATTTCTTCGTATAACTCTCTGTGCCTTTTATCTACTTCACTTATTGTTTCTATTAAGATCTCTCTGAACAGCTCTAAAGCTAGAAGAATATCCGCAGGTTCGATAATAATCAATTTCTTTTTCTCTGCTTGAATAATCGGTCTTTCATTAATTATTGCAAAAGCAAAAGAATATCTCCTAATTTTTTTCCAATGTCTAATAATGCTTGGATTAGCTGTAGGTAAGTTTAGAACTTTAGGATGAAAGAACGGACAAATCCACCCTTCTATTTTTCTTCTTTTTTCTATCAGCTCTTGAGACCAAGCTTTAAACGTTTCCAAGTATTCGTAATTATCAGGTTTTCCCCCAATTGCATCATACGAAGCTTCATACTCTAGAATACTCTCTGTTTTAACTTGTGTTTCTTCAACTGAAACAAATATCCCCCTATTAATGTTCTCAGGATTAATCTCTCCTAAAGTCATAGTAGTCCAGAAAGAAACTTTAGGAAAAGTTAAAATTCTAGAAACATTTCTCCCAGATCTGTCTTTATCTACTGTAGAATAAGTAAATTCTTTATCTTCTTCATTTGTAGCTAGACGCATAAACATATCTCGATAATCAGATGATTGTTTAATTGTCTCATGCAGACACCAGATTTCAGCTTCTTTCATTTCTTCCTTATTATCTGCATAAAGATACAGTGGTGATTTGTCGCTGAATGAGCTAGCATCAAAAACATAATTATCAGGGTAAAGCTTTAGAACATTATTCATCAAATGACTTTTTCCTGCACTCGTATTTCCAGCTATATAGACCATTCCTGCAGAATTACCAAGAATACCTGTAAGATACAAAGCGATCTTATTTTTTGTTTCTCTTATGATTCCAACATCTTCACAAGCTTTGTTAATGGCAGCAACAGGATTAGCTTTAATCTCTTTCAGAATCTCTTGATTAATATTAAATTGTAGCTCAGTATATTTTTGGTACTTTTGTTTTTCCTTTCTTTGTTCAAGATAGAATTCTAGCTCTCCATCAATAAATATGCTAGCTAGCTCTTGGTATAGTTTTGCTATCATATCATAAGCTACTGATTCAATAGTTCCTGTCGTTTTGTATTTTCTCTGTCTTATTGCACTCTGCAGGATCTTGGACAAATGATATTTTTTTTCATTTAAGATCTTCTTAGCTTGAGTTTCACCATTGATGGTATCATTATAGAGTATCTTTGTTTTTTCTCCTGGTTTAGCTTCTTGTACTAAGAAATATAATTGCTCTTTTTCATCTACATCTATCAGATAATAGAAAGGACATTCAACTGTATGATCACCTTTTTTATGCATGAAAGGATCTAATTCTTTGTCAAATTGAAAGAACGGATGAATCTCCCCTATCCTGTTGCTAGTATTTGATGAGATAGTTTCTTTTGTTTTTGTTTTTGTATTCACTCTTTCACCTCATTAACTTCTAGGGGTATACCTCTATTCTTCAAAGTTTGAACAAAATCTTCAAGTATGATCTTGTTCCCCTCAAAAACCCATGCTTTTTCTAATGCATCCCAATAACATTTGAAAGAAACTATTTGACGTAACTTGTCTCTTTCTTCTTTGAATTCAGCTAGTTTGTTGTAATCAAAGACCAGATTAGCTTTAATTTCATCTTTATCCTGCTCTTGATTCTGTGAAGAGGATAAAATCTCTTTAAGTATTCTCTCAATTCTTAATAGAGTATGATGTGATCTTTCATTATGATCAACCCTGTCATTATCGTACTTTTCTCTATTGTCTTTAAGATACATTTCATTCCCCCCTTTCGCTTTTCAGATTCTCTAAAGCAGTCTTACTTAAAAAAGGCATAAGATAAGCTAGTCTTTCTTCCTCAGGAACAGTTACTAAGCTGTAGATGAATACCCTTCTACTTCTAACGTTCGGGGCAAAGAATTTCTCAGCTCTAAGCAAACCCAAATCAACCAGAGAATCAAGTAAATCTGCCTTATTATATTGTAGTTTGTATTTGTTTAATGCTATTCTTAATCCCCTGTTATGAAAAATTCTTTCATCTACTATGTACTTGATTCTTTCTAAGTTATTGGCCTTATTCAAAAATTCCATGATTTCTTTGAGATCAGCTCTTATTCCCCAATTGGATCGGATAATAATCTCGTGGATTCTTTCAGGTCCGTATGCTTGTTTAAAAAAATCTTCAGCTGATTCATCCCCATTAGTTTTGAAGGCTGTAGATTTATTAAGTTCTTTATTTTTTTTCATTTCTATTTAATACCTCTATTTTCACTTTTCAGAGAAGCAGAAAGCTAGGCTAAACATTTAAGAGCAAAAAAAAGATTGTATTAACAAGAGAGGATGAAAATTCTTACTGGGAAGTGGGATTTTTCTCTCTCTTACTTTGTTAATTCTCTTTTTCTGGATCTTGTTGATTAGCTAGATATTGCTTAACTGCTTGATCTATTACTGTTTTCGCACTTCTGAAGTTTTTATGCTTCTTAAATGCAAATTCTTGAAGCTGATGATACAGCTTTTTATCTATTCTTGCTAATGTACTAGACATAGTAATCATTAATAAGTTTGTAAACAAGTAAATATAAAGATTGTCGTCACTTTGTTTGACAAAAAAACTTATAACTTGTTAGCGAGTATACTAAATTGTGTCAAACAAAACAGACAAGCTCTTGCAGAGAGTAGCTTTTAGACTACCTAATGAAAAATATGAGAAAATTAATTCGGTTTTAGAAGATGGAAAGTATAATAGTCAATCTAATTTCTTAAGGAGTGCTGTGGACCTATTATTGTTCTGGGAAAAAAAAATCAAAAGAAATGATGTAACAGACTCTAAATTACGAGAGAGTATCGGTGTTCGTATTGCTGAAGTTGGTCAAGAACATGACAGACTTCTAGAACTCAGAGAAGAATTACGTAAACAGGCCGAAGAAGATCTGAAAACTCTTAAAGAACTGAAAAAAGAGACTGAAGAAAGAAAAGAAGCGGGAAAATACTTTAAAACGTATTTGCCATTAGTGAACGAACATGAAAAAAGAATTAGGAGAGAGGGTCTGGAAATAGTTGCATTCTTTATGCAATTGATAAAGAACTTATATTCACAGTTTGAAGATGAAGATTCACCACTTAAAATTAAGGCATGGGAATTACAAACCCTGACTGAAGCTAAACGAATTTTAGAAAATGTTTCAACTGAAGAAAACAAGAAGACCCCAAAAAGCAATCTTAAAAGAAATAAAGCTTCAAAAGGTTTAACTGCAAAAGATTTCTTTAATACCGTAGATTCATCTCAGTTCAAAAAGAAAGAAAAAAAAAGTAACTAACCATAGAAACTCTCTTCATCATTTGGTTTAATGTCTCCCTCTCTTATTACAGGTTCAACTTTGTAGATCACTTTTCCTTTCCAAGTATATTCCCCTGTAGTGTAAATAGGGTTCTTTCTCATATAAGCTAAAGTGCTGCGTGGAATACTGAATTTGTTGCATATTGTACTCATGGTTACATTATCTTCAAACATCTGGAAGATTTGGATGATTCTAGGTCTAAGCGATTCATCCACTACCAGCTTATCATTTTCTATCTTGTAACCGAAAGGAGCTCTAGATAAAACCTTTTTTTCGTTTATCCTTCTTTTAATCCCATAGACTCTTTTCTGTCTGTATTTCTTCAGTTCCTCTTCTCCAAGCATGTCATAGATTCGAGTAACAAGCATTTCATCAGGTTCTTCAGTAGCTCTAATTTCTACACCTAAATCCCTTAAACGAACAACTGCATAACCTAGCATATCAACTTCTCTAGACACTCTATCTCTTGTTTGTACCCACAGCTCTTTGATGGGATCGTTAGGTTTCTGCAGGTTGAATTCTCCAATGTACTTAATTAGCTCTTTGAAAGCTGGTCTTTCGTGTATGTGGCTATCCCCTGAAACTTCTTCATCTGTGAACGTTTGTAATATGTGTCTATATCCTAGTGCTTGAATCTTTTGAGTGATAACATCTAGCTGAGTATCTTTTCCGCTTTCTTGATCTGAAGTAGAAACACGAATGTAAATAATGGCATTGATATGCATAGTTATAACATTCTCCTGATTCAGTATTCTACTTCCTGAGCTAACTTATACAAATCTTTGGAAAAGGTTGTATGTCCTAGATAACACTCAATATCCGCTGCAAAAGAATCTAATACAAGTTTTTTAGTAGATTGCTCTAATGACAGATTATTAAATGCTGCTAATATCTTCATTGTTTCAACAAGTAACTCAGGGATTTCTAACTCAATATTGAGTGTTACATTAGATAGTTTCTTTATGTCTTTAAGATGTTTTAATTGACCTAGACGATTTCTATACTCTTCCAAATTTACAAAATCAGGTATATCTTTTTCTTCAATTGTTTTACTCTGTTTATCCGTATCCATTTCATTCACCTATTTCCCTTACTTCATAAGAAAGATCCATTAACGCAATATTTCTAGCTATTTCTATTAATTTTTCAGGCTCATGCTCTGTGTTGCTCTCATCATGGACCACGACTAATCGCACTCCATACGATTTGAGGATCTCATTTAGTTTCGGTTCTGTAGTTCCTGGTATTAGTTCTCGTTCAGTCATTGTTTTTCTTCTCTTGGTTGCTTTTGAGTTTGATAACCCACCCTCTTTCGAGGTCAATCTTCAGCTCTTTAGCAATTAACTCATGTAATCCTTCATAGCTGGTCTTTCCCTGCTTTTTGCAGTGTTCATGCCACATGTCATAAACTTCAGGTGGCAATTTTGTAGTAACTGATTTTAGTGTTGTCATTTCCTGTCACCACATACAGTAAACACCAACCATTATTTAAGGGTTGTCAAAAAGTATCAACACTTAAAGGTTACTCCAATTGTCTTAAGAATGGGTAACTCTTAGTGTTATCAGATGAGTAGCAAAGGTTCTAAAATAAATGTGGTTGAGCTTCTGGAGAAAAAAGGTTTTTATGAAGTGCTATATTCTGTAGCTATAAAGAATAAAACTAGATGGATCGATATAGTATACACAGTACAGAGTTTGAAAGGACCATTTAGTCCAACAACCATAAGACAAAGATTAGAAGATCTCGAAGAAATTAATTTTCTTGAGAAGAAGGCAAAACCTAAGGCTAGAGCTGAGTATACTTATCATGCAACAGCTATAGCGAAAAGATATGCTAAAGCTATAGGGAAAATGATTGCTGAAACAAGCAATTCAGATAAAGAAGATTTTCTTCTCATAGATGATCCTGAATTAGTAAATGAAGTTATAACAGAAGCTGTTAAACAGGGATATGATTCTCCCCAGGATTTAATACGAGCTGCTCTGAACAAACTAGCTGAAGAAAGATAATTAGGTAAGCTGTTAAAGTATTTGAAAATGTTTGTATAATCGGTCATAACGAAAAGGTTTCCACACCTTAAAATCGTTCTTTCGCTTTCACCAATAAAGAGGAAGGGTAAGTTTTGCAATTTTACGAAAACTATCAAGAAAGACTAATTCTAAGAGATTCTTAATTTTATCTCTAATGGTTATTCTGTTGAGTATGAATCAGAGAAAGCATTCTTTGCCAAGATCAAGAATCTAACAGAAGTTTGCATCTGGATTCCTAAATCAGTTGTCGGACCAGAAAAAAAGATTAAGCAGTGGTTCATAGATCAGAAATTAAAAGAGTTAAGAGATTTTGAGAAATTGAACAGACAGAAGAAGATAACTGATTTTATTTAAAAAGAATTTTTGCAGTTTGCGGGGGATTTATTAACCCCATTCTGTTTTAGTATGCTTATGAACGGAGAGAATTTCTTTACAAAGAGAACTTTTACAGAATGGATTATTATTGTATTTTCTGTGCTTCTAATCTTTTCAGGAATATGGGCAATAGCAACTTATGAAACAGGAACACCTTTATGGGTTATGAGCATACTTTCAGGATGTGCTATTTTCCTTCCTCTAACATTGATAGTAAATTTACTTGAAAAGAGAAGAAAGAGAAAGAATGGATAATTTTAGTGAAAACACGCTTTTATACTTCAATTCTAAGAAGATTAATGTAAGTGATGAATAACATAACATTCAAGAAAAAGGGGTGTAGAGAGAGTTTTTGATACTTTAACGCTTGTATTTATCCCACTCATCATCAATATTCTCTATGTCGATTTTAGAATTAAGTGGATTCTTTTTCCACTCCTGGACTAGAGAATCTTTACGAGTAGATTCTAAATCTTTTTCCCTCACAAACTTCTTTTCTGTAAAATATATTATAAATTCTTTCTATGCAGATTTTTGCAGTATTATAAACAAGTGTTTAACAAGCCTTTTTGAACATTAATCGTTCTTCAAATTCTTTTAATCTCACGATAGTTTTAAATACAACTTTATCGATTATTGCACACCGTATTTATAGGGAACGGCGAGTTAATAATGAAAAAAGGTAAAACAAAACAAATTGCAAGTATTTTCATTGTTTTAGCATTGAGCTTTGGTGCTATCCAAGCACTATCTACTCCAGTTTTTGGTACGATTGCTGTGCGAATGAGTAATGATAAAACAATAAATACTAGTATTGCTGTATTAGAATCAAATCTAGAAGATTTAAAGATTGTTGATTATAATACATTAGAATTCGCGATTGAAATATCTCGAATCGTTGGACCAGTCATCTGGGTTGGTCATGGAAATACTGATGGGATCGAAACAGCTGATACATCTATTTCTTGGGATGATTTTTCAAGTAATATTAGACGAACAGCAGCATCAGATTACGTCCTATCGTGTTATTCCAGTAGTTTAATAGAACAAACAACACTCGATCATAACGATGCACTAACCTTTGAAGGCGAAGTAGATAGCACTTTAGGAGCATTAATTGTATCATATTACTGTAATCCATCATTATCAATTGTACAAGATGCATTATCTCATATAAGTGCTCTTCAAAATAAGAGAGTCGCTTATACTCCACTACCATTCGAGTTAGATCCTGGTGATGGTGGTGGTGGCGGTGGCACCCCCCCCCCTCCTCCTTCTGTGGTTTGGGCGAATCCTAACACACCAGGTGCAGGATTTACAGCAGGTGAAATCGCTTTACATGCAATAATCATCTTTCTGCTACTTCTTTCTATTTTCTCAGTTGGTTATGCAGCTTATGTCGGATGTGTAATTACTACTGCATTTCTAATTGCTACAGCTTCTCTAGCTTCTTTCATTGTATCAGCATTGATTGTATTTCAAGACTGGTTTAATGGAGATTCTTCAAACTTAGAGTTCGTTGGTGATCTCCTTCTTCTTATCCCAGCTGTGATGGCAGTATATGGAGCTACAATCGTTCTACTCGATGTAGCGGCAGCAGTTCTTGCTGCAATTATATTTGGTGTAGAAATTGCTGTGAAAGCTACTATTGGTATAGCAGTATGGATTGCGATGATAGTGGGACTGATTGCTGCAATTGTTTATGAAATTGATAATGCTTTAAAAGATTGGATTGATTAGCGAAGTGGAGAGGATTCCTTGATGAAGCCAAAAATAGAAACTGAAGAACAGATGATTGAAAACGAAAAGAAACACACCAAACTACATACTTTATTACACACAAAACAACATTCCTACTATAGTTTATTCCAACATTTTTTGTTAGCTATTATGCCATTAGCATTGTTCACTTACCAAGGTTTTAGAGAAGATTTCTACTGGTTTTTTACCCCAATCTTGTTTAGACTTATGGTAATACTTTATCTTTTGATTATCATTGTTGTTTACTTGATAACTAAGAAAAGAGATGTACTATACATGATTATTGTCTGTACGCTTGAATTCCCTCTATTTGTGTTTCTAGCATATTGTGACCAGATGATAACTCTTGCTACCCTAGTTGTGCTAGGAGGATTGGTGTATATAAGAGAACCTCTAAAAACACATGCAAAACGAGCCATGGACCTTAAGCTAGCTAAAAAACAGTTAAAGCATGAAAAACAACACCACTAAAACTAACAAAATTCCCTCTTTTTTCTTTTTAAAATAACATAAAATCTCCTTGTTGGAAGGTGAACTACTTAGAACAAAGGACGAGAAGGTCTAGAATTTTCTGTAATTTCAGTTATCGCAGATTTAAAGAAATCATAGAAATTACTAATGCAGTTATTGATAGAACTATCGCACTCCATGAAGCTAAAACCTCTAATATTGCTGTTTCACGTTCTTTCATTGTTCTTATCTCTATTGCTAAAGATTCAAGTTCTTTTGTTAGCATAATGTTTGCTAAGTTAAGTTTAATCATTTCTCGTTCTTCTAACCATTTGTAGAAACTTGTTACTTCATCAAAGCCTTTTTCCAATTCCTTCTTTTTCTTGTTCAATTTGAAAATATTGATGACTGTTGTGTCCTTTAGGATTTTTAAGAAGTAATCATCTTTTTGTTTTCTAAATTCATTAATAATATCAACAATCATCCATCCTGCAGAGCTTTTATCTTTCCCAGTAGTATCTTTGCTTGTAAAGAGAACATCTAACTAATTTAGTCTTTTTTCATTTAAAATATCAGCAAACATACATCTAGTATTCTTAAACGCTTATAATTGTGTTTTGCTTTTTTATACTTAAAACTAGTTTAACAGCTGATGAGTGAATATTCTGATTATCAGGTAACAGCTGTAGAATATGAATCAGAGAAAGCTTTCTTTGCCAAGATTAAGAATTTGACAGAGATTTGTATTTGGATTCCTAAATCAGTTGTTGGTCCTGAAAGAAAAATTAAGCAATGGTTCATAGATCAGAAAAAGAAAGAATTGCTCGAACATGAGAGAATGAAGAAACAGAAAACAATGACAGATTTCATTAGTCGAAAAACTGCTATTTAGTCTCAACTTGGTTGAAACTAAGATGTATTACAGTAGTTTTTAAAATAATTGGCTCAAGAATAAATGGTTAAATTGAACAAATGCAAAGAAAGATTTTCACCCATTTGGGATTTTGTGAAAGGGAAGTGGAAATTAATATTAACCGTGCTTTTTTTGACAGGTATAGTTATACTTACAATTTTACTAAACTACTTTGGGTATTTAGATACATATCAATTTCTAACAGATCTTTTCTCTGGATTGATTATTGTCATAACAGGTTGGATTTTAGCATGGATAATTGTTCATAGATATCAAAGAAGAAACATTGATACTCAAAACAAGAATAAGCTGATTGAAGAGATTGCAGCATTTAAAATATCATTGCGTGAAACCACTCGAGCATGGTTCAGATGTGCAGATGACATAGACAACAAAAATTTGTGGTATTCTGCATCTGGTAATAGATTAGATATAGAAACTAAACGAGAGATTCTCTATTTTAAGTTACTAAATATATATTCTAACTATTTAAAAAAAGAATTTAGGAATGTAACAAAAGAGAATAAATCACCAACTTTCAAGCTTAAAGATTTACGTGAAAGTTTCGATTATTATGTTAATGAAATTTCAAATGGTTTGAATGCACGTGTTTATGATGATAAATCTTCTAAAAGTATTTCCAAGTACGAAAGGGAAGTGCTTCTGTATTTATCAGCTATTCTACTAGATATTATAGGAAAACCAATTTCCAAAGAGATTAAGAAAAATAACTAATTTGAATTGTGAGGGTAGAGGCGGTTTTTTCACAGAATGTTGTTAAGTGTGACAATATAATACTATCCTCTTTGTTTCCACGTGGAAACACTTTTTCTTTAGTTGGGAACTTTGATTCAATAAAAGCTAGAAATAGAAGCATAGCTAAAGGGATAGCACTTATTATTATGGTAGTTAGAAGCGTCTCGTTAATGCTCATCGTCTCAACCCCCCTTCTTTTTATCTATTATTGGTTGATCAGTGTCGGGGATTTTGGGCGAGAGGGAAGAGAACCCAAGACGAGAGTTTTTTCTTGTGGGGCGATGATTGGCAGGGAAGAGGGGTTAAGACACTGTGCGAGGGTTTTGAGTGCGTTATCTAGTGTGTAAGTGCGATATATCGGGAAATATATAGATGGCATATATAGGGGGGCTATATATCATCAGAGAGTGTTTTATCTTAAAACATCGGCATTCCATCGTAATAAAGCATGTTACATGATAGCAAACAGTTGTTTCAGACTAGTTAGACTGTATCACCCCCCTATTTTATCGTCTCAAGCCTCCTCTTTTTTACCTATATTCTGTTGTTGGTTTGATAGGGGGAGTTTTGCAGGGGAAAGGGACATGAGACGAGAGGAAAAGAAAGGGGTGGTACGGAGATAAGGATCTAAAGAAAAGATTGTCGGAAATTATTTCCGTTTTCCGTATAGGACACCTAATAGGTGGGGTATACGTTTCGGATTCCGTTTTATAATCTCTTGTTTCAGCCTTTTCAATGGTGAATATCGTTGTTTTAAGCTTTTCTGGAAACTGTATAATTTAGGTGAAAAAGGAGTGAAAATAGTAGAAAAGTTGTCTTTATTTACCCAAATTCGAACTATATTACTCATTTTCGAGTAACTATTTTCTAGCAAAACGGAAATTCTGGATTTTGATATTTAGATCCATTACATAATAATGGTATTGTTTTGACCTACGTGGACAATCTGTCTATGCAGGTATGATCTAAACTACCTGATGTAATGGTGTCCATTTTGGATACTGTTAGTTGCAATTGATGAATCAGGGAGAGAGTAAATGCAACAAAGTAGAAGAAGCTCTAGATATGATTAAAGAAGCTATAGTTGCAATTGATGAATCAGGGAGAGAGTAAATGCAACAACGATTACTCTTATGATGTATATTTAGATGAAAATTATCTGTTGCAATTGATGAATCAGGGAGAGAGTAAATGCAACACTGTAACCATTTCTGAAAAGTGTACTTATTCTATTATCGTTGCAATTGATGAATCAGGGAGAGAGTAAATGCAACACAATGAAACAGAAAAGGCTACAGAAAAGTTATTGAATAAGAAAATATTCCGAGGATTCTTTATTAGAAGGCTTTTAAACCGACTATTAAAAAATATAAGGGATAAATTATGACTTGGGGCTTTGGTTCTCCGAGAGAATACGTTATTTCCCACGATAACCGTTTCCTTAATGCAATTAAGAAAGAGCACAATAAAACATGAATCTCTTTAGAGCTGCTTACTATAAAGGCTTGAAGTCTCAATTTCATATTTTATTCCACGTGGAATAATTTCTGTTTTCTTGATCAAGTTATTCTAACCATTCTTTTATTTCTCATTGGTCCGAACAAATCAGCTTAAATTTACATTTCTGACATTTTTTAGAATAAAAATTCCATCTAGAACAATTGCTGGCTTTAGCTTTTTCAATTGTTGGTAGATCCTTGTAAGTTAAATTAGCAGCAGGTTGCATTTAGTTTCCTTCCTTTATTCTGTAAATCTTCTTTCTAGCTCCTTTGCCTTCTCGTTCTTCTTTGAGAGCTGTTATTTTTCCTAAATCTACTAGCTTCCTGATATGATAATAGATCCGATTATAATCTAATTGTAAAGTTGTCATAAAGTCCTGGAGAGTATAGCTTTTTTCAGCAAGTAGTTTAAGTATTTCTGTCTGTAAGGAGTCACTCCTAGCTTGGTTAGTTCTACTTACTTTGAGAAGTTGTATTTCCTCAGCTAGAAATTCACTCTCTTTTTTCATATTTGTATCATGATTCAGGATAAGATCAGCTTGATGGTCCATTCTCTGCAGTAGCATTAAATCATTAGTTGCTGTTTGTAGCTGGTATTGGGCTAGCTGATTGACATTATTATCAACTCTTCTTAATAAATTATGATTTTCATAATAATCACTATCTAGCTGTTGGACCACATTTCTATTGTAATCTAACACAGAATTAAGTTTAGAAAAACTTTGATTGCTCGAGATTGTAAATTGCTTAAGTACAGTATTCATTTTATTGAAAACAGTCCCAATACCTAAGTCTCTCTCATTCCTTTCAAGCTGTTTAATCATTCTATCAACAGGTATATCTACACGGCTTAATTGGACTTCTTTTCGTAGTCCTTCTTTCTTATTGTAAGCTGTTAAAAGAATATTTTCAAAAGCTTGCACACTAATATAATTAGCTCCTGCTATTCTCTGAAAATCATAATCTTGGTTCAAATCTAAATTTACTAACTGCATTTTATTATGATCGCTCTTTATACTTTTCAAGTGTAAGACCGTATCAATTGCAACAATCAAAGAGCGGAATTGATAACAATCTAAAGCTTTCTTCCATCCACTACATTTGAGATCTATCCTGATACTTTGAGTAGCTTTGTAAAAAGAAAAACGGATAGGTTGATTAAGTTCTAAAAAGGGGACATCTAATTTTTCATCTTTTCTTACAGGGACAGCTCGAATCATAATCATTACTCGATGAATGAATAAAGGTTCATCAGGATTGAAAAAGGAATCTAACTCATAAGGGATCTGTTCAAGAGGCTTAGGTTTGAAATGATAGTAGAGATATGGTTTTGTTTCTGTTCTAGCTATAGAGTATTTTGAGCTGGTTGTTAATCTTGTTAATATTCTTCTAATACTCGAAGCTTTACAATCAGGATAAAGCTGTTTAATGGCTTTCACTATTTCCCCACAAGTAAGCTTATGATGAGAAGATTCAATTACTGCAATGATAGCTGTAGTTAAGGAAGAATGAATATTCTGTTGAGCTGTATCTTTTACTTCTAACAATTTGAATGACCTCCTGAAGTTGAAATGATAAATGAGCGACAAGCGACATAGGGAGATAGGTTAATTGTCGCTCTTTTTTCAAAAATTTTGAAAGTGATAATCTGTTGAATAAGAACCTTTGAAACAATAAATAAGCTAATAATTGTTACTAATATTTTTAAAGAATGTTTTTCAAAAATATAGGTAGTTGAGACAATTACTTTTTCAAAAATAATCTGTTTAACCTTCCTTTTTAGAAGGTAGTGTTTACATACGAAATACGGGTGAATAACAACAGTAGAGCTTATTAAACCCTTAATTTCCTCTGGACAATGATTCAAAGGATCTACTAGATGGTTAACTAAGTTATTCAAAGTGACAAGAAGGTATAAAGTCGTTTTAGAACCTCTGAAGCTCTCTGCCTTACATTTTCCTATTATACCCTTATCAGAAGGTAACTTATTAGAAGGAGTTCTAATTAAGAAGAGAGTACCTTGACTTCGAGTGGAGAAATTTTTGGATTTGTAAGGAACTAATGTTAATAAGTCTCTGAAGGTATGTTTTCTTAGTTCTAAAAGTGGTTCTATGAGATTTGTTAACCTTAAAAAAATGCTGATCAGGTTATTAATCCTAATTCTTGTTTTAGGCATAGTCAGCGGAATCTCAATAGGATTGTTATTTTCTGGAACTACTTATTATGATTATACTGATTCAGATTGGGAGAATTTTTCTTTTACTCCTAGATACAATGAAAGTAATTGGAACCTTCTCTTGGATGGACACTCTCACACCCATTTTTCTGATGGTAGCTTGACTCCTAGACAAAATATTCTTTGGCATCTTTCCTTAGGCTATAATGCTATTGCAATAACAGATCACAACACTTTCACTGGGGCAGAGGAAGCTAGAGAAATTGCTCGAACAGAATTTAATGATACAATCAAGGTTCTCATTGGTGTCGAATTGACAACTGCTAGATGCCATTTAGACCTTATACTTCCCCCCAACGTTCAAAAAGAAAATTACAGTAAACTACTAGATGCAAAGAAAGGTATATCGTATACTCCAACAGATGAAGAGATGCAGAACATTATCTCTGAGACACATAATTTGGGTGGAATAGTTGTAGTTAACCATTTCTTATGGTCAGAAGAATTTCTGAATGACCACCCTACAAGGCAACAATACTATGAATGGGGTGCTGATTATATTGAAGTTATTAATGAAAATGCTCCTGATTCAACATCAATAGAGTTTTGTCAAGATAATGGTCTAGGTATTATTACCGGAACTGACATGCATCAACCTGGACCTGTTTACTCTTGGACAACAATCAACATTACAGAATTTACTGAAGAAGCTATTTTTATGGAACTAAAGGAGAAACGAACATATTATATCTTCAATGGTTTCAGTTCTCCTTATGATGTTGAACATCAAATTGATCCATTATATATTGTATTATATCCATTCATAAAAATAGGTGAAATGTTTGATGAAATGTATAGAAGAGAGGTTTACAGAGTACAATTTATTGTCTTTCTACTTTATATATTTGGAGGATTTGCTTTTTCAGAGCTCATTAGAATGACGTATCGGTTGTTAAAATGGAGATATAAGAAAAGAAAGAAAACAAAAGAGATTCAAGAGGAAAAGGTAAATCACGATCAAGTGAAAAAATAGAAACACTAACAAATATTTTCTATTTGCTAGGGATTGTAATTCTGAAATTAGTAAGTTTTTCTTTTGTATCTATTGAGATGTCCCACCCATGCCCTTCAACTATTTTCTTAACTATAGAGAGCCCTAATCCAGTACTAACTTTTTTAGTTGAATAACCTCTATCAAATACTTTTTCGATGAGTTTCTCATTAATTAAAATTCCATCATTACTAATTGAAATCACTATTTTACCTTTCTTTTCTGTTCTAGAAACACTCACTTTGCTCGGTTTTCCATGTATTATTGCATTTTCAAACAGATT
This sequence comes from Candidatus Heimdallarchaeota archaeon, assembly GCA_018238545.1. Classification (GTDB taxonomy): domain Archaea; phylum Asgardarchaeota; class Heimdallarchaeia; order Heimdallarchaeales; family Heimdallarchaeaceae; genus UBA460. Next base: position 40,263 of record JABCTC010000017.1, read on the forward strand.
TTTGAAAACTTGAGAAAGTTTACCATTATCTCCTTTAATCGTTCCTAATGTAGCTTTCTTGAATTTAATTCTTTTTGGAAGTATAACATCAGCTACTGTTTCAACTAGTCTATCCAAATCAACTTTGTCTTTTTTCTCTACAGTAGTTCCTGCTTCTGCTAGTTCAATAGAGTGCTCTAATAGGTTTCCTACATAATTTGTTCTTCGAAGAATTTTCTCAAAATATAGATCTTCATATTTTTCCTTTAGTTCTTCAACATATCCCTCAATTGCAGTTAAACTATTTCTAATATCGTGACCCATAAAGTGAGCAAAATCGCTTAATTCTTCTTTTTGTTTACTTATTTCTTCTTCTACTTTCTTTCTTTCAGTTATGTCAATTAAAGAAGCGAGAAAGTTTGTAGTTCCTGGAACATTTTTAACAGTGAGAATAATATCTCTAATTCTTCCATCACCGCTAATGAATCTACTTTCATATTGAACAGGAACCTTTGTAGGGTCTTCTTTTCGGATTTCATTAAAATCCATCATCATGTCAAGTTCAGGTTTTGGTATGAACTCTAACCATTTTCTCTTTCCTTCAACCTCTTCTTTCTTGTAACCTGAAATACTTTCCATTCTTGTATTAAAGAGAAGTATTGTTCCCTCTTCATCAAAAAGTAGGTTTGCGGTTCCTGTTGTTTCAAATAGTATTCTATAGAGATTGTATAATCTTTGAAGTTCCTCTTCTCTGCTCTTTCTTTCTGAGATGTCTCTGACTAAAGAAAGCATGACTTGTTTTCCTCTGAAATCGAAAATGTGGGCACTTATTTCAACTGGGATGATTTTTCCTTCTTTTGTTTTATGTGAAGCCTCAAAAGTCATTTGTTTCTTCTTAATAACTTCTTTCACGATTCCTGATACTCTTTTTACAGTAAATGAATCTGGTAAATTTGTTGGAGACATCTTTAGAAACTCCTCTTTTGTGTATCCAAGCATTTTTGATGCATTATCATTTACTTCTAAAAACTTTCCAGGCATCCCATTTTTAGTAATAGAATAAAGATAAATTGCATCATTTGCATACTGGAAAATATATCTGAATTTCTCTTCACTTTCCATCAGTTTCTTTTCAGCTTCACTTTGTTTTGTAATATTTCTAGCTACTGTTAAAATGACTTTTCTTTCCCATAAAGTGAAATTATGAGAGCTAAATTCAATAAATCGAGAATTGCCATTCTTATCTACTATGTGACCTTCAAAAACGATTTTTCCTGTTTTTCTGTAAATTTCACCGATATTTTTATTTCTCGCAAATATTCCTTCCTTATCTAACTCATAAGGTGTCATTTCTAGTAATTCTTTCCGAGAATAACCTGTCCATTCGCATACTACATCATTTACTTCAATAAATTTACCTAACTTATTATTTTTGTCTAAATAATGGATAAACATACCATCTTTCGTACTGTTAAATATTTGTCTGAATTTCTCTTCGCTTGCTCTAAGTTCTTTTTCCGCTTCATTTCGTTTAGAGATATCTCTACTATTAGACATAATAATTTGTTTATCACCAAGATTTACTAGATTAACATTAAGTTCCATGAGGTAAGGAGTACCATCTCTTCTTTTTGCTAGAATCTCACAAGTAATGTATTTCTCTTTTACGATATCTTGTAGAATACTTTCCGAGAATTCTGGATCAACATAGGTATCGAAATCTAAAACGTTTTTACCCACCATCTCAGACCTTTTGTATCCATACCTATCTAAAGTACTCTTGTTCACATCAATAATTGTTCCATCAGTGTCTATAATAGAAATGCCGTCAAATGAATTTTCAAAAATCAACCTATATCTCTCTTCACTTTCTCTAAGTTCCTTTTTGGCTTCCTTTTGTTCAGAAATGTCAATTCCTATCCCACCAATCCAAGAGGTTTTTCCTTTCAAATATATTGGAAATTTGATTGTGTTAAAAGCTTGACCAAATCTTTGCTTATCTGTTCGAGTTTCTGTTGTAATAGTTGTTCCCTCTTCTCTTATTTTCTTATCTTCTTCTTCAATAGTTCTAGCCAATTCTGCAGGTAATAATTCACCTACTGTTTGACCTAGTGAATCTTTAATTCCAGTTTGTTCTTTCATGTATTTGTTAATAAACCACATTTTTCCCTTGTCATCTTTTATCCAAGCTATCGCAGGTAAATTGTCCATAAAGTGAGAAAATCTTTCTTCACTTTCTCTTAGAGCTTCTTCTGCTCGTTTACGTTTTACAACATTTTTAATATCATTAATCAGTTCGGTAAACTGACTTTTAGCATCTCCACCTTTTCTTAAATATGAATCTGCTCCAAGGTTAAGAGCTTGAATTACGACTTCTTCTCTGCTTCGACCAGTAAAAATAATAAAAGGAATGTCAATATTTTTTACTTTAATACACTTTAGTAAACCCAATCCATCAATTGAAGGCATTAGATAATCACAAACAATAACATCATACTTATTCTTCTTTAAAACTTCCATAGCTTGAGAAGAATCAGAAAGTGAATGTATTTGAATCTCTTCTTTGGCTATATGTTCTACAAACTCTTTGGTTAAAGTAAGAAAATCAATCTCATCATCAATATGCAATACTTGAATTGTACCATTCTTTTGATGGTTTTTCACCTTTTTTCCTGCGACTGGACTATCCAAAAAGAAAACCTCACGTATATAAATACTAAAACAAGTATAAATTTCTTCTTTCTGTTCCATTAGCTAAACATTAAATAATTTGTTTTAGAATCAAAGTTGTACAAGAGAGGATTTATTTTGTTTCTAAAAGATGAAGTTGGTAAGAAAATTACTATAGAGGGGAAAATTTCAGATATCCCTTGGCAACATATGATTAAGGATGTAGAAAACCATAATCACATTTATTATTTTGATTTAGAGGACGGAAATCAGATAGTAATTTATTCGAAAGCAGAAATAAATTGCTCTAGATCTCTTTTAGTTACTGGAGAAGTAATAGAAGTAAGAGGAAAATCAAAACGACCAGGTAAGATAGATGATACTACTTATGTAGAATATCACATTATCATAGAAGATTGGGAATGCTTAATTTAGGATGTTTATATTTGGAAATGTTGATTAATCCAAAATGACAACAATATTTAGGATTAATACAAAATCAAGAAAATGTGATGAAGTTGTGATAAAATGCTTGATGAGGATGATATGACGTATCTTTTGGAAAGTTTAACGGATGAAGATCCTCATGTTCGTGTTTTTACAATAAACTCAATCGTTGACAATAGTAAAAGGGAATCTGCAGTTGATGCAGTAATCAACTCTCTTTTAGACGATAATGCTGAAGTTAGGGCTAGAGCTGCTTGGGCTTTAGGTAAAATTCAAAGTAAAAGTGCTATAGAATCTTTAATTCAGTCTCTAAATGACGATGATTATAATGTTAGAAAGAATAGTCTTAGATCATTAGGAGAACTTGTTGCTATAGATTCAATCCAAAATATTTTAACAAAATTAGAAGATAAACATTGGGAGGTAAGAAATGAAGCAGCTGTTGTTCTTGAATATTTAGGGTGGGTACCAGGAAACGATAAGGAAACAGCGTACAACTTAATAGCTAAAGGAAGATGGGGGAACGTGCTTCAAATCGAGAACCTATCTGTCGAATTGTTGTTTCCCTTTCTAAATGATGAAAATAGTGAAGTGCAAGGATATATAGCTTGGATTCTAGGTGAAAAAAGGAATTCTCTAGCAGTTCAACCTCTTTATGATCTCCTTATGACTGCAAAACTTCACGATGTAAAAGAAAAGGTTTCAGTAGCTATTGGAAAAATAGGCGGGAAAGAAGCTGTTGAATTATTACAAGTTGCTTTACATGACCCAAATTGGTTTATTAGAAAATGTGCTGTAACGTCTTTAGGTTTGATAAAAGATAAGTCAATTATAGAAATCCTGAAGCTACATATAAATGATTCTAACAGATTTGTAAGTCAGAGTGCTAGAGAAGCACTAGAACGAATCGACGAGAAAGATAGTTGAATCTTTTCACATCTTCTGAGAGATATATTTAAAATAATCACATGCTTTTTTAGAATAGATAGAAGAAAATATCATAATTAGTAAAACCTCTTGGAGGATAAATATTATGGAAGACATACGCAAAAAACTAGCAATTTCTCAAGAAAACTTGCAATCTGTTCAAAACTTCTTCATGGATGAAAACAATCCTTTCATCACTGATCTAATTCAAGTTATAGATAAATATGGTGGAGTAGAAGAAATTAACAAGAAGTATACAGAATCCAGAAAACTAGAACACATCTACAAAGAACTCGAAAAAGTTAAACCTGAATATATAGACGATTTAGAGTGGCTGATTAAACAGAGAGATAATGATGCGTTTATCAGTGAAAGTGAATATAGAAGAAAGATCCTGGGAAATGCTGTAGATCAAATGGAATTCGATGATTCATTTGCAGTTACACTAGAATTGTCAGCATGTCAATATTTTCCGTTTTTGATTAAAGGCGCAGAAGTAATGATCAAGAAGAAAGATCTGATGCCAGGCAGGATAATTCGTGTTCGAGCTATGAAAGAACAAGAGGAAGATGGTGATTTATTAGCAATGACAGGTGCAGTAGATATCATCGGGGCATCAAGAGTAGAGACTCTCGATACCAAAGGTACTTCTCCTGGACCTGATGGAATGCCAGTAAACATTCATCTTGGAGGTCCAGCAACAATAACTGGTTACTTTGGAGGTGTGGGTCAGCCTAATGAATTTGCCTTAAAGTGGGTGGATGAATTTCTCTATTACTACACAAATTATGGAGTTAAAAGTGTACTAAATATCAACCCTGGAACAGTAATTTTAGGTTATTTATTGTATAAGCTTGGAATAAATAATGAATTCAAAATTTCTGTTTATATGGGTAATGACAATCCTTATTCTGTGCTTTGGACTTTGATGACTGCAAAACTATTTGCTAGAGCTGATGGAACTAGTCCTCTTATTGGATTCAACCTCTCGAATGCTGTTAACAATTGGTCAATCGAAATGAGTTCACATATTCGCAAGAGTTTTGGTTTTGAAGATGTTGTTCGTCTTGAACATCACATTATTGAAACATGGAAATCAATAGTTCGTCAACCATATGATAGAACACAAGAACTCCTAGAGCTTGCTAAAAAAGTTAAAAACATAAGTGCAAAACATGAAGGCGGTCCTGTAGATATTGATCCAACTCGTGAACATCCTTCTGATATTCTTGATTATTTCCTTTCAAAGGAACAGATTACTGAGCAAGGAATCTGGGATGGTCTTATGCAAAATTACTATGACAGGCAAACTTCAATCAATAATACAGCCAAAGCTCTAACTGAAAATGGCACAGCTTTTATTGCAGCTAGAAAACTTCATCATAAATAAAATTGGGTGAAATGGATGAAAGAACTTGCTACAGGAATGTATAAGATACTTGGTGAAGGAGCATTTGAGTATCTTGCAAAAGCTCAAGCTGAAGAACGGAAAGGAAAAAAAATTCTCCATTTTGAAATTGGTCAACCTGATTTTCCTACACCTAAACACATAAAACAAACAGCTTATGAGGAAATTAAAGGAAATTATACTGGATACGTTTCTGCAACAGGTATTCTTGAATTGAAGCAAGCTATCCAAGATGAAATCGAACAAACTAGAGGATATCGTCCAAGTATTGAACAAATTCTTGTACTTCCAGGAGCCAAACCTGGAATTTTCTTTACTATGTTAGGTCTTGTAAATTCTGGTGATGAAATAATGTATCCTGATCCTGGTTTTCCTACCTATGGTTCTGTTACTAAATATCTTCAAGCAGTTGATGTTCCAATAGCTCTAAAAGAAAAGAATCAATTCAAACTAGATCCCACAGATGTTGAAAACAGTATAACACCCAAAACTAAGCTAATAATTTTGAATAGTCCTCAAAACCCAACAGGTTCTGTAATGACTAAAAATAGGCTATATCAGATAGCTGAATTAGCTGAGAAACATGACATCTATATTCTTGCAGATGAAATATACTCGAAAATGCTATATGAAGCAGATTTTCACTCAGCAACAGTTCGAGATGAAGCAAAGAAAAGAACCATTTTACTAGATGGATTCTCAAAATCCTATTCTATGACTGGATGGCGTCTAGGCTACTTAGTTGGCCCTGAGACACTAATTGAAAAGATGGGGTTAATTATGATAAACGCTTTATCATGCACTACTTCGTTCGTTCAAAAAGCTGGAATAACTGCTTTGAAAGGTGATCAAAAACCATTGAAGAAAATGATGGAAGCTTTTAAGGAGAGAAGAGATGCTATTGTTAAGGGACTAAATGGGATACCTGGTTTTTCATGTTTAACTCCTCAAGGAGCATTCTATGCTTTTCCAAACATAAAGGAAACAGGAATGAACTCGAAAGAAATAGCTGATCATATACTATACAAAGCTGGTGTCTGCTGTCTTCCTGGTTCCGCATTTGGACCAAATGGAGAAGGTTATCTGAGATTTAGCTATGCAACATCAGTTGAGAATATTCAACAAGCAATGAAACAGATCAAAGAATCTTTCGATTAGCTTACTTGAAAGTATCAACTCCACTCATAATATTTCTTTTTTTCATTTTACTTTTTTGTGCTTACAATGTTTTGACAGCAAACTTATAAGTTGTGTTTCTAAAAGTTGGCTGATAATAATAATAGATGATTAATGATGGAATTTAGAATTGCATTTATTGGATTTGGAGTTGTTGGACAGGGATTAGCTGAGATACTTGTTGAACAAAAACAAACACTGAAAGAGCGATATGATTTCGATTTCAAGGTAGTAGCTATATCAGATACTATGAAAGGTTCAGTTTTTGAAGCGCAAGGTTTAGATTTAGAGAAATTACTTGCTTTGGTTAAAGAAACAGGTAAAATAGACGATTACTCTGAAGGGATTAAGGGTTGGGATTCTCTTAAAACTATCACCGATACTAATGCTAATTTAATACTAGAAGTTGCCTGGACTGATTTGAAAACAGGTGAGCCTGCTATTACTCACGTTAAAACTGCTTTGAAGAATAAGAAACATATAGTTCTTACGAACAAGGGACCAATTGCTTTAGCAGTTAAAGAATTATTAGCTTTAGCGAAAGAAAACAACGTTGAAATGAGATTTGAAGGAACAGTTCTTAGCGGAACACCTGCATTAAATTTAGGTTTATACAATCTTGCTGGATCTGGAATAACCAAAGCTAAAGGAATAGTTAATGGGACTACAAACTATATTCTAACAGAGATGGAAGCAGGATTAAGTTATGAAGCAGCTTTGAAGCAAGCTCAAGATTTAGGTTATGCTGAAGCTGACCCTGCTGCTGATGTTGAGGGTTATGATGCTTTAGGAAAAATAGTTATTCTAGCTAATACTGTTATGGGAGCTAATTTGAGTAAAGATGAACCACCCTGTGAAGGGATAACAAAAATTACATCAGAGGACATTAAAAAAGCAAAGGCCGAAGGTTATAGATGGAAATTAATTGCTGGAGCTGAAATCAAAGAGGATGGTTCAGTTGAAGCCTACGTGCGCCCAGAAAAAATACCTCTTGATCACCCATTAGCCAATATCATGGGTCCAACCAACGCCCTAACCTATACTACAAAATATCTAGATGACGTTACAATAGTTGGTCCAGGTGCTGGACAAGCACCTACAGGATACGCTTTACTTACAGATATCTTGGACATAAATAGAATCGTTAAGGAATAAATTCTTCGGAGAAGATCATTATGGGTTATATGCACAAATATCTGGATGTTGATTTATCTACCCAGAAAATATTTGAGAAGAATCTTGACACTAAACTAGCAGAGAAATTTATAGGTGGCAAAGGTCTAGGGGCTAAAATTCTATATGATACCTTAAAACCTGGAATTGACCCATTAGGACCAGAAAACATTATTCTTTTTATGACTGGACCTCTATCAGGTACTTCAGTTGTTACATCTGGAAGATGGTGTATAGTAACTAAATCTCCTCATACAGGAATATTTCTAGATAGCCAGATTGGTGGGAAATTCGGTCATCGATTGAAAAGGGCAGGTTATGATTTTATCTTAGTGCGGGGAAAAGCTGATTCTCCTTGTTATCTTCATGTTTCTTCAGAAGGTTACGAAATAATCTCGGCCTCTGAATTGTGGGGTAAAGGAACCTTTGAAACAGAGGAATTTCTCAAACAAAAGTATCCAAAGGCTGAAGTTGCTTCAATAGGACCTGCTGGAGAAAATCTTGTGACTTATGCTAATATAATGACAGATAAATCTCATATGGCAGGAAGAGGTGGGGCAGGCGCAGTGATGGGATCCAAAAATCTCAAAGCTATAGTTGCTGGAGGTACATTGAAAATTGGTTCCGTTCATGATAATTTCAAAGAACTAACTAGAACCTTCAGAAATAAAGTTCAAAACGATCCTGGTGTCCAAAATCGTCACAGAATTGGAACAATGATGTGGGTTAACATGGCAAATCAAGCAGGTTTTCTGCCAACAAGAAATTACCAATCTGGTGTTTTTGAATCAGCTGAGAAAATCTCCGGAGAAAAAATGATAGAGGAAAACACTTACGCACACAGAGCATGTTATAATTGCTTAATAGCTTGTGGCAAAGCAAACAAATTTGATGAAGGTAAATATGCTGGTTTAGATGTTGAAGGGCCAGAGTATGAAACAACTGCACTTCTAGGCTCAAATTGTGGAATAACAGATTTAGCTGCTGTAGCAAAAGCAAGTCAAATATGCGATGATTTGGGAATTGACACCATTACTTCGGGAGCAACAATCAGTTTTGCAATGGAGTGTGTTGAAAAGAAAATTTTGAAACAAGATAGTGTAGAAAATTTGGTGTTTGGGAATGATGAAGCTGTACTACAAATGCTTCAGTTAATTGCTCACAAAGAAGGTATCGGAGTATTATTTTCTAAAGGATCAAGAGCTGCAGCAGAGAAACTTGGTAATAATTCAAGTGACTTTGCAATTCAGGTTAAAGGTTTGGAATTAGCTGGAGTAGAACCAAGAGGTTCTTTTGGTATGGCTCTTGCTTACTCAACAGCTGATAGAGGTGCATGCCATCAAAGGTGTTGGACACCTTCTGCAGAGCTTCGTGGAGATTTAACCCGTTTTTCAATGGAAGGCGTTCCTAAATTTGTTAAAGAATCACAGGATGAAAGAGCAGCATGTTTTTCATTAGTTGTTTGTGATTTCTTACCGTTTGATGTACCAGAGATGATAGAAATGCTCAATGCAGCTACGGGTTTTTCATATACTCCTGAAAGTTATATAACAACGGGAGAAAGAATCTGGAATACAACTCGTATGTTCAATGTTCGTGAAGGTATAACAGCTCAAGATGATGTCCTCCCAAAAAGATTCTCAAAGGAAGCAATGCCAGAAGGTCCTGCAAAAGGTAAGATTCTATCTGAAGAAACACTTGAAAAAGCAAAAGCTGAATACTATACTCTAAGAGGATGGGATTCAAATGGGATTCCCACAAAAGAGAAATTGAATGAGCTAAAAATCTGAATGATGAATTTGCATTAACAAATATATCTCAATTTCTTAGCTTTTTTTATCCTTTTCTTTTTCTATGAATTCATTGAATTTCTCCTTCAATGCTTCAGGAACCCAGCTAAAATCTGCTTCTTTCTCTCCTTTAGCCTTTTCTTTCCCTATGTATTTTACAAATTCTTTTCCTATGGCTTTGCTGAAGCCTTCCTTCGCTTTTCCTGGAATCCAATCAAAGTCTCCTTTTTCTTCATCATCTTCCTTTTTCTTACCTTTAATTGTGGCTGATCCTATAGCCATTACTATGATGAAAAGTATGAACATTCCAATGAATAGAGGGATGTAGAGCAGAATTATAGTTATTTTATTACTTACAAGACTTGCTGTATCATTCCATGTAGAGATACCCCAAATTGTAAATACAAACCAAGAACTAGAAACACCTAACAAAATTAAACTTGATATTAGTTTTCCTAGTTTACCCAATAGTGTTTCTTCTTTACCCATTTATTTCACCTTACTATTACGTTTTATGCGAATGAATTTATGCTAGATAAATATTGGCCATTCGAATATTTAAGTTAATGTTTAAATCAAATTATTAATTCCATACGGCTCCTATGCCATAATGAGTGTAGATTTCCGAGAACATTTGGTTGAAATTTCATTTCTTGATTTTCAGAAGGATTTTAATATTTCCGTTTTGAATGTCAAAAAAAGTTGCTGAGCTACTATATATGACTACTGAACCTGATTCAACGAAAAAAAACCTAGATCGTATTTTCGCACTTATTATCATATCTATTTCTTCTTTCATTTCTGCTTTCAGTGGTTCAGCTTTTACTCTTGCTGCACCTTCAATGGCAGCTGAATTGAGTATTAATGATGCAAATCTCAGCTGGATAATGACTATATACATACTTGCAACAGCTATGCTCCAAATACCCTTTGGTAAAATAGCAGATAACCATGGAAGAAAAAAAATCTATTTCATTGGAATGCTGATTTTTTCCTCGTCTGCTCTAGTACTGGGCTTTATGGACACAGCTAATGGAATAATGATAATGAGGTTCGTTCAAGGAACAGGTGGAGCACTTATATTCGCTACAGGAACAGCAATTCTCACTTCAGTTTTTCCCCCTGAAAAAAAAGGATTCGCTTTTGGAATAAATATTGGTTCTGTTTATTTGGGTCTAACTGCTGGACCATCATTAGGCGGGTTCATAACAGACACTCTGGGATGGAGGTGGATATTTTTTATTGTTGTACCAATTGGAGCAGTGCTCGCAATATTGGTGATGACTCTTCTAAAAGGTGAATGGAAAAGTGAAAAGAAGGAGAAGTTTGACTGGATTGGAACAACACTTTACATAGCTACCTTATTCATGCTTCTCTATGGTTTTAGATCTATACCTGAACTTTATAGTTATATCTTAATAGGGTGTTCAATCATCACACTAATTGTCTTTGTATGGTGGGAATGGCGAATTGATTACCCAATTTTACAGTTCCGATTATTTCGGAAAAATAGATTTTTCACATTTGCTAATTTAGCTGCATTCACGTACTACACGGCAACAGCTGCAACAACGTTTCTACTAAGTTTATTTTTGCAGAACATCCAAGGTTATACAGCTTCAATAGCTGGATTGATATTACTAGCTCGTCCAGGTATTCAGGCGATATTGTCTCCTATAGGAGGCACTCTTTCAGATGTAATAGATCATAGAATCATAACAACCTTGGGGATTAGTATAGGGACTATTGGTCTTGTATTGCTAATCTTTTTAGAAGCAAATTCTCCATTAGTTCTTATTATTATGAGCTTACTTTGTGGTGGGATAGGTTTTGGTCTATTTTCATCACCAAATGCCAATTCTATTATGAGCTCAGTTCCAAGAAAAAATTATGGTGTAGCTTCAGCGCTAGTAGGAACAATGCGAACAATAGGTCAAACAATGAGCTTAGGTTTTGTAACACTATTATTTACAATCATCCTTGGGGATATAACACCAGGAGCACCAAATTATAGTGACCTATTTCTAAAGAGCACAAAAATTGCATTTATTATATTCTCGAGCATTGCCTTCATAAGTTTAATAATCTCCTTTATGAGGGGAAAGAACAATTTTTATCCTCAAGAAAAAATCGAAGAAATTGAATTATGAGAAATTATATGATAATTCCCCATTCATGTAGAATAAAGTTCGTGGTTCCAGCTAAAATATTCGATTTAGGTTGTAATAGTGAGTCGTAGTATAGTTGCGTATCACTGAAAATATAGGCAAAGAAAATTCTATTTGTTGTATACTCTTGTTTAGTTTCTATCTGAAAATTATTCTCAATCCATGAGCTCTCATATTGAACTAAATAATGATATCCATCCTCAGTAAACAATGGTTCAACTTCAAACCAAAAATCAATGAAATCATTAACTTCTTTATCATATAACCCAATATTTCTAAGTCGCAAGTACAACTGATCTTTTAATGAATGCAGTTTGTATTGGTTATCATCAAGAACATAATTTTCTTTTTCTTTTTTGATTTCCCATCCTCTGTTGCTTAAAAAGGCTTTAAAGTGAATTTCCGCCTCATAAAAAAGATGAGTATAAATCTTGTTTTGATAGACTATTTTACTGCCGGGGTAGACTTCTAGATTATTCCATGATATGGTAGAACCTAAATGTACAAATGGGATAGTTATAGTCGCAAACCCATTAGTAATATGAATAGATAAAGAATCAGTAAAAACCTCACCGTTTGAATTATACAAATAAATAGCAGGTTTTCTTGCTGCGGACGTAAACAGATTTATCCAATGATGGATAGTTATGTTATTTGTAGAAAGCTCTTTGTCTACAACTACTAATGTCAGGTTATCAACAATGTTGAGATTATTTACCTCTAATGGAGGTTTAATCATATATACTAAATCGGATCGCGCTTGTAAAATTGTTTCAACATAATAACATTCACCTTCTAGGTGAGTGAGCTCAATTATCTCCCTGTCATCCCACAATACATTGTACAACACAGTGAATTGGTAATATGGCATTATCCATAATTCTACATGAGTTGGTGCTTCTTCGCTAATATTATATTTAACGTAGTTCAAGTCTGGTGGTGGTTCGTCCCAGAGAACATTGAGTTGCAATGTGATATCTTCAGTAAAGGTTTCCCACCAGTGTAAAGAGATATTGTTAAGAAGCTGATGTGTGTCTATTTCTCTACATGTATAATCATGATAACGTATCTCGTTTCTTTCTTGAGGAACTTTAATGTAATAATAAAAACCCTCGTGGTATTCAATGTACGTGTATCCTCTATATACATCCTCATTAACATGCTCAAGATCAACTATTTTTACCAAATTCCAATCCTCACCATAGATGTCTACAGGAATTGGTGATCCTGTCCAATTTGGTTTTTCTTTCTTATAAACTTCTACATAATCTGGTGTAACTGAAGATTTTATGTGATTTGTGTTGGTTGGATTATCCCAAATAACTGTAATCTCGATATTAGGTTTTTTGAAAGAATCGCTGTTTATAACGATGAAATATGTGCCTACTCCAATCCCTGATAGAACAATAATCGAGCTAATAATAATTGCTATTAGTTTTGATTTATTCATCTAATATACAATAATTTGTACAATTAATGACTTTTCTTAACAATAAATTCTCGGTGGGCGTGAGTAATCTATCTGCTACAACTAGGATAATAATGAAATAATCTCTTGATTTCTTTCGTTTCTTTTTAGCTTCTGAAGAGCGTATCTAGAATCTGAATTATCCATCTCTAGAAGTTTCTTAACAATCTCTAGTCTAATTTCCTTATCATTTTCTTTATGAACATAAGTTGATAGGAAATAAGAAATATCTTGGTCACCTTGAATCTGCATAATGTAGTACAGGATAAGTTTTCTCATCTCTTTATCTGGTCTTCCCTTCAATGATTGTATAAAAACATCGATTACTCTAGGATTTTCTATTTTATCGCTCAAAGATCTAACTAACCATAATTTTATCTTTTTAGATTTCTCATGATGTCTAAGTCGTCGAATGAGAACTTCTTGAATTTCCTCTTCATCAACAATAGCCCTTAATGACCAAACTGCCCAGAGTCTGACAGTTTGTGAACTATCTCGTAATTTTCTAATTGTAAGCTCTTTTACCTTTTTATCCATCAAAGATTCAGAAAGAAAAGATACTGCTTTTGCCCTACAAAGAGGGTACTTATCATTAATTGCAATATCTATCAATGCAGAAATAGTTTCTTCATACTTGAGATAATCGATTAATTTATCAATTAAATTAGTTCTATCTTTGTTTCTTGTTGTAGATTCAATTTCAAGCAAAATTTTCTGCAATTCTAGTAATCCTTCGGTCTTACCAACAATTTCAAATTCTTCATGTTCTGCTTCTAGAACATCAATTACAGGAATCTCTACTATTTCTTCAAATCCCTCTTGTTCCCCTTCTGATTTAAATGCGTCTGAGATTTCAGGGGTATCAACAATTTTGATTTCAAAATCCTTTTTAGATCTTTTCTCACTCATATGATGTTCCTACCATAAGCATTGAAATATATGTTAACTTAATCAATGGTGATTAAAAAAGATATCATTTTAACTTTTCAATTTATTTTCTTCAATTTATGTGCGATAATTGCGTATAAAAAAGCCCCTGCGAATAATATCAGAAAGATTATCCACGGTGAATTATCAGTAATAGTATTATCCTGTACAGCATAAGCAGATATTGCATCCAATATGATGAATATGTTCATGACTAGAAATATATGGACTTTTCTCATCTTCAAAAAGGCATAATTTCAACACTTTAATAATTTATCTTTATTCCTTTACGAAGAGCTTAAAAATATAGTAATTGATTGCACTCAATGAGTAATTTTCAGTTAGATTTAGAGATTACCGGTCCTTTGAAAACAAACTGTTATTTGCTATATGATAAAGAATCAGGAGACGCGGCTCTCTTTGACGTTGCTGGTGAGATAGGAAAGCATCTTAAAACTATAAAAATAGAAAATCTTACAGTAAAATATCTGTTCTGTACTCACTTGCATTTTGATCATGTTATGGGTATAGAAGAAGTAAGAACACTGTTCCCTGACGCCAAACTTGCATGTAATGAAAAAGAACTTGACGTGCTAGAAAATATGGGGAAATTTGCACGAATCTTTCAATTTGATCCTGCCTCTTTAGGAAAGTTTGATATTTTTATTGAGGATAATCAGAGCTTTGAACTTGGGAAATTAAAGATTAAAGCCATTCTATCTCCAGGTCATACACCAGGTAGTATATGTTTTTACTTTGAAGATAGATTAATATCAGGAGATGTACTATTTAACCGAGGCGTAGGAAGAACAGATTTTTACGGAGGTTCGTTTTCTGAATTAGAAAAATCAGTTAGAAAGTTATTTACTTTACCAGAAGACACAGTTGTCTATCCAGGACATGGTGAAATGACCGATATAGGGTCTGAAAAAAGAGAAAATCCTTTTATTAGTTCCAGTATTTTATAAAAATCGTTTCTCTATATCTTCTTTGATTTTTGAGAAACTATCGAAAACTTGAAGCTTGCTATCTGCTTCTAATTTCTTGGCTAAATCTTCATTATTCCTGGCATAAATGATATCTGCTAGTTCAGTTGCTGGAAAGATGTCTGATAAACCATCTCCAATATATATTATTTTGTAGCCTTCATTCTTCAGTTTCAACACATGAGAATATTTACAATTTGCACAACCATGTTCACATTCAGGAGTATTGAAGCTGAGCTTTAATTTGTTATCTACTAAATCTGCATCATTTGCTAAAATATCTAAGCTCTCTACTTTTATTTCGTGATTTTCTAGAATTCTATTGATGTACTTTTGAAAGCCATCAGAAAGGATGAGGAACTTAATATTTTTTTGCAACATCCAATTATAAAAATCATAGAATGAAGGATCAATTTTCATCGTATCAACAATAGTGAAAATCTCTTCCCATGTAGTATGTTCTATCATCCCCCATTGTTTAATAAGAGCCTCTCTTGTGCCAATTTGACCGTCTATAACAAACTTATCAACAGCTTGCCAGTCCCCTTTTGTCAGCTTAGAAAGAAGAGTTTTACCTGTATCCATCAACGTGATTGTTCCATCAAAGTCACAACATATAGCAATAGGCATTAGTTTGATGAATTCTATACAAAAGAAAAGGTTTGCTGTTGATAATTAAATTTGTTAACTCAACAGATCTGGGTTACACTTGAGGGTACATGGAGAGTTAAGGAGACATTCATAAATTTTTCACCAGGTTACATTTGGTTTTTATGTTTATCACGTACCCTCAATAACCCATTCTTTAAACTGTCACTAAAGTGGTTTTAGTTAACATGTTGCTATCTAATTACAAACCTATTAAAATGCTAACATAATATGATGATTGCACAGTACCATATTTGGCTAGTTATATATATGTCAAAGATAAAGAAACATCTGAAAGGGGTGTAACCTATCGATTCACTTGATAACTTACTCAAGATTGCAGAACAGCAAGGAACCTCTTATTCAGATATCCGTTTTGGAAGAATTGAGGAGAAAAAAATACAAGCTATTAATGGCGAGATTGTCAATGAAATAAATTGTATTAGCTCTGGATATGGTATGCGGATGCTGTCTGAAGGAATCGTTACTTTCACTTCTACACCTGATTTGAAATACGCAGAAGAACATATTAAGAAAGCTGTAAAGACTGCTAACCTTGTAACTAAGTGGAAGAAAGGAATTACCTCATTAACGGAAGTACCTATCTCGGATTCCACTGTAATAAGAGAAGCAAAAATTAACTGGAAAGATCTCGATAAAAGTGAATTCAAGGAAAAGATAAAAACATTTCAAAAACACATTGAAGAGAAATTAAAAGTAAAAGCTCTAATTGAAACTGATATAGTATTCCTAAATTGGTCTGAACGATTTGCAAGTAGTGAGGGATCAAAAGTTTATCAAGAATATCCTTATGCAATTTTGACTTTAACAGGTCGAGTAATGCATAATAACACACAAGTAAAATATTACAAAAATTATGGAGGATTAGGTGGAGTAGATGTATTACCTTTTGACAAACTAGACGAAACTGATAGTTTTGTAGAAGTAATCAATAACCTCCCTTCTGCTAGATCTATATGTCAAGGAACTACTAAAGCCGTTTTAAGTGAAGACATGGCTTGGACATGTTTACATGAAGTACTGGGGCACTCATTAGAAGCAGATAACGTTCTTTCAGGTCGTTCTTTTTCAGCAGGCATGCTAGGGATGAAACTCGCTCCCTCTATTGTTAGTGTCATTGATGATCCTTATATTGAAACAGTTGGGTATTATGAATATGATTCTGAAGGGATTAAAGGAAGAGGGACCTTATTAGTAGATGAAGGTATATTGGTTGATTTTCTACATAGTCGAGAAACAGCTGCTGCTATGGATAGTGAGCCTTCCTCTAATTATCGTGCTTTTAGTTTTGAATTTTTACCTCAGGTTCGAATGAGCAATTTCTTCTTTGAGCCAAAGGATTATTCCGAAGAGGAATTATTTGAAAATGTTAGAAAAGGCATCTATATAGGTGAAGGATTAGCGGGATCAGCAGAACCTCAAACTGGTGAATATAATTTCGATGCTCAATATGGAAGAACAATAGAAAATGGTGAGCTTACCGATTACATTCTTCAATTTCAGATTAGTGGTCGTATGACTGAAACTTTGTCAAAAATCGAGTGTGTTGGAGATAGACTCCTTGCTCAACCAGGAAGTTGCGTTAAGAATAATCAACGAATTTTTGTTGGTTCTGTTTGCCCTAAAATAGCTGTTTCTGAGATGAGAGTGAGCTAAATGTATACAGATGAAGAGTTAAAAGATACAGCAGTTAGAGTGCTTCGAAAACTTGAACAGAAGTACAAATTCGAATGCGCTGAGGTATACATTCAATCTCTTGCGCATATGATGGGTGGAACAGAATACCGAACTCCCAAAGTTTTTCAATCCACTCACCGAGCAGGTTGTGCGCTGAGATATTTTAAGGATAATGAGTTGTTTTTTGCTTGTTTTCCATTACCGACAGTACTCACAGAAATTGATAATTTACTTGATATTACAAGTTTTCCTATATCATCAAAAAAGTTTGAGTTTCCTGAAATCAGTCTAGGTTCTTCAAGAATTGAAAACATCTACGATAGAAGAATTGCTTCTATGAATGAGGAAGAAATATTCAATTTATCTTATTCTCTTAATCAAGCCGATGAAAGCTTCAAGGAGATAATTCTTGATGGTTCTCTTATGCTATCATTAGAACGAAAAGTTATTGCAAATTCTTCGCAAGCTGTAGCATTTGAAAAAAGTACTTGGTTTGATATTGATACCAGAGCTATATATCGCGGTTATGATATGATTTCAAGTTCTGAGAAGCATCTTACAAGTAGACAGATACCTGCATCTATTAACAGTATTATTGATGATCTAATCTCTGAGACAATACAAAAAACCATCCATGCTGATAAAATTGAAAATATTGAAGTTCCAATAGTATTCTCCCCAATGGCATTCTCTCAGATATTTTCCTTTTCTTTTGTTCCCCTTTTAAGTGCAAGTTCAAGTAATAAATTATCTTTAGAGTTATCATCGAACTTCAATTTAACAGATGATGGTACCGTTCCAGGTCTTCCAAATTCCACTGCTTTTGACGATGAAGGAGTAAATCAAGCGAAAACAATTGTAATTAAGAACGGTATATTTGAACAATCTCTAAATAGTTCTCAGTTTTTGAATTCAGGTGAAGAAAGCTCTGGGAATTCTTTCCGCGTAAAAATGTTTGAATATTTTCCAAGAAATTATCAAGCTTATCCATCCATATTTCCTTCTAATCTTTTAATAGGTGAAGGGGAGACTTCATCAGAAAATATTATTGCAGAAATATCTGATGGAATATTCATCAATTCCACACAAGGATATATGACTGCAGACTATCATTCTGGTGCCTTTAAGGTTTCAGCAAATGATGCTTATAAAATTTCCAATGGAGAAATTATTGGTACACTAGATACATTTGATATTATTGGCAATATTTTTGAACTACTTTCAAAAGACACATTATTCTCTAAAGACAGGAGAGTTGTTCGTCCAAGCAATACTCCTTATAGCATTGTGTCACCTTTTGTTGCTACTGATGAACTAACAATCTTCCTTTAGTCGTTTAATCATCTCTCTCTGTATTTTTAAATAAAAACAAGTTCGAAAAAGTTTAAAAATACAAATGCTTTCCCAACTTTGAATATAAAGCCCCCATTTAACGGTGATTTCATTGGTAAAAAAACGAACGTTCTCAGCTATAACAATATTAGTTTTGATGTGTAGTATGAGTATTATAACCCTATCTCAAAGCAAGATTGAACAACCTTCGACTCTACCCAGATTCGATGCAGCATATAGACCTATATATGCTGGAGGAGATGATAATACAACAGTAGTGGTTGCAAGAAATGATGCAGTATTTAACGGCTCTATAATAAAAGCTGATGCACCTCTTTACTCAAATATGACAACAAATGTAACTATCTGGTACAAATTTAATGGGGGAGATAACGAGTCAGCGCCTTTATTGTTTGGTGATGAAGGAACAACTATTCCTGATGGTTTAAGCTGGAACGATCCAACTTTAATGACTTATGATAACGAATCCACAGTTGAAATTGGTTTTGATGTTTATGCGTATTATAATTATACATTTAACTTAAACTCCTCATTTATATCATTCTACGCAAGGTATGGTGAATATGAAGATGATTTCAAAATACCAAATATTATCACCACAGGTGTATGGTTAGAATCCTATTTTGTTCAAGAAGAATACACCCAGTATGAGGATATTGAGTTAGATATTATTTTACATGATTACAATATCACCGAATATGGTTTAATGTATAGAGAAGTAGAACCAACACATAGTCTCCCATTTGAGAATGTAACATACTCTCTTTCTGATGAAGGTGTTCAGACAAATGTAACTGCAGCAATTGCTCATTCTTTTGAGGTTGGAACTGAATTAGAAATTAGATCATTTATTGTTCACTATGATAACATAACTTCAGAAAACAGGATTCTAAGAGAAAACAAAGTTCGTCTAATTACTCTAGTCGATGGTAATCCTGATTTAACAATTGACACAGAACTCTTCACTAATTCTAGAGAAATAAGCATTAATTGGTATGCTGAAGCCATTAACTCGAATATTACAGCTGT
Organism: Candidatus Heimdallarchaeota archaeon; assembly: GCA_018238545.1. Classification (GTDB taxonomy): domain Archaea; phylum Asgardarchaeota; class Heimdallarchaeia; order Heimdallarchaeales; family Heimdallarchaeaceae; genus UBA460. Next base: position 60,110 of record JABCTC010000017.1, read on the forward strand.
TGAAGTTGATTGGGATGACGGTACAGGTGTAGAATCAATTTCTAATGTATCGATATTTATTATTGCCCACGAATATGCTAGTAGTGGTGAATACAATATTTTTGTAACTGCTTATGCAGGACTTGGAGTTACAACAGAGAATATCACTATTCTAATAGAGACTATAGCACCAACGGGGACAGTTTTCATTATTGATGAAGCAGGAAATTCAATTGCACCAAATGCAACGGATACTGTTGATATCATCGTTGAGAAAAAGGAACTTAGGTTCAATGTTTCAGGTGTTGACGAAATAGGTGGTAGTGGTGTAGAAAAACTCGTCATTGAGACTGATGAAGGTAATATTATTGAAAGTCCAGTGGACAAAGTGATAACTATACCATTCCTCGAATATGGTTTCCATGTTATAACCTTCAAAGTAGTAGATTTCGCAGGTAATGAATATTCTTTTGTTGTTTATGTAAAATTAATTGAAAAAGAATTACCAACTTATGCCGGTGTTCCATTTCCATTTGGGTTGGTTACTGTTGTAGGTCTTATTGCTGTTACTTTGATTTATCTCAATAAAAGAAGATAAACTCTTCTCCTTTCTCTTTTTCTTTTGTAAAACCTTTTTAGTATCTTCTGACTATAATTATTAGCATGTCTAGTAAGTATAATCCTAACCAGTTGATGAGTGAGGAAGAAATTGTGAAGTATTTACTTGACTCATTAGATGATGATAGAAAGGACTTTAGCATTTTTGCTATCAGACAACTTAAACATTATCATTCATCGAAGATAATAGAAACATTGCTAGAGATTGTAGAAAGGGACGGAGATATAGATAAAACAATTGCAGCTCTAGGTTCTCTGCAGAAACGAAAACCCAATTTTTATGCTAAAAATATAATCCTAAAACAATTATTATCTCCTGAGGAAGAAGTCCGGACGGAAGCAGCGCATATTCTCCTAGAATATGATGAAAGCATAATACCCGATTTAGAAAAAATATACTGTAATGATACACCAAATTATGCCATAGATAAAATCGTTTGGTTACTAGGTAAGGTTGGAAATCCTGATACTCTGGAAACATTAAATGATTATGAAGAAACCATACAAGAAAAAAACCGGTCTACACTAGAAGATGCAATTGAGAATATTAAAAGAAAGTACACTAAATTGATGTTCAAAGAGATAGAAAAAAAAGATGAAGATTAACTATTCCTTCCACGCAATTGCAGAAATTTCTACATCAACATCTAAAGGTAGTCTAGCAACTTCAATAGCGGCCCTGGCAGGAGGTTTTTCACCAAAAAATGACCCATAAACTTCATTCATTTGTTTAAATTCATCCATATTTTTAAGATATACCCTACATCTTACTAGATCATCCATAGAATAACCTGCTTCCTCTACTATTGCTTTCAAGTTTTCCATCACTTGCTTTGTAGCGCTTTGTATATTACCTCTAATTATATCTCCTGTGGAAGGATTTGCAGGGATCTGTCCAGCAATAAATAAGAATTCACCAGCTTGAATAGCTTGTGAATATGGACCAACAGGAGAAGGTGCATTTTCTGTTAAAATTACTTTTTTAGATGACATGTTCTAAAATTTGCTTTTGATATAATAAACATTATCCTAAATCAATTATCTGTAAGATTCTGAAGAATGAAATAGATTAAACCAACCGCAAAATTAAGAACAATTCTATCTTTTCTAGAATATTTTGTTTCAACTATATCAACATATATTGTCTTAGGAAGGATGATTTTAATGACTTCCATCAATAATTGAGGAGTAAGTCCAAAAGGTTCTGCTGTTGCTAGAGTTGGCACAAAGGCTTGATCTAGAGTATCGAGGTCGATTGAAAGGAATATTCGATCAAACTTTTTAACAAAATTCTGTATGACCTTTAATGATTTATCTTTCTCAGAAAATAGTTTGTGCGTAGGCATAAATTCGATATCATCACTACTTAATTTTTCGTGTTCTTGTGATGTCTGTGTATATGCATGGCCACCAATAAGGAGCATCTGACTTGCATCTAATTTCAAATCTTTCTTAAGATTAGCAAAAACCGTACCATGTGAATAAAAAACATTTGGAGGGTATTCATCATTTAGATCTGCATGTGCATCTAGCCAAATAACAGCAGTTTTTTCATCCCAAGGCGCAGCTGAAAGCATATCAAAAGTTATGCTGTGATCCCCTCCTATAGCTATTAGTTTATTGTTATTGCTCGATACTTTTTTCCAAAGCTGATTTATTTTACTAGTTTCCTTGATAGAATCAATATCTCCGATGTCATAAAAACTAGTTTTGCATTTGGAAATATTAAATTCAGAAGAAATACCACTGAATTCGAGTGACTGTTTTCGAATTTCTTTTGGAGCTTTTCTAGAACCTCTACGAGTAGTCTTTGCTTTCTCTATCGGAACTCCTACCAGTATGATTGAATCCTTCTCATTGAATTTAGAGAAATCTTTTACTGGATAAAAACCAACAAATGTTCTAGTCATCTTCTATCTTTCCTTTGTATAAGATATCTCAAAGAGTCCATTGATATAACTATTTCTCACGAAGATAATAATCCGGTGATGCTACGAACCTTTTATCCTCGTCAACATCTCCTTCTTCAATATCTGAAGCTATTTCATCCATTATTTCCTTATCACTAATATCTGCAAGAATTTTTTGTTTCTCAACTGTGATAATTCGACTTAGTTCTATAGTTCTAGGTTTGAATTTAGCCATTGTTTCTTCTATTTCCTCAATTCTAGATATCTTTCCTATGAGGTTCATAAAGGTCATAACCATATCTGGACGAAGAGCTACCTGTGGTGCGATACTCATAAGTTTTCCAATTGAAATCGCTAAATTATCAATGAAATTGTTGTCTTCTTCAAACAACTTCTCAGGGTTGGAATCAACGAATGAAGCTATAAGAAGCAAATCAATTGAAGTCCATAAGTTTAGAATAGGTTTTTCTTTGAGTTCTAAATTATGGATAACTCCAAGCTCAGTGCCTTTTACATTCTCTACAACCTTTCCTTGTATGTCAAAAACATCAGCTATGGTGAATTTTGGTGTTCCAAAATCTAATAAAATGTGGTCACTTACAATTTTTAGACCCCCAATAGAATACAAATCATATTTAGAGCTCTCTACAATGTTTGGTAAGATACCGGTGTTTTTCTCTACTAATATTTTCTTCAGAAGTTCAGGATTCTCGATATCTTTTGCAGACATACCAAATTCATTAGATAATTTATCAATGACAATTTTCTTTTTGTCTGCTGAAAAAATCTCTGTCCCATCAGTTGTGTCATCTAAATAGAGAAAATCATAAACAAAATCAAAAAGATCGTTAGATAAGTTTAATCTCTTGGATACAAGAAAATAGCCTTTACTTGGATGATATATCACAGAATTAGCTGTTCCAACAATCTGATTGAATATATTCTTAATCTGCAAGCCTTGTTTTTCTGAAAGTAAGCTAGTGAAATTATTGCTCTCAGTAGAATTATAAAATGGTAATAAATCACCACTTAATACAATATTTTCATTGTTGATTCTGATTTCACGTTGAGTTTTTGAGGTAGATTCAAGAGGAACAAAGAGATAATTGTCTGGTTGACGCATAACTTTCTTTAGGTCTCCAGTTAATTCCACATCCTTTCTTTTACAATATTCAATTATAGCCTCAGGTATGAGGAAAGTGAAAGGAACTTGAGGAAGGGTCTTAACTAATTCACTCAAGATATATTCTTTCTTATCTTCTTCAGTTTCTTTACCTTCTGATTCCTCGGGAGATATAATATTATCATAAATTCTCCTTATCATTGAAAGGGAAATCTCTTGTTGTTGAAGAATTAGTATTCCATACTTTTCATTTAGCTTAGCAGGTCCAATTAAGAAACCAACTAAATCGTTTTGTTCATCAATTACGGGTTTTCCTGTAAACTTCCAAAGTGTTCTTAATTCAGATAAGACCATATAGTCCAAATCTTTGGTTTCAGTACTGGTAGCTATGGAAACTTTGTTTTTCATTTGCTGAAAACTAACAACTTCACTATAACGTTGTATCTTAGCTTCTATGTCAATAGCTAGATCTTTGAAATAGGGTGTAACTATTTCTTGAAATCTCAGATGTTCTCCATATATCTGATCCATTGCATCTATATCATGTGTATAATCGTTTATATCATCGTCAAGAAGTTCTTCATAGATTTCAAACTGCTTCATGTCTCGTTTTATAATTTCTTTCTGTTTTTGAGTAAGTTTTTCTTTGTTAACCTCATAAAATAGAGCAAACCTTTCTTTCTCTTGTAAAATACTCATTTTCCATTTAAGGGTATCTTGAGCTGCTTTGCGAAGAATCGGTCTATTACGGAGAACCCTATCATTAATTTCCAATATAATGCCTTTCAATTCAGGTTTATCTGTTTCTACTCCTCTTAAACGGTTAATATTTTCGCTAAGTTCATTGTTAAAGAGAAGAAAATTATTATGAGTATTTTTGAACAAATGATTTTTTGAAACTGAAAAAAGGAGCTCAGATAATTTGTAAAAATGCTGGAATATTTTGTGTTGTTTAGCTTCTACTTCATTTTTGTAAGTCATATGTTCTTGATCATCTAATTTTCCAGAAATATACTCTTGTTCTAATTTCATCTCCTCTTCAAAGGTTTTTGTAGCAGCTTTAATGGCCATATTCATGACGTAACGTATTTTTAATTCTTCAATTTCAAGAATAGGCATAATCTTTAATTCCATCTTTGGAAGTTCCAAGGTTCTTTGAGGAACTGATGGAGGGGATGTATCAACTATTGCCTGGTCAATTTGCTGGATATCTGATTCTAGTTCTGGAAGAGTTTTCTTAGTTTCTGCGATTTTTTTTGTTTCTTCATCAGATTTCAATGATGTTGGGAGACCAGTTAGGATTTCTTGATATTTGTTCTTAAGAGTTTGATAGGTCCTCCTATCTATGGACCCTCGAATATAGCGAAGATCTAAATCTCTGATGAATCTGAGAATTCTACGTTTCTTAACAGTGGTTTCTTCGGCAGACATTATTAATAATGATTACACAATTACACCTAAAAATATATTCCTAAACATCCGAAGAAAATACCTCGAATTTTTTAGCTGAATTTCTCAATATTTAATGAAGCCTTAGTAATGAGCTCATCAACTTCACACCTTAGAAAGAATAGGACTTCAAAGACTTAAGTAAATTCTTTTAAATTCCTCATTTTCTTTGTTGTTGTTATTAATGGAAACTGTATCTATAATTCTGTTAGTGTTATTAATTTTCTTTTCTTTATTGCATCTACTAGGTGAATTCCTTATTGATATTGGAAAAGAGAAATTCATAATTGTTAGATATCTTACAAAACCCTTTCTCATGCCGTTACTTCTATTATTCTATGTTATTGGGAACGTCAATATCAATTGGTTAATCAGTATTGCTATAATCGGTGGATTTGTTGGCGACATCTTCTTGATGCTACCTGATCCTGATAAAACTCGCAAATGGTTAAGAGTAGGTCTAGTCTCCTTTCTTTTAGGAAATTTGTTATACATTTCTGCTTTTATCTATATAGCAGGAGATTTTGTTCATTTTGTCTGGTGGAGTGTTTTACTTGCGATACCTTTTGTAATTGCAGCAATTATGATCCATCCACGTTTGACTAAACATACTGGCAAAATGACAACAGCTGTAACTATATACATTATTGTAATTGGGTTAATGGGAATAAGCACAACCCTTCTTTTTGGCTATGGAACATTAGAAGGGATAATACTTCTATATGTAGGAGCATGGTTGTTTATAATTTCTGATATACTAAATGGATATGCAAAATTTGTAACTGTGTTTAAGTATGAACGAGTAATTACAATGTTTACATATATTGCAGGTCAACTAATGATTGTGCTTGGTGTTATATTTTTATAGATCAACATTATCTTTGTTTCTTTTCAAGTATAACAAGCGTTGAACATCAGTTATCAGATTGTTTTACCTACTAATATTGAGTAAGATTTAAGCACTAAGAAATCTAATATTACTTTGATGAAATAGTATGCCTGATTTAGCAACACATTTTGGATTATCTCTACTAGTTAATATGGCAATCTTTGGAAGAAAAGAAAAAAAACAGTGGTTATGGATAATTCTTTTATCCCCTCTGTCTGTTTATCATGATATAGATATCTTGCTTAAGCATAGAGTTATTTTACATTCCTTTTTTATTCAAGCTTTAGTTGTTGTAGCTGTTTTTCTCCTAACAAAAAGAAATCTTTTCATCACTGGAGTTGTCGCTGTTAATGTTTTTAGTCATATATTGATGGACATGAGCCAATTTTATGTTGCTTGTTTTTGGCCATTATCTAATGGTGTCTTTTCTTTCCATTTTGATATATTTGTAAATATGTTGGACCCTTATATGATCGATTTTGATATTTCTGGAAATTTTGAGAACAATTTTCCCAGCACAGGACTTGAACAGTGGGGGACTCTACTCTCCACTTTAGGGTTGTTGATATCTTTTTGTGCTGTTCTTGTATGGATTATACACTATTACAGATTGTCAAAAGATCATAAGAAAAAAACAGTTACGAAATCTGATAGTAAATTAGTTTAGACTCTTTACATTATGTTAAGAGGTTCACGAGTGTTCTGAGATTTACAACAAATGAATCTTGGAAGAACTGGATGGGTTGGATATTAGTGAACTGGTATGGGATGTAAGAAAAAGTAGCATCAGATGAGGATTACCTTAAGAGAAAAAATAAAATAGAGGAAGAAAAAATATAACATGATATTAAGGCGATTTAAAATGAGGTTTGAAGGGAAATAGTTTTATCTTAATTCTACTAATTATTTCAGAGTAGCAAAATGAAGTCTCTAAAAAAGATATGTATCATCTGTGGTGAAAATAATCATCATAATAGGATGTACTGTAAGAAGTGTGGTGTTTTAAGCATATCTAAAGAGATTTTGTGTCCTGAATGTAATGAACCAATAGAATTGAAAGATAAGAAATGTTTCGTATGTGGAAATGTGTTTGAAGAAACTAAAGAAGATATAGATGAGAAAAATAATCTATTCGAAAGCGAAAAGGAAGAATTCATAGATTTTTTTAGAAAACGAAGATATGGTATTGAGACTGATTTTCTATTAGATGAATTAAGAAATAAACTCCAATCTTATCCAACAGTAACAATATTGTTTTCAGATGATTGTCCAGAGGAGCTTGAAAACTACTACAATATAAAGAATAAGGAGAATACAGCAGAAAAATTGGAAGATTTAGCAAAGTCTTTTTTCAAAGAAGTTATGAAAATACCCCTAATGGCAGGCAGATATGTAAATATTGTCGAATCAATAATCTGTTATCTAGGAGAGAGAAGGATAGAAAGCGAAGAAGCGATAAGAAAAGCAGTTTCAGTTATATTAAGATGCAATGAAGAATATTATAAGAATCTTTTAATGATGACAGAAGAAAGGGATGCACAAATTTTCATTATTAAAAGTTGGACAATAAATTGTACCATGCAGATGAACTATAGAGTTGATATGAGAAATATCGCAAATATAGTATCTACAAGAGCAGGATTAATGTTTAGATTAGGAGAGATTTTTAAAAATAATAGATATAAAAAAGAAGAATTCAAACATCTTTATGTAAACTCTTTTTTTGGTTATATTTCTGCAATTGATGGGTACTGGTTTGATAAAGATTATAGAAATGCAAATGGATTATTGAAAAGAGTTTCATCTTTAATTCTACAAAATGAATCACACACTAAAGAGGGAACATCATACGAATGTGCTGAGAGAATATTAACTATTATGCGAGATTCAGTTGAGGAAGCTTTTTTTGAGATAAATTTACCAGAACAATATTATGAAGGAGTAAACATAGCATTAAATTTTGTATTAGAGATACTAAATCTGGAAATACATTCAGGAGAATCTGCTGGTATTGTTGTTGGTTCTATGATGATTGTTGAAAAATTGATGGAAATGGATCCATTGAGAATATTTGAGTCAAAAATCATTAATAATTTTGTTCAAATTCTTCTGAGATATTATAAAGAAAGTATAAATTCATTCGTTGATTATATTGAAGAATTAGGTGAGAAAATTGAAAATAAGTTTAAGAAAAAACTATTAATTCTGGTAGTGGATACTGTAAACGAATCAGATTCTATTAAAACAGAAGAAAAAAATAAGATTATAAAAAAAGTAAAAGAAAAACTATTAGAATAGGATATGGTCAGAAATTTGCTATTTAGTTCTCCTTTTCAGATAAAACCAAATGCCTACTCCAGAACCAGCTAAAATAGCTACAGAACCGATCACTAAACCAATTATCAAACCAATGTTAATAGTTCCAAGAAAAGTAACAACAACATCAAGTTGAGCAAATGTAGAAGGATTAGTATGAAGAATAGCAAGGTAGTAAGAACCAGCAGGACCAAGCTTAACAGTATATTTTTTAGTAACAAGCTGGTTTGTTTGCCCTTCAATTTCGACAGCAAGGTAGAAGTTTTCTTCTGGAATATCGTAACCAGATACTAAACGGTTATAGTCAACAGAAGAGAGAACGAAAGGGATAGCTTCATCTCCGTTAAGAGTAATCTCAACGGATATTCTAGAATTATCTTCATTAAAATTATGTGACCAAGTCCATCGATCTTCGTAACTGAGGGTAATAGAAGTATTGAGAAGAACCTCAGAGGCGGAAGTAGAATAGATGGGAAGGAAGAGAAATAGAGAGAGAATGAAGATTGGTAGTAGTTTGTATTTTTTATTTTTCATTTTTTATCAACTCCTTTTTATTTATAGATTTTAAAACATTTTTTAGACATAATTTAATCACAACAATAATCATCATAATTAGAGGAAAAACAACAATATTCAAGGAGGATACATTATCAGTGATAGATGGGGAAAAATGTATTAGCTCAGAAGGAAAAGAATAGAAGATAAAATCTTCAAATTCAAAACAAATGATAGAGTAATAATAATCTTGACTGAAATTAGAGCAGTCTAGAAAACCGGAATAAGTATTCAGATCCAGAGAGTGAAGGGAGAAAGAAGAAACACACATCTTATCAGAATTATAGATAAAAGCGTGAATACTAGAAGAAGGTAAAATCTCATCTATAAGACTAGAGGGGAAGAGAGTGAGATTAACAGACACTTGAAGTTCCATAGAAACATTATCAAGGAAAATAAGAGGTCTAGATAGTTCCAAATCAAGAGAAAGAGTAATGCAAGATAAGTAAGAATAAAGAGAAAAATTACCCGTGGTGATATTTAGAAACAAATCATAACTTCCAGGGAGGAGAGAGGAGAGAGACCAACAGCCACCCCAGCCAAAATAGTTTCCTAAATCAAAAACTGGAAACCAAGAATCATTAGAAATTGAACCTATAACGGAAATTACAACTAAATCTGTTTCTCCCCCAAAGAAAATATCTGTACCATTTAAAAACAAGATATGCAAATCATACAAGGAAAAATGGGTTTTATTTTGAAGAATTGTAGGATAAGAATAGTGAAGTTGGAATGGATTAATAGTTTGTAAAGAAATAGGAACAAAGTCACCCAAACCATTATTTCCAGCTTTCAAGGGATAGAATTCATCAATATGAGAGAGAGAGATAAGAATAGAAGTAGTAGAGGGAGTTGTAACAACATCAATAGAAGAGTTTGAAGTAGTAAACCACTGAAAATCAATCAGATTTGTTCCTGAAAAAAAGAACAACGTGATACCAATATTTTTTCTTTGAGAATTAATAAGAACGATATCAAATGAAGTAGAAGAAATATCTACAAGAACACTGTAAAAACCATAGTAAGGGATAGAATAATACTTGACAGTTTCATCTGAAACAAAAGACAAAGGAGAGAGAGAAAAGTCAAGATTAGTGAAACTAAGGGAATTAGAAAGAGAGAGATGATCAAGAAATAAAGACAATTGCCAGTTGAAGAAGAAATCGTTGAAAGTCAAATTTACAGTTGAAAGAAATGTAGAGAGACTGACAATGGAGGAGTAAGTGTCATTAACGATGGTTGTTAAAACTCCAGAACCAAATTGCTCATAGAAATAAAGTAGGAAAAGATAAGCACCGCCATAATCAATTCTAACATCATTACCCCCAGAAGAGAGATAATTCCAAAAGACAAGAGAATCGTCATAACTGTATTGGAAGTAGTTGCGAGCAAAGTAAGAGAGATTATCCCATTCAGTAGGCATAGTATTAGTTAGATAACCTGCTAATTCAGCACAACCTTCATCGAACCAAGTGAGTTCGTCTTGATCGTGATTAAAGTGAATAAGGTGTTGATACTCATGAGCAAGAGTAGTCTCAAAACGTTCAAGAAAATCTAATATTACCATTTCAAACTCGTTAGATTTGTAAATGGAAAGACCTTGACTATCAAGAAAAGATTGGGAATATTCGTTAAAAGGGTCAAAGTAACCAGCAATACCTGAAGGAAGGTTAGCAAAAAGAATGATTACTTTACCATCACCGATATTACCAAGATTACCCTCAATATTACCGAAAACAGAATATTCAACAGGATAAATCTGATTTTCAAAAATCTCTTTCTGTTCATCCATGACATTGAGAATAAAATCATAACCATAAGCAGAGATAATTCCTTGTTCAACAAAGAAATAGGCATGATCTGAAATAGAAACAGCTTGAGCAGAGAGAGTTCGGTAAGAAGTTAAATCATTAGCAAGACAATAGAAAGAACGAATATCATCAAGAACGTAAGAAAGTGTAGATGGAGAAACAAAAGGTGTTAGAGAAGATTTGGAAAGATGATTGTTAAGAAATTCTTTGTGTTTGTGGTAAATAGACCAAACAGGGGAAGTAGTAGAGGGATACCAATTAACAAAATCCCATAGCTCTTTAAGTGAAAGGTTGGTTTGAACAGATTTGAGTTCATTAGAATTTCTATCAAAAAGATGAAAACTAGGAACAAAAGAGAGTCCAAGAGTGGAATAAGTGGAGTAATCAATACGACCAACTAACCAAGTAACATTATTAGAGATATAATAATCGAGAAGTTCTTTCTGAGTTGATAAATCAATAAAGAGTGTCAGGAGAACTATGCTTTCATTAGAAGAAGAAATAGTCTCCCAGAATTCATCTAGAATAGGGAGTTGAGTAGAACAATCAAGACAGTTAGTAGAAGAAAACTCAAGTAATAGAATCGATCCTTCAAAATCATTAATAGTCCTTACACTTTCGTTTACAAGTACAAATGAAATGTTGTCCCATACTGATGAATCAACAGAAGATAGATCTGAATTGTCGCTCAAATCAGAACAATCAGAACAATCTCTCGGTAAGAGAAGAGCCAGAGAAACAGAAATAGATATCACAACAATCGATAGAATAAAAACTCCAATAATTTTAGTCTTATATTTTACTACCACAGTTTACACCTATACTTTGATGTAAAGTGGGTATAACAAAATAGGCAAGATATATTTCACAAAGAAGTATAAAAATTTACCTCCTAGAATTTAGTCACAATTGTTTTTGAGATTTATTCCTTTTATATTTTCTATAAATCAATATGATTAAAATACCCAAAACAACAATACTCAGTCCTAGAATCCATTTTGGGATTAAGAAGAATTCACTGAAAAAATCAACTATTGCAAATAAACCTCCAGCTATCAATCCACCTGTTATTAAATCCCCAATAATCATCTGCTCTTCAGGAGTATATTGAATGATCTGTCGAGGAAGTTTTTCATCTGAAACTTGAAGAGATTCAATAACTACTTCTTTAGTTAATTTTCCATCATCTTCAATTATTTTGTTTCTGTATTCAGTTCCCAAAGATATATCTAGATACGAAACCAAAGCTATGTCTTTTGAAATAATTGAACCTTTAGCTTCATGAATGATATAAATTTCATCAGTATGATATTGCCAAACGCCGATATCCGAGTCTCTATCACTACGTTCTATTGGAAATTTAGTTTTGGTAGTACTAATGTAAACACCAATCCAAATATCAACTTTCTTTGAATATTCTATTTCATCTTTGTGAATCATATAGTAATATATATCTTTTAATGCCTCTTCCCAAGATTGTTGAATTTGATCCCACGACATTTTTGTCCATTTATTTAGAAAGCGAAAACCATAAACAATACCTTCAGGTGAGGTAGCAATAAGATCAATATGTGACTGACTCACTCGAACACTTCTTTGCAGTTCTGACCAACCATTTTTCGACAGATATTTCATGAAATCTTTTGTATGATACGGTTCAACACTCATTTTCATAATTTTAAATTACGAATCTATATTATAAAACAATATAGATAAATTAGATAGCGATACATTGTCTAAAGTATATATCCCAGATATTATTCACGTTTTCAAGAAAAAAAGAGGAGAAATTCTTGTAGAAACAGTATTCTAAGAGTGGATATGATGACTTACGCGAAGCTAACCAAGGCATGCAAAGAACTAAACATGGACTACTCACCAATAGAGAAGTCAGTAGAGATAAAAGAAGATAAAATATTACTGTACAGGGAGAAATTGGTAGTAGAGAAACATGTAAGCTACAACGAAGTAGATGAAATAATAGAGAGACAACAAGAGTATTTTAAAGAAAGAATGATAGTGTTCTACAAATGTTCGAAAGGGTATAGTAAAGACATAGATGAACCAGTGCAAACC
>JABCTC010000125.1 GCA_018238545.1 Candidatus Heimdallarchaeota archaeon
GAAATTTACCTTCATCTTTGGTGTGCTTTCATCTTTTTTACTCAAAGGACTAAGCATTTTTGATATCTGATCTTCTGCTTTATTTGAACACAACCTGTTAGCATGAGCAACCGGCTTGTAGTAGGTTATGGGTGGAATATATGCTCCAGCCTCTATATATTGTTCCAGAACCACCAGTGCTTTCTTAAAAAAGGTTTCGCAATATTTAAATAGTTTAATATCCTTGGGATGATAAGATTCCATATTTTGTTTGCATAAGAATAGAAGCGGTCCTTAATTTTCGTCATAGACCGAAGCGGCTACCGAGTGCCAAGTCACCGATGAGGTGGTTCTTAAAGGACTCACGCTCACCATTGTTTTCGTAGCATATCGTTGCCACATAACAGTTATTGTATAGTTTTTGAATATTCCTACAGATTTCATGATTGTTGACCAACAATTAGCCAATAAAACAGAAAGCCGGATAACCCATTGAAGGCTATCTCGCCAGACGTTTTGAGTATAGATATCTTGCCAACTGCGTAACTTAAAATTCAGACGATTCTAATACAGATAGGATTTGTATATCACAAATATTAAAACGTATCAATTTGTTACGTGAATAACAGGTATTTTGCAACGGGGGCAAGGTGGTTGCCTGCCTAAATATGGACCGCATTCTTTTAGATCTACCCTGAAGAGAAAAGGCAGTTAAGAAAATAATCTCAGATGCCTTTGGTTCTGACTGGAAAAAGTTACTGATTTACCAATGGATGCCGCACTTACCGTCCTTACTATGTGTGTCGTAATCTACTTGGATAGACTTGATGATTTGGATCCCACCAGAGTATTCTCAATATATTATACACCCTAATGCCCCATATACGCTGTTTGCCTGTGAGTCGTAGAGAAACTAATTGTTCGGTATCATCGAGGTCTATCCTGGCCAATCTTTTTTGAGCAACAGTACTAATTTCAGATACAGAAACCTCATGGTTATTTCTGCCAAGAATGTCTTTCCAAAACATACTCTCAAAGTTTCTCATTTTCGGTAGTACCTCATCGAAAAAGAGATCTCTCTGGATTACATCCCAACCCCAAGGACCATCAACATCCAAAGCTCCAATATGCCAAACGGGCTTCTGATCCATTGGGTTCTTGATTGTAGGATCAACTCGCGGAGTTTTAGATGGATGTGGGGTCAATCTGCTTCTTGCGTTTTTTTTAACCATTTTAGCGTTAATCAATCATTTGGTGGTAGAGAGCTATAATAGTCTGCTATTATATCTGGTTTTATAACTCGTTTCCCCCTTTGCATTTCAGGCATACCGATTCGTGTCAATTTCCACGGGTTTTCCATATGAGTCAAGTCACTCAACCATTGAGAAGATTTATTTCCATAGTAATCAAGCACTGCCTCTACTGTTTCCTTTTGTTGATCATCTAATAAATCGGGATTGCCAATCAAAACAGATGAAATCATATATTGCCCACGATGATAATTAAACAACACTCTTACTACAGGTCCATTTGCCCAAGCTTCAATGTCTTCCTTAAACAAAAGTTTCTCGTCCCAGACTAATGACCATGCTTGGCAGTAATAAACTATTTTCTGAAGCTTCATAGTAGTCATCTGCCCCAAGTGACTCAATATGTATGCCGCAACATCAAGAGCGCTTACAGAATGTTCATAAGACAAATCAACAGTTCTGTTATTTTCTGAAATCCAATTTGTTTGTTGCTTATCAATAAAATCGTTAGGTTGTGATCTTGAATCTTCTAACTCAGAAGTTCCCATATGAAAAGGCATCTTTTCTTGCTTTCGGAATTCAATCTTTTCCTGGTCGTCCGCCCCTGAACTTGAACTTCTTGTATAATCCATTTTCATAGCCTTATTTTTTTAATTCTAAGTTATAGACTTCTTTCATCAAACTTAATGCAATTTCTCTAAGGCCCATTAAAGAATTGGAATTGATTTGTTCTTTAAATTCGGCCAGGTTAGATATATTAAAATGAAAATTGAAGTCAAAGATTCTCTTCGAATTATCGTTTGATATCGAAAGGTTAATTAATTTTTTATCTATTTCCATCGAATGCTTATGTTGTGAGGTTTTAATTGAAGCACCAAACTCGGTTAATTCATCGACATCATTTAATTGTAATAATTTGTTCATAGGCGTACTGACATCTGTAGCAGTA
>JABCTC010000126.1 GCA_018238545.1 Candidatus Heimdallarchaeota archaeon
GGTTATCGTCCATCATCGATTTCCTCCAACCATAGGGTCTGCTCTTGACCCTTTCGATTACCTAGTAAGAGTCAAGAGCAGACTTGACCCCTTTTCACTCCTCCATAAATTTTCAACAAGCCCAGAAGAATAAATAAAGAACATAATGTGCGATAGGTATTGTTTACTTCCGAAAATAATTCTATTTTTTCATCTATCTTTGAAGCAGCAACGAAGTCCTTGTAATCAGCAAACTTTAGGAATGATACATGGCGAAGAAGCGGCTCAATAACCAGTGAACCGAATCTACTTATGACAAGACCAATGAAATAATACAGAAAAACGCCTATGACAATGTCCTGCTGAATGAAGGAATAGTTGCATAAATCCTTTGCAAGCACCACAAAGATGATGCCAGGCAGCAGGTAGTTAAACAGGTTATAGGATGAGAGCTTGCTGAGTAAATCTTTCATATTCAATTTCGTCCTATATTGTTTAGGCTAACCCGGTTAAGAGGTTGGCAAAGGAGAGAGTAGCGGATTTGCCAATCCTTCTTCAACCGATTATTCGGCCAGTAATATTTAAATCTTGGAGTAGGTTTTCGTGAGTGACTTCACCTCTGAGACCAAAATCGCGCATACGTGAGAGCCAATATTTCAGGTGATTGATCCAGTGGGGCCAATATTTAATAACGCTCTCATCTTTTACACCAACACCTTTCCAAATAAATTTCACGTCTTTTGGTTCATTCAAAATTAGGCGGTAAGCCCTTCTCTTGGTATCAGTGCCTTCTTTAAGAAAGCATAGCGGGATATCTAGCCTTATCTCCTGTTCGAGAAGCACCTTTTCTTTGCCCGTGGATAGTGTGTCGGCAAACTCAAGGATATTTAATACCATATAATAAGCACACAGTGACTCTATGAATTCATTAGAAGTACCAAAAAGTTCTTTAAGCCATTCCCATTTTTCGGTTAAAACTTGAAAAAAATTCCAAGCATTTTGTGAATTTCTGCCTAAACTTTCTGGCCACCCAATAATATCATGAAATAGGTAAAGAGAAGAACTGTTGCTTTCCATAGGGAGTGTTACTTTTGAGCGGGCTAGACGAATGGCCAAAGGGAGTTGATTAGTCTGCAAACAAATAGCACCATGTAAAGCCTGATAAACAAAGGCAATAGTTTTTGGAAAACCTACAATAAGATTCAGGCCCGCCCAATTCCAGCCTCTGGGGGAAAGTATTTCATCTAATAGAGAAATTTGATTTGTGAATTTATCCCTCCCTGACTCCACCCCTGTCAGTGCGATACATATTGGAGCTGCAAATACTGATAAGCCGTCAAGTGCAGCTGAATACTTAGCGTCTTGCTCTCTAGGTGGATTTCGTTCATATTTTTGACGCCATTCAAGTAAGCCGTCTTGAACTGGTACCATGGCTTGTCTGATAATTTTTCGCCACGCCACCATATCGCCGTTACGAGCCACTCCAAGAGCAATACCATAAATTTCTTTTATATCCCTTTTGCTTTCTAAGGTGGGGAAATGGCTCCCAAGATTTTGTGAAGGTGGAGTTTCAACGCCTGAAGGTTGTTTTGCGAATGGGTTTTTCCCGAGCGCAGGTTTAACTACTGCTGGAATTTGATGCAGTTCTCTAAGTAATTCTTCAAACTGTTCTTTATGGTCTTGTCCGTCACTTAAGTTTACGTAGAACCTCGTACTCATAGCTTTCGGCAGGATTGGTTCATCAGTATGTTGACGGATGATTGGAATGAATTTTGATGTTCCTATATTCCGAATTAATTCACCTGTAACAATCATTGCCTCATAACCGACACCACCTTTTCCCTCATCTGCTTTCCGGACATAAGTTTCAGTGCAAATCATCAATACCCGGTCAGCTTGTGCAACCGAATTTTCCATGAATTTTGGAACATCATCACCAAATCCCAAGTCCCACTGATCTATAATGACATCAACACCATTCTCGACTAATTCTGAAGAAAGCTCTGCAACCCATTTTTTGTGATTTGGGTTATCGTGTGAGTATGAAATGAATACCCTTGGAACCTTTTCTTCGTCTGTATTTTCCATTGGAATCCTTATTTATTAAATGTCCAACAAATTAAATGTTAAGAAATAAATCAATGATATTGGATATCAATATATTATTCCCTGATTTTAATTGTACGCTATA